>JBAXWY010000012.1:0-60009 GCA_037128175.1 Methanothrix sp.
GCATTTCTTTTCCCACTTAGCATTGCTGCACGGTCGATGGGGCTGCTATGCGCCCTGAAAGGCAAAGCTGCAGATCGCTGCCGTGCTCACCTAACTTAATCTATTTTCGCAAAGCTTGATTTGATTGGATTATTATTACTACTATTGAGTGGAATTGTCGCAAATTAACCGGGTCATCATATCAGGCTTCTTAAACTCGATGCCTCTTATCAGGATGCGTTTCTCTTCGCTATGGCGGGAGAGCCTCATCTGCATGATTCTCGAAGCGTATTTCTCTTGGGCTATCAAACGCTGGGTAGAGATAAAATTGATTCTCGTTCGGCTATTTTGCGTGCCAACTCTTCCTCACCTTCAGGTACGGGGATCTCAATGTCGAATGGGGTGCGAATATTGAGTCCGACAAACTGGGTGAAGGAAAATATGAGCACAGCTGGCTTTTTTCCGGTTCTTTTGTGGAATGTAGCTGCCTCCATCTTCATCAAGAAGGAATGGAATGGATAGACTGCCCCTTCATAAACAATCCCGTTCTCGGAGATATACGCTTCTCTGGGAGATCGAAGTGCATATTTCAGCGCGATTGCCGGCATAACCCTGGAAACTATGAAAAGGAAAACCATGAATGCAAGAAGAAATGCCCCGGTGATTGAGCCCCCCTCTCCGGCAAATATCATCATAGCCAGTGCGACGAGAATAAGCATTCCACCAATAACGAGAAACATAGCCCGGTTTCTTTCTTGATATTTTGCATATTCTATCCGTGCACTCTGCTCTGCCTCGTCTGCTGAATAGATCCAGTGGGCAAGCAGACTCCTGCCATTCAGAATTGAGTCCATGACCCTTGCCCGGTGGAAAAATAATGCTGCGACAGCAACTCCTGTAACTGCAAGGAAGAATGACACAAAAGCGATAGCATAACCGCCCGACATGCCGTCAATAAAATAGAATGCGTAGATGCAAATGATTGTAAAGATCGCCGTCGAGAACAGCGATCTGTAACACCATTTCCACTGAGTGTTCTCCATCATCTTTAATCTGCATCCATTATCTGGATAATAATCCTGGCGATATGATGCCATCCTGCAATTTATGAAGGTGTTTACAAGAGGCAATCTGCGATGGATAGCAAGTTCACTAACATCAATCAAGATCATTACCCTGTATTATCCCAAAGAAAGGAGATTACATTGGCCTCCCAATCGTAGGATTCCATTTCTCGGTGGAAGGAAGGTAAGGAAACAATTCGGGTGATGAGGAGAAGCTGAAGCAAATATCTTTAATAGCTTACAGATCTACTAATCTATAATAGGTGAGGTTGGCATGAACAAGAAATTTGTGGCCTTATTGCTATTGCCAGCTATGTTGCTGGTAGCACCAATTTGCTTAGCACAATCGGATCATGATAACGAACAGGTCTGGCTTCCACCCAGTTGGGTTTTTGGTAGTGGATACACCCCCTATGATTATCCTGGCAGTGTGGGCGGCTGGGGGTACGATCCATTTTCCTATTATAGCCACCAAGGGAAAACCTATAACTCATACCGCTATTCCAATTACTACTATCCCGGTAGTACCTGGTATCCGTCCTATTATCGATACAACTACAACTATCCGTACACTTATCGCAATTATTGGTATCCATACACTTACCATAGCGGTTACTGGTGGTCTTGATTATCTCCTGAACTGCTTCCAACATTTTTTCGGGATCTTTTACACGCCCGGCTTTAGGGATAGCTGGTTGATCGAGTAGATGGGTATAGCTTGATTCCTCGATGGATTCTTGACGAAGCAGTCTCAGTAGATAATGCCGCTTATGGGATGCTCAGTGGGAAGGTAGCGGCTCCGGCAAGCGTGCTCCCGCGTTCCCGCGCGTGCTGGCCTGGGGGCGGGCGGATCTGAATTGACCCCCCAACGCCCCCTCTTCATCTTTTTTGCTCAATCCTTTGGATTATCGGATACATGTTCAGGTACATGGGCGGAAAATTGCTGTTTTCATACTTCTTAATGAGGATAGATTATGGCTTTTTTCCAGAGGAATGATGCGTAGTTCCTGAGAAGGGATAATCATATCAAATTAGAAAGGATGCTCTTTGTAGAGCTTGATGGCTTCCTTGAACATCTCTATCTGTTCCTTGGTGGCCTTTGGATTCTTGAGATCTTCAAGGAACTCTTTCGCATCTTCGCCTTCCAGTACCAGCCCTAGTTCTATGGGATGAGCCATCTTTAAAACCTCTGACAAATGTTGGATATTCAATTTTCTTAAGGCTTTGCAGTAATCGACTGGCGAAGCTTTGCCAGGCTTGAGGTTAGCAAAAGCCGCCCGGAAAAAGCGATGATAGCGATGACTGCCGTTCCTGCGCACCCCTGCGCGCGTGCGGGCCTGGGGGCGCGTGGCCAGGGGACCGGGTGGGCCGACTGGTGGTGGGGTCGGGCCGAATTGCTTGGCCCTCTGACCTTCGTAAAGGCGCGTTAGTAAGCTTGCCTGTAGTTCTTTCGGTGGTGACTGATTCTCAGGAAAATTGAGGAGTTTTTTTTCGATTAGGAGCACACTGTTTCATGCGCTCATTTTCAGCTCTATTTCTCCAGCTACAAGTGGTCTTGTCAGAAGTTTTCCCAACCGGTACTCTTTCATGACCTCATCGATTTTCTCAGATACTACTGGCGTTACATACGCTTCGCCACAGCAACTGCACACAAGAGCGGGAACCTTTTTTATGACGACTAATTCTTCTCCCGCCTTCAATACAAGGTCCGTGGAGCCTTCACGCAGCTTGCTTCCACAAAGAGCGCACATATCAGAATTTGTCATAATCGCCTCGTTCTACAATTCACCCAGCATTCATCATCCGGCCAATAGACGGTGATTACGCTGAGCCGATCTCCACATATGGCCACCACAACATGGCAGGGGTTGCCGGATATAAATCCAAGCATCAGAGCAGCAGGACATGGCTGGCGATTCGGGTAATCTTCTATTATCTCTCCATTGGCTATTAAGCTTATCAGATCCTTCGTTGTCACATCCCTATCCGACATTCTGATTAGGGCATGCGTAGTGATGATATATCGGCGCTCGCTGACAAGAACTTTAATGCGCTCAAGCATATCGTTGGACTTCATCAGCTTCTCCGTTGCCTTCTTGTATTCCTTGGCTTATCTGATTTTCTATGACCAGAAGCGCGCTTTCGTGTCCCCGCGCGCGCGTGCGAGCCTGGGGGCGCGTGCCCGTGGGCCCGGTTGGCCGTGGGGCTGGGGCCGGATTGCCGGAGGTGCTGCTGCCAGGAAGGGCGCGCTGGGATTGGACGGCGAGGAATTTGTGCTGCGGGTGATGGTCATTGAAAACGCTTCATAGCTTCCTTGGGATGCAGTACTTTAACCTTGAATCCCGCAGGCATACGATATTGATTGAGAACTCCATCGGTTGTAATAAAATAATCTACATCGTAGGCCATGGCATACCCTAAGTGGACCAGATCCGTAGGCGTCATCCGGTCATCTCTCCATTCGTTTCCATAAAGATTATGGCAGGCCTCTGCTACAGTCTGGTTAGGATGGAGAAATCGAACATTATAACGGTCCAAGAAGTCTATGAGATCATGCAGTTCTTCTACACTATGTCTTTTGCCTTCGAAACAGATGGCAGAAACTTCGCCAAGTACAGAAATGGGAATGCATAATGTCACCCCCTCACGAGTTCCTGCACAAGATATCAGTTTTTTATATCACCAGGGTAGATGCCTCTCCTCCGCTGGCTCTGGTCCCCCAAGGCAAAGAATAGCAGGTCCGCATCGAAGGTTACATCGGTCATTTCTTGCTCCGGAAAGCTCTTCGTACCCTTTCCAGCATCTCATCGTGCTCCTCTTTTGTAATTGCCTTGATGATATTGCCATGAATATCGGTGATGCCGCCGTAAGGCATAGGATTATTGTGATCAAATTCGAGAGCTTCAGAGGTCTTATCTGTCATGTAGTCACCTTTTCTTGCAGGATCTTACTCTTGCAGAACAATCCATGTCGATCATCTAAATGCTTTACGGTGCGTTTGGAGCAGCCAAGCTTTGCATTTGCTGATAGACATGTATCTTTTGGCGCATCCATGTGCGTTCCCGCGCGCGTGCGGGCCTGGGGGGCGCGTGCCCGTGGGCCCGGCTGGCCGTGGGGCTGGGCCCGGATTGCCGGAGGCGATGCTGCCAGGAAGGGCGCGCCGGGATTGGGCGGCCACGAATTTGCGCTGAGGGTAATATGCATGCAGGATCGTGATTGCAGCCAGTGGAGAAAATATATCTGATGTTCAATCGGGCTAAAATAGTGGCTGACTTGCTGTTATGGATTCCATAAAGTTAAGAAGCTGACTCGCTTAAAGTCGCCGTCATTAGTGGCCATTTTCCCATTTTGTAATCTTCATGTGCTTCTTCTAGCCTTTCCCAGCATTTCACAATCCCAAAGATCTTACTGGTAGCACTCCTTCGGACTTTTATCTCGACTTCGTCGCCATCTTTTCGGTCCAGCTCTCCCAGTGGCTTGGGAACTTTGTCAACATATCGCGCTTTAAAGGTTGCTCTTTTCATGACATGGTCCATCCATCCAGGGGTCCAGAGACTCCAGAGGCTTTAGCTGCCGGGCAGCTTCTCGAATGTTCAAGAACATCCTGCGGCTCTTCTTCAGAGATCTAAATCCAAAATCCTCATAGAACTTCAGAGCATCTTCTTTCGGATCGACCACCAGATATCTGCATCCGATCGGACCTTCAAGAGCTGCTCCGATGGCTAATAAAAGCAGATAGGTTCCAAGTCCGCGACCATGAAGTCTCTTATCCACAGCAAGCCGGGCAATCAGAAGGCAAGGATAGATTGGATACTTGCCAACATCCGGGGGCTCATCATCGAGACGATCCACCCGAACCGAATCTGCGACCAAAGCAATGTAGCCTGCTGCGCGGTCTCTGCAAAAGCATATGTGCGTCTTGTTGAGAAGGATTTGTTGTTCGCCTAATGCATCTTCTTTCAAGAACTCATTTAGATCGTCATCGCCCGAGTCAAATGGAGAAAGGTTGAACCTGGTGCTTAGAGGCTCGATGCTCAACTCTTCTGGTGAAATCTTTTCCCTGGCCATTAAAATCTGCTGCGATTGGCTCTGTAAATCCGCTTGGCTTCTTTAAACATGGCTAACTGTCCTGGCGTAAATGCAGTGATCTCCTCGTTCTTCCAGAACTCCTTTGCCGCTTCACCTTCGAGAACCAAGCCGAGTCTGACTGGTTTTGCCATTCTTTGCACCATCCTCAGGAATTCAATTATGTGCCGCTATTATTTAATGGTAATCGATCTTTGGAGGAAAACCTGAAGATTGAGCGTTGAAGCCGGTCAGGCGGCAGAAATCGATGGCTGAGATCATCGGCTTTGCCTGCAAAGCAGTCCTGACGGGGCGCGCTTCCGCGTCCCCGCGCGCGCGTGCGTGCCTGGGTGGCGCGTGCCCGGGGGCCCGGCTGGCCGTGGGGCCGGATTGCTGGAGGCGATGCTGCCAGGAAGGGCGTGTCTGGATTTGGCGGCGAGGAATTTGCGCTGCTGTTGATGGGCAAGCGGGATCATGGTTGCAGTCGGAGCATGCGGGCAGGAGATGTTTTGGCGCAGAATTCTGAAAACCAAATAAAAATTTTCGGACCTGCGACCGTTCCCCTTTATTAATATGAGGAAACAAGCAATCTTCAAATGGATAAGCCTGATTCCCATTATGTTGTTCCGCAGAATCGGTCCATCAGAGAATGGCCCGAAACGGAACGGCCCCGTGAAAAGTTGATCAAAGTGGGAGCTGAGGCTTTATCAGATGGCGAACTATTAGCAATTATTCTGCGAATCGGCAATCATGGGCAATCTGCAGAGGACTTGGGTCGTGAGCTCTTGGCCCGTTGGGGTGGATTGCCCGGATTGGATCGGGTCCATATTGAAGAGCTACTCTCTTTTCCGGGTCTTGGGATTGCAAAGGCAGCTCAGCTCAAAGCGGCGATCGAGATAGGTAAACGTGTCCGAATACAGGAATCTCTGCCTCAAAGTTTCAATTCTTATTCGGAGGTAGTAGCTTATTTTGGTCCGCGTTTTGAGGGTAAACGCTACGAATGCTTTCTTGCATTGTTGCTCGATGGCCAGAATCAATTATTGGCGGAACGAATGATTACAGAAGGCATTCCAACTCAGGCGACTATTTACGTTCGAAGGATTATGGAAGAAGCCCTCAGAGCATCAGCCAGTTCTTTCGTTGTTGTTCATAATCATCCTTCTGGAAACCCTCAGCCTTCTTCAGCGGATGATGAGACAACGAAAAATTTAAAAATTGCCTCAGAAGTACTGAACCTTGTTTTCCTAGACCACGTCATTCTTGGTACAGGCAGCTATTACAGCTACGCAGAGCATAAGAGGATTTGAATACGCTAAAGGAGCAAATGAATGGTGTCAGATACCTACGCAAAAGCTGATGAGATTCAGATAAAAGGCAGTCAAATTTTTAGCCCGGTAAGGCAAAAATGGCTCCTGCTCACTCCTGAGGAGCTAGTGCGCCAAGAATACTTAAAAATATTAATACAAGAATATGATTATCATCATAACCAGATTGCCGAAGAAATGGATGTGACAGGTCGCGGCAGTGCCCAGGCCCGCGCTGACTTTGTTATCTGGCGCACATCTAGGGATAGGCTGGACCAAAAACCACCTCTTATTTTTTATGAATACCCCGCAGCTTGCTGCGCGGGTGCGCCGCCGTTTCACTAAGGAGAATAAAATCAAACACATCAAGGCTCGCGTCAAGCATCCTCAGACCAATGGAAAATTAGAAAAATGGAACGACACTTATGAACGCAACAGGTTTAGGTTCGAGAATTTTGACAATTTCATGAATTGGTATAATACGGTTAGATTTCATGAATCGCTGGATACAAAATGGTATCTACAGACGCCAGATATCGCATTCTGGTCAAGGCTGCCGGATGGGTGCAAATTGGGAATGTTCCTGAATCGGATGGAGACTGAATTAAATGGTTGCTGAAGAATATAACGATCCGGCCGGAGTATATAAAGTCCAAACATTCGGGACTCTACAGTAAAGCTTCAATACCAATAAATAGAGATAGTACTGTATAGTTATGTGACAAAGGCAATACATTCGATCACTTATGACAATAAAACAAGACCCAACAGAACGCGAGGGGAAAAGTCGCAGCATCAGCATCCCCGTCAAACCTGCCGTCCTCATCTGGGCAAGAGAGAGCGTGGGCAGGACAGTCAAAGAAGCGGCTGCCATGCTTGGCGAAAGCGAAGAGCAGGTCTTGCAGTGGGAAGCAGGCCAACAGCAGCCCCTGCTGCACCAGGTAAAGGCCCTGGCCAGGTTTTATAAGCGCCCTCTTGCCGCATTCTTCCTGCCTGGTCCCCCGCAGGAACTGTCTCTCCCCCACGATTTTCGCACCCTTCCCGATGAGAATGAGATACCGCTGTCTTCCAAAACCAGGCTTGCCATGCGCCAGGCAAGGAGGCTTCAGTCCATAGCCTCAGAGCTAAAAGAAGACGATGAAGGCGATTTTCATGCTCGCATTGGGCGAGCGTTGCTATCCGATGATCCGGAAGCGTTGGCCAGCAAAGTTAGGGAATCATTAGGTATTTCATTGGAAGAGCAATTGTCCTGGGAAAAAGATACTAGCGCCATGGATCGGTGGAAAAAATCCGTTGAAAGCCAAGGCATTCTCGTATTTCAGATGTCAATGCCCCTGGAAGAAACAAGAGCGTTTTCATTTACCGATGGAGGCCTGCCGGTAATCGTAATAAATACAAAAGACGCCTTGAAAGCCAGGATCTTTTCATTGTTCCATGAACTGGGACACATCCTTTTAAATGAAGGCGGAATATGCGATCCGAGCAAATTGGGCGGAGAGGAATCCACTAAGAAAGACAGGTCCATCGAGGCTTTCTGCAACTTTTTTGCCGGCGGCGTTCTAATTCCAAAGGAAGGTTTGCTTTGCCATCGCTTAGTTGTAGGAAAGACACCTTCCTACAAATGGCCAGAGAGAATTCTTGGCACAATCTCCAATGATTTCAAGGTGAGCAAAGAGGTTGTTTTAAGAAGGCTGCTCATAGCTGGATTGACCTCCCGAGAATTCTATTCCCTTAAGCACAATGATTGGATGAAAAAAGAAAAAAAACCGGATTCTGCCAAGGGAAAAGGCATCAAAAGAGATATTCCCAGAGAATGCCTTCAGCGAAACGGCACGCCATTGACCTCACTTGTCCTCGATTCATACAGAAACGAAAGGATCACCACCAGCGATGTAGCCGACTATCTGGGAATTCGCGTTAAGCATATTCCTCGAATAGAAAAGCTTCTTGAGGCCTAGATTTGATCCAGCTTCGCTTGCAGGAAGGCTATTGCATTGATACATCGGCATTGATTGACATGCACACCAATCATTATCCACCTGATATTTTTCCAGGCTTGTGGAAGGACCTTGAATCCCTTGTCGATCAGGGATTGCTAATTGCACCCGATGAAGTCTTTCACGAAATATGTGTGAAGGATGATGGATTAGCAAAATGGGGAAAGTCCAACAAAAAAATGTTCATTCCCCTTGATGTTGATCAAAGTCAAGAAGTTTCACGTATCCTGGAAAAATTTCCTGGCCTTGTAGATCAGAATAAAACGATTCCTGAGGCTGATCCGTTCCTAATCGCGTTAGCAAAGTGCAGAGCCTGGACGGTTGTTACATCAGAACGGCCCAACAATAGCCCCGTCAAGCCAAAGATACCGAATGTATGCAAGAGCCTTAATGTAAGATGGATCCGATTATTGGAGTTTTTCAGAGAGGTTGAATTATTATATAAATAATATTATATTAATAGTGGCTGAAAGCAGAAAATAAGAATGAATGTTCCCCCGGGCGGCCTGCCCCCGCGCGCGCTCGCCCGCCCGCAGCTCCGCTGCCATGGATACCGAAGAGCCTGGCATTTGCATGATCAGTTTCGTCAATGGCGACATCAGTATGCTTCTACCCCTGCCGGAAACGCATACGTTTAAATTTCATGCCGTCTTATTATACTTCAGAGTCCGACCAGATATGCCCATGAAAATTGATGAACTGCTGAAAGCCAAGCGCCAGGAGATCCTGGACATAGCCGCCAGGCACGGTGCCCATAACCTTCGGGTCTTCGGCTCCGTTGCCCGAGGAGAGTCCGGGCCGGAGAGCGATCTGGATATTCTGGTAGAGATGGAGCCAGGAAAAAGCCTATTGGATCATGTGGCCCTAATGCAGGACCTCGAAGACCTCCTGCAGCGAAAGGTGGATGTTGTTAGCGAGAGAGCCCTGCATTGGTACATTCGGGACAAAGTGCTCGCTGAGGCTACGCCACTATGAAGGATGATCGGGTTTACTTGATCCATATCTGGGAATGCATTCAACGCATCGAGTCTTACTCTATTGAAGGCAGGTCTGCATTTTTGGCATCTACAATGATGCAGGATGCAATTATCAGGAACTTTGAGATTATTGGAGAAGCCACCAAGCATCTATCTTTGGAGATGAGACAATCACATCCCGAAATCCAATGGCGAGGACTGGCAGGATTTCGAGATGTGCTAATTCACAATTACATGGGAGTTGATTTGGTCGAAGTCTGGAACATCATTGAAAATGAACTCATCCATATCAAGAGCAGCCTTGAGCCAATAATGACTGAGCTTCAGTTACTTCCGTAAGACTCACTTTCTCCCGATCCTCTCCACCCCGTCCCCTCTCGCCAGGTACAGCTCGTCCAGGTTGTCGAAAATCCCGTGCTCCACCACACCCGGAATGGGGCTGATTTTCGCAGCCAGACCCTTCGGATCAACGATAACCCCAAAGTCCACATCCATCACAAAGTTGCCGTTGTCCGTGATCACCGGCCCGTCCTTCCTCACGCCCTGTCGCAGCACCGGCTTTCCGCCCAGCTCCACCAGCTTCCGCTCCACCAGCCGGAAAGCAAAAGGCAGAACCTCCACCGGCACCGGCCAGGTGAGCTTTTCCACATACTTGCTCTCATCGGCTACTATTACGAACCGCCGCGCTGAGCAGGCCACCACCTTCTCTCGCGTGTGCGCCGCTCCCCCGCCCTTGATGACGAACAGGTTATGGTCAACCTGATCGGCTCCGTCGATGGCCAGATCCAGCACAGGGTGCGAATTGAGCGTGGTCAGTTTTATCCCTGAGGCGATGGCCAGATTCTCGGCCTGAAAGGAGGTGGGAACTCCCCAAAAGTCCAGCCCCTCCTCTTTCACTCTTTCGCCCAGCCGCTTGATGGTCCAGGCCACGGTTGAGCCCGTGCCCAGGCCCACCACCATGCCGCCCTTCACTAAATCTGCAGCCGCCTCACCGGCAAGCCTTTTGGCATCCGCATTAGCAGAAACGTCTTTCATGAAAGCCTCTAAATAAAATGGATTTAACTTTTGTGTCTTTGTTCCTTCATGGTGAACCCGGAACGACGCTCACCACAAAGACACAAAGGCACAAAGGACGAAATTCTGGTCTCCTTCCTACCCTCAACCCTTAGCTCACACGATCTCGCTCTTCACCGTGGTGAACACCGGTCCACGCAGGTCCATCTTGTGCTTGTAGCTGGTGATGTACCTCTCCAGAGCTGGATGGATCTTGATGTTGATATCCCCAGGGCTTCTCACGATGCGGGCGCGCGTCTCCGACTCCAATCCGGCCATGGCGGCCACCTCGATCTCGTAGGCGGCCAGCGCGGCAAAGGCGTCGATGTACTTGATGCCCGTGCTCACGCCCTCGTTGAAGGCCTCCTCCCAGCGGGAGGTGCGGGGAATGCCCATAATGTTCTGCTTGTGCACCACGATCTCGTTTTGGGCAGCCGGGCCGCACAGCTTTGTGTTCTCCTCTGGCTCGACCACGGATACCTTGACTTTTCTCCCGAAGAGCTCCCCCTCCCAGGCCGCAAACTGGCAGGGCGAAGTCGTCTCTCCATGCTCGGTAGAGACAGCAACCACAGCCTGTGCTATGGCCTGGCCGGCAGGCGTTGTGGGCAGCTTCTCCACGGATATCATCTGCGCCATCTCCCGGGCGGAAAGCTCCCAGTTGGTCTGGAACTGCGGATAAGAGAGGGCCCGCATATCCTGGGAGTTATGCAGTATCATGGCAATCCTCTCCACACCCAGCCCCAGGTTCATGACTGGATAGGGAATGTCGTACTGGGAGAGGGCTGTAGGCGAGTAGATGCCGAAGGTGGCCACCTCCACCCATCCCGACTTGTATTTGGTGGCCGAACCGACCAGGCCGGGGTGGTAGGCAAAGACCTCGATCTGCGTTCCGGGAATGTAGTACTTGCTTCGCTTGTCGTCCGGCCGGAACTGAAACTTCTCAAAGCCAAACTGGCTGAGCAGGCCGTCGGCAACCGCTTTTCCGTCCTCCACGCTCACATCTTCATCCATGATCACGCAGCTCGCCGAGTAGTAGCTCATCAGCCGTGCCGCATCCTCCGCCTGTTCGCGCCGGAAGCAGCGGTCCACAGAGAAAAGCTTGAGCGGCAGCTTTGTGCGGTGATGAAGATTGGAGAGCGACAAAAACCATCCCGAGGTCATGTGGCTTCGCAGCGTGCGCGTCGTGGCCTCGGCCTTCAGCTCCCTAAACTCAGGAAATACCTTCTCCAGGACGACAGAGATGAGGGCATCATGAGCGCCCAGGGCTTTGGCGATCTCCTGCACCAGGTCGTCGCCCTCCACCTTGCCCTTCTTGTAGCCGTGCAGAATCTGGCGCAGGGCCTCTGCCTCTTCCCCGGAAAGTTCCCGGCCCAGAAGGGCACTTACCTGAGAGATCCTCTCATCGGACATGCCTATATCGGGCCGGGGCAACCCCGCCAGGTAAAAGCAGCGATCCAGCACGGCCAGCGCCTCCGAGCCGAACTGGCGGTAAACGTCCGATGCTTCGACCATCACCGGGTTCATGGCCTCGGAGAAGCCCAGCCGGATGTAGGCCTCCCGAAGCTTCTGAATGGTATCGAATATGGGGTGCACTGCCCCGAAAGAATAGCTATTTCTGGGATATTTCTCGTTTAGGGAAGGCTTGCCGAGATACTCCTTCCCCTGCTGCCAGGCCTTATCGAAATCCTCTTTGGCAGCCTCTTTAATCAGGCTGGGATCAAACTTCATGCTTTTGTAGCTCCAGGAAATTGGTCTTTTCTTTGTGCGTCCTTTGTGGCTTTGTGCCTTTGTGGTTTGGTTTTTTTAGGTAGATGTGTGGGATTAGAGCTTACTACCACCCTCACCACAAAGACACAAAGGCACAAAGACGACTCTATTGTTCTATTACCCTCTATTTTTGGTGCAGCTCGCGGAAACGGCAGAGCGATTCCTGCATCTTAGCCAGCTCCAGAGCATTGGTGAGGTCGCCTCTCGTCCTCTCCAGCATGCTCCGGGCCAGGTCGCTCTTGCGGCGCAGGCCGCGGGTGATGGCATCCGGATAGTCGAAGAGCATGAGCAGGTAATAAATCTCCTCGATGACGCCCAGGAAGTACTCGCCTTCCGCTGCCCGCCCGGCGCGAATGAGGTCGAGAATATGGCGGCGCAATTCCCCCGTAACGTCTCCCAGGCCCGCTAGATAATTAACGGGCTCGACTCCCACCTCATCGACAGTCAGGATCTCATGCCGGGTGGTGATGGAATAGACACACCTGGCTTCAGCATACTCCTGCTCCGCTCCATCCACAAATCCAGCGTAGCGCACATCCTGGTGATCCTTCAGGGCCCCCCGAATTCTCTCCAGTCCAAGGGCCGCCTCCCCCATGAGCCTCTCCGCTGAGGTCAGGTCATTCCTATGCACGGACCGGATGGAGGACGAGCAGAGGCGAATAACCTCGCGGGAGAGGCGGAATGCCTCTTCTCGGGCACGGTCTTTGCAGTCAAAGCCGGCCAGCATGCTTTTAGACAGGTTCTCGAAGATCGACATAATAATTGGGCCTCACTTGATGTTCATCATCATCTTCAGGCGATTTACGGACCTCTGTCCCTCCTCCAAAGAGCGGGACTCTGTGACAATGCGGCCGCTATAATCCTTTAAGGCTAAAGCTACCTTTTTCCATGGGACGGTGCCGTTTCCCACCGGCAGGTGCTCGTCTCTCTCTCCATGATTGTCGTGCACGTGAGTGTGAATGATCTTGTCCTTAAACGGCAGGAAGCTCTCCACATTTCCATTAGTGTTGGCATGGCCTACATCAAAAACAAAGCCCACATTCTCACGGTCCACCGTCTCTATTATTCCCAGAACCTCTTCCGGCTGGCGGCCTAAAATGGCAGGCATGTTGACCATGTTCTCCACGGCAATTCTCATGTCCAGATTTTTGGCGTGATCGCATATCTGCTGGATGCCAAGAATGCACTGCGACCAGGCGGCATCTGGCATATGCATTCCCAGAGGCGAGAAGTGGCCGGGATGAAGCACAGCCAGGCGGGCGAAGTCGCTGGCAAGATCCAGGCAGCTTTTCATCTGCCGCACCGTCTCCTCCCAGATAGGCTGGTTCACGGAAGCCAAATTCAGGTCGGAGTAGGGCAGATGAATGGTAATAATTAGATCGGTAGTCTCGACGATCTGTTTTGCCTCAGACAGATTCTCTCGTGTCAGCTTCTGCTTTCCTTCATTTACGATCTCCCAGCCGCTGTAGCCCAGATCTTTCAGTTGATAGGCCCAGTCAAAGGGCCTGTCCACCAGCTTGCTGGAAGAGAAGCTAAACACCCGCTCCTCCCTGCTCACCCTCTTCCAGCCCGCCCTCTCCTAGCTCACTTTGATCAATCTCTCTGACCGGCACGCCGTTCACGGTCTCAGGCGCCAGCCAATTGATGACGCCTTCGCCTCCCGTGATCTGCACATGCAGTGATCCCAGGGCCTCCTCTTCCGGAGGAAAGCTCACCAATCCCATCAAAGCGGCTTGCTTGCTGAGAAGGAAGGCAGTGGTATTGCCCACCAGTGTGCGCAGCATCACCTTTCGGGCCGTGTCCAAAATCTCTTGCCTTCTCAAAAGCTCATGCAATGTCTTAAGGCTATCCGGGCCGTTGTAGGCCTCAATCTTGTCGGCGCGAATGTCCATTATCAGACCGGGAAAGATGTTCTCAATGGCCGATACGACTTTCTCCACGCGTTCCGTGGGCCTGACGGATGAGCAAATAGTAACCTCGATCGTTCTCATCGCCTCTAGATATGGCTTGTCTTGTATCTGAGGACGGCAGCAATCCCGCCAAAGGCCTTGTAAAGCTGCTCACCCTCCTCAAACTCCGTGGAGATGATTTTGACCTCTGCTTTACTCTGATCTGCCAGCTTGGATAGTTCGGAGACTATATCCTCTTCTCCGGTGATGGTTAGAGTACCCCCGCACTTCAAGCAGTTGCCCAGTGACTCAGATGCCTTCGAGCGGGTTTGATTGTCGGAAAAGTCGCAGCTTCTGCTGGTGCATTCGATCTTAGCTCGCGTCTTTCTCAGATCCTCGGAGAGAAGAAGGATCTCTACTGCCCCGAGTTCCAGGTTATGGCGAACCTCATTATCACCGTAAGCCGCCAGACCTTTGTCGGAAACCAGTTCCTTCATGAAGCGGCGCATGAGCATTTTGTCTTGCGTCACCTCTAAATCGGAGAGTTGATCTTGAGCGGCATCCACCAGCTCGTACAATCCAGATTCGTCGGTATAAGAGACATCCAGGGCGCCCAGAACCTTTTTCTGCAGCTCGTGATGCAAAAAGCCCCCCTCCACAAACTCTTCTTTGGTAGGAGAAGGCCCGCCTACCAAGATGCCTTGCAGATCCTTGGCATCGATGGCTAGGAATGCTTCGTTGGCCGATTCTCCTATCCGTTTGTAAAATTCGTGTATGGCGATGAGACGTAGTTGCTGGAACCTGTGGCTGGACTGGCCACCTTTTCTCTGCTTGCCCGGCACGGTAGAGGTGAGGTGCTTTATAGGTTCTGTGTATTTGCCCTTTAAAATGCCAATGGCCGCCTCGCGCCGGTCCAGTACGATAAGCCCGAAGGTCTTTTTGTCGGCCAGCATCTCCTCGAGCGGCGCCAGTAGAAATGATGAATCGCAGTGGTATCGGTAGGTTACCAGGGGGTCGGGCGGCTCTAAAGCTACGCTGTACATCTCAGTTCGATTGGCTCCGGCATCCACGCTGCCGATGAATATGACTACTCCGTTGGCAGGGGGCTTGGGGATGAGCTTGAGTCGGGACATGGCCGACTCAAGGGAGCCCTGCACGGAAAGTCTGGTGACACGAGATTTTATGTTGGCTGCCTGCCCGTACTCTTCACGTAGCTGGCTTGTGACATCATAGATCTGCTTATCGGGGGGGATATAAAGGGAAATTAGCTCAGTCCCTCGACCCGTCTTGCTTCTCAGGCCATCGAGAAGACGCTTAAATTCATATTTTTCCTGTGCAGTGAACTCCATCGGGAATCTCCCAAAAACACTCACGGCCAAGATATAAAAGGCTTCTTCAACTCGCGGGGTTAAGGGGTCAAGGAGTTCCCATTCTTTAGGGTGGGGAGGAATTGGACCCCTTACATGATTACTTTCACCTACAACAGATTGATATAATATCAGGTGAATGTACTTAATCATGCAGCTCACAAAAACCATTATCCTGAAACTTGATTCGCTAGATAACGATCTAGCCGAGCTGCTAAAAGCCTTCTCGCAAGGCATGAATTACACCTCGCAATTCGTGTTTGACATCGGCAAGCCTGTCGGGGGCGGCCAGATCCAAAACGCCACATACAGGCATCTACGAAACAATCTTAACCTGAAATCTCAGATGGCTTGTAACGTAGCTCGCCAGGTGTCGGGAGCTTACAAAACGCTGCAAAGTCAGATCGACAAAAAGGAATCTGAATGGCAACTCCTAGATTTCGATCCAACCTCGGCCACATTCTCGTTTGAACGCGATTTCACGTTATCCAAGGACACCCTTAGCATAACCACATTGGCGGGACGCAAAAGATACAAGCTCCTGAATTACCAGTACGCTCAGAAATACCTAGACGGATCTTGGAACTATCTGGCATCCAAACTTTGTTTACACAAAGACGGAGCTTACTTTTTCCATCTGGCCTGTGAGAAGGATATTCCAGACAAGAATATAGTTGATGCAACTACTTTCATGGGCGTTGATGTCGGCATAAATTGTCTAGCTGTTGCCTCGACGACTGACAAGGAATGCAAATTCTTTGCAGGCGGCGAGATTAAGAATCACCGAAACATTAGATCCAAGGAACGCCGGAGACTTCAGAAGGCGGGCGGTCGCTATTTGGGCACTCGATCTAGCATGAGACTTCTACAGAAGTTATCTGGTCGAGAGACACGGTTTATGACTGCCATGAATCATAATGTATCTAAAAAACTCGTTCAGTTCGCAATGCAAAATGAAGTCTCCGTAATCGGTATGGAAGATTTGACAGGTATTAGGAAGAGAACGGAAAGCAAAGTATCCAAAGAGTTTAGGTACGAGCATTCCAGCTGGGCATTTCGACAGCTACAAGGCTTTGTGGAATACAAAGCCAAAGAAGCCGGGATAGTTGTAATCTACGTGAATCCTGAATTTACTTCCCAAACCTGCCCTAGATGTAACCACATCAGCCGAAATAACCGGAAGGGCATAGCCTTCCGATGCGAAAAATGCGGTTACGAAACCCATGCCGATAGAGTTGGTGCAATGAATATTGAGCACCGAACACGAGACTTGAGGTATATCCTTGAGTCTCAGGGCGGTTTAGTCAGCCCGCCAGACGCGACACGACTTTTTACGTAGTCGCAAGCCACGTCCTTCAGGGCGTGGTAGTTGACGAGGAGATTTATAAAGCCTGAATAGAACTAGCAAAATTCGATAGATTCAAAAACTATATAAAGATATAAGTTATCTTATAATCTATGAATCAATTAGTCGTTCTCCAGGAAATTTATGCATCTCTTTCTAAAGGAGGTGATGGTCTACAAAAAATCGATAGTAAGGCCATCGAAGGAAGTTGTCCCGAACACTTAGGTAAATTGCTGGAAAGCTCCCGGAAGGGCAGAATCGACGAGGAAGTTTGCCGCGAACTTTCTCTTAGGCTCCAAGATGTTTATGAGATTAAGCGGCTGGGCGATATATGCCGCAGGGTGGATCTGCCTGATCTCGCTATAAAAACATACAACCGGGCTCTGTCTCTCTGCCGCGATCCGATTCTGCGACCGGTGCTGCAGAATAACCTGGGTCAAGCCTTCGTCCATCAGGGAGATCTGGCGAAAGCTGCTTTCTACTACCAGAAGTCTGCCGACTGCTTTGCCAAGGAGGGGGATCATATCGGCCTTGCCCATGTATTGGGGAATTTGGGCTCTGCCTACCGGAAGAGTGGGGAATGGGACAAAGCGATAGAGCACTGTTACCGCAGCCTGAAGACCTTCGAGGAGAAGGGTGACGATCTCGGCATCGCTCAGATGACGGGAAGCCTCGGCCGGATCTATGCTGATATGGGCGAGAAGGAGCTTGCTGCCCGATACTTCGAGAGAAGCCTGACCGACTTTCAGAGACTGGGTGATAAAAGGAGCACTGCCTGGGTGCTGGACCGGCTGGGAAGAATTGCCGGCCAGAGAATGGACTGGGATAAAGCACTGTGCTACTTCAATTCCAGCCTCTCTTTGTTCGAAGAGCAAGGCGAAAGTCAGAGCCAGGGAATTGTTCTATCCAATCTGGGACGCATCTACCTGCAGATGGGTCAGGCAACTGCTGCTCGCGAACCTCTGGAGAGAGCCGTTCTGCTCATTTCCCGCCAAATAAAGCCCAGTTATCAGAATGCCCTCTATTGCCTGGCGAAAACTTACAGCTCCCTGGCAAAAAATTGCCTGCAAGAAGAACCGGGCCGATCATCCAGCCGGCAACAAAGGCAGGAGGCCTCCCAGCTATTCGTCCTGGCTTCTAACCGTTATCATGAGCTGTCATCTACCCTTGAGGAAGGCCAGGCCGAGATCAAGGTAGCCGAGGCAATTGCAAAGAGCAGGTCCTATCTGGCCATGCTTGGTGGGGATGTCCAGGGCGAGGAGGCGCTGATACTGGTGGAGAGGGCCCAGACCTTCCTGGACAATGCAGCTCTAAATGCCAGTGATGGCAATAAAGCCGGGATCCTGGGCCTGCAAAGAATCATCGCCGGCATGAAGGAAGTCTACAGCATTGGGCTTTTAGCAAACGATCCCTTGATGTTGACCCGCGCCCTGAACAATGCCTCGGAGTATCTCATGGGAGGGACCCAGGGGTGGTCATCAGAGGAGGCGGGCGGCTTTCTTTGCCAGGCCCTGAAAGATATCAATGCCAGCGTAGATATGCAGAGATCGGGAAGAGATGCGACCGAGAAGTTGCAGGCTGCAGCCGTGGCTTTGCGCCAAGCAGAAAAGAATTTAGATGGGAAAGAAAGCAGCGCAAATAGGATTGCACAGGCCGCAGAAATCCTGGAGGGGCCGGCAGCAAACGTAAGTGGGCAATGCCAGGCCGCCCTGCAACTTATTGCCGGGGTTATGATGAGCAATTCGCTAAACAAAATCGATGATAGTAATAGCATATTTACCTGGGATGAGTCTCTGTATCTCTCGCCCGTGACCGAAAAGGGTGAATTTGTGGTTAATATCAAGATAAATGATCTGCATGAGCCCGAGTCGGAACCCATAGCAAAGACGGACCTGCCGGTCCTGGAGGTCTCAAAGGAGGGGTATGTGGCAAAAGACCTGATCTTGGCGGATGGCTGGCTGGTCCCAATCAAAGTCGACCTGGCCTGCAAGAGTTACGGCCAGCTTCTATTGCCGGCCATAGGGCAGCAATTCCGGGCAAGTAAGGAAATGCCCCTAGCAAGTAAGGAAATGCCCCAAAAACCTGAGGACGGGAAGCCTGAGCCGTACGAAAAGGCTCTTTCAGAATCTAATGAATTCAGCGAAGCCGTCCCAGATGCCGAAATAGAGATCGAGTCTCAAGAAAGCCCCTTCAGCCGCTCGAAAGCCGTATTCCTCCTCAAGGTTATGACGGCTCTCTTGGTGATGCTGCTGGCAATAGAGGCAATACTATACTTGATATAGGCCGCAGTATCATGTCTGCCTGGCAAATATGAAGAGAAAGCAGCTTGAGATGATGCTGGAGCGGCTGGAGGGCTTTAGTCGGCCCTCTTTTCAAAGGGAGCAATATGCAACGCCGGCCTCTGTCGCCGCAGAGATGCTTTTCCTGGCAGGAATGCGCAAAGAGCTTGGTACCGTCTGTGACCTGGGCTGCGGGACGGGCGTGCTGGCCATAGGCGCGGCCCTACTGGGTGCGAGGGCCATTGGCGTGGAGATCGACGGCGATGCTTTGGCCATAGCCAGGAGAAATGCAGAAAAGTTAAACGTGGATGTGGACTTCATCCGCGCCGATGTGAGAACGCTGGCTCTCAAGGGCATCGATACTGTGGTCATGAATCCGCCCTTTGGAGCCCAGAAGGCGAGTGCTGGAGACCGCGCTTTTCTTTGCACTGCCCGAAAAATCGCCAAGACGATCTACTCTCTGCATAATCAGGGAAGCGAAGCATTCATGAGAAGCTTTATGAAACCCTGCACGGTGCAGGAGATCTATCGCATTTCCTTTCCCTTGAAGAGATGCTTTGAGTTTCATAGCCAAGATGTCAAGGTCATTGAGGTTGAGCTATATAGAATAACATGCTAGGATGCCAGACTTTAGATACTAGTAGCACTATCAATTCTAGGTGCTAGTGATGATACTGGATTTATATAGAGGAATCATAGAGGAATTATGATGGACGGTAGCTTTGTACTTCCTGGAGATGTGGTGGGATCGACCGAGGAGTTTGTTCCCGGAGACTGCACCTACGCTCGGGCAGGAACGATTTTTGCATCTACGGCTGGCCTGGTCAAGATCGATTCGAGAGCCAGATCCGCGAGTGTCATACCCAAGACCAATGCTCCTGTAAAGCTCTTTCAGGGTGATATCGTGGTGGGGGAGGTAATTGATCTCAAGGACAGTCTGGTCATAGTCTCGCTGGCCTTCAAGAAGGGGCATGAGGACAGACCCATCTCAGATGAGGAGGCGACCATTCACATATCCAATGTGAGAAACTCCTATGTCAAAGACCTGCGTCACCTCTTCTCGCTCCGCGATATTCTTAAGGCCAAGATCATCGACGAGAGACAGATGAGGCTTACTACGGGCGACGAGGATCTGGGCGTTATCAAGGCCTACTGCACTCGTTGTCTTGCGGGCCTGGTCAAGAAAGAAAGCAAATTGGTCTGCCCCAATTGCGCCAATACCGAGACGCGCAAGATGAGCTCGGCCTACGGTCTGGGAGTGGTATGATGAATTTGAAGATTATTAAGAAGACGGAGAATCAGGCCATTATCGAGTTTGTGGGGGAAGGGCATACTATCTTGAACTTGCTGCGAACCGAACTTTTGGCTGATGAAAGGGTGCTGATGGCCACCTACGACACCAAATTTCCCATCATGGACAACCCCGTTTTCCGGCTCACGACCTCTGGTGTAGACCCCATAGTTGTTTTGAGAGAAGCTACTGGACGCATCATCGGCCAGTGCGAGGAGTTTTCCAGGCAGTATGCAGAGGCTGTAAAATAGTTGGATTAAAATCCGGCTTTTAGTCTGCCTCATGGCAGGCTTTTTGCCGGCCGCATTTATTTCTGGTTATGGATTTTCTTCAGTGCAATCGCTCGATAAGATCATTGGGATCCATCAACCCCAGTCTTTGCCAGATGATGTAGATCCCCAGGAACATGCCGGCTATGCCGCCAAGGTTGGCCATAACGCTCACCAGTAAGACTTTAAATAGTCTGTTTTGTCTCATCTGATCAAGGCTTCTCATCCGGCTAAGCCTCCTGAGATCTCCTACCGTCGGTTTCTGCTTGCATGCCTCCACCGTTCCTGCAAACAAACCTGCTGCAACAAATGGAATCAGAGTTGTCAACCAGGCCACCATGAGCGCTGTCAGGGCAGAAAGAGGATGCCCTCGGGCCAGGATCACTCCTAGTGCACTCAGGCCTCCTGTTATCGCGAACCAGATAACGAAGGCCAGCACAGTTTTTCTGCTGGACTGTGCATTTACCAGGACCAGCGCCATGGCTGCCAGGACCAGCAATGTTAGAGCCGCCCCCAGGATCTTGATCGGTGAGACCTTTCTGCCTGGCTCTTTCCCGGTTTCCAGACTTTTAGTTCCAGCCTCAATATTGTCCAGCGCCCCCTTTATCCTCTCTACATGACCCGCATCAACTACAAACAGGACACTTCCCTCTCTGGAGAGTTGGAAGAGCTTTTCTGCAAGGTATGAATCATGCTCCGTCTTTAATGCATCAGACGCTTCTGGAGAGATCTGGCTAAGATCTGAGATCATCTGCGAGGCGGCATCATTTGAGATAAGGCTGTCTTCCTTGATTTTGTCCTTTTGCTTATTCATTTTGACCTGGATCGTAAAGCACAAGACACGGAGCTTATCCAGAAAACTCATATTGTTCCAAAAACGCTCCAGAATTGCACTCTCATTACCGCCCAGTGATTCCAGGCGGGCGCCTGCTTTATCAGCAGCTGCGCATGCCGCCTGTATCTCCGATCCCGGCTTAGTGTTTCCATCGTCCCCGATTTTCTCATACCTGTTGGCCATGAGCATCTGCACCAGGAGCAGAAGAATTTTGCTGCCATTGAGAAGCACATGTATCTTGAGCTCCTCTTCTGCATCCTCTAGGCCAGTTCTGGATTCATGGCAGTCGCGGCAAAGCTCAAAGGCCACGATATGGGGCTTCAATTCCTCAATTGCTCTGGCAGCTTGGGCGGTCTCGATGATTGTTATTTTATTTTCTTCTAGATTCTTCAAAGTTGGTAACCTTGGGATGCAATAACGACGATAGTCTTTTAAGTTTGCGCTTGGGATTGGCCATTTGTCGAAATAAATATGCAGCAGTGATCACAGATTTAATATAACTTTGGATTGCAATTATAAGAAAATACAATAAATAAGTTCGAAAGGGGATACACTGCTGGCTAAGAATTTTGATATAAACACCGCTCAAGGCCTATCTGATGCCGAAGCTGCAAAACTGCTAAAAGAAGTTGGCTATAACGAGTTGCCTTCATCCAAACCTCGCACCATCTTAGCCATTGCTCTGGAGGTTGTTAAGGAGCCTATGTTTCTCCTCCTGGTGGCGGGCGGTCTGGTCTATCTATTGCTCGGTGATCTCCAGGAGGCCTTGATGCTGCTGGGCTTCGTCTTAGTTGTCATGGGCATTACTTTTTTCCAGGAACGAAAGACCGAACGAGCCCTGGAGTCTTTGCGAGACCTTTCCAGTCCCCGTGCTCTGGTAATCCGGGATGGCGTTGATAAAAGGATAGCTGGAAGGGATGTCGTTCCTGGTGACCTTATCGTTCTTGCGGAGGGCGACCGCGTGGCTGCTGATGCGGTATTGCTCCGCAGCACTAACCTTTCCGCAGATGAATCACTTCTCACTGGCGAATCTGTCTCAGTACGAAAGGTATGCTGCGAGAGCACGGAAGATTTACCTGTGATGGCAAGGCCTGGTGGGGACGATTTACCCTTTGTCTACTCGGGAAGCCTCGTTGTGCAGGGCCAGGGCGTTGCAGTGGTCCGGGCCACGGGAATTAACACCGAGATTGGCAAGATAGGAAAGGCTTTGCAGAAAGTCGAGTCCGAGGAGACGGCGCTGCAAAAAGAGACGAATTTGCTGGTAAGAAACCTGGCCATACTCGGCCTGAGCCTATGCTTGTTGGTAGTGATTGCCTACGGCATGACCAGAGGCGACTGGCTGCAAGGACTCCTGGCAGGCATAACTATGGCCATGGCCGTGCTGCCGGAGGAGTTTCCCGTGGTTTTGACCATATTTCTGGCCTTGGGCGCATGGAGAATCTCACAGAGCAATGTCTTGACCAGGCGCGTTCCCGCAATAGAGACACTGGGTTCAGCTACCGTGCTCTGTGTTGATAAGACCGGCACTTTGACCATGAACCGTATGAAGGTGAAGAAGATATTCGCCGGCAGCGAGTTCTTTGAACTGGATGATGGTAAAAAATCTTTGCCGGATGCTATCCATGAGGTAATTGAGTTTAGCATTCTGGCGAGTTCGATAGATCCCTTCGATCCCATGGAGAAGGCCTTCCGAAAACTGGGCGAGGACTACCTGGAAAGAACTGAGCACATGCACAGGGACTGGGAGCTGGTAAAAGAATATCCGCTATCAAAGAAGCTGCTGGCCATGTCTCGCGTCTGGAGATCGCCCTTTGGAAAAGAGTATGTGATCGCGGCCAAAGGAGCGCCCGAGGCCATAATAGAGCTGTGTCACGTCGATTTGAATCGGCAAGAGGAGCTTTCCCGGGCGGTTCAGGTTATGGCAAAGGAAGGTATGCGGGTCCTGGGCGTCGCCACTGCATCCTTGCAAGAGATGGATTTGCCGGATGGACAGCACGGCTTCGATTTCAAATTCATGGGCCTGATCGGCATGGAGGATCCGGTTCGTCCGGGCGTTCCTCAGGCCATCAAGGAGTGCTATTCGGCAGGAATAAGAGTAGTAATGATAACTGGAGACAATCCCGGCACCGCTCAGGCCATAGCCAGGCAGATCGGATTTCCATCAGATCAGGTAATTACTGGCCCCGAGTTAGAGAAATTGAGCGATCAGGAACTTCAGAATCAAGTCCGAAATATCTGCATCTTCTCCCGGGTTATGCCGGAGCAGAAGCTGAGGCTGGTCTTGGCCTTAAAGGCTAACGGAGAGGTCGTGGCTATGACCGGCGACGGCGTGAATGATGCGCCCGCCCTCAAAGCCGCTAATATTGGAATTGCCATGGGCAAGAGGGGTACGGATGTGGCCCGCGAGGCGGCATCTCTGGTGCTCCTGGACGACGACTTCTCGTCAATAGTCAAAGCAGTGAGGCTAGGCCGCCGGATCTTCGACAATATCAAAAAGGCCATGGCCTATATCCTGGCCATCCATGTGCCTATCGCAGGCATGTCGCTTATTCCCGTGCTCCTGGAGTGGCCGTTAATCTTTTTCCCGATTCATGTGGTATTCCTTGAGCTAATCATCGATCCCGCCTGCTCAATTGCTTTTGAGGCTGAACCCGAGGAAAAAGATGTAATGCAGCGGCAGCCACGCGACCCGAATAAGCCTCTTTTTAGCCGGCGCACATTGGGCCTCAGCTTGCTTCAGGGAATCAGTGTTCTGATCATAGTCCTGGCAGTCTTCGCAGTTTCACTTTATCGTGGTCAGGGTGAGTCTGAGGCAAGAGCCATGACTTATACTACGCTCGTCATTGCCAACCTTAGCCTGATACTGGCAAATAGGTCCTGGTCCCGGACAATTTTAGAGACCATGAGCACTCCCAATCCCGCTCTCTGGTGGGTAGTGGGAGGGGCCCTTGCTTTCTTAGGATCGGTAATCTATGTTCCCTTTATCACAGAACTATTCGGCTTTGCCCATCTGCATCTCATCGATATCGCCATTTGTTTCATGGCAGGGATAGCGAGCGTTCTATGGTTTGAAGGACTGAAGATCATCAATAGAAAACGAGGATTTATCCCTTAGATGCCAACATCGTTATCTCTGATTTTTCAGATTTTTCGGAAAAGCTTATATTCTCAGAATACAACGCAATTGCTATAATGGCCTGAGGCGCAAAAGTGACCACAAAAGATGAGAATGAACCCTGCTGCCGGCCAAGCGAGATCGGTAGTTGCAGCGTAGAGTCGATTGTAACCATAGACGAGAGAGGACAGATGGTCCTCCCCAAAGAGATCCGGGAGAGAGCAAAGATAAAGCCGGGAGACAAGCTGGCTTTGCTTAGCCTGGAGAAAGACGGCAAGGTCTGCTGCCTATCTTTGATCAAGGTGGAAGAGCTGGAAGGCATGGTCAAGTCCCGGCTGGGTCCGGTAATAAACGAGGCTTTTAAGGAATAGGCAGGTGGAAAAGATGAATGATCAAGATCTGAAGAATGCGGTAAAAGAGAGCTACTCGCGTGTGGCAAAGAACGCGGGATCTTGCTGTTCGTCAGGCTGCTGTGGATCGGTTAAGCCCCAGCAGATCAGCAAGAAGGTCGGTTACACCGATGAGCAGATAGAGGCCGTGCCCGAGGGATCGAACCTGGGGCTAGGCTGCGGAAACCCGATTGCATTTGCCTCCTTAAAAGATGGTGAGACCGTCCTGGACCTGGGGTCGGGAGCCGGATTTGATTGCTTTCTGGCATCAAAGATCGTAGGCTCGCGGGGAAAGGTCATCGGTGTCGATATGACGGCAGAGATGGTGGCGCGGGCAAAAGCCAATGCAGTTAAAGGTGTCTACAGCAATGTGGAGTTTCGATTTGGTGAGATCGAGGCCCTGCCGGTCGAGGATAATACCGTCGATGTCATCATCTCCAACTGCGTCATCAACCTGGTGCCGGACAAGGAGAAGGCCTTCCGGGAGGCGTTCAGAGTTCTTCGCCCCGGCGGCAGGCTGATGGTCTCGGATATCGTCCTATTGAAGGGACTGCCTGATTTCGTCAAGCAATCGATTAAGGCTTACGTGGGATGCATCGCAGGAGCCCTTCCGAAGGATAAGTATCTGGACGCCATAAAGTCTGCGGGATTCAAAGACGTCTCTGTAATGCAGGAGTCCATCTTCCCCTTGGACTGCATGACCAATGATCCTACCGGTCAGGCGATTCTAAAGAGTTTGGATGGATCTATGGAAGATATAAAAAAAGTTGAGGGCTGCATATCCAGCGTGAAGGTCAGCGCCTTCAAACCTGAATGAAGGATTCCATTGATGATCGAGATAGACGGCTCCTTTGGAGAAGGCGGCGGCCAGATTGTGCGCACAGCCGTGGCGCTATCGGCAGTGACGGAAAAGCCCGTGCGCATAACCAGGATCCGGCAGGGCCGGCCCAAACCCGGCCTGGCGGCGCAGCATGCCCGGGCCATAACGGCATTAGCCGCAATTTGCGATGCCAGGACATCGGGAGTGACGCCGGGTTCTTCCGAGATCGTTTTCACGCCGGGAGAGATTCGGGGCGGCAGCTACAGGGTTGAGATTGGAACCGCAGGCAGCGTGACATTGCTCATGCAGTGCCTTTTGCCGGCGCTGCTGCGGGCCGATGGTCCTTCTTCTCTGCAAATTCAGGGAGGGACGGATGTACAATGGTCTCCTGCGGTTGACTATTTTAAAAATGTCTTTCTGCCTGCTCTATCCTCTTTCGGGATCAAGGTGAGCCTGGAGGTTTTACAAAGAGGATACTATCCCCTAGGCCAGGGCGAGGTGCTCTTAGAGGTCGAGCCGGCAAAGCTGAAGGCCTCTCAATTGGCAGGCAGGGCTTGTGATGCCGGGCAGATTATTCAGAATATACAGAATTCTGTGCAGGGAGTGTCTCACTGCTCAAGTCTGCCCGAGCACGTTGCTGCCAGGCAGGCCGACTCGGCGGCAGAGGCGCTACAGCAGGCAGGCTTTTCTGCTCAAATATCTCGTGAGGCTCTGCGGTTGCCCTCTTTGGGAAGCGGCATCACTCTTTGGTCCGGCTGCAAAGGGGCGAGCAGTCTTGGCGAGAGGGGGCTGCCGGCGGAAAAAGTGGGCAGAAGGGCGACAGAGGAGCTGATTATTGAGCTAAGATCAGCCGCCACTGTGGATGTGCACCTGGCCGACCAGCTCATTCCCTATCTGGCCCTGGCAGGAGGAAGCTGTACGGTGCGGGAGATTTCTCTGCACGCCAGGACCAACATCTGGACGGTCGGGCAGTTCCTGGATGCAAAAATTGAGATCAAAGAGGAGAAAGGGCTCTTTCGGATGGAGAGCGCCCTTGGGCAATGAGCTTGGGGATCGTTTAATCTTCCTCAAAGCTAAATTGCTTGAACTTAAGGGTCCTGCAGTTCTCGGATACGGTCCTAAGGGTCCTTTCACCCGCACCGCTCGGAATATCAGCCTCGATCTCCATAGTAACCTTGACTTTTGCCCCAATTTCCAGTTCAAGATGTTGAATGATAGCTTCTGCGATATTACCGGCATCTCTCCCCGCTCTCTTCGGATCCAGTTCCACGGTACCGAAGAATCGACGGACCTTTTTAGGTGCTTGAATGACCTCTTTTTCGTCTCCAGATTTGTTCTTCTCTTCCTTATTTCTGCTATCGTCTTGTGTCTTTCCCTCGCGTACTGCCCTAGCTTTTGCATCCTCGTCGATCTGCGCCTGGGCTACATCCGGTTTGACAAGTAGACTTTCACCGTCGTCATTTATTGTGCTTCGGCCCGTTCCAAATACCAACCCAAGATATCTTCCGTCCTCGTTTAACCGATCGGCATAGCCAAAGTAATCCTGGCCGACAAGCCCGGACGAAATTGCATTCAAGAGAACATCCTCGTTAGCCAGACGGGGCAAGTAGAGATATGTGCAGAAGTATCCCCATAGCTTGCGGATACTTACGTGAGGTACGTCTTTCCAGAGTAGTCTCTCCAGTTCCATCTGCAGGCGGGCCGAAGACCATTTAACTATCAGTTGCTCATCGGCCAATAGCCTCTTGCTGACCTTTTCCGGGAGCAATTCCTTATCGGAGCTGTTAATCCTGGCAAAAATCCATGTTATGCCTGCTTCATCGGGTCGCTCTTGTGTTGGAACCAATAGCCAGATGAAGGTCTCTGTCATTCTTGAGCTGACTGCTTCCTCGGAACGCTTTATTCCATCTTTGACCTGTTGTCTCTGGAAGGAATCGAGGTTAAGTGTGTCTGTGTCTTTCTCAATAGACCTCCAGGCCAATAGCTGCCGTACAGAGTGGCGCAGCTCATAAAGGCGCTCGCTATCTGGGGCAACGAAGACCAGCATATTTCTGTAGATTCTTGGTCCCGCTCCTCTCTCGCTTAATATTTTTGATGCTTGATCAAGCGCCGAGCTTGGTGATCCTTTCTTGGAGCTGTGGGAATATTCCGGCCCCAGGATCACGAGCCTTGCCTCCATCTCATCGTTCACGTCGGCTGAGGTGGAGGGAGCGATGTGTTGAAAAGCAAAGTTGCCGGCGCCCTGTCTCACCCTTAGCCGATTGACGATCTCTAAATCAACATCTTCCGGACGGCGCAGAAGATCCTCGGCTCTGTCCGCAGCTTCTCGGTTTACGCTGGGCTTGGTATCAAACCAGTATCTGCTTTCATTGCCGAAGAGATAGGTGAGCTGCTCGCTCATTCTACGCAGGGCATCTCCAAAGGTCGCCGGCACCTCTCCTGGCTGGACGCAGCCGAGCTTGATTCTCAGCTCCTCCAGGCCGCGCACCTTTTGGGCACCCACTGAAGGAGCACTGCCGATGAAAACCGTCCTTGAGACGCGCCGACAGGCAGAGTAGCGGCCCAGGTTAGGATTGTCCCTATCGATGGCAATGGGCTTGCTGGTAGGACCGTCAATATCTGTATCTATGATGGGACCCCAGCTATCAGGAAGATTCCTGGTGATCTCGAAGCGGACATCGGCGCTGTCCAACGGCAGAGTCCCAGGCATGATGAGCAGGGATTTGTCGTTGCGCTCCCAAAGATCGTGGATAACCGCTGCCATGAGCCGCAGCACGCCGCGAGTGCGCTGGAATCGCTCCAGAGTAGACCAGTCCTGGTAAAGCCGGTCGAAAAGCTCGGGATGAATGGGATAGCAGTCCTTCAGCCTGCGCTCGTAGTCGGAATCGGCGCAGTCTCTGGGAAATTCGCCCCGGTTTTGGCGGTATAGTTCGGCGAAGGCTCGGCAGACGGCGTCCCTGGATACATAATCGGTCATGGGCTCAAAGAGCCGCCGACGGACGATGGAGAAGCTCTCTTCGGCATTGGCGGGCCTCCAGACGGCCTCGACCCGGCCAAAGATGTTCTGGATGCGCCGGAGGGCCTCCTGACCTGCGTCTCCTCCTATCTCGGCATTGGAGGCGGGGATGCTGGCCACAACCAATGCTCTCTCGGCTCTCTTGGCGGCCTCGGTCAGGGCCTGGACAAAGGTCATATTGGCCTCAAAAGTCCCCGCGGACAGCCTGGTCTCGTGCTCGGAGCGCGGCTGGTAGAGATTGCGCAAAAATGCGATCCACTCATCGATGAGGATCAAGGCGGGACTGAAGCGTTCGAATAGCTCTTTGAGGGTGTCGGAGCCAGGACTAGTGCCGGTGGCATCATTTTCGGCGACCATGCTGTAACCCTCCAGGCCGCCCAGTTGATAGGCCATCTCTCCCCAGAGTGTGTTGACCTTGATTCCTTCCGGCTTGGCTGTGCCCAGAGCCACATTCAGTTTGGTGCCCACAAGAACCGCTCTGTGAGCCACGGGAAGCCTATCGATGCCTAGTTCACTGAGCACCTGCTCAAATCCCTGGATCTTGCCGGGAGTGAGAGCCCCGCCTGCCAGATGGTAGAGAGCGATCATGCTGTGCGTCTTGCCGCCGCCGAAGTTGGTCTGTAGCTCAACCACGGGATCGCTGGATAGGCCAGAGAGCCTCTTCAGACCCAGCACCAGCAGATGCTTGAGGCCGTCTGTGATGTAGGTGCGACTGAAGAATTCCTCAGGATCACGGTACTCGTTTTCGGCCTCTCCAGTTACGACCTGAGATAGATCTGCGGCGAACTCAGCCTGGCGGTAGCGACCGTTTGCAACATCTGGATGAGGCATGGCAATATCGCGCCAGGATTTAAGGCCAGCCAGGGGCCTTGACTCGGTGACGATCTCAGCGCTCTTCTTCAGCTCCCGTTTTGTTTCCTCTTCGAAGCGCTGGCGCATCATCTCCCTGGCGCTGGCCTGAATGGACGAAGCCTCAGGCGAGGAGATCATCTCCAAAAGGCGCTGCATGGTATCAAGAGCGCGGTAAGCGTCTTCTGTGGAAAAGGCCTGTTGATGGGCCCAGCGGTTTCTGATCTCTCGCAGCTCGCTGATGTAGCTTCTGCCAGAGTGTCCCAGCTTTGGCTGGAAAACATCTCGGGACCAGTTCTCCCATATTATTACGAGCAGGGCCATGATATCCAGCCGGGCGAACCTCTCCTCTTCCGTCCCTCCCGCCTGGGCTTCGGCACCCATTCTTGTTCCTAGGGTCTTCTCTACTCCGTCCAAAAACCAGATGTTGCCAAAGAAAGCCTTCAGCTCCCTCTCCACAAAGGGCTGGATGCCTTTTTTTAGGACCTCCAGCCCTTTGCCGACCCGCTCGTGATTGCTAATTGCCAACTTCCCAACTCTCCCTTGTACTGAGATCTGACTTTTTTTATTATCCCGTAGTATTAAACTTCCCAATGGGGTGCAAATACTTCAAGCGCTTTTAGAGTTCTCTCTAGGCTGGGGGAATGCAGGCGTGCCTTTGAGGGGTTCCACGCCTCCCTGACAAAGGAAACCAGCCGTTCGTTGTATGCAGGGCCCTGCTTTGCAGTGCTCCTGATTCTTGGTAAAATATCCTCCCGGAGGTCTCGCTTTCTTGAGATTCGGGCTAAATTGATCAGATGCGCCTTGGGATCGCTCAAATCATCGGGATTTTTTGGTAGTTTATCTCTGGCGATGCCAAGAAATTTGGCGAAACCAAAGCGATCCGCAAGCAACCATGATTCTACTTCCCTTACAGCGATGCGAAAAATGAGATTGTGATTTCTCGCCACCCGTAACCACTCTCGAATCATCGAAGGGGCGCACTCCCTCATATCCAGGTCAGTGAGGATCAGGTACGGCATGCCTTTCGATGCGTCATTAAATCCAAAGATGTTTCTTTTTAGATAACCGTATCCGCGCCCGCTTAATTGTTTTCCAACGCAAAAGCGCTTCTCCGAAGAGAGCAAGCTCGGGCTTTGAAGGAGTCGGAGGAGAACTTCCAGACTAAGGTCATCCTCATATGCCAGATTGATGGGGATTTCGACAGTCAAATCAAATGCCCCACGAACTCAAGGCTCTCTGAGGATTGGTTATTGGAAGCAGGGCGTCTGCAATACTTAAGCCACCCTCCAGAAGGTCGTTTATCTCTTTTTGCGAAGTTGCGACCTGGACCTCAGTACCTTCAGGGCCGGGTATGAGAAGTAAAACTTCCTCGCCGCCGATTCCTTTGTCCGAAAGAAGATCAGGACTGTGGGTGCTCAGCATTACCTGCCTTTTTGTCTGTCTTTGCAGCCTTGAGATCATAGGAGCAAGCTTACTTACTATCCCTGCGTTCAACGAAAGCTCAGGCTCTTCAAGCAATAGAAGCGATTTTCCCTCCTGGAGCGACCAGAGAAGGGCAATTAAACGAAGAGTACCATCAGAGAATTGATCCTCTCGTTGCTTTCCGGCTTTTGGCCGCCAGTGAGTATAGACTGCCTCAAGATGGGGGGCACCGGTTTCGTCCTTGATGAAAGAGAGTTCTTTGAGTTGAGGCACAACGTCGTGGAGTGCACTCTCGATCTTATTCAGCCGAGAGCTTCTGGTCTTATCGCTCGTTTTAGCGAGGTCCTCCAGGAATCTTTTGCCAAAGGGGTCGCCTGGCATATCCTGGCCAGGGAATGCATCAGGATAGCGAAGAAGCTGGGGTACGAGGTGCATGTACTGGATGGTGGTTAAGAAGGCAGCGATCTCTCTGAAGAGTAAATTTGAATTGATCTGCTCAAGGTGGGTCTGGGTAAGACGTTGAGCATCTTCTTTATCGTGCTCGTCGGGCCTGTCTACGATCAGCTCATTGTCCGACCAAACTTTCTCGTAAACCAAGACAGGACGACGCTTTCCTCCTTTTTCCTGGGTAATGCCGATAGCGTACTTCCATTTGACCGGCTCCTCAGAGGACTCGGCCAGATGAATCTCGACCTCGACATTTGAGCTTCTCCTGGCAGAGAGGCACCGGATCTTAGGAAGGCGTCCCCGGTCAGCTACTGCTTTCTGAAGACCGCCCCCATCCTTGGCGATGTCGCGGAGGAAGCGGAAGACATCCAGGAGGTTGGACTTGCCAGAGGCATTGGGGCCGACCAGGATAATCCTTTCCTGCAAAGGCACGTCTACGCTCTGGAAGTTGCGCCAGTTCTTCAGAATCAGCCGGGAGATGATCATCTATGGATATTACTATCTCGAAGTATTTTAACTCTCGGATTATTGAAAGCTATCCAGGTCCCTCTGAGCCTCTTTTTCCCGGGAAAGCTCGGAGAGCCTGGGCCAGACCATCACCAGTGAGTTGTAGGCCAGAGCCTCCTGGCTCCAGCTCTTCCGCTCGCAGATGGAGTAGAGCCGGTAGGCCAGGTCTCGGGCGTTCTGGGCGTGGCCTCCCAGTTTTTGCAGCAGCACTGCTGCGCCCCCTTCGCCCCGGCTCTCCAAAGCCAGGATCAGGTACTGCGTCGCTTCCCAGACGGTGAGGCGGCTGTCCGATTCCGGCGACCAGGAGGCATCCATCTCCTCTCTTTTCAGCAGCCGGGCCCTGCCCGCACCGGCCTTGAGGATTCCCGCCTGAATCATGCCGGAGACTGAGGTGTTCTTGGCTTTGGAGAGCGTCTCAGCATCACCGAAGGGGCCTTCGGTCATGCCGTACTGCTCGAACCAGGATAGAGCCCAGCGGGTGTCGGCATCGTACTCGCCCTCCTGCTCGGAGAGGTACTCGTCCAGATGGACATTGATCAGTTGCAAGGCCGTGCGCACACGCATGGGCTCGCCGTTGGCCTCCAGGACTTTGCAATAGCGGGAGAAGATGGACATGCCAGGACCGATGGCCGCCTGGGCCAGGTCCACGGGAGCGATGTTGCCCTTTTGCAGTTGCCGCAGGGCCTCGGGCAGCTCCCGCTTCAGGGCGGAGAGAAACTCCCGGCGGGTGGCCACGGGCGCGTCTTCAGGACGGGGGCGGCAGACGAGGACGATGGAGGAAGCGAGGGCGTTAGAGCCAAGTGAAATGCTCCTGCTATTGCGCTCTGTTCTCATCGGCCAAGTGCCAGTGATAACAAATTTGGCATCAATGAGTCCATCTAGCATGGTTTCCCAACCAGTTGAAGCAATTGTAGCTGTAATTGATTTTATATTGCCTTTTTCTTCGTCCTTTTCAGTTTGCTTGAACGCGTAATAAACGGTAACAGGATAATTTGGATCAGCGCTGATTCTTATATTTTGAAATGTATTCTTTAATCCATCCTCAAAAAATAATCGAGCTTTTTCCTTGTCACCGTTAAACCGATAAGGTGTTGCCACCAATTCATTCGCCATTGGTACAAGCAAAGTACTAAAGAGATCTGGATATACATTTTTCAAAGATCGCCGAAGCCAAATATAGAAATAGTTAGAAAGATCTGCGTATCCAATATTATCGTAATATGGTGGATCTGTTGAGACAATTTGCAGAGAATCATAGCTCGATTGTAATGTAGCATCTATCTGACGAGAGAATCCTTTAGCTGTTGTGGGTAAGCCTTTCTGAAGCGCTTCAGCGATTCCATCAAGGCTAACTGATAAATCCCCCGCAGCACCAGCTAAGGGATTTACTTCAGCAAAATCCCAGACCATTGGAAGCGCTTGTTTTGTAAAAGTATGGGCAGCTTGATCTCTGCTCTGACTCCATGTCACAAGAGTGCTATTATAATCAGTCAGCTTCGAAAGGCCGAAAGCAAGATATGTGGCGACTGAATCCGCATACGCCTGCGCACCCAAGCCATCTTCATTACTGCCTAGGCCATCGTCCACTAGACCCACCGCCTTAGCATCCTTCAAGACTCGATACCTGACCTCGCCAACAAGGTCGCTTGATGCCGTTAATGTGACAAGCTGGCGAGAAGTGAAGAGGTCCCCAAATGTTGTCATTCCGTAGTTTGGCGTTTTGAAATCACGCGGATTATTTGGCAGTTCGATATCAGGTTTCCAGGCAGGTTCAACACCGATAGCCAAGTTAGCATGGTCCAACAATGGTGAAATGTAAACTCGTCCGCGTTCGCCTTCGACAACAATTGCCATAAGCTGCGCCACCATCCGCTTTGCCTTTCCTTCCGCCCGGATGTGATTGAAGCCTACTGACGTTCCACAGGCGATACAGCGCGCTCCCCGGCGGTTGACTGTACCCTCTGGTGGTTGTCCTTGGCCGGTCTGAACTTCGAATCTGATAACACGATTATTACCACTACTATCAATCAAAGGCTGCGTCCACGCCTCTTTTCCCTTTTTCGTGGAAAGCGAAAACGACCTCACCAGAGGCATCATCGCTCCGCAGGCCGGATTGGGGCACTTCACAGTCCTGGTCCAAAGCCAGGCGATAACCGTGGCCTCGCTGCCATCGGCAAGCTTTGCTTTCGGATAAAGGTGACCAATCCTCTTTTCGGCCTCATCCCGCATCCATTTTCCGTAGTAGCGCACGTCCTCAGCTAAACCGGCGGCCCCCGGCCAGTCCTGCCCCTCGATCTTCTTTTGCATATTCTTGCGCGCCTCAGGATTCACGGGCGGCATTCCGGCAAACTGGGGTGGGATCTCGATAAGGGCCTTGGTGATCAGTACCGCTACGGGATTCAGATCGCTGCCGTGCGCCTCCAGGCCCAGGCGCTGCGCTTCCAGGGGAATGGAGCCGCCGCCGCAAAAGGGATCGAGGACCGGGGGTGGATGGCCGTTCGTGGCCTTCAGGATCTCCCGGCGGGCTTCGTTCAAAACAATCTCATTGTTGGTGTTCTCCCAGAGCACCAGCCGCTCGATGATCCGGAAAAGTCTCTGGCGCTCCGTCTCCTGCGCCTCCTCGGTGGGAAACTCTTCGGGACGGCTGGAGGGATCGTCAACGATGGAGGCAAAGAGCACCGCTCGGCAGGCGGCCAGCGGGCGCCGTGCCCACCAGAGGTGCAGCGTGGAGGGATGGCCGTGGCGGATGGACTTCTCCCGAGCCGAGGCTACGTTGATGGCCTCCAGGGGCAGGGCGACCTCGATGAGCTTCTTGCGGTAGGGCATGTTATCCTCCTTGACAGTTACTGGGTAAAATTGAAGATATTAAGGACTGGCGGCCCAAGAGAATGATCTGATTCAATAATCCTGAAGGTTTCGATTCACTCTCACTCTTGAAACCACCTGATGACAAGGAAAAATTGATGTAGCAAAAAGATTGAGGAGGCACAAAATCAGGTATTAGCTCAACAGGATCAATCGGATCTTCGAATTTCTCAACGTTCTTGATCTCGATAGCGAATCCTTTCTTGTTATTCTGGAAATAGTTAAAGAATTCTCGTTCATTCAATCCTGAAAATTCATTTAGACGATCCCATAAGCTCTCTGGTCGATCCTCTATTATATCTCCTACTCTAAATGCTCCAATAATCTTCTTTACGGGAGATGAGGAATAAATATATACAATATCTAAATAGTTTTTCTTAAATATTACTTTTCGAAACTCATACTTCTTCCGACCACTTATTATCGATTCGGCATATTTTGGTTTAATCGATAGTAAAACGTTCATCGATGCCGCCCATAGTTATTATTATTCGATCCTCTCCCACAACGATTTTATTTTCTCTCGATAACGTTTCACACCTTCGATATATTCTCTGTTTTCTTTTTCTACATCGATTAACTTCCCCTCGTTCAGAAAGGCAAAGAGGGTAATGTCTCCATGTGGCTCTAAACCCTTATGGCAGGTCTGACACAATGTAATCAAATTGTCATCTTCTGTCAGTCCACCCACTCCAAAGGGACGAATATGATGTACATGAAGCTCAATATCAGTATAGTCTCTGTGGCTCCGACCACAAATTGCGCATTTGTAGCCCTCTCTTTTTATGATTTTCATACGCAGTTTGGGTGTAGGTGCCTTATTGAAAGCCACATTAGGTAACGATTCAACTGATTTGAAGCCAGCAAAACCAGAACGTACAACTTCACATGGCTCGACCAATTCACGCAAGGAAGCTCTTCCTTGGACAATGCTCTTCTCGATAAGGACGTTGCCGCCTAGGAGAAAAAAGACCAAAAGATGAGAATTAGTATTTACGACTAAGTAGTATTGTCCAATGGATTTCCAAGCATCTGCCATGCACTCGGGATTCACAATAGAAGCAACTCGAAATTCTTTTTTTAGGTCATTATCAACTAATCCGCAAAAGTGCGTTTGAGCATCCCAAACAATTTTGCCGGATTTATTAGCATACAAAGTGAGCGCATAATACTCCTTGTCCGGTTTAATCAGTCTCATTTCTTTAATTATAGATTCTATGGATGCTTTCTTCATCGTAGTCTCTATCCCGAACCTGAGTGCTTGCTTTCCCCAAACCTTTCAACGAGGACCTTCTGCTCCGACAAGAAGATCATCGATTGAATAATTCACGCTCTCCGCCCCGAAGTCCGGCTCCTTGCCAAACGGCTTTCGGGAATACCACAGCTCTGTCTGATCCCCATCCACCAGAACGATGGCCAGAATATAGTCCTCCGGCTTGTTCAGCCCGGTCAGGATCTCATTCTTGGTAATCGTAATTATATCCGCACCAGCAGCCCGGCCCTTGACCTCGATGAACCGCAGCCTTCCACCTTCCTGCGGCTCTGTATCCTGCCTTCTGGACTCGATGTCATAGCCGCAGTTCTCCCGACTCACATCCCTGGGCTCGTAGCCCTGCCGAGCTTCTGCCTGCATCACTATTCGCATGGCGATCTGCTCCATCCTGGCCCTCTCCGCGGCATTGACCGAGAGGCTCTCTCCACTCTTGCGTCCCATGACCCTGTCCAGATATCCCTGAGGCACTATTAGAGCGCCGCCAACAATCACCGGCGGCATAGGCGAGAGCCTTCTCTCCTGCTCCAGCTCAGTTATTCGCTTTTGCAAGCGGCCATCCAAATCATCCGCTCTTTGCTGAGCTTTGGCAGAATTGATTTTGGCATTGACCTTCCCGGCTCTTTCCTGTTCTCGCAGCTCATTTGCCCTATGATCCCAGTAGTTGATCTCCTTGGTGAGCCTGTCTTTGACCGCGATCAAGGTCTTGGCAATCATCTCCTCACGCCTCTCTTTTACCTCGCATAGGTGCTGAGGAACCAGGTGCTCCACTGCATAGGAATAGGCCATCTCTTCCAGGCCTTTGCAGATCCATGCCTCTTTCATCAACGGCTTGAGGATCTCCTGCTCCTCAACTGTAGCTGGGCGGTAGTCCAGATAAGGCGCGTAGCCGACGTTATTTGCCTCCTGGCCCGGTCCGATCTCCACAAACTGCATCCTCTTGGAGACTACCCTGTACTCGCCGGACTTGGTAGTCCTGGCGTCCTGGATAGAATGCTCTAAATAAACCAGAGCCTTCGCCTTTTCTCCCGGATCACCGGGGTCGATGAGAACAGCTCCGTTCTTCAGCAGATCCCTGTACCGCTCCAGAATAATGTCAATAACCGCATCCAAAAGAGGATGGCCAGGGCATACGAAAGCGGACAATGGCTTTCCCGGCACATTGATCATCTCCTTCTCGAAGCATATCCGCTCGTACCGCGTCAGCACGGCCTCTCCTGTTCCAATCATTCGGTCTCTATTTCTGATGACGGCAGGGACATGGCTGATCTCATAGCGTTTCGGTTCACGCTCCCGGATGCTTCCACCCAGCAGCTTGAAAGCCTCCAGGAAGAAAGATGCGATGAAATGAGGCTGCAATCTCCTTGCCAGAGCCCTCTCCATATCTTCTTTTATCTGCATGACCTGGCTTACGTCCATGCTGTCATGCACCAGGGCGTGTTCTTCTATCAGATCAATGAGCTGCTGCTTATCCAAAGCCTCGTCTACGACCTGATTTAGCCAGGCGCGGGCTTCTGGACTTTCGCCTTTCCTTATCGCTTTTATGAGCAGCTCTCGCAGCGATTTATTCTCAAATGTAACTTTTCCCAGGATGTTAAAGACCTTGCCGCCCAGAGCCAGGCTCTCCTCCTCCAGCTTTCGCAGCAAGAGATTGTAGACCTCGCCCTCTCGGGTCTCAGCAGCCACGAGATTCCAGAGGTGGCAGATCTCGGTCTGTCCTATCCTGTGAATCCGGCCAAAGCGTTGCTCCAGGCGGTTGGGATTCCAGGGCAGGTCGTAGTTGATCATAAGATGTGCTCTTTGAAGGTTGATGCCCTCGCCGGCAGCATCAGTGGCTACTAATATCAGAATATCCTTATCCTGGGTGAATGCCTCTTTAGCTTTTTTCCTTTCTTCTCGACCCATGCCACCGTAAATGGTCGTAACAAATTCCGGATGCCCCAGTTGGTTTCTGATGCGTTCGGACAGATAGTTCAGAGTATCCCGAAACTCTGTGAATATCACCAGCTTTCTTCTGTGGCCGTGAGCGTCGAACATCTCCGGATTGTTATCGAGAAGCTTGGATAGCTCATCCCATTTCCTGTCCTTCCCGCTGGCCCTGACCTTTCTGGCCAGACTCTCAAGGTCTCTTAGAGTGGATATCTCCATTTCCAGCTCGGCTATGGTCTGAGAAGCTGTGGCCAGATCCGTTACCTTCTCCTCGGTCTTCTCTATTTCCAGGTCGGGGGAATCCTCTAGATCCTCCATTTCCTCCTCGGTGAGACTGGGCAGATCTTTTGCGGCCTCTATCCGTGCTTCAGAGCCACGCTTTTGCAATTTCTCTTCACGTAGCCGCTTCTCAAGGCGTTCTTTCCTGCGCAGCAAGGATTGATAGATCGCCTCCGGCGAGGAGGCCAATCGACGCTGCAATGTTGTTAGGGCAAAGCCAACCGTTCCTTTTCGTCCTTCGTTCTCCAGTGCATCGGCCCGGTTGAACTCTTCCCTGACATAATCTGTGACACGGGCATAGAGATCCGCTTCAATACTGGTGAGGCTATAGTTTACAGTGTAGGCGAGCCTCTGAGGAAATAATCGCTTACCATCGAATTTGAGAAGATCCTCTTTCACCATGCGTCTCATCAAATCTGAGACATCGACGCTGTGCACGCCGTCGCGGAACTTTCCCTCAAATCGATCCCCATCGAGCAGTGCCATGAAGAGTTGAAAGTCCTCTGGCTTGCCATTGTGCGGAGTCGCTGTCAGCAATAAAAAGTGCCTGGTAATTCTGGAAAGAAGCTTGCCCAAGTTATAGCGCCTGGTTTTTTTCACCTCGCCCCCAAAAAAGGTGGCGGACATTTTATGAGCCTCATCGCAAATTATGAGATCCCAATCCGTCTGCTCAAGCTTGGCCTGTAGCTCATCATTTCGACTTACGTGATCCAAACGCATGATGACCAGGTTCTTTTCAGCAAAGGGATTGCCGCTGCGAGAAGCCTCGACTGTCTCTTTGGTGATGATATCAAAAGGCAAATGGAATTTGCTGCCGAGCTCATCTTGCCACTGTTCCACGAGGCTGCCAGGAGCGCAGATTAGGCACCTATGAAGATCTCCCCTGACCAAAAGCTCCTTGATGAGAAGCCCAGTCATGATGGTCTTGCCTGCGCCTGGATCGTCCGCCAAAAGAAAACGCAGCGGCTGGCGAGTAAGCATCTCAGCGTAAACTGCCGTTATTTGATGTGGTAGTGGGTCTACGAGCGATGTATTAACGGCAAGCAGTGGATCAAATAGATATGCCATCCGTATGCGGCGCGCCTCCGAGACCAACCTGAACAATTTGCCATCGGCATCGAAGGACCAGGGAAGGCCAACGGATGCAATCTCTAATATTGGTTCACGATCACGGTATAAAAGCTCGCATCTTGGGCTGCCCGAGCTGTCCTTGTAGGTCAGCTCCACTACATTGGAGCCGTGCCATTTCGCCTGAATCACTGTGATGAGGCCGTCAGGCAGTATGCCCTTGACCATTGCTCCTGGTGTAAGTTCCTCTAGTCGCGCCATGGTTAGTGTCACTTGAGATTTAATGTTTATAAGCTTTCTATCTTCTTCTCGTTGAAACTCTCGCTGAACCATGGTCAGCGATAGTCGTCCTTCGCATTCTTACAAGCTAAACGCTATCCTCAACCTATTTTAGGGGAAAATTATTTATCACAAACAGGCATAATTGTATAGGTTAGAACCCAAAAAAATCCGATTCGCAGAATCACAAAAACAAGAAGTCGTCTTTTCCGGGAAATGAAATGCAACTCAATGACGCACTGCAGAGACTATGCCAGCTTCGGGCTCGATTAGATGATCTCAGGATCAAAAGCCAATCAGGCCCAGCCTTTCTATGCGAGACGCTATTCGATGCTTCCTTTGAGATGCAAGCTATAGAAAAATTGCTGGAAGAAAAAAGCAGCACAGATATATCGCAGCACTATTTTCTGGAAATGATCATAAATTCTTTCACTGATCCTTTATTCGTCAAAGATAGGCAGCACAGATACGTATTGGTCAATGCCGCCGAAAGCAACTTTACCGGCCGAAAACATGAAGAAATGATCGGCAAGACAAGTAACGATTTTTTCCCCAAAGAGCAGGCTGACATTTTATGGGAAAAGGATGAAGAGGTCTTTGTCACAGGAAGAGAGAACGCAAATGAAGAATCTGTGACCGATGGCCGGGGCATTGTTCGAACCATGCTCACCAAGAAGACCGTATACGTAGATAAAACCGGCAATCCGTTTCTGGTGGGCATTGCAAGAGACATCACAGAGAGCAAAAAGATCGAGGAGAAGCTGAAAAAGGCTCATTATGAACTGGAGAAGAGGGTCCATGAGAGAACGAAAGACCTAGAAAATGCCAACCAGGCCTTAACTGATACCATGGATTACCTCGACAAAATAATTAATTCTATTGGCGACCCAATTCATGTCAAGGATCGGCAGCACAAGGTAATTCTGGTCAACGATGCCGCATGCAAGCTCTTCGGTTGCTCAAGAGAGGACATTTTGGGCAGGACCGCTTATGAACTGTTCCCCTCTCGAGAGATGGCAGAAATCTCCTGGCATAAAGACGAGGAAGTATTTACCACAGGAGAGGAGAACGTTAACGAGGAAACGAATACCTACGCTCCCTGCGTGACCTGCACCGTCCTGGTTAAAAAGACGCTTTATACGGACAAATCAGGAAATAAGTTTCTAGTGGGAGTGACCCGAGATATCACTGACCGCAAGAGGGCGGAGGAGGCGTTGCGGGAAAGCGAGGAGCGCTACCGGCAGCTGTCCGAGGACATGCCTGTTTTCGTTTCTGCGTTTCTTCCCGACGGCACTGTGACCTATCTAAACAAGACGCTTGCGGAATGGGAGGACCTGGCCCCCGCCGAAATGATCGGGAGAAACTTCTACGAATTTCTGTCCCCTGACGACCAGGAAAAGGTCAGATCAATTCTTGGCGCTCTGACACCGCAGCAGCCCATTGAGACCCACGAGCAACGATATCTCAGGCAGGACGGCAGAGTGGTCTACCACGAGTGGACCAACCGGGCCTTTTTTGATGAGGTGGGCCAGCCCACCCGCTATCAAGCCGTCGGGTTGGACATCACTTCTCGCAAGCAGGCCGAGGAGGCGCTTCAGGAGAGCGAGATAAAGTATAGCCTGCTGATAAACAACGCTAACGAATCAATCATCGTCGCACAAGACGGTCTGCTTAAGTTTGTCAATCCCAAGACGCTTAGCCTGTTGGAAGTGAATTCGGAGCAGGAACTCATTGATAGACCATTTCCCCAATTCATCCACCCGGATGATCGGAGCATGGTGGTTGAAAATTACCGGCTACGGATCGCAAATGAGGCCGCACCGCCCCGGTACGCTTTCAGAGTGGTGACTCCAGAAGGCATTGTCAAATGGGTGGAAATCAATGCGACCTTGATTGAATGGCAAGGCAAACCAGCCACGTTGAATTTACTCACCGACATCACCGACCGCAAGAAGGCGGAGGAAGCTCTTTTAGGATCGGAGCAGCGCTTAATGGATATCATTGATTTTCTGCCCGATGCTACCTTCGTCATTGATCGAGAGGGAAAGGTGGTGGCCTGGAACAGGGCCATCGAGGCCATGACCGGCATCTTAACCAAGGATATCGTCGGGAAGGGCGATTATGAGTATGCATTGCCCTTTTATGGATCTCGCCAGCCCATCCTCATCGACCTGATTTTAAAAGCTGACCGAGAGATCGAGAGCAAATATGACCATATTGAGAAAAAAGGACGAGTTCTCAATGGAGAAGCCTACATGCCCAACATGCGAGGCGGAAGCGTCTACCTCATGGGCAGTGCTGCTGTTCTCTATGACTCTGCCGGCAATGTCTTTGGGGCCATAGAATCCATCCGCGACATCACAGAGCAAAAACAGGCTGAAGACCTTCTCATTGAGGCAAAAGAGGCAGCAGAAGCGGCGGCCCGGTCAAAATCTGATTTTTTAGCCAACATGAGCCACGAGATCAGAACGCCCCTCAATGCCGTATTGGGTCTGACCGGATTGCTCTTGAACTCGGACTTGAATGCGCAAGAGAGGGATTATGTAGAGACGGTGAGAAGCTCCGGCAACACCCTGCTCTCGGTTATAAATGAGATACTGGACTTCTCCAAAATAGAGGGTGGCAAGATGGAGCTGGAGTGCCTGCCCTTCCATCTGCATGAATGCATTGCTGTAGCTGTAGATCTGGTGAAGGCGGCTGCAGATCAAAAAGGGCTGGTTATGAAATATTGCCTGGATGAAGCAATTCCTGCATACTTCAAGGGCGACGTTACCAGGCTTCGTCAGGTATTGGTCAACCTGCTCAGCAATGCTGTCAAGTTCACGCATGCCGGGACGATCGAGATCTATGTGACAGCAAAGCCGATACAGACTACCGATAGCAGACTATATGAGCTTCATTTTTCCATTAGCGATACCGGCATTGGAATTCCTGAGGAAAAGCTGGACAGACTATTTCAATCGTTCTCCCAGGTAGATTCAACCACCACACGCAAGTACGGGGGAACCGGCCTGGGCCTGGCCATCAGCCGTAGATTGGTGGAGCTGATGGGCGGCGAGATATGGGTGGTCAGTCAGCCGGGATCTGGCTCCACCTTCCATTTTACAATTACTGCAGAGGAGGCGGAAGAAATATCGATTCCCGTCGATTCCTGCGCCGAGAAAGCAAAAATGCATCCCAGCCAGGGGAAGGCCGGAACGCTGCGCATTTTGCTGGCGGAAGACAACGCCATCAACCAGATGGTCGCCATTCAGATGCTAAAGAGGCTCGGCTACAGCGCAGATGTGGCAGGCAATGGTCTCGAGGTCCTACAGGCAATAGAGCGCCAGCCCTATGATGTTGTTCTCATGGATGTGCAGATGCCGGAGATGGACGGCCTGGTGGCCGCGCAGGAGATCCGCAAGCTTTGGCCCAAGGGGCCTAGGATCATAGCCATCACCGCCTACGCCCTGAAAGGCGACCGGGAACGCTGCCTGGCTGCCGGCATGGACGATTACATCAGCAAGCCCATTGTGATCGAGGAGCTAAGACGGGTTTTAGAAGAGGGCGTTGAGAGACACGAATGATAGTAATAGTAATTAAGGGATTCTGAGCAGGAGTGTACCCCCCCTTCCCCATCACTCCTGCCCATGCGGTAAGGACAAGTCCCCACTCTCCTAACCCGCCGAATAGTCGATTATCGCCGAAGTTAATAACCCTTTTTTTCATGTAGAGGTTATGTAGATCTGATCTAGGTCATTTGTGATTGAGATGATTTTTTTGTCGAGCGAATCTTATTTCTACTGTTACATAAATACGTGGGTGTATGGGCAAGCCATTGCATTACAATCGATCACTAAATTTTATAATAATTGTTATTATTTTTTCCCAGATAGGTATCTTCAGTTCTACCGGTCTCACAGATCTGGATTATCATCTCAGCAATCTGAAAAATGCTGATGGTTTCGTCTCTGCCAGACAGAGCTTTCATGGCGGCAGCAGTGCAGAGCTATCCATAAACAGCGAAGGAAATTATGCCCGGATCTATATCTATCTGGACCCTCCGCTACCACTTGAAGATCTTGATCAGCTCAGCATGTGGATATATCCCGAATCGGGCGATGGAACTGTCCAAGTTGAGCTTTATTTTGACGGCGATGGGGACGACAGCTACGACAGCAAAAATCTCCAGGATGCAAGGATTCTCTCGCAAAAAAAATCATGCTCAGCAGTGGGAATGTCCAATCATACCTGGAATGAACTTGATGGTTTTGATCTGGAATATGAGAAGTATAAGGACGGAGAATTCCTTCCCGGAAGTCTTGATGACTGCAAGGACCGGCTAGAGGGAAAGAGAATTGTGAAAATTTACATTACGATTTATAAAGACATCAAGGTATCCGATACATCTGCATTTATCGATTACATTAAGATTGGCGACGAGATAATAAGTTTCGAGCCTCTTGAAAAGGAGGATGTAAAAGACGGCCCCTCTTCCGCGACCCCGGGAGGCCTGATGACCTACACCATAACCTATGGAAATAATCAGCTAGAGCCTGCCGATCTGATCGTAAAAGAGGATTACGATCCGCGAACGGTGTTCATCGAATCCTATCCACCTCCCGATCCCGGCACCACCAACACCTGGACCTTCCCCAATCTTCCGCCGGGCGCTCACGGCCAGATTGTGATCAAGATGAGGAGCCTTAAGCCCTCTGCTCGGGCCAGCATAGATGGCCAAGTTTCTGGCAAGGGCCTTATGTCCACAGAGGGCAGGCTCTCTACAGAATTCGAAAGTTACCTGGTCACAAACAATGTACATATCCTGGCGGGCGAGTTCAACTTTTCTGCATCAGCCACTACCAGAATCCGGCCTATAATCGGTTCGGTCCTGCAATACGGCGAGCATGGAGCAGGTGACTATCAGGCCGAGGAGCAACTGGCGTATAATTCGGTGAGCATCAACGTAGAGCGCAACATCCTTGCCCATAGTTCTCCTGGCCTTCTCAACCTCTCCCAAAATCGTATCCCTCTTCTCCTGCGAGGGGGCTGGTCAGCAAATCTGCGGGCCGAGAACGACTACAGAGACATTCGCTGGAGCGATAGATACTACGAGGCTAAGAGTCTCAACCTCAGCTATAAAACGCAACTGGGCAAGACCCTCTCTTATCTGGAGACAGACGCCCAGGTCCAGGGCCTGGCTGATCGCACCGCCTACTGGCCGAATGGCTTCACCGATACGCATCTGGCCGGCAACTTCACGCTGGCAGGCAAGGCCAGATGGAAGTGGGCTAACAAGACCGTAGGCCCGGAGAAGGAGTGGCTGGAGTGCAGCTGCCCGATGGAGCAAGGGGGAACGATCTCATGACAATGGTTTGACTGCAAATTCACCCATTGGGTCGAGAGGGCCGGAGGAAGGCCCTCCCGAGGAGGTCTTAATGGCGAGCCCCAAACTCCCATCTCGCCAGTTAATCCGTCTCTTTTATAATTTATAGCCCTATTTTTCATGTACGGGTCATATTAAGAACATCTAGATAAGCATGAATCATTACCGCAAGCCTATTATTCTCAAAGCCGGGCATGCTATTATGGCCATGAATGTGCAACGTTTCATAGAGGATGCCATCGAGGAAATCAGGCGCGACGTATTGGGACGCGCCATCATAGGTTTATCGGGTGGCGTGGACAGCTCGGTATGCGCCATGCTGGCCCATCGCGCCATCGGAGACCGGCTGGTTCCGGTTTATGTGGACTCGGGGCTCATGAGGCAGTTCGAGTCGGACCGAATCGAGCAGCTCTTCCAGGGAATAGGCCTGGTGCGCGTGAATGCTCACGATCGGTTCCTCAATGCCTTGAAAGGGGTCACAGATCCGGAAGAGAAGAGGATGATTGTGGGTGAGACCTTCATTCGTGTCTTTGAGGAGGAGTCGCGCAAGATAGGCGGCGATTGCCTCATGCAGGGCACAATCTACCCGGACAGAATCGAGTCTGAGGGTGGCATCAAGGCTCACCACAATGTGGGGGGCTTGCCCCGTTGCATGGAATTCAAGACCATAATTGAGCCCCTGCGCGACCTGTACAAGGACGAGGTTCGTGTAGTGGCGAGGGCTCTGGGCCTTCCCCCGGAGATCAGCGAGAGGATGCCCTATCCTGGGCCTGGTTTGGCGGTACGGATCGTGGGCGAGGTCACATCCGAGAAGCTGGATGTTGTGCGCAAAGCCAATGCCATTGTGGAGGAAGAGGTCGAGAAATTCAGCCCCTGGCAGGCCTTCGCTGCGCTCCTCGGCAAAGCCACGGGTGTGAAAGGCGACGTCCGGATCTACGGCTGGGTGGTGGCCGTCCGTTCCGTCTCCTCCCGAGATGCCATGACGGCGGAAGCGATGGAGCTTCCCTGGGAGACTCTGAAGCGCATCTCCAGCCGCATCACTGGCGAGATTCCCACCGTGTCCAGGGTGGTCTACGACTTGACTCCCAAGCCTCCGGGGACAATCGAGTTCGAGTGAATGGCTCTGTGAGCGATCAACCACAAAACTCTTTTTGCAGGTAGCTCTTTCAGATAGGTGACTCAAGGGGCCCGGAAAGATCAAGCTGGAGATAGAGCTGGCCCAGAAGATGCTCTTGGCTCTCCACGACTCGCCCGGATCTCTGCCGTGCTCTTCCCTCGCCCCGCGCAGCCACTCGCCGCTCCCGCAGCCGGGCACGGATGTCCGCCAGCTCCACTCCCCGCCAGCAGGCCACTCAGAAGCCGTCAGGATCTACCAAAAATTTATAATTATCGGTAGATTAACGGTATCACGACAACAAGTAACGAGTCTCTTTGAAGCGCCCCTCTTTTCGTAGTTGTCCCGCCTTCTGCATCTTCTGCAGCAGATACCTTGCCCTAGCTTCGTTTACGTCCAGCATAGAGGTCGGCTGGGGTGCCTGTGTGGGCGGCCTTGGCTTCCACGCCCTCGAGCTCTCCGTGTCGGAGGCAAAGGTCGGCGATGAGGCGGAGCATTGATTCGCGGTCCATCTGATTGTCCTTTTGGATATTGCTTATTTATCTCACTTTGGGAAAGGAGATCCGCTCTATCCCCAGCTTCTCTCGGCCCGCGCAGCCACTCGCGTGCTCCTGGCGCCCGTGAGCGAGCGGCAGCAGCCGGGCCGGGAGGTCGAGCACCTCATGGCCAACCCAAGCCCGAAATATTTGCAGTTGCTCCCATGCGAATAGTATTCGGACTAGACCAAGCTCATGAGCGGATATTTCTTTTCTGCGTCGTACTCCAGTTTGGCATTGACCACCTCGCCCTCGTAATCTATCTGCACCTTCGCGATTATCATGCGCCCTTCCAGCTCGCCGTATCCAAAGAAGTTCTCCTTCAGCATCTGCCGGTTTATGCGAACGCGGACCTCTTTCACGTAAGGCTGCAGGGAGATACTTTCTTGCATGGCCTCTTCCAGGCCGGCTGCTGTCTTGAGGCTTACAGGCGCTCCTACGAACTGATGGTAGAGCGCGCCAAGCTTGATGCCCGCCTCAAAGGCGGCTATCTCCTTTTTCGTAGGCGTGAAATCACCACCGGACTGGTCAGATAGAGAGTGATAAGCGCTATGACTACAAGAGTGGCATAAAGAATATCGTGCTGGCGGAATAGGAACAATCCCACCACAAGAAAGATGCCGCCCAAGATAATCATGACGCGAAGATCTCGAATTTTGGGATAGGAGATGCTGCTTGTCATGAGCAGCGCCAAAAACAGCATGAGGACAATGGTGAGTGTCGGCCTGCCCAAAAGGACGCTGGCGGAAAGAGCTATGCCGGCGGCCGGAATAGGAAGTCCCTCAAAGAACGAATCGCTTTTGCCGGAGACGACATTAAATCTGGCCAGGCGCAGCGTCCCGCAGAGCAGGAAGAAAATGCCCACCGGCCAAATGTAGGAAGGAAGATGAAAGGCGGAGATGGCAAGAAAAACAGGTGCTGTGCCAAAGGAGATCAGGTCTGCTAAAGAGTCCAGGTTGGCGCCCAGGGGACTGCCGCCCACCTTTCTCGCCAAAAACCCATCCAGACCGTCGGCCATTGCTGCCAGAAGTATGAACACTACGGCATACTGGGGATAAATGCTGCCCCAGGCTCCGCCCGCGGCAAGAAGTGCCAGAAATCCGAAAACGACATTTAAAAGCGTGAATAAGTCCGGCAGCCGAATAACCCGGAAGACATTCATGAGCTCCTCACTGCAACCACCGTTTCTCCCGCTCGGACTTTGTCGCCCTTATTTACCAACAGATTGTAGCCGCAGGGAATGCTAACTTCTACTCTCGAGCCGAAACGGATCATGCCAATTCTTTCTCCTCGCGAGACCTGATCACCGGGTTGAACGTAGCAGATGATCTTTCGGACCAGAGTTCCCGTTATCTGGCATAGCTCCATTTCACCGTCATCGGTCTCCAAATACATCCTGTTCTGCTGATTCTTGCAGGCCCGCTTCATAAAAGCAGGCCGGTGGGTGCCTTTCCTGTATTCGATATCGCGCACCACTCCGTCCAATGGTGCTCGGTTTACATGCACATTGGAGGGACTCATAAAGATGGTAATCTTCTGCGGCGTGGCCTGAATAATTTTTCCGTCGGCTGGCGAAAGCATGCCTTCCCCCCCCGGAAGGCGATCCGGGTCCCGGTGAAAGAATATCATGAAAACAAATCCAGCTAAAGCAACGCCCGTCATGTACCAGTGTCCTGCTACGGCCAGCGCAGCACTGAGAAACATGGGCACCGATATCCATGCGGTGGAATTTCTTGCCAGCTTCATGCTGCATCTCCTCTTCCAGGCTTGATCTCTGCTGCCAGCTCATCAATGATTGACAAAAGCTCCGGCAAGAGCAGGAATACCAGGTAAGATATGGCCAGGAGCGCTAATGTCGATCCTACTTTGGCAATTATATTATGAGCGATATCAAAGCTGCCTTCCCCAAACCAGCTCCATCCGTAGGCCATGAGTACAAATCCATTTCTCACAATGTTCAAGAGATATATGGAGAATGTGGATGCAGCCAGCGCCGCAAGCTTGCGACCCAGTGGTGCCTCAACCGACAAAATCACTCCGGCAAAAAGGGCAATGCTCTCAATGGCCGTGCAGGCCAGGATGATCTGCACCGACCGGCCGTTGAGGCTCATTATGTTCCAGCTCTCCATGATCACGGGTACGGAGAGGAATTGTAGCATCTTTGCGGTTACAAGGGTGGTAAATCCAATCAGCCATACCTGAAGGACCTGTATTTCGGCAAATGGAAAATAGATAATTCCACAGACGGCAGCCGCATAGCTCGCCCAATAGCATGCCTTTGATGAAAAGCCCCTGTTCATAACAATCCAGGCCATGTAGAAGCTCAAGAGACCTGCCACTAAAAAGAGGGCCACATTGAAGTAGTCCTCGATGGCCAGATAATGCTCGATCTGGCCTAGCCAGAAGAAGGCAAAGAGGGCCCATCCAGGAACTGCGATACGGCTGATCCTGGTCAGGGCCGATGCTAGGAGTAGAACCAAGCTAATCCAGAGCAGATAGGAAACCAGCCATTCCAGCATCATCAATCCTAGAAGTACCACAGGTTTATTTAGCATTATCTACTTACATCTGATTTTAGGGTAGGGACCAGGGATCTATATGAATCGAAATATTTTAATTATTATCTGCTTAATTTTGACCGCTTTCTCCTTGGCACAGGCAGCAAAGCTTCCTTCTACTGCCGATCAGAAGATCGATCCAGAGCTTTCACACCTGCTCGCTAAGCAAGGGGATGGACTGATCCATGCGGAAAAGATCCCTGTAATTGTGATGCTCAAATCGGCCGTCCCTTCCAATCCAAACCGTCTTATCCCGGAGAACCTCATTTCTAACGACCTCACGGTTAGGTACCGGTATAGTCTCATCCCCGGTCTGGCAGGAGAGGCTACGGCGATTGCCATAAAAAAGATTGCAGAAAGCGACCTGGTATCGGGAATTTATTTTGATGGCAGAACACAAATATCTTCACTCGACGACAACGCATCTCTGGATGAATCGCTCTCTCTGGATAAATATATTTCTCCTGCTCAAATTATAAAGGCGGACAAGCTTTGGGAAAAGGGGATCGACGGTCAGGGAATAACCGTGGCGGTAATCGATTCAGGGATAGATAAAAATCACCCTGACCTGATCGGCAAGGTAGTAGCCGAGAAGAATTTCCTGGCAGATGAGATTACGGCAGACGATCTGCTGGGACACGGAACAATGGTGGCCGGAATCATTGCCGGCTCAGGTACGGCCTCCAATGGAAAATACAAAGGAATTGCTCCCGGAGCAAAGCTGATCAGTGTCAAAGTAATCGATGGCAAAGGGGACGGCAAAGTTTCGGATATCATCGCTGGAATTGAGTGGGCCGTTTACAATGGGGCTGATGTCCTTAGCCTGAGCCTGGGTGGCATAAATCTGGGCGAGACCAATCCGCCCATAACCATGGCTGCGGACAATGCCGCAGGTGCCGGAGTCGTGGTCTGTGTGGCGGCAGGCAACCGCAACAGCAGTGAAACAGGGGGCCAGGTGGCAGGAACCACAAGCCGCCAGGTTGGCCGGGGGACACCCGCAGACTTATCCCAGACCGACGGGGCCAAAAAGGATGTATATTATCTCCTCGTCCCAATCGTCCTGGCTCTTCCGCCGGGCTTGATCGACTCCCCGGGTGATGGTGTAAAGGTTATCACCGTGGGAGCCACGGATGCGAAGGGCCACATCGCCGGATTTTCCGGTTCAGGGCCCACCAGGGACGATCGGATCAAGCCCGACGTTGTGGCACCGGGCGTTGATATCATCTCCATTGTGCCCGTCGGTGTGAAAAGGCCGAAATCCGTAGATATTTATTATTCTCAAGAGTCGGGCACCAGCCTATCCGCACCAGTAGCGTCGGGCATGGCTGCACTGCTCTTGCAGGCCAACAAAAACCTGAGCGCGGCAGGCGTCAAAGCGGTCATGACCCGGGGAGCAAAAAAACTGGATAGCACCCTGGGCGAAAGTTACGAAGAGTACTATCAAGGCGCAGGAATGCTGGATGCGCTTTCTTCTTATGATCTACTTTTGAATAATAGTAATAATAGTAATCTCTGTGGAGCGATTCCGGATCGCTGGACGGCAGGTCGCTGGGCATACCTGCCGGCAGGAAAAGGAGTATATGTGGGGCTGGATACGGGCGCAGACAGGCCGCAAAAGAAAATATACGCTCTGGCTCCGGGCGATGAAGACTGGAATTTGCGCTTTGTGTTTTTCAGCGATAAGGAGATCAAAAACCTCAAGACTTCAGTGCAGGGTGATGTAGCCGGTTGGGTAAGCCTGCAAACGTTGCCGGAAACGATTCTGGCCAACGATCAGTTTGTATTTGCGGCTTCGATTACTGTGCCGCAGGATGCCCTTCCCGGGCATTATAACTGCACCATTGAGTTCTCAAAAGAAAATGAGAATCTTCTCCAGATTCCCATCAGCGTGAATGTGGCCATGCCCTTGAATATCTCCCAGGGAGTAGCCAATAAGACAGGATCACTTATTGGAAACGAATGGCATTACTACTATCTGGAGATGAAGCCCGGAACCACTGAGTTTGAAGCATCTCTAAAGTGGCAGCAGGACACCAACCTGGACCTATTCCTGCTCTCCCCCACCAGCGAGTATTACACCGGTGAGAAGATAAGCCGGCAAGAGAAAAAGAAGATACAGAGCCCGTCATCGGGAAAATGGCTTATTGCCGTACATAGTGAAAATGCATCGCAGGTGGCCAATTACACACTGCAGGTAGAACGATCTCAGTTGGAGACTTCACCTATACGTTGGAGTCTGGAGTCTGCATCTGCCGGCACGAGCACGAAGACTCAGTTTGCACTGAGGAACCTTGGACGGTCTCTGCAAAACCTCAGCTATAGCGGGGTGATCGAGAACACCACTATCCGGGAGTTTGAGGGCCATGTGGGATATAAAGAAACATGGAATAAAACCGTAAATGTCACAAAGAGTACAAAAAAGATCTCGGCAGAGTTAAGCTCAGTTGGTGGCAGCAACGACAGCGAGGTTGCGCTTGTCTTCGAGAATCCCAAGGGCACTGCCAGCGAGGAGAACGTGGCCTTGGGAACGGGCGATATCGGTCCTGTGGAAATCAGCAATCCTATGTTGGGCAACTGGACGCTAAAGGTTTACGGATACAACGTTCCTGAGTCGGGAGAGTCTTTTAGAGTTCGTGTCAAGGAATATGCAGAGGAAGAGTGGACCTGGATCACAACCAGCGGCCCAGAGCGATTAGAGAGCGACTCCAATGGGACGGTGGAGGCAAATCTCACCATACCAGAAGGTACATGGCTTCCCAGGCTGGATGGATACATAAAAATCTCTTCAGACAGCCACACCTTTGAGATTCCGGTGAGCGTGACCATAGCAGGCAGCAGGCTGACGGGCCTGACAGAAGAAAAGGCAATTGATCGCGACAAGGACGGCCTCTTTGACGACCTGACTTTGGACTTTGGCCTGAACATCACAGCGCCCGGAGAGTTTCGGCTAAACGGGGTGCTTGTCGATTGCAGCGGCAACTGGATTGGAACAATAGATCGCAGCTTTCTGCTCAAAGAGAGCGGAAGCATAATGGTCAACGCCAGCGGCACCGATATTTGGAGATATGGCAAGTGCGGGCCACTACGAATTCAAAACCTGATACTTTACGATAAGAGTGGAAGCTACATCGATCGGTTCGACAAAGAGATCATCATAAACCGGGAGCCAAAAGAGTTCCAGCCACCAGTCGCCTATTTGACCGGCGAGTATGTCAACCGGACGACCCGCTCCGCCATAGTCATCGGGGTAAATGTGACTGTCATCAAGCCCGGCCGGTACAAGCTGCAGGGCATCATTGTGGATGACGCCGGCGACGAAGTAGGAGAAAAGATCGTAGAGAGCAATCTCTACGCCGGCAATGTTACAATGCTGCTGCAGTTTGATCCCGCGCTCTTCAGGAGCCTGGGCGAGGTCTCAGCGGTGCATCTGGTGGATCTGGTCCTGAGCCAGGGGACGCGGTCGCTGGAGAGAAGGGAGGAAGCTTGGAGTTCGCAGGATATGGACCCGCAGGCATTCGAGGTTGGCACGGAGGTGAGGAGCAGTTCTTCCGGGCGACCTGTGGTCAAGCTGGGCGGCGCCAGCGGGGTGCGGCTGGAGAACGGAACGGCGGTCATATCCTGACTTGGGAATTAGGCACACCACATAATTTCGCGCCTATGCACCTTCTCGCGTCTCTGCGGTTAATATTAGTAGCTGAATAATCAAACTCTGGGGGTTACGAAATTATACCGCAGAGTCGCAGAGAACGCAGAGGACGAACGAACGGAGACGACGACCAAAGTGGATTTTGGATCATAAAAGAAGAGAGTCAATTTTTCCGACAGCCCTCCACGCGCCCGCCCGTACTCGCGCGGGACGCGGGCTCGTTCCCGTACCCGCAGGCGGGAGCCATTGCCTGCGAGCACCTTCGCATGACCAGGTCGTAGCTTTTCTAAACTAAAAAACATATTTTCCATAAAGCCTCCAATCTCATCAACGTCTTCCATCGTATTGTTTCAAAGCCCGCCTGACGTTGAGGGCGCCCGAGCACTTCCGCGCGCAACACCCGTGCGCGGCACTCCGGCAGATAGACGGCAGGAGGAAACGCAAACTGCCCCAAAGCACAAACTCCTGAAAACCAGAGACAAACGCCATCTCAATGCGTTGCCAGCGATAATTAAACCCACGGGTACGGAAATTATACCACAGAGGCACAGAGCACACAGAGGACGGACGCGGAGACTTTAATTCCGTCCAAGAGGAGAGATTAAAAGCGTAGACTGGAATTGTAGATTGCAAAGGATCTCAGATGTCGCTCTTTCACATAACTCGTCAATCGGGCATCCCCCTGGTGGGGTGCATCTACTTCGGCGTGGTCGATCGGGGCAGCAGCCTGCTGCAGATCAGGCCGAGCTGCGGCTGCAATCTCAATTGCCCCTTCTGCTCAGTGGATGCGGGCCCGCACTCGCGGTCACGCGTCACAGACTACCAGGTGGAGCTGGACTATCTGATGGAGGCGGTGGAGGAGATCGCTCCCTTTAAGGGGCCGGGGGTTGAATGCCACATCGACTCACCTGGGGAACCCATGCTCTATCCGGATATCGTGCCGCTGGTAGAGCGGCTCAAGGCCATAAAAGAGGTTAGCGTTGTCTCCATGCAGAGCAACGGCACTCTCTTTGATGAAGAGCGAATCCGGGCACTGGAAGAGGCCGGATTGGATAGGATCAACCTCTCCATTCATTCTCTGCAGCCGGAGAAAGCGGCCTTTCTGGCGGGCATGCCCGGCTTTGACATCGAAAAGATAAAACAGTCGGCAAAGAGCATTGCCGAAAGCAAGATCGACCTCATGATTGCGCCCGTTTTAATTCCGGGCATCAACGACGAGGATATGCCAGAGCTTATCCGCTTCGCCCAGGAGATAGGCGCGGGAAAGAGGTGGCCGCCCCTGGGAATCCAGAAGTTCGAGCACTACCGGCTGGGCCGATCACCAGGTAAGGTCAAGGCCCAGAACTGGTGGCAATTCTACAATCGTAGCATGAGCGAATGGGAGAAGCAGTTCTCCATTCCCCTTCGCCTCAAGGCCCAGGATTTCAAGATTGAGAGGCGGCCCGTGATCCCCACGGTCTTTGAGAAGAAAGAGAAGACCTGGGTGGAGATCAAGGCACCGGGTTGGGTGAGCGGAGAACAATTAGGTGTCGCGAAAAACCGGGTCGTATCGGTGGTGGACTGCCCCATAAAGCTAGGCAGCGTGCGGGTGCAGATTGTGAGCAACAAGCACAACATCTACGTGGCGGTGCCGTGCTGAATATTATGCTGTCCTAAACATTGTTCCTGATGATACCGCTAACTCTAAATGTCTCTGGACATGCGCGAGAGCCGGTTGATCAGCCATTTGGTGAGAAATCCCGTCAAGAAGCAGATGAACATGATGGAAAACTCCCGGCTCTGGGAGCTGCCGTCCATGGCGATAAAGCCGGAGCTGACGAACAGATAGGCCATGAAGCCGAAGACCATGGCCAGCAGCGGTATGGCCATGTACCAGAGTCTCTTGTAGCGCGAGGCCATACCATAGCGACGCAGGTCGTCGGCAATCCCCGTCATTATCTGGGCAGAGGAGCCCAGGCCCGCGAAGAACGAGGACCAGAGGGGCACGCCCAGAACGCTCACCTCGGAGAATCTGGTGATCAAAAAGCTGAAGAGAATGATGGCCAGAGAGGCAAAGATCACGGCATAAAGCCCGTAGAGCTTGAAGAAGTAAGAGAGGGTGCGCAGGCTATGAAACCGGGAGCCTTTGATCTTGATCTTGGAATCGTTGATGGCAGAGGTAAGCTCGTACCTGGCCCGGTCGCAGTAGAGGAATGACTCGGAGAGGTTCTCCTTGTTGAACTCCTTTAAGGCCAGGACGTAAAAATCATAGCTGTCTTTTATGTCGATGGAACTTCGGTGGGCTGCCTGAAGCATGCGGTCCAGTCTCTTGAGGTCTACTTCCACCTCAGAGCATGATTGCGGGATAGAACAGGCTTTAGAGTCAGTGTCCACAACTAAATTAGTAACTAGATTAATATAAATAGTTTTCGTGCAACAAAGAACTCGCCTAACATATTAAAAATAATTTTTCTTGATTTGAATGTTTGATTGTCTGAGAAAAATCATAATATATCACGATTGGACTTTTCCCCCAACATAAAATAATAGTATAATTACTATCGGATCATACTATCGCCACTTTCCTCGCAGCTCTTATCTGGTGAAGAAGTTTCTCCTTAAGCGATCCCTTATGCCTTTTATTGGCAGAGGATGCGGTGGTATACTCGGGCAATGCTATCATATGAATCTCCTCGATCATGCTCTCGGCAATGTTGCAGCATTCGTCCATGCCGCGATCCAGGGCGGAGCGGTTTTCTTTAATAACTTCTTTCATACGTTTAGATAATCTGTCTTCATTAAAAAATTTTTCCCTCGTTAAAAATAGATGCGATCATCAAAAAATCCTAAGAATCAGTCAATTCTGGACCTGCCCGCGCTCATTTGCGGCGTGCAGACGGAAAGCCTAGGGCGCTAGGCCGCCATACTTTAAATACTCCGTGGAATAATTATAGGCTATGCTTGATGATCAGATCTTCTGTCCTACCTGTGGTGCCGATACTGAGCATACAATGATCAAATCCGGCCAGGAGAATCTAGTGCGTTGCGAAGAATGCGAGACGGTTCATTCCGTGCAGGTAGAGCGCGAGCGGCTGGTCAATCTCAAAGTCATAGTGAGCAATGACGAGCAATCATCGCCATACTATATCCGAATCCCGGCTAAAGATGTGCTGCACGTAGGAGATGAGCTTTTGGTGGACGATCCCGCCAAAGATGTGGTCATGACAGAAATCTCATCTCTGGAGACGGATCGGAGGGTCAGCAGTGCTCCTGCTGAGACTGTAAAGGCCGTCTGGGCAAGGGCCACGGACGATGTGCCCCTCAAGATATCTGTCTATCGAAACGGCAATACCCATTCGTTCAAGATCCTCGTTTCCGGCGATGAGGTCTTTGAGGTGGGGGAAGCCCGAAAAGTGGAAGGATTCAAATTCGTGATCGTTAAGATGAAGCTGCGCGGCGAGGGTTTTGCCGATATGGCTGAGGCCAAAGACATACAACGAGTTTGGGGTCGAGAGCTTTGAACAGAGAGCTACTCTTGGACAGCTTGCAGGGCAGCGTAAAAGAATCTGTCATATCAGCCATGTCGCGGGTTCCAAGAGAGCTCTTTCTCCCTGTTGCACTCAAAAGCCGGGCATACGACGACACACCTCTTCCCATAGGCCTGAACCAGACCATCTCCGCTCCTCACATGGTGGCCATAATGTGCGATCTTCTCGATCTGCAGCCGGGAATGACCGTCCTGGAGGTGGGGGGAGGAAGCGGCTATCATGCCGCGGTAATGGCGGCAATGGTAGGCTCCACTGGCATGGTATATTCTGTGGAGCGCATGCCGGAGCTGGTAGCGATGGCCAAAAGGAATCTGGAAAACGCCGGCATAACCAATGTGACCATGATCGAGACCGACGGAAGCCTGGGCCTGGCGGAGCATGCCCCCTACGACCGCATAAGCGTGGCTGCGACCGCTCCCAGGATTCCCGAGCCGCTCAAGCAGCAGCTGCGGGTGGGCGGCAAAATGGTCCTTCCTGTGGGCCGGGACTATCAGGATCTTTATCTGGTGACAAGGAAGAACGGCTTTTGTGTGGAGGAGAAGATGGGCGTGATCTTCGTTCCACTCATCGGAGAAGAGGGTTTCAAAGAAAAGATCTAATATATTTGCGGTTACGATGACACTTTTAGAATGAAGCCCTTAGCAATCATAATCATGGACGGCTTCGGCATAAGCCCAATAGTTGAGGGCAATGCCATAGCCAAGGCGCATAAGCCCAACTTGGAACGGTTCTGGAAGAATTACCCGACGACCACTCTGGCCGCTTCGGGCCTGGCTGTGGGTTTGCCGCGCGGCCAGATGGGCAACTCAGAGGTTGGACACCTCAACATGGGGGGCGGCAGGATCGTCTACCAGGACTACACCAGAATCAGTCTGGCGGTTGAGCTGGGCACTATCGCCGAAAATGCGGTTTTGCTGCAGGCTATGGAAAAAGCAAAAGGGGCCAGGCTGCATCTGATCGGCCTCTTATCGGACGGCGGAGTGCACAGCCACAACACTCACCTTTATGCGCTTTTGCAGATGGCTGCGAAAATGGGCCTGGAAGATGTTTATGTGCACGCTGTTTTGGACGGCAGGGATGTGCCCCCCCGAAGTGCGCTCGCTTATTTGCAGGAGCTAGAGGAGAAGTTCCAGCAGATCGGCACGGGCAAGGTGGCAACCGTCTCGGGTCGCTACTACACCATGGACCGGGACAAACGCTGGGAGAGAGTGGAGAAGGCCTACCGCTGCCTCACAATTGGCGAGGGGCAGCGAGCCGCTACAGCCAGGGAAGCGGTGGAAAACGGCTACCTGCGAGGCGAGAATGATGAATTCCTGCAGCCGACTCTGGTAGACGAAAATGGACGGGTTAGGGATGGGGACAGCATTATTTTCTTCAATTTCCGGCCTGACAGAGCCCGCGAGATAACCAGAGCCTTTGTTGATAAGGATTTTCAGGGCTTTGCCGTGAAAACGATGCGGGTTTCTTACACCTGCATGACTCAGTACGATGCCACATTAAACGTGCCCATTGCCTTCCCTCTGCAAAACCTGGACGACACTCTCGGCCAGGTGATAAGCCGAGCTGGTCTGCGGCAACTGCGTATTGCCGAGACGGAGAAATATGCTCATGTCACTTACTTCTTTAACGGCGGAAAAGAAGAACCCAATCCTGGAGAAGACCGCGCCCTCATACCGTCTCCCAAAGTGGCCACCTACGACTTAATGCCGGAGATGAGCGCCTTCCTGGTTCGGGATGAGGTGATGGCACAGATCGACTGCGGCAAGTATGACCTCATCGTCCTCAATTTCGCCAATCCCGATATGGTGGGCCACACCGGCATATTCGAGGCCGCTGTGCAAGCGGTAGAGGTGGTGGACGGATGCGTGGGCGCAGTTGTGGATGAGATCCTCAAGAAGGGTGGCGCCGTGCTGCTCACTGCCGATCACGGCAATGCAGAGAAGATGATCGATCTGACCTCCGGCCAGCCGCATACCGCTCACACCACCAATCCCGTGCCCTTCACGCTGATAATAAATGACGGCCAAAAGTACAGCCTGCGTGAGGATGGTATTTTGGCAGATATTGCGCCCACGGCACTGGAGCTCCTGCATATCCCCCAACCGAAAGCGATTGATGGAAAGAGCCTCATCAGATAGGAAGACCAAAATGGTGAAAGTGCCACAGAAATACGAAGAATGCATTTATTGGAAGGACCAGGATGACGGCTTTCTTGGCTATTGCCAGCATCCCAAAGCCCGAACCGGTGAGCCGTGCATTCTGAATGTCGAAGACTATTGCCCACTTCGGGACCCAGCAATGGTCCAGGAGCCGGCATCAGTCCGTAAATGCTTGATCTGTGGCAATACCATGAGTTCGGATGAGTATGAGGCTAACGGCTGTATTTTCTGTGGTTCCAATGCCGAGCCACTATTCTGTTCGGAGTCTTATGATGTACGCGATCGGGAGTGAAAGGAGACTCTGGACTCTTGGTCGGTCAAATACCATAGCAGAGGTTGCATAATTGCCAATTCCTCCAGTTCCCGGATAGTAAGTAAAGCATATATCTCTCAAGCACTTCTTAGAATCTATGAAGTTGATCCATGTAGCATTCATCATTTTGCTGGCATTGATAGCATCAGCACAATGTCAGCAGACTGCCGAAGATTGGTTAAACAAAGGCGATTTGCTTCTTAACTCAGGTAAATATAATGAGTCCATCGACGCCTACAACAAGTCCATCGAGCTTAATCAGTCATATGCGGTGGCATGGTGTCATAAAGGCAGTGCTCTTTTTAATTTGAGCCTGTATAATGAGTCTTTAGTGTGTTATAATAAAGCAATTGAGCTAAATTCATCCGAACCAGCTTACTGGAACAACAAAGGCGATGCACTATACTTCTATACCATCAATTATAACGAGGTCCTCAAAGCCTATGAAGAGGCCATCAGGCTCAATCCCAAGGATGCCAGTTCCTGGACTGACAACGGCAATGCTCTACATTTCCGGAACAATGAGGATGAGGCTTTTTATTGGTACCTCAAAGGCGTGGCTCTCTATAACAAAGCCAAGTACGACGAAGCCGTCAAGGCATATGATCAAGCCATCAAGCTGGATCCATCTGAACCAAATTATTGGATTCACAAAGGCAATATTCTCGATCACCAAGCCAAGTACGACGAAGCCGTCAAGGCTTACGATGAAGCTATCAAGCTGAATTCATCCGAGCCAAGTTACTGGAACCGCAAAGGAGTTGCTCTCTATAACCTTGGCAAGTACGATGAGGCCGTCAAAGCTTATGATGAAGCTATCGGGCTGAATTCATCCGAACCATTATACTGGATCAACAAAGGAGCAACACTCTACACCCAAGCCAAGTACGACGAGGCCGTCAAGGCTTACGATGAAGCTATCGGGCTGAATTCATCCGAGCCAAGTTACTGGAACCGCAAAGGCGTGGCTCTCCAGAACCAAGCCAAGTACGACGAAGCCGTCAAAGCTTATGATGAAGCTATCGGGCTGAATTCATCCGAACCATTATACT
>JBAXWY010000013.1:0-57548 GCA_037128175.1 Methanothrix sp.
TTCTCTTAGATTCAAAGTAGCTTATGGATCGATCTTCACTCTCCCAGGCGTTCTTGCGCAAAGCAAGTGTCTGATTATAGGTCCACCTGCATAGATCAAGTTGCCTGTTAAATATTGCAACCTGCGCCTTTGTGGGCTTCAATCTATAACGAAACACTTTAGGCATTATCAGCTAATATGCTTCATTGCCTAATATAGTTGTTGATCCAAAGGAAATAACCGCGGGGCACGATTCATCCCGCCTCTGAAGAGGCAGGGATTCTCTGCCCCTGCACCCCGTCCTTCCTAAATCTCATTAATTATTCACAAGATCAGCTTTCTTGCCAGGCATAGCTCAGCCAGGCTCATCTGTCCGGGAGCCGTGCTCTGTGTGACAAAGCAGTAGGTAAGAGCGGAGCCATAGAGAGAAGCTACGACGCGCAGATGCCTGGCCATCCGGCCCATGGCGATCATGCAAAGAGGCGTATCTGCATCCAGCAAAAACTGCAAGATCCTCAAATTATCATGGTGGCTTTTGGGCGTCACGGCGATCTTGGCAATGGCAGCTTTTGTCTTCTTCATCTCCTCGTAGATGCCGGTCAGCTGCAAATCATCCGGCATGCCCTGGAAGTCGTGATAAGAAACAATCACCGGTTTCATCATTCTGGCAATGGCATTATCTCTTTGATCCGCTAAGAGCTCCACATCCACGTAGTCGGCATAGTAGGCGGCCTTGATGAGCAGATCGATTCTCTCCCTTTCGCTGCCCTGAAACATTCCCCCCTCCGTCCTGAGACGAGCCGTGGCGATGATGGGCTTGACGGTGGCCTTTCGCACCGCCTTTATGGTTTGAAGAGGATCGCCTGGGCCGAGCAGGTCCAGTCGCAGCTCGATCATATCTGCATCGCCTGTGGCTTGGACATCCTTTTCTGCATCATTTCCCAGGACGGCTACTATGCGCGACTTGTAATTCATGGATTTATTGCTCCACAATGCTCTCCTCGATCTTCATGCCGAAGTGGCGGGCCATCTCTTCCAAATGCACCAGCACCTCGTTTCCGGCTTTGAGATCGGTCACCGGCCTGAGTATGCCGTCGGAGCCGACCAACTTTATGGTCTCGGCATTTTGCAGCAGAGTGCTGATCCTCTGCCCATTGGCCTCCGCCTCGATTAGGATCATGGGCCTCTTCTCGATCTTGGCCCGGCCAACTATGGCCGTTCTGGCCAGGCCCTCTTTGCTGACGATGGTTACCTCATCTCCCGATTTTAGCTCGGAGAGGTAGCGCGTCTTCTCTCCAACTCGAATGTAAGCGTGCACCGCGCCGGCATTCACCCGGAAGGGCCGAGCTGCCACGTAGGGGCTCTCTTCAGACTCGCTGTGCACCAGAAAGAATCCTTTGGCCTGGGAGCCGATGAGCATGCCCTCTCCAAAAGACATCATGCTGGCCGTGTCCACGCAGACCCGATCGCCCATGCCCACGGCTTTGACCGCGGTCACCCTGGCTGATACCAGCTCTATCCGGCCCTTTTCCGACTGCTCGACTGCGTTCATGACCCTCTTGATCTCAGAAGGATCACGGCTGTCCAGCAGCACTCCATCGGCCCCCTTTTCCAGAGTAGCCAGCGCTAAACGTGCCTCCTCCGCCGTCTTGACGCCGCTGATGATCTTGACCGGCGCACCCTGCAGTCCAGCGATCATGTTCTCCAGGGGAATGACCTTCCAGTCCGTGCCGATGACGAGAAGATAGTCTACAATCCGGCCCATCTCCACGGCGAACTCTTCGTACTTCTTGTTGGCAATGACCACATAAGCCGCCTTTGTCCCGGAAACGGTCTTGGCGAGAGCCCCGTCCAAGGAGCTGCTCTGCTCTTTCGGCAGAGCCACGGTTCCGTCGCCCTCTCCTCCCTTGCCCACAACGAAAATATCCTCCGCCCCGCTATCTGCACCAAAGCCTGCCACCTTGATCTTGCCAAGCTCCCTCACCCGTTCGATGTTCTCTCTGTCCACCAGCACGCAATCAAAGCCAGACTCGAGAGCGGTGGTGACCATGGACTTGATCTCCTGCCACGGCCCTTCGGCCATGAGCCACTTCTCTTTCATGTGCTACACCAGGGCATTCCATTACTAATCTCTTTTGCCGGTTAAGCTAAAAAAATTGGTGGATGTAGTGAGCTGCCATACCCTGCTGACGGTCAACGTGGGCGGAGCGGTGATAACCAGCTCAGATCTCATGGAAAAGAGCTTAAAGATAAACGCTAAGATGCTTAAGCATGAGCTTTAGGGGTTTCCTCGCGGATCTGAAGAATGACGGACTGCTAAAAGAGGTTCATGAACCAGCATCTCCCATGCTTGAGGTTACGGATCGTGCCTGGGGAAAAGGCCCCATATTATTTGACAATGTAGATGGTAATAAGTGCTGTCTGAACATATTGGGAACGCGCCCTCTGCTGGCCAGAGCACTGGGGATTTCAGCCCAAGATCTGGTCAAACATCTCGCCGGTATCGGGTACGATGGTCCCGTTCGCGAGGTGGACTCTGCGCCCTTTATGGAGTGCGCCAGTAAGCCCGATCTATCCAGGCTGCCCATTATCACTCATTTCAAGGGCGACGGTGGCCCTTACATCACCTCCGCCGTAGTAGTAAGCCAGTTTGAAGGAAAACTCAATGCCTGCGTGCACCGGCTCATGGTTCTTGGCAAAGACCGGCTGGCGGCGCGTCTCGTTCCAGGTCGGCATACTCATCAGTTCTACCAGGCCGCACAGGCCAAGGGAGAAGAAGTACCTGTGGCCATTGCCATCGGCGTGGACCCGCTGCTGCTCATGGCCGCGTCCACGCGCGTTCCCCCGGAGAAGGAGTTTTCCTATGCAGCCGCTCTGCGGGGCTCCCCGGTAGAGCTGGTGCGCCTGGAGAACGGCGCTCTCGCTCCCCATGCCGAGATCGTGCTGGAGGGCTACATCACCGGCGAGCGTGCCAGCGAGGGGCCTTTCGTGGACATCACCGGCACCTCTGATCTTGTCCGACAGGAGCCCGTTATCCGGCTCACCAGGATGATGACGCGCGAGGATCCCATCTACCACGGGCTGCTTCCCGCCGGAGGCGAGCACAAGATGCTCATGGGCGTGCCCTACGAGCCGCTGATTTACAAAGCAGCTTCAAAGGTTGCAAAGGTCAAGAACGTCATCCTGACGGATGGCGGATGCAATTACTTCCACGCCGTGGTGCAGATCGAGAAAGAGACGGAAGAGGATGCGAAAAGGGTCATCGAGGCGGCCTTCCAGGCGCACGGCTCGCTCAAGCACGTCCTGGTGGTCGATGCGGACATAGACATCTACGACCCGTGCGACCTGGAATTTGCCATTGCCACGCGCATGCGAGCCGATGAGGATCTCGTCATCCACCCCAATGTGCGGGGCAGCACCCTTGACCCGCGAAGTAGAGATGGCATCACCACCAAGATGGGAGTGGACGCCACAGCCCGGCTGGAGCGGCTCTGGAAGTTTCAGAGGGTCACACCACAGGGGCAGGGCTGAAAGCCCCTTTGCTTTTCAGTTCAGATCTCCAGGTAGAGGCGTATACTAAAGACAACGCCCACTGCCAAGATGATTGATAGCATCAGGGCCAGGACCTGCAACATCATCTCGCTCATTTTATCACATCGATCGGCTTAACTCTCTCTGGCCGAAATCGCCGGGACTGGGTGGGCGCCAGAACCTGGGCAGATTTCACGCCCGTAATTATGGCCATCAGTTTCACCTTTCCGGTAAAATCAGGCCGAATTCTCGCCCCCCAGATGACGTTGGCCCTGGGGTCCAGTTCTTGAGTAAGCGCCCCGGCTATGGCGGCGGCTTCCTTCATGGTCATATCCGGCCCGCCGGTCATGTGCAAAAGGCAGGCCCCAGCACCGCGATAGTCTACGTCGAGCAGGGGATTTTTCAAAGCCGTGCGCACGATCTTCTCCGGGCTGCTCTTCATCTTGCCCTCGCCCACAAACATGAAGGATGCCCCCCCGGCGCCCATAACGGTGCAAACGTCGGCAAAGTCCAGATTGATGAGCGAGGGACTAGTCAGGGTCTCGCAGATGCCCTGCACGATCTCGGCGATGATCTGATCGACAATGAAGAAAGCGTGCTGGAAGGGAAGATGGGGCGCGCATTCTAAAAGGCGGTTGTTATCCATGACGATTGAGGTATCTGCGTAGCCAGAGAGCGCCTCCAGCCCCTCCTCGGCCACAAAGATGCGCGCCCTCTCCAGGTGAAAGGGCGTGGTTACCATGGCCACCACAATTGCGCCCCGCTCTTTGGCCAGGCGGGCCACAACCGGGGCCGAGCCCGTGCCCGTGCCGCCGCCCAAGCCCGCGATCACAAAGACCAGGTCGGCTCCGCGAAGCAAGCTCTCCAGCTCGGCTGCCGCCAGCTCCGCCGCCTTTCTGCCCACCTCGGGATCGCCGCCCGCGCCCATGCCACGGGTGAGCTTTTGCCCGATCAGGATCTTCTCGTCCGCCTGGGCCGTTTTCAGATGCTGGTTGTCTGTGTTGATGGCCACGGTCTTTGCTCCGGCTAGACCCATCCTGGCCAGCCGGCTCACGGTGTTATTGCCTGCACCTCCGCAGCCGACGACCAGGATCTTGGGCATGCCAAAACCGTCTTCGTATTCTTTAGACTCACGTAGATCTGACTGCAATTGCTTATTTCCCCCTCATTGCTAGATTAACTAAATAGTGATATATGTTAATAATTATTGCGGACAAGTGCTTGAACGCTTTAAAGTCGTTTGTAGACTATTGAGACAACGACCCATCTACGCCCCTCCGCCCTCCAATTGCTTCTTCAATCCCTAGGTTTAAATCTTTTGAAGATTCAATACATATCGACATGTTCTGTGAATACATTCATGCGGCGCTGTCCAAAGCAACCTATGAGATCATTGAAGACGAAGAACCATTTTATGGAGAGATTTCAGAACTGCGAGGTGTCTGGGCAATCGGAAAAAACCTGGAAGAATGCCGTGAAAATTTAAGAGGCGTTGTCGAAGGCTGGATCGCTTTGAGGTTGAGGTTGGGGCTGGCAATCCCTCATGTCGGCGGGCGCACTCGAACTGAGAATCAAGCGATGCTTGATGATCAAGAAGATTTCACTGCGCTCTCAGCCAAGCTCATCTCGGATCTCATTGATGGAGAACCGGATACAGGCCATCTTCCTGATATGATTATTCGATTTAGATGAGCAGGTGCGTCGCGAGATATTTTAAGTCATGGTCTTCGCCATTACCTTTTTAACCAGGGTTTACGGAAGAAAACCACAGAGGCGCAGAGCGCACAGAGGACGAACGAACGGAGAACTACGATTATCACGGAGTCAATTTTCTAGGCTTTTCAAGTTTGTTGGACTGGAGACAACGAAGTTTGCGAGTCTCTGTGGTTAATAATTGCGAAGAGCCGATAATTGCTTGAAGTCCGATCTCTAAAATCAGGAAGTAAAGCCAGAAATTAAGCTGTAATTGGGTGTATGACGTCATTATTACGGGGCGCAGATGATCTGGCAGAGTTCATCGCCGAAAATTACAGAGGGCGCGTGGTCGAGGTGGGGGTGGGCTACTTTGCCGATGTGGCCCTTGGCCTGCAAGCGCGCGGCCTGGATGTGGTGCTCACCGATAAAGAGGAGCGGCTTCTGGGCGGCCTGCGGGTGGAGAAGGATGACATATTCTCGCCCCGGCTGGAGCTGTACCGTGGGGCAAGCCTGCTCTATTCCATTCGCCCGCCTCTGGAGCTGCAACTGGCCATGGGCCTGCTGGCCTTGAAGCTTTGCGCGGATGTACTGGTCCGGCCACTGATGGACGAGGTGACTGAGCTGCAGGGCTTTGCCCGGCGGCTGGTCAATCGCGGGGAGGCGAGGTTCTATTTGTTTTCGGCAAGGGCGTAGCGTGGGCGAGCTTTTGATGGCCATACCTCAGGATCCGCGTTCAATTTCCTTCCTGTCCCCGCCCGCCCTAGCCCGTCTGCCCATGCGCGAGAGGCCGCGCGCGGGCATGGACCGCCCCGCTGCAATGCTTCCGATGAGCAGGGGTAGAGTAGCTGAGGCACGCATCCACAGGCCGAAAAAAGGCAACAAGAGATACGATGCAGAAAAACCCAATTAGAGAAACCAAAGAATGTATGGGAGAGCCTTCAAGATGTATCTAACCGGTACGATTTGATGCTTCTCAGAGGCTCCTATATATTGATGGTATTTTTAAATATTTAAATTTAATTAAATCTGCATAGTGCCATTATTGATGAAGGATATGATCCATAGAATAACCCTCTGCAAGGACTTCTCGCGAAACCACCGCGAGGGCTCCCCGCCGGATAGAAGACAGCCATCCATCCACCCTTGGCCGGCAGCTCGCGAGAGTGCACAAAAGGCTGCCTGGAGAATGGGAGTGTATCGAAAGATAGATATCTAATATGTGCAAAAGTTCATAGGTTTGCATAAAGAGGTGTTAATACATGAAAAAGACAAACGCGTTTCTGGCCGTTATTGTGTTGCTTATCGTTGCAATAAGTATGGTTAATGCAGCTCAACCAGTTGTCCGTCCTGGTAGATCGATTGAATCAATGCAAAACCCACCGATAAATGCACCCACTATAGACATCATTTTAATAAAAATAGCACCAGCTTCAGCTGGCAACAGCGAGCCGGTAAATGTCGGTGTCAAGGTTATATCCGGTGCGACTCACCAGGATATTTGTGGATTGGATGCATCCAATTTTTATTTGGACACGCTTACAGTACCTCCTGGCGGTCCGGCCATCGTTATAAAAAATGTCCTCCCCACATCTTCAGTGGCTATAAACCAACCAGTAAGCTGCGACTATTGGCTCTACCTAGTCCCAACCTCGTTCCAGGGTAACCAATATACCTGGTTAACAGGAACGTATACGCTTAAATTATATTATGTGGCGAATGGGCAACAACTCGCTAATAGAACGTTTAGCTTTAGAGTTTGAAACGTGCCGATCCCGAGTATTACCTGATGAGGGACAAAAATAGGTAGATATGGCTGAGCCGGCACAGCGTGCAGGCTCAAGCCGTAATCTTGGTCTTGACGATGTACTTGATAAGCTCCGGGCCGATCCTGGCCTTCCTCTGAATCTGATCGGCCACATCGTCAGCGGATGCTCCGTTAGCGGCCAGAGCGCGAATCTCCTCCAACATGCGATCGTCCACTGTGAAGTACTCATCCAGATCCTTTCTGTGGCCCCATACGTCGCCTTCCAGCATATCAATGCCCTGCATATCCAGGAATACCTGGATGGCATTGGACATGGTCTTGCGGTAGGATGGAGGAACCTGAATCATCCTCAACCTGGGACACCTCTGCATCAGGTTAAGGAAATCTACATTGCTGGCCCGAAAAGCCAGATGAACGGTCTTCTCATTGGGGTTCAAATTGGGGATCTCAGTTCTGGCGCTGATTACTCTAAGTCTCATTTTAGCACTCCATATCTTAAAAGGCATTCCTAATATTAATAGACACTTCCGCTATACACATCATATTAAAACGATTGCGACAGATACAAGCGAGACCGCGATTCAGCTCACACCCACCAGTCGTCCAACGCCGGACTTTATAAAGAGTGGTTTCAAATACTTAGGTATGGAGTCCACAATAAACATCGAGAACGTGGTGGCATCCACCAAGCTGACAGAAGCGTTCGACCTGCACAAGATCGACGCGGAGCTGGAGGGGGCCGAGTACAACAAGAAGAAGTTCCCCGGTCTTGTCTACAGAGTCAAGGTCCCTAAAGCTGCATTTCTCATATTCACTTCCGGCAAGGTAGTATGCACCGGATCCAAGAACGTCGAGGATGTTCGCACGGCGATCATCAATCTGGCCAAGACGCTCAAGTCTATCGGCTTCGAGAATATCAATATGGAGCCCGAGATCCACATTCAGAATGTTGTGGCTTCTGCTGACCTGAAGACCCGTTTGAACATGAACGCCGTAGCCCTGGGCCTGGGCCTGGAGAACATAGAGTACGAGCCGGAGCAGTTTCCGGGGCTAATTTACAGGATCAAGCAGCCCAAGGTGGTGGTACTCATATTCGGCTCCGGCAAACTGGTGATCACGGGCGGCAAATCGCAAGAGGACTGCGTTGAAGGCGCGCGGATCGTCAAGATGCAGCTTGAGAACATGGGGCTGCTTTAGGCACTTCCCCGGGCCTACCATCCTCATGGCCTGGCGCACGCTCACTTAGAATTATTATAGTTTTTTAAGCTGATGATGGTTGTCCCACCCAGCGCTCGCCCTTCTCTCCGATCTCCTTCTTCCAGAGAGGTGCTCTTTTTTTCAGCTCCTCAATTATGTATCTGCAGCCGGAGAACGCCTCCTCCCGGTGTGCTGCCGAGCAGACGATGGCTAAGATGCTCTCGCCTACGGCCAGCGTCCCAGTCCGGTGCACGACCTCCGCCGCGATAAGATGGAAGCGGCTCATGGCCTCCTCTTGAATGGCTTCCAGCTCCATTAGCGCTGCCTCCCGGAAGGCCTCCACCTCCATCCTCTCCATGCCGTCATCCCGGACGGTGCCAAGGAACGTAACCATAGCTCCGGCATCCTTGCTTCTCGCCCTCTTTATCATCTCGTCCAGGGAGATCTCCGTCTCGGTTATCTGGATCATTGGGACCTAGCCCCCGGCCAGGGGTGGGAAGATGGCCAGCTCGTCTCCCTCTTGCAGCGGTCGGGACAGGTCCTGGGTAGGATCGATCCTCTTTCGGTTGACCATAAGCAGAACGTAGTCGCGAAGAGCGCCGGTGTCGTCAAAGGCCGCATCTTTAAACGCCGGCCTGGCAACGGCCAGCTCTTCCAGCAGATCTTTTACCGTTGCGCTCTCCTTTAAGAGCAGCACCCGCTCTTTTCCGAGAATCTCCCGGAAGCTTGCAAACGCCAGAACCATAATCCGCATGCTTCAACCACGTTTATTTTTTATACATATCGCCAAAGCTGGAGGGAACAGGTCCGGAATCTGCCTTGCCTTTCAGGCCACCCAGCTTCAAGGACTTTTTGATCTTTTCATTCTCATTTTCCCTCAGCCGGGCGATCTCTTCCTCTGAGTCTATGCCCATGACGAAGGCACCGTGACAGGGCTTGACGTAAGTGAAGAGCATCTCCGTTCCCCGCACGCCTATAGCCACGGGGGGCACGCCGATGATATAGTAGTCCTTAAAGAGCTTGTAGCCGGGATCTACGTAGTAGACCTCATCAGAGTTCTTCTCGATGTACTCGCGGGCGTCCTTGAAGGAGGTGCGTTCCAGGTGCAGATTGTACTTCATCTGCTCGATACAGCTCACAAAACCACCTTATCGATCTTATTTTTAAGGGGATTGGGGTTGTGGGTGGCCTTGGCCACGATCTTCTCCGCAGGAAAGTCGATGCTCTCCCCCAGAGCCTCGGCATTCTTGCCGAATACCACCGCAAAAAGCCTGGCCTTGGAGATGGCACTGAATGTGGCAGCGTAAGTCATGCCGGCATCGCTGTGCATGAAGGCGAAGCATACGTCAAAGTCGATCTTCTTTTCCACGACGTCACCAATCAGCTCGTCCAGATCGACCGTCTTTTGCACATAGTAGCTCTCCGGGTCGGCGACCTTGAGCAGCTTGACAGCCGCATCCGTGCCGGCTACGGTCACATCCCATCCGGATTTTTTTAGCTTATGGGTGAGATAGATTACCATGCTCATCTGCACCGGCACTTCCGGACAGCCCATCACCAACAATGCCTTTTTGCCTTCGCTCATATCTTCCATCTCTTGGCTATGATCCTAGATTGGCTCATCACTATTTTCCTGTAGCTAACCCGAGGTTACAATGGTTTACCAGTTGTTAGTTAGTCGCTCTGTGCGTACTCTGTGATCTCTGTGTCTCTGTGGTGGAATTAGTCGTTAGCCACTGGTTATAACCAAATGGCTACGAACTACCACCACAGAGACAAAGAGCGCACGGAGGACTCACAGAGGATGCAGCGAGGAACCTCCGGATTTCATAGTTTCTCCGATTTGATGTTTCTGGATCGCGTTCTTCGATATTGATGCTCAATTATGATTATTACTATTAATACTCACCATCAGAGCACTCCCGGCAAGCCAAATTGCGTTCGCAGGCCATCTCGTCCAGGCAACCGTTCAGACCGTCCCAGAACAGGAGACGGTTCTCCAGAAGCTGGCCAGAGCCGGTAACATATTTCACGGCCTCGGTCACCTGAATGGAGCCGATCACACCGCAAGTGCTGCCTAAAGCAGGAAAAACAGATGCCGGTGGGGCGCGAGGGAATATGCAAGCGAGGCAGGCAGTTTTGCCGGGAATGATGGTGGTGGCCTGGCCCTGGTAGCCGCTGATCGCTCCGTGAAAGAGGGGGATCTTTCTTTGCAAAGCAGCCCGGTTCAAGAGGTATCGAACAGGGAAGTTGTCCATGGCATCCATGATAATGTCGCATCCTTGCAGGAGCTGATCGATATTCTCTTCTGAGATGGTCTCCAGCAACGCCTCCACCTCTATCTCCGGGTTTATGCCGGTTAAGGTCTCATAAGCCGACTTTGCCTTGGCCCGGCCCACGTCGGCATTTCCATGCAGTATCTGCCGGTTGAGGTTGGAGAGCTCCACAGAGTCGCAGTCCACGATGCGAATTTTGCCGAAGCCCGCTGCTGCCATGTAAAGGGAAATGACGGATCCCAGGCCCCCAGCTCCGGCTATAAAGACGCTGGTCCTCAAAAGCCTCTCCTGGCCGTCCTCGCCAAAGAGGCGGATCTGGCGGGAGTATCTCTTTTTCTCGGCTTCACTTAGCATGACAATCCTCAACCACAAATAATCGTATTATTAACATTATTAATAATATTAATATATATTAATACATTGAGCCTCATTTCAAGTTGCATTCGTTCTACCCGCCGTGCACAAATCGCACAATCTTCAGCTCGTCGCGCCCGCCGGCGATCTCATCTTCCGGAACTATTTTGCCGTTCTTGGCCACAATGACCTCCTCGGGATTTATGCAAAGCCGCTTGAGGATGTCCTCGATGCTCTCTGCGTTTCCGGCGATCTCTTTTCTGCTGCCATCCGGCAAGGTGATCAACATTTTATCTCCTTGGGTTTACAGGACGGTTCTGGTGCAAAATGCTTATGGTTGGCCCAGGCAAGCGTGCCCATGCGTCCAGCACGCGGGCTTGCACGTTGGCGCGCGCCCGCTGGAGAGGTCGCATCTTCCGGAATACATATGCGCTAAGAATGGTATTCCGTAAGACTTGTGCAGTTCACGATTGTGAATGAATCATCAGAGGCGAATTTGATATAAAAGGGTTAGGAAAGAGGCAAACTCAGGAGGAATGAGTGGCTTTTACTCGATTGAGATACGATAGGTTTTTTTCAATCAAGAACCCAGCCAAAGTGCAACTATTTGGTAATACCTAATAGTTCAACCTAAGGCATCTATCAGGAATGCCTGGTTGGGTTGCATTTAAGTATCTGGAAAAAGGTCTCTTCCGTCAGGTTAACTAATTAAATTTCAAGGTGATTTATTTTGCATAAAAGCGTAGTCAAAGATCCAAGCCTGGCCGCAGAAGGGGAAAAGCGCATCGAATGGGCTCGCCGACACATGCCTGTTCTGGAAAAGATCAAAGAAGAGTTCGAGAGGGAAAAGCCTCTCAAGGGTGCGCGCATCGTGGCCTGTCTGCATGTCACAGTGGAGACGGCCAACCTCATCACCACCCTTGTGGCAGGCGGCGCCGAGGTGGCGGTCACCGGCTCCAATCCGCTGTCCACGCAGGATGAAGTGGCTGCGGCCTTAGCGGCGCGGGGCCTCTACGTCTACGCCTTCCGGGGCGAGAACGAGCAGGAGTACTACGACTGCATCAAGAAAGCCCTGGACCTTAAGCCCAACGTCAGTTTGGACGACGGCGCCGATACCATTGCCATCATCCACAAGGAGCAGCCAGAGCTGGCCGCGCAGATGTTCGGCGGCTGTGAGGAGACCACCACCGGTGTCGTGCGCCTGCGGGCCATGGCAGAGGACAATGCCCTTCTCTATCCGGTCGTCGCCGTCAACGACGCCGAGACCAAGATGATGTTCGACAACCGCTATGGTACCGGCCAGAGCACCCTGCACGGCATCATGCAGGCCACCAACTTCCTCTTCGCGGGCAAGACCGTAGTCGTGGCCGGCTATGGCTGGTGCGGCCGGGGATTTGCCATGCGCGCCAAAGGTCTGGGAGCAAACGTAATCGTAGTTGAGATCGAGCCGAGAAAAGCCCTGGAAGCAGCCATGGACGGTTATAGAGTCATGCCCATGCATAAAGCTGCGCCCCTGGGAGATCTGTTTGTCACTCTTACCGGCAACATAAACGTGGTTCGTAACGAGCACTTCATGCAGATGAAGGACCAGGCAGTCCTCGCCAACAGCGGCCACTTCAATGTGGAGATCGACATCCCTGCTCTCGAAAAGATGGCCGCGGCAAAAGCAGAGGTGCAAAACAATGTCACCGAGTACAAACTGCCCGATGGGCGTCGGCTCTACCTGCTCGCAGAAGGCCGGCTCATCAACTTGGCTGCTGCCTACGGCCATCCACCGGAGGTTATGGACATGTCCTTTGCCAACCAGGCACTGGCCGTGCGCTACATAGTGGAGAACGGGCGACATCTGGAGAAGAAGGTCTATGCCGTTCCGGTGGAGATCGATCGCAGGGTGGCGGAACTGAAGCTGGCCTCCATGGGCCTGGAGACGGAAAAGCTTACCACGGAGCAGGACAAATACCTGCATAGCTGGCAGATGGGAACTTAAGGATTACAAAAGGAGGTGTCTTGGCCTTGGATCTAAAAAAAGGTAACCTGGAAGCATATCTGCAAAGCCTTTACGGGCGAGATTTATCGCTCCTGAGCACCCGTAAGATGGGAGAGACCATACCTACTACAGAGGACGTGAAAGGATTCGGATACGGATCGCCTCTGCTGGTGGAGTATGATATCAAGGGAAAGAAGGGCTCGGCCGTACTCTCCTCCATGCGCGTACAGCATGGCTTCGGCCACGACCACTTCTCCGACCGGGCAGGGATTATGATCTGGCAGAATTCGACCTTTGCCGGCCTCCCCAAACACGTGCCATCTCTCGATGTGGGCTACTTCACGGAAAAAGGGACGCTGGTCTCGGCGGGAGATGCTCGCGAATACTTCTTGCTCATGGAGAAGATTGAGGGAAAGGAGTACTTCTTTGACCTGGAGCGAGTAAAAGAGCAGGGCGCAACCGACCTGGACTACGAACGGGTCATGGCCCTCTCCAATTACCTGGCCGAGATTCACGCCGTCAAGAACGACTGCCCGCCCCTCTATCAGCGTAAGATCCGGGAGACGGTGGGAGACGGCGAATGCATCTTCGGCATTCTGGACGACTATCCGGATGCTCCCAGCTTCCTGGACCCGGATGAGCTGCAAGAGGTCGAGAAGGTCTGCGTGGAGTGGCGCTGGATGCTGCGGGGTAAAGTCGGGCGGCTCTGCCAGGTGCACGGCGACTTCCACCCCTGGAATATTATGTTCCGGGAGGGCGCAGACTTCTCCGTCCTGGACAGAAGCCGGGGGGAATGGGGCGAAGCTGCGGATGACATCACGGCTCTCGCCATGAACTACATATTCTATTCCGTGCAGAAGAGCTTGCGCCTAACCGGAGACCTGAAAGACCTCTTCGAGCTGTTCTTTGAAAACTACCTGGAAAAAACGGGTGATGAAGAACTTCTGGAGGTCATCGCGCCTTTCTTCGCCTTCCGGGCAGTGGTCGTGGCCAGCCCCACCTGGTATCCGCTGCTCTCCGATGATGTGAGAAGAGCCCTCTTCAACTTCCTGGAGAACGTCCTGGGCTCTAAGAAGTTCAATTACAGGGATGTGAACAGCTACCTGGACTAAGGATGACGACTTACGCCTTTGAGCTGTCCGGAGAACATGAGACCCTGCCGAGAAGCGAGGCCTTAGCCCTGGTGGAGAATTTCTCCTCCAGTTTTTGCGAGGTCGCCTTTCTGGACCAGTGCCTGATAGTGGAGGCGGAAGACCTCGATGTGCAATTATTGGGCAGTCGTCTGGCCATGACCCATCGCATCATCGAGGTCCTGGCGATCTCTGACGCAACCCTGGAGGCACTCGCAAAGTCTGTGAGCCTCCTAGAGCTGCCCCACGAAAGATATCTGGTCAGGGCCCATCGTATCAAGGATGCTGCGCCTGGCGCAGATGCCGTAGAGCGCGAGGTGGGACGCATCCTTTTTCAGAGAGGCTACAGGGCGGACCTGAAAAATCCAAAGATGGTGCTGCGAGCCGTCATCACTACGGAAAGAATCGTCCTGGGACGCGAGGTTGCCAGATGTGATAGAAGCTCCTTTGAGGCGCGCCGGCCACACCTCAAGCCCTTTTTCCATCCCGGCGTGCTTATGCCGCGCATGGCCCGCTCATTGATCAACCTCACCCAGGTCCGGGCAGGCGAGATGCTGCTCGATCCCTTTGCAGGAACCTGCGGCATTCTGATCGAAGCCTGCTTGATCGGCATCCAGGGGCTGGGTATCGAGGTTCAGACCAGGCTGGTGAAGGGTGCCTTATGCAATTTGCATACGCTTGACTGCTCTCTTTTATTGGGAGATGCGAAGCGCTTGCCACTGAAAAACTCTTCCATCGATGCTGCTGTTCTGGACACACCCTATGGAAGATCGGCTAAAATCCTGGCAAAGTCGAAAGAATTTCTTTTGCAGGAAAGTTTAAGCGAACTCTTCCGGGTGATTAAGCCCGATCGACGCATGGTAATCGTGGCAGATAGCTCGCTTGATGCCTTGCTCGCGAATGCGGGCTTCAAAATAATCCAAAAGCATACGGACCGCGTGCATGGAAGCCTTACAAGGCAAATATTCCTCTGCCAGAGATAATGCGAGAAGAGGCTTCCTAGGCCTCTGCCGCCTCATAGTCGGTATCGATGGTGTCCGCTAGACCATCCTCGGTGTGGGCTGTCACCATGCGTTCAGAGACATCCTGATCGGAGAGTATCTCCAAAAAACGCTTTGTGTATCCATCCCTCTCCGATGCTTTCTGGCTGTCGAAGATATTCCTGTACTCCGATATGGTAGAAGGAGCTACCCGCAGACTTCCAGCCATCTCTTTGACGGATTTGCTGGCATCCGTTAGGCGGAGAAACTCATCCTTGTCGAAAGGAGGCTTCAAATCAGTCTCCCGGAATAAGTGGAGCTTGATACGGGCCCGGCTGACGGTTTTATTAAGGGCTCGATCACCCAGTTGCTCTGCGATCTCGGTATCACTTAGTTTCTTATAAAATAGCCTGACAACTGATGATAACTGCTCGGCAGTCAGCTTTGTCTGAATGCCATATTGTTTTATCATCTCCCGGACTACTCCCAATAAAGCGCGCTCAATCTCGCCGCTTCCCCGGAGACTACCATGACGGGTGGCCTGCTTCTCCACGACCTTGGTTGTGGCGCCAATCTTCATAACGAGGTCCCGAAGCTGATCAGTCCTGCCACTCATTTAAGATACTCACCCCGTGGAAACTCCTTTGTTTATAGTATAAAGAGATTTCCATGGTATTACAAACCTTTTTATACACGAGATTCGTCTAAGAAGGCGGAATGTCCGAGACCAGCATATATGTTGTGAAGACCACTGCGAATCAAGAAAGATCGGTGGCCAACATGATCGCCCAGATAGCACGCAAGGAAAAGTATGATATAAGGGCACTGCTGGTACCAGATGTGCTGAAAGGCTACGTTCTTGTGGAATCACCAGCACCAGAGATCGTAGATCAAGCGATTCAAGGAATACCCCACGCACGCTCTGTGATAAAAGGGGCCTCAAACATCGGAGAGGTTGAACACTTTCTCTCCCCCAAGCCGGCGGTAATCGGAATTAATGAAGGAGCCATTATCGAGCTCATATCCGGACCGTTCAAGGGAGAGAAGGCAAGGGTCAAACGCGTGGACGTTGCCAAGGAAGAAATAACGTTGGAACTCTTTGAAGCTATGGTGCCTATCCCCATCACAGTACGGGGAGATCACGTGCGCGTGCTCAGTAAAGATGGAACTTAATAAATTTAGAGGTGACAAGTATTGGCTAATGTCGTAGAAGCATTGGTCCCTGGCGGAAAGGCCAGCGCGGGGCCACCTTTGGGCCCGGCCCTGGGACCTCTGGGCGTAAATGTAGCTCAGGTAGTTGCCAAGATCAATGAAAAGACCAAAGATCTCAATGGAATGCAAGTTCCCGTCAAAGTCATCGTGAAGTCCAGAACCGAATTCGAAATCGAAGTCGGAACGCCTCCTACCTCGGCCCTGATCATCAAGGAGATGGGTGTAGAGAAAGGCACTGGAGACAAAACCATTGTCGGGAATATAACCATGGAGCAGGTCCTCAAGATTGCAAACATCAAGAGGAAAGGCCTTCTCTCCAAAACCCTGAAGAACGCGGCCAGCGAGGTCATCGGCACAGCAGGGTCTGTAGGCGCAACCATTGATGGTATGCAAAGCAAAGAGGCTCAACTGGCTATAGCCAGCGGCAAATACGATGAGATATTATTATCTGAATTATGATTCTCTTTTTTGAGAAGCCGTAGAAGACCTAGAGTCGTAGACTACGGAGGATTGAAATGGATATAGAAGAAGCCGTTAAACAGGCTATCACTGAGGCACCTGCCAGAAAATTCAACGAAAGCGTGGATCTGGCTATTAACCTTCATAACATCGACTTAGCCCTGCCGGGAAACAGAGTCGATGCCGAGGTTATCCTACCCCACGGACTTGGCAAACCGACCAAGATCGCTGTATTCGCTGCAGGAGAAACTGGCCTCCGAGCCAAGAGCGCTGGCGCAGACCGGGTTATATCCGCGGACGAGATCAAAGAACTCGCCGGAAATAAGAGAGCTGTGCGCAAACTGGCGGACGAGTACAAGTTCTTCATTGCAGAGACTCAGTTCATGCCCGTCATAGGTAAGAGCCTGGGTTCCATTCTCGGCAAGAGGGGCAAGATGCCCACACCTCTGCCGCCGACACAGGACGTAACCCCACAGATACAGAGGCTCAAGAACATGATCAGGATCAGGTCTCGGGACAAGCCGACCTTTCACCTGACTGTTGGGAACCGAAATATGAATACCAAAGAGCTGGCCGAAAACATTGAAGCGGTCGTCGTCAAGCTCGAGCAGACCCTCAAGGATGGCCGACATAACCTGAAGTCGGTTTATGTCAAGACCACCATGGGGCCTTCTATAAAGGTGATTTAAATGGCAGCAGATCGTCACACTGCCCACATACCTGAGTGGAAGGTTAGGGATGTAGAAGAGCTTGTCGAAATGATTAAAAAAAGCCGCGTTGTAGGCGTTGTAGGCGTGCGGGAGATACCAGCCGATAATCTGCAGCAGATGCGAGGCAGTCTCAGAGGCAATGTCGAGATAAGGATGGTGAGGAACACCATCGCTCGCCGCGCCCTGGAGGCCTCTGCCCCGGATATCAGACCGCTGGCAAATTTCATTGAAGATCAGACTGCTTTGCTCTTTAGCAATGACAATCCCTTCAAGCTGAACGGCCTCTTAGTGAAGGGCAAACAGCCCATGCCCATCAAGGCCGGTGCACGTGCTCCCAAAGACATAGTGATTGAGGCTGGTGTGACCTCGTTCTCGCCGGGACCCATGGTCGGCAAGCTTCAGGCAGCCGGCATCCCAGCAGCCATTAAAGGCGGAAAGGTGGTCATCAACCAGAATATCACTTTAGCCAAAGAGGGAGAGGTCGTTTCCGCCAAGACTGCGGACATTTTGAAGATCATGGAGATCTTCCCACGAAACGTGGGCCTGGAACTACGAGCGGCCTACGAGGGTGGCTTGATCTTTAAGGCCAAGGATCTTTCCATCAATGTGGAGGCACAGATCTCAGAGCTGTTCGCGGCTTCTGCCAAAGCATTCGGCTTTGCTGTTGAGATTGGCTATGCTACGCCGAAAACTGTCGGACCCATGCTGCAAAAGGCTCAGACCAAGGCCAGAGCCCTGGTACTGGAAGCGGGAATACCCGTGCCCAGCATGATGAAGATGCTTTTAGCCAAGGCAGCTGCCAATGCCCGAGCCGTCGCTCGCCTGGCCAGTGGAGAAGCAGCCTTGGAGGCTGCCGCAGCCCCGGCCCCCGCGAAGGCCAAGAAAGAGAAAAAAGAGAAAAAGGATGAAGGAGACACCGCTGCGGGAATGGGTGCTCTCTTCGGATAAATTTGATTAAAGGTAAATTCGAGGTCGATTCAAATGGAATATGTATACGCTGCATTACTGCTTCACAGCGCAGGCAAAGACGTTAACGAGGAAGGAATTAAGAAGGTCGTCGAGGCATCCGGCTCCGCCGCAGACGAGATCAGAATCAAGGCACTTGTGGCCGCTTTAGAAGGCGTGGACATCGCAACAGTCCTCGCTCAGGCCGCCGCCGTACCCATAGCAGCCGCAGCCGCAGCCCCTGTCGCAGCACATGCCGCCAAGGGCGAGGCCAAGGCAGAAGAACCAGAAGAGGACAAGGAAGCAGCAGAGGAGAGCGGCGTAGAGGGCCTGGGCGCCCTTTTCGGCTGAATCTCCTTCAGCTTTTTTTTTACTTTTTTTTGGCAAAAAATATTATACTAAAGCTCTTCCAACTTCTCAACGCCCAGCTTCTTGACTTTCGGCTTCCAGATATCGGCCGGCATCCAGGCAGGGGCATTGGCAGGCTTAGGCACCTGGATCCGCTCACCTTGGAATATGTGCACATTTCGTGTTCCTCTCTCCCGGAGCCTTATATCAGTGAATCCGCGGTTTGCTGCCTTTAAGGCTGCTTGGCGGGGCTGTTTTCCGGAAAAGACGCCGATCTCATTTCCATCCTTGTCCCGCAATGCGAAATTTCTTTTTTCTATCATATTTTTATACCTCGCTTAAATGCGTGTGCTGTGAGACATAAGGTTTGCTGCATATCTATATATGAAATACGCTTATATTAATCTTTTGTTTGATTTCATAATATGTCAATGGAATGGTTTTTTATTCAAGAGGCCATTTCTATCAATTATGGCATGGGTCATGTGGTTCACGGGCCTTCCAGGCTGTGGGAAGACCACCATCGCAGATAAAGTCTTGACGATTCTATCTGAAAAGAGAATTAGCGCCAGGATCCTGCAACTGGATGAGATCAGAAGAGCGATAACTCCAACGCCCAAATATACAGAAGAAGAAAGAGATATCGTTTATGCCAGCTTAGCCTACATGGGCAAGCTCTTGGCAGATGAGGGAATAAACGCCATCATAGATGCTACCGCCAATAGACGCCGTTATCGCGATTTTGCCCGCCGCCTGATCCCCAATTTCGCAGAGGTGTTTATCCGAGCGCCTCTGCCCGTCTGCATGGAACGGGAAGCGAAGCGTAAAGCCAAATTCTCTCCCCAGGATATCTACAAGAAAGCGGCCGGTGAGAAGGCCCACGTCCCCGGAGTCAACGTAGCCTACGAAGAGCCGTGCTCTGCCGAGATTGAAGTTGATACTACAAGCATGAACCTGGAAGAGAGTGCCCGGTTTGTCGCCGATAGAATCATAGACCTCTATGCATCAAAGAGGTAAAGAGTGGAGTAAAGAGCTGAACGGCTGCAATATCCTGCCAAAAAAAAATGAATCGTTTTTAATTATTTTTAGCAAAATATTGAAATCACCCATTAAATTGAAGGATCTGCAAAGCACCCAAGGAGGCTAGAGTCAATGACCAATGATCCTGAGATAGCGATAACTTTGACGTTAACAGCCTTATCGCGATGACCATAGGTTTTAAATATGGCCCGAAACCCTCGATTACGTACTTAGCTGGCGTAATTGTAGGACTTGTCCTGCCATATTTTTTGACTCGAGCACAACATAATAAAGTAATGAATTGAAAAAAGAAGATTAAGAAGGTGGATACAAATTGAGTAAATATTCTGCTGGTTTTGTGGGTTTTGATGGAACAGAGAATAAGCGAACTCTTTTGGCTTTGGCAGTGGTCAAAAAGGCCGCCGGCATCGAGGGCGACCTGAATGTCCTGCTCAGAAAGCCCCATGGCCGGGCCTTGTCGATTGTATCCAAGTTCAATCGGCTTTTCGGAGTTAAGGCCTTTGTCAGCGAGACGGCTGATAAGGAGAAGTGGGAGAAGGCAGGAGTCAAGATAGAGGGCGGCTATGATGACTTCTTTGCGGCATCAAATTTCTTGATGGTGGGCGCACCGGGCGATGAGGAGCTCCCTTACGTTGAGGCTGGCCTCTCGCACGGCTGCTTTGTCTCACTCATGGGCGGAGCAGATCGGCCCGAGCTTTTGAAGGGATTGGCAGAGAACGGGAAGGTCAAGATCTCGGATGAGCTGAAGGCAGACTTCGCCCGTGAGTTCTTCTTTGGTCTCGAGAACTACGAGATGTTACAGAAGGCCAAGCCTAGATTGGTGCAGTGCACCAGTTGCAATACCACGGGCCTTTCCCGTCTGGCTCTGGCGGCCCGGCCCCTGGGCCTGACCGCCGTTCTGGGCAACATCGATCGCAGACATGGCGATCCGCATACTGTAGTCAAGGCCTCTCCCAGCGCCATCCAGTTTGGTAAGGGCGCCGGGCACCAGGGCACGGACGCAGGAACTGTCTTCGAAGAGGTCAAGTTTGCTGTGCGCGCCAGCAAGGTGCCCACAACTGTGCCCCACACCAACTTCCTGAACCTGGTCTTCAAGGGCGATGTTACCCCGGCGCAGTTGGTCGAGCAGTTAGCCAAGACCCGCGAGGTCGTGGTCATGCCCTACCAGGATGAAGGCAAGAAGCATGATTGGACCAGCGAGATCCTGGAGGCTTTCCTCTCCGCAGTGGAGCGGCCCATCAGCCCGGAGATCTTCGAGCTGATCGTCTCCGACGCCATCATTCCCTTCAAACTGGGTGACAACACCATTCTGCAGACGGTCTCCATGGTGGAGCAAATGTCCATCGCCGTGCCCAATCACGTTGAGTCCTACCTGCTCTCCGCCGGCTATCCGGCTGCCGATGTGCACAGCCTGGTGGATAAATCCCTGGAAATCATGCACGGCATCTGGCCGGACAAGCTCGCCTGCTAATGTCCGAAGAAATAATAGGCAGGCTTATTGGCGATAAGATCAGTCTGGGCGCTGGAGCCCTGTCTGATCTTTATGAACAGGGCTACTTCGGCCGGCCCAAGGACAAAGGGCTGGAACTCTCCCTGGTGGAAGCCGCCTATCTCCTGGACCGCTCCCGGATCAAGGTACTTTCCGAGGGAAAAGAGCTGGACTTTCAGGCTTTTTTCCAGGCGGCATCTTCTCTGGAAAAGGGCTTTGAGTTTCGATATGTTGTCTACAAAGACCTGCGAGAGCGCGGCTACTATGTCCAGCCCGGCCGCCCCGATTTTCGCGTCTATCCCCGGGGAGGTCACCCAGGAAAGAGCCCCGCTGAGTTTTATGTTCTCGTCATCTCTGAACGCATGCCTCTTCCCCTGCAAGAGATAATGCAGCCGGTAAGGGTCGCAGGCCAAATGAGAAAAAAGCTGATGCTGGCCATTGTCGATGAGGAGAGCGACATCACCTTTTACGAGGCCAGGGAGAAGGCTATGTCCGGCCTGATGGCTAAGGTGGAGCAGGGCGGCATGGCGACGCTCTTGGAGGATCGTGTGGTGCTCTGGGATGTGGCGGCATCCAGCCGGCTGCATGAGCACGGATTTTACGGCAAGCCCGTAGGGGGACGGCTTCAGCTATCCCTGGTCGAGTCGGCCTATCTCCTGGATAGAGGAGTGATAACTCTAGTCGATCGCTCCGGTGGGGCCATGGACCTGAAGAGCTTCGCGGCCAGAGCCAGGCTGATCGAAGGAGACTTCGATCTGAAATTTTGCGTTTATAAAGATCTGCGGGACAAGAGCCTGGTGGTTAAGACGGGCTTCAAGTTCGGCACGCATTTCCGGGTCTACAAGCAGGTACAGGGTCCTGGCAAGGTGCCTCACTCCGAGTACCTGGTGCACACCGTGCCCGTTGACCATGTCTTCTTGCCCCCCGTGCTCTCCCGCGCCGTGCGTCTGGCCCATTCGGTACGTAAGCTTATGATCTTCGCTTATGTCAACGATGAGGTGCGCTACCTGGAGATTAAAAGGCTCAAGCCCTAAAATCTTGTATTGTCCAGATTCAAAACTGGATCGTGATCGATCTCCACCAATTTGAAGCGAGCGTAGTTGAGGTTACCCAGGGGCAGCTTCCAGGTGGCTCCTACTTCTGTAGGAACTAAAATGCCGTTTTTTCGCTGATAATTATGAAAATAGCCGATCCAGACCGCCTTCTCCGGTTTTCCTTTGACCTCCCGGTACTTGTCCGCCGTCACCACTTTTCTTATCGCCCCCCTCTTATCAAAATAGAAGATTGCCGATGCCGTCAGCTCTCTGTCTCGCACAACAGCTTTCGCTGATTTCGAGTCTATGGGCTTCCAGGCAATGTGGTCACCCGGCAAAAGGGCCGTAGGAAACATTGTCGCCTCAGAAAGCCAGCGGAGCAGAGATGATTGATCCATCTCTCTTCCCCGGGAGGAGGCCAGCTTTTTCAGGGACATCAGAAATACCCGCATGTTGCCTTTTCCCCCACAATAGCAATCGCAAACCTCAATCCAGAGCAGAGGAAGGAGCTTGGCCACGGCATGCCAGATAAATCCGGGTGGATGGCAGCTAACATATTCCTCGCTCATCTCTGTAAAGGCTCCGGCAGTGCCTGCCAATCGGAGGGAACAACCATCGCGCCGGGCGAGGCTGCCGAGAAGAGCCCTTTGACCTCTTTCGCCACCCTGCGACGAAAAATTAGCCGCCCGGCAAGAGAAGAGACTATAAGCGCAGAAATCAGAAGAAACGGAAAGAGAAGGATGATCCAGGACATGCAATGGACAATTGCAAAGCTTGCCAGATAATCCTATGGTTAGCGGAAGTTGCGCCCTGGAGTCTTGCGAACCCTTATCCCACTCGCCAGGCTCCGTTCTTCAGGTCAGGATGAGGCAGACGTCCCTCATAGCCGCACATCTTGCAGCGCACATTCACAAACACACCATCTTCGCTCCAGGCCTCGGCCACGTAGCCGCATCTGGGACAGTTGTTCAGGAAATGAGTCATTGTTATGATCAATATCTACAATTATCATATTTATCTGTTTTGATTCATCGTCTTGCATCACGGTGTTTGTTTGCGGGAAAGGTTAATAGCCTGGAAGCCACCAGTGATGGCTTGTGGGCTCGTAGGGTAGTGGACATCCTAGCGGGCTTCGGTGACTATTGTCGAAGATACCCGCTGACCTGGGTTCGAGTCCCGGCGAGCCCGTTACTATTATGCGATTATGCTGTCAATTGCTCCATGCCTCCATCTTTTTATATACGATCCAAAAGAAAGATATTAGACTGATTCAAACAAAGCGGAGGATCTAAAGAATGGGAAAGTTTAAAGCTGCCTTCATGTTCGTAACGCCGGACTCCGATCCGAAGATACACAGGACAAGCATCTCCACACCAGAAGTCTTGGACTTGGTGGTTGTGGGCGTAAAAGACTACGAGCAAGCGGCCAAAGTGGCAGTAGAGCTGGTTGATAGCGGAGTAACGGCTATCGAGCTATGCGGCGGTTTCGGCCAGATTGGGGTGGGCAAAGTAGCTGCTGCAGTGGGAGAACGGGCCTTTGTGGGAGCTGTACGCTTTGATCGCCATCCAGGACTGGGATATAAGAGCGGGGATGAGCTTTTCGCATAGTCAACTACCACGCCTGAAGGATGAGGCCTCCTTGGGCAACGAGATTAAAAAAATAAGAAATCTGCATGGAAAGCTAAAAAAGATTATCCAGGAGGGGTTAAACCATCGTGGAATTGATTTGCGTCGAATTAACCTCCGTGGAATTTTGGTCTACCACCGGCGCCTCACTTGCATCAATTTTTGTGTATGTTATAGCATGGTTATTTGAGTTGTCTGGGTCCACCTCTGCTCCGTACACATAGGCAGTATTGGATACCTGTCCCGGAGGCGCGTCGAGGTGCACTTGTACAGTAAGCACCAATCTCGCGCTGTGGTATTTGGTCAAGCTTCCCAAGCTCCAAATTCCTGGATCTGGGTCGAAACTGCCCTGGCTGACGGTTGAAGATTTCAATTCCAATTCTGGTGGCAGGAAATCCTGTACATTAACATCGGTTGCGCTGTCAGGTCCTCTGTTGGTCACAGTCAGCACGTAGTTAAAGAGGCCACTAGACGGAGCCGGATTCGACGTAGAGCTCATGGATAAAGCCAGGTCGGACTTGCTCAGGGGTTTTGTTGGCACCACTACAATGAGTACAGGTTTGGATACGGCAGTGGCAAAGGGATCGTCTGGAACTTCTATGGCTTTTGCTACAATGTTGTACACACCCGGTTTTACGTCCTCCCAGACAAAGGTGTAGGGTGAATCACTCTCGGTTGTGCTCCAAATTTTTTGTGAATTTGCATAGAACTCAACACTGCTCACGGGATTGCTATCTATTACCTCTGCCGTAATAGTAATATCTTCCGGAGACGTAAATATTTGCCCCGCAAGAGGACTTGTAATCCGTACTACCGGCTGGGAAGGGTTGACGGTTATAATAACAGGGAGAGATGGACAGCTATTTCCGCCAGTACCGGGGACAGCTTTCGCGGTCAAGATATGAGTACCTACAGAGAACTCGTAAAATATCGTAACAGGACAGTCTCCTCCAGTATTCTCACAGTCACCCGAGCCGATCATTTTATCTCCCGACAGTGTTTCATCAAAGAATTCTATTGATGAAACATCCCCAGAAGACGTGGCATGAATAGGTATCTCTACTGAGTAACCTGTTGCACCAAACTCACCAGGATAAGCCGTAAATATTTCCCCATTTCGTGGGCTTCTGATCCTTACGGTAGGGGGATGAGAGAGCGAAACCACATCAATAGAGACAGAAATATTTTTTTCGATCCCCATTGTGTTGGTTGCGCTGACTATAAATGAATCATTGCCTAGGTATCCCTTGTTAGGCTTGTAGATTATATTCGGCGCGGTTCCGCTGACATTTCCATTAAGAGGCGAGCTGATGAATTTATAGCTCAATAGATCGTTGTTGATATCCCTTGCAGAAAATTCTATGATCTTGGCGGTATCGTTGCCAGTCATAACATTTTGAACCTCTGGCGAGGACGATTGGTTCTGGAAATCAAACGCGATCAATGCGGTATCAATTGCGTTCAGGTTGGCGAAATCGTTTTCGCTGCTGTCGGACACCTGTGCAAAAGCAACGTCATCTTTGGCCAGCAAACTCCATGAAGGATTGCAGTTCCCATCTCGTTCGCTACATGGCTCTTGACCACCGGACGCGATAGTCAATAATAGCACCATGAGTAATGCCATCTTGAGCACTGCCCATGGAACCTTAAATTCCAATCTAACACCCATAATAATTCCCCATATTTTGTTTAAGTGATAGATAATGTTGGGTGCGAGTATAAGTAACTTTGGAAGAAAATTTACTATATTTAAAATTTGCAAAGAAAGAAAATCGATCCACACAGTATTATGATCGTATACGTAACTTAATAACAATAGGTATATAGTTATATAATTTTTGGAAGGGATGTATCATGCATTAATTTAAAGCCAAAGCTAAAAGAAGGCGATCTTTTGGGTTCGCTTTTTGACCGGTGTCAGTCCTCCGCGAACTTCTCGTGTCTTTCTGTGGTGGTGTTTGTCCCCACTCATGCAGAGATGCCTGCCGAAAGAAGGACGCGCACGGGGGCTTGCGCGAGGGGGCGAGCCCGCCTCCCGCGCGAGTGCAGGGGTACGTGCGTGCGGAGACCGACGCCAAAATTAGCCCGAATATGAAGCGGTGAGGAAGGGCGACTGGCTCTTCGCTATTTTCCAGTGGCTTACTTCATGTGGTTGAAACGTCGTTAGCCAGTTATCCAATGACGACGAACTACCACCACCGCAGACACTAGAAGCACACGGAGAACTCACTGAGGAGACTCGATACAGGAAGAGCCTTTTGATTTTAATCACGAGTGGTCTAGGTGAAAAGGCAAAGCTAATAGTAATGCCAGGATGCATTTTGCGGCAATGACTGGCTAAGCCCTGCTCGGGATATTGCATAATGCTCGACCGATCAATCCAATTGAGTCTTGAAATCCTCAACTTTCGATCAGATCATTAGCTTGAAGAGAGCCGGCAATACTGCCATGGCATAGATTACTACTCCGACGAGTCCCGCTTCGATGACGTAGAGCCCTATATTGAAGGGGTCCATCATGTTTTCTGCATGTGTCATATTCTTGCCTCGTTTATCTATTGTCTAGCCTTGCCCGGAAAGCCGGACACCTTGTAGTTAGACTGCCAAAGTATTAAAGATTTTTTAACCATATACTTGCGCAAAGTGATTTTTTCCACCATGGATAATTCTAGTAAATATGAAGGCCACCAGGAAAAACCTAAATCCTTCAAAGGTGCATAATTGCCAAATAATAATATAACCTAAACAACGCGAAAAGGGATCCTTTGAGCCTAGACACGTAGCCGTGTGGTCCAGCGGATCAAGTATAATTTAGCTCAAGGCTTTGTTTCAAATAGATTTTCCTCCCGAGCGATGGTTGAGTTGAGGCACCCGAGGGAGAGATATTTAGTGGCACGCGGCGGAAATGATAGATGGAGACAGATAGAATCAGAGATGCTATGAAAATGACTGAATTGGAAAAGAAGGCGGCAAAGCAAGCGGCCCAGGCAACGAAGCAGGAAGCAAAGAAAGTGAGACAGCACAGATCAGCCCGGAAGAGGTCTGCACCACAGCGACAGTAGAGGCGATCTTTCGGGTCGCATCACCCAAAGCCTTTTCCTGTGAGCGATGGTTGAGGCATGCATGAAATACTGGCTCTTCCAAGTCATGTACGATTCATATCCCCAATCATGGGAAGGCATGGTTAAAATGGGAATAGCAGCCCAACAGTATCCGCTATCTCTCAATTGGGTGAATGCTAAACGTAATAATAATGCTTTAAATAAACTCAAAGAAGGAGACGTTATCATAGCATCATTTAAGGATCATAGATTTGCAGGCTATGGAACGCTTAAATCAGATTTCTATGTGGGAGGTTCGTCGTTGAGAATTCCACATTTATCTAGCGGTGAATTGATGGAATTCCATGAACGTTTTGATTGTGATTGGACGATAATCCCTCTTGATCGAAATCGTCCGTTCATTAGGTGCGATGAAGTCAAGAAACTGGGATTTGACATTGACATGATGCGCGGTCAGTGTGTGAAGCAAATTGATGGAGACGCATTTAACGCAATTAAATTGAGATTGGATAATTCTGGGGCTAGAAGAAATCTTGTATTGGTGAAGAATAACGAAGCTGAGATGAACACTCACGCAAAAGAAATAGAGCCAAATGAGCGCAAATACTGGCTTTGGGTAACTCGTCCCGAATACTACCTAGATGACAATGGCAAAGATCGAGCCGATCTAGATCCTAATAGCGGATTCGATTTAGACGGTTGGTGGACCTGCCATAAAGAAACCAAGAAAGGTGATTTGGTTTTCTTGTGGCGAGCTAAATTGAAGAGGGACATAGGTTATCTAATACAAGCCGAAGGTGCAGCATATCGTTTCCCTAATGATGATGAGGATTCGAATAAGGGCTGGAAATATCGCTGCAGTTATCGAGTGTTGTATAAATTCGAAAATCCCATTACAGCAAAGGAGCTACGTGGCGATTCATATTTCAATGATTGGTCTCCCTTGAAGATAAATTTCCAAGGCAGTGTTTTCTTGATACAAGAGCACTATTGGAATAAATTAAATCAAATCGCAATAAGAAAGAATCCAGACTATAGCGAGATCATAAACCCGATATCATCTGCCAACATAAATGCTACGAAGGATTTTACTGCAAGTGATTATGTTTCCGCCTTTCATAAACTACAGATGACTCCGCATCACCTACAGATGTTGCTGGGCAATTACTATTCCACTAATAGGACTCTAACGGCTACTATGATGGCCAACGCTATGGGATACGATAATTTCGGTGCAGCCAATCTCCATTATGGAAAGCTAGGTGGATTAGTTGGAGAGAAATTGGGTTGGAATCCTCTTCCCGAATTCAAAGTCAATGTTCTTGTTGACTTCAAAAAAACCAATGGAGAATGGCTATGGATAATGAAACCCGCTGTAGCCGAAGCCATTGAATTACTCAAGTGGACCGAAGAACAACCCCCAATACCTGAAGAGATAGATGAAATTGAACCCATCTATGAAGGTGCGGTAAGAAAAACATCGGTCAATGCTTATGTGCGAAGCAATATAGCACGTGAGAAATGCAAGCTTCATTATGGATGCAAATGCACTGTCTGTGGCAGAATCCTATCCGATATTTATGGAGAAATTGCTCAAGGATACATACATATTCACCACCTTAGGCAGCTATCCGATATAAATTCTGAATACCAGGTTAACCCTATAGTTGATCTCCGCCCTGTTTGCCCGACGTGTCACTCAATAATTCATTTGAGAAAACCACATTATTCAATCGAAGAAGTTCAAGGACTGATAAAATCACAACAAGAACGGTTAACTCATATTCAAACACCCGGATCGAGGCCACCGACCGCCAGATAGACACCCGGGTCTACGAGCTTTACGAGCTGACTGAAGAGGAGATTAGGATTGTGGAAGGGATGTGAGCTGATCGATCAGGAGGCAGAAAAGTGCAGGGAAATGATAGTTACCCGGATCCTTTCTTTTTCCGGCATAATCATTTTACCGGCGCGCTAGTTCGCATGAACCCAGACGGTCTTTTCCGAGGCATGAATGGGGCGATCATAACCGATCTCACGCAGGAAAAGTTCGCTAAGGTGCTAGCAAGCTTGGGCCGCCCGTTGACCCAAACCTTTTTCGTTAGATCTTACAATCTTGAAAATGCACGGATAAGGATATAGCTTTGGTAAATAATGCCTACGATATTTATCCAATATAAAAAATCGTTACTCTATTACCCATAAGAAAAGCGCCGAGGGTGAGATTCGAACTCACGGGGCCCTTTCGAACCACGAGCTTTCAGGGATTTCATTCCAGGCTCGCGCCATACCGCTAGACGACCTCGGCACAGATTTGGATTTCATGTTTTAGCGTTTGGCAGCTATCTTCGCTGCCTGGGAAGCGTCCCTCTCGGCCAGCTTCCACGCCTTGGGATACGTGCCCGGCTCCATTATTACCCTTTCGGTCAGAACGGCTATGCCCGTCTTGCCGTCGAGCATCTGCCGGCTGTTCATATCGGCCCGGCCAATGCCCACAGCTTCTCCTTTCAGGGTAAAGAGGGCAACGATGTCACCTTTACTTATATCTGTCTCCAGGCGAAGCAGCCCGGGCAGGGCCAGGGGCGCGCCGTGACAGATGGCATCCACGGCATTGTCGGCGATGACCAGCCGAGGCAGATGCCGCAAAGCCGCCTCTACGGGCAGTATGACGCGCCGCAGGCCACTCTCATCGCCCGTCTCCTTCCAGGTCGCGTAGGCATCAATGAGCTGGTGCATCGTGACCAGCGTCTCATCCTCCCGGAAGGGACCGGCGCGCGTACGACGCAGCTCCTCCATGTTCGCACCCGTGCCTAAAGCGAGACCAATATCAAAGCAGAGCTTGCGGATGTAGGTGCCCGCCTGGCAGCCCACGCGCATGAGCACGCGCTGCTCCTCAATCTCCAGGACATCCAGATAATAAATGGTGCGAATACGTAGCTCTTTTACCACTGAGCTCTTCAGGGGCGGCTTTTGGAAAATTGGTCCCATGAACTCTACGCAAACGTCGAAGAGGCGTTTCTTGGGCTGGGGCTTATGCACCCGCATGAGGCAGATGTACTCCTTTCCTGCCAGGAGAAGAGTATCCATAATCCTCGTAGCGTCTCCCAGGAGAACGGGCAAAATTCCCGTCACCTTGGGGTCGAGAGTGCCGCTATGCCCCGCCTTCTCTACCTCCAAAATGCGTTTCACCCAGGCAGCCACCTCATGGCTGGTCGGCCCGGAGGTCTTGTCCAGATTGATGGCCCCCAAAGACATGTGCATCTCTAGGCTGCGCTTCTCGGGCGCTACGCCATAGGCAGAATTGGTCTTGCCGCTTCGCTTTACCAGCACGGACCGAACCCTATCAGAGGGAAGAATTTGCGGATATTTGGAAACTGAGGGTGTTGCAGTGAACGGCGCGGCGGTCGAGCTAGGGGAAGAGCGCGGAGATCCGCGATCAGGTCTTTTCTCAGCGATCGTTGCCCTCTCGGCGCGATGGATCACGGACACGGGCGTCCCCTCACTGCGGCCAGCACAATTGCCAGCGTGGCTGCCTCATCGAACTTGCCGCTATCCACTATCAGATCATAAGCGGAAAAGTCGCTGATATCTATGTTGTAGTACATTTTATACCGCCGCCCCTCGCTCTCTTCGCGATGACGTGTCTCCTGCATGGCGTCTTCGGTCAGCTTTGCCTCACGTTTGGCGATGCGCTCAGCTCTTGTTCGTAATTCTGCCTTTAAAAGAACCTTCAAATCAGCCGGCAGCAGATGCCCGGAGAGCCGGCCCTCAAAGATGCCGCCCCCCCCTTTGGCCAGAACCTTCTGAGCATCATCAATGAGATAATCGATCTCAGGTCCCTTCTCGGCCAGACGGTTCATCTCCCGAACGGAGATATCCTTCTCGTCGGCGATCTTGCGAAAGAGATCCCCGGAGTTGATCCAGCGTAGTTTGAGCTCTTGGGAGAGAGAACGAGCAAGAGTTGATGTGCCCGTCCCCGGCGCACCGCTGATGGTTACTATCATCTCTAGCTCATGCTCCCAATGTCCAGAGCCTTACGGATGATCTGAGATACAGGCAGTGAGCAGATAAAGTACCAGTAGAACCAGTAAAGGATCGGTCCCAGGACAGTGGCATTGATAGGATGTGTTCCCCAGAAGGGAAAGGTCATCATCATGTTTGGGTTAGCGGATATGAAACTGTAAGCCCACATGAAGAGTGGTATGGAGACGATGCCGATATAGAGCATAGGCTTAAACTGCATCTGCATCATCTTGCCCTGATCAGCTACCGCCTTCATCTGCTCATTTTGCATGGCTTGAATTCTAGACTGATCTCCAGATAGCTGCGCTTCTTTCATATTTCTTTGCAGCTTCTTCATCTTCTCCTGAGAATTTCGGAGGTACTCCCAGTCCATGGTGTACTTCTGAATCAGGCTGGCGTATAGGCCCGTGATGGCAGCCATAATGAAGAGCACCACGTGAAAAGGCAGAATCTCGGGAAGCCATCCCAGCAAATGACCGGTAGCTAAACCCAGGCCAGTTCTAAGCTGCGTACTGATCATTACCCCAAAAAAAAGGACAAAGCCCACCGCCATGGCAGCTTTGTCCAGGGACTTGGTTAGCTTCTCATTCATGCCGACGCTCCGAAGAACTTCTGCATCATGGGGTACATCTCCTGAATCTGCTCGCTGGCTACCTGCTCATAGAGCCGATAGACAATGCTCACAGCCAAGAGCAGCCCCGTGCCGCCCGCGCCCCCCAGTGTGCCCAATAGGCTGGCGATCAAGGTTAAAACGCCAATGATCACGCCGCCAATCACAGTCACCTTGGGGATATACCTCTCCATCAATTTCTCAATGGAGGCCGGGTTTCTTCTGTAGCCCGGAACCTGTAGGCCAGAGTTGTGAATCTTGGCAGCCACGCTCTTGGGGCCCATGCCCGTGGTCTCAATCCAGAAGATGGCGAAGATAATGCCGCCAATGATCAGGAATGAAGCGTCCACGATCACATGCAGAAATATCTGCCAGCCGGCCAGAGCCGCGAATCCCAATTCAGTCATGCCAGGATGGCTTTGTACCATTCCCGGCATCCAGTCACTGGGGCCACGTAAGGCAGATAGATAGTACATCAAGCCCGATACCGGCTGAGGTGACGAGCCGCTCATGGCCACGCCAGTAACTGAATTAATTTTAGCGGACGAGACGAATGTTCCGAGAAAGCTGGAGTAGCCGGTATAAATCGTGGTTACGCCCTGACCGGTTACCGTGGCCGAGGTTATCGTGCCGACCTTGGCCGCCAGCAATGCTCCCACCATCTCGATGTTGGCCTGAATGGCCCGCACCAGGATCATGGGAAGAACTGAGGCGTAAACCAGCTTGACCGGGAACCGTCCCCGTGCGCCCCGCACGCGGCTGTGGGCCAGTGGTATCTCGATTCTGGTAGACTCCACCAAAACGACCAGCAAAATGATCATTATGGTAGATATGAGCGCCAGAATTCCTCCTGTTATCAAAATGAACTTCAGCCCTTCCGATGTGAAGAGGGTATCAAAGCCGATGAGCTGTAGCCTGATGATATCGATCCATTTGGGTATGATGCCCACCGGAAGCCCCCCGTCGCCAGTCGCCGGATTGATGATGCCCGTGACCAACTGCTGGCTTATTCCAGCTACGATAAAGAGCCCCACTCCCGAGCCGACGCCCCATTTTGAGACGACCTCATCCATATAGACGATGAGTGATCCGCCTACGAAGACCTGAATAAAGATCAATAATGATATCATGCCCAGGGAAACACCTAGAGTACCAGCTAAACCGGCATCAGGCAACAAATAGCCTCCCAACACCTGCGGCAGGGCCTCAACTGCGACCATCACAAATACCAGGGCCTTTTGCGTGCCCTGATAAATGGCCTGATCCCTGGGTTCGCTCAGATTGAGCTTGATGATCTGGGCGCCCACGAGAAGCTGCAATACGATGGATGCGGTAACAATTGGACCTATGCCAAGGAGCATCATCGAACCGAAGGATCCGGCAAAGAAGGCACGATAAGAACTAAAAATATCGATGGATGCTGCGGAAAGCCCAAAGAGGGGGATGTTTCCCAGGACGAAGTAGAGAATCAGTATGGCTAAAGTCCAGCTTAGCTTTCTCTTAAAATGGACGTGCCCAGTGGGCCGCTCCACGGAGGGGAGCCGGCGCACAAAGGGCTCTATCGCATAAAAGAAACTCTGCTGGTTCATACTACTACTGCCTGACCACCAGCAGCCTCAATTTTGCTCTTTGCCGTCGCAGTGAATCCAGCCGCGCTAACGTTAAGCGTTCTGGTTACCTTGCCGCGACCCAGCACCTTCATCTCGGAAAGCTCAATTTTGCCATCCGGGCCTGCCATCTGGTCCAGCACGTCCACGTTGACTACCTCTAGCTCCACGGCAAGAGGCAGCTTGACGAACCCATGCTTGCCCATCTGAGTTCCGAGAAGCATAGAGCGCATGAAGTGATGTTTGCACTTCCCAGAATCTCCGCGACCGCCGCGAGACCCGCCTCCGCGCGCATTCTTATGCTTGCCGTGGTAGGTTCGGTGCCCTCTTTTTTCCTTCGTCTTTGGTCTAACCATGGTTCTACCTCATCCTCTTGATAAGATCCGCCAAATCCGTGCGAAAGCCCAGATCTCCGCCCTGTTGCGCGGTCTTCTTGATGGTCTTTAAACCCTTGCGGGCCGGATGGAGCCGGAATATGGGCTTGATTTCCAGATCCTTCAGGCTTGTTGCCCCAGAGGTGATGGCACTGGCCAATTCTTGGAAGGAGCCATAGGATGTATTCTCTTTCAAGAACTGCTCTGTCAGCCGCCTGTTTGCACTCAGCCGTCCCCGCTTCTCCAGAAGCATGGCCAGAGTGTCATCGTCTATCTTGCCCCAGGCAACATAGTCCTTTACCTTCTGGATCATGCCCTGGTAATGCGCATCTTCTTTGACGACGATGCAATGGTTGACTCGATGGATATGCAGCATCGCTAAAGTTGACTTGATCCCGGGCCGAACGTTCAACTCGCCTCTCAATCTCACTATGGCAAACATCTTCAAGCCCTCACAGTTACAGTATTGATGAGTGCATTGTAGGTGGCCTTGGCGAAATTGATAGTAGTCCTGGTCGAACCTGCCGTTCTTGTCCACACATCCTTGATTCCGGCCATGTCCATGACCTTCTTGGATGTGTCGCCGGCAGCGATGCCTAACCCTCTAGGCGCCGGAATAAGTACGACTCTGACGCTTCCTGACTCGCCAATTACCTGATAAGGCACAGTGTGCGCCTGGCCGCAGCCGCATTCCCAGCTACCGCAACCTCGCTTCACCTTCATGATATTCCGCTTGGCACTATCGATGCCCTTCTTGATGGCTTTGCCCACCTGAACATCCTTTCCTTCGCCAAGTCCAATGTAGCCGTCTCTGTTTCCCACAATTACCGTGGTTCTGAATTTGACTCTCCTTCCGGAGTCCGTCATCCTCTGAACCATGTTGATATCCAGAACTTCATCCTCAAGTCCCGGTATCAGCACATCTATCAGGCCGGCCTCCTTAATAGGCAGACCTGAGGCAATTGCCTCATCGAAGGAGGTTACTTGGCCCTCAAAGACGAGCTTGCCCAGCCTTGTCTTGGGGATCCACTCTTCCTGGTAAAAATCACGCTTCTTTTTCCGATCCATAAGTTCACCCCAGTATCTTCTCTCGAACCTGCTCGAATTGGGCCACGATATCTACTCCCGTGTGCTTCTTTATGTGCTCGCCAGAAATCCTCTTCTCATCGGGGAAGATCTCCGAGCCATGAGGCACATTTACACCTGCATCCACGATGCCTTTAATGGCAGCATAGATTCTGTTGCCTTTAGTGGAGGCATGCAGACCAATATCTGCGATACCCTCATCAATGCCCAGGGCCAGCATCTTCTTGCCGAAGATAAGGCCGGTAAGATAGGCAGCAGGTATATTGCTCCTGCTAAAGGTATATCCAAAGTTCAACAGCTCTCGGGAATTAACCGTCAGGAGTGTTTTATCGCCTTTCTGCTCCGCCACTACCAATTGCAGCAATGTGTTGGCATTGCTCTTCCGGACAACAACACGGGGTTTCTTCGATAGTATTAGCTTATATCTAACGTGATAGTTGGTCCTGCCCTCTCTTCTTCTTCGGAAGGGGACTCTATATCTCGGTCCTGTAGCCAAGTTATTCACTCCTGGCAAGGCCCTTAGCCTTGATGAATGAGTTCATGTGCGCCAAACTTCTGTACTCGCCGCCCTTGGATTTGCGATAAAGCAAGCGGTAGGCATGGCGATCTATCTGGCCGCCTTCACGAAGCTCGCAAAGCTTCTTTCGCAGAGCCCGGATTTTGGTCATCCACTGCCTTTTTCTTGGGGATCGGGCACCTTTGGCGCCTCTCCTATGTCCCGCTCCTTTGCAGTGACCATAGGCGCGCTTTGCTGCTCTGGCCCTGATTCTGCCTCGGCTGTTGCCCTTCTTGGGCTTGGCCTTGATATTTCCGGCCTCTACCTGGGAACGAATGTCCTCTCGGGTAATGGCATCGGAAAGCTCGCTTGCCACTTCTGGATCGGGATTGATCCAGACCCGGCTCTCGCCAATTTTAAGCTCGGCTGCGGCCAGGCGCCGCTGCGTTGTTAAGCCCGGCATTTCTAGGCACCACCCTTGGGATTGAGCACCCTAAGGCCTGCCTCAGCTGCTTTTGACTGCATCTCCAGGCGCTTCTTCATGCCAACGCCTGATGCTATGCGTACAACAAAGCCCTGCGCCTTCAGCACCTCGGCCACGTTATTAACCAGTACCTCAGGAAGGCCGCAGGGATGAAATCCCTTAACTGCCTTGGGGCTTCCATAGCCGACTCTAACCAGCTTGCCTTTAGCAGCAATCTGCTGCCGGAGCTTGTTGTGCAGGCCGCGAGGCTTTCGCCAGCTGGTGCCAAGCCGCTTCTTTTTATGTGAATCATGAAGGTTGAACTCAGGCTTCTTTGATTTCTGCCGGGTTCTTACTCTCAGCAACCTCTCTGCCATCCTTGTCACCTCTTGTCCACCAGGTATATCCCGTCTTGGAATATCCTGATATCGAAACCACGCACCCTGGTAGCCTGCTCAATATTGGCCATCGTCTGGCCAACTCGCTCCTTGTCGATGCCTGTGATCGTTACTTCATCTTTGCCGATCTCGACCTTCGCACCCGGTAAGATCTTGGCGGATCGAGACTTCCTTTCGCCCAGGAAATTGGTTATAATGAGCTCGTTGGAAGCTTCCTTGAGCTGTATGGGAAAGTGAGAGTACACGACCTTCATCTTGTACTCATAACCCCGGCTTACGCCTGCAATCATATTGCTGATGTGCGCGGCCAGTGTCCCCACCATCGCCCGGTGCTGCTTTCGATCGAGCCTGGAATTCACGATCAGTTGAGATTCCTCGTTCTTGATCTCTATCTCAGGATAGCTAAGCTGCCTGCTGACCTCACCTTTCGGCCCCTTAACCGTGACGGTATTCCCGTCTATGGTTACGGCAACTCCTTCTGGGATCTCTACCGTTCGTGCAATCTCTTTGACCATTGCGACCACCTAATATACGTAAGCCAGGAGCTGCCCGCCCAGGAATTGGTTCCTGGCATCAGAATGGGCCATGACTCCCTTACTGGTGCTCAATATCAGAACACCGAAGTTCCTGGCGGGGAGGAATCGCTTCTCCCATTTCTCCATCTCGGTCACCTTGGTTGAAAACCGGGGCTTAATTACGCCACATCGGTTGATCCTTCCCAGGAGCTTAACTCGGAACATTCCCGACTTTCCGTCGTCAACAAATTCAAACTCGCCTATGTATCCTCGATCCGCCATAACCTTCAGAGCTCTTCCTATGAGCTTGGAGGCGGGATGAATGATACATTCAGGCTTGCCTACGCTCTCCGCATTCTTTATTACGGATAGGGCATCGGCCAGTGGATCCAATAACAATGCAACCACCTACGAATATTTTTCAAAACCCATCTCAGGGGCGATCTCTCGGAAGCACTGCCGGCAAATGTATATCCCGTACTTTCTTATCAGGCCGTTTTTATTTCCACAGCGCTTGCACGGGTTTGCACCTCTTCCGAAGATCTTTTTTCCTTTCTTCATGCTGCCTCCAAGATCTCAATGCCGAACTTCTTTGAGACGAACTCGATAGTATCGTCTTTATTCAGCCTCTGTCGGCTGGGAAGTTTCTTTTGCGCCACGCGCCGCATTGCAATCCGATAGCCGGCTCTCTTCAAGGCCACAGATACGTCCATGCCGAATATGCCTATATCCGGATCGTATCGCATGCCTGGAAAGTCGGTGTGCTCCTCAATGCCGAAAGAGAAGTTGCCTTGCATGTCGAACTGGCTCCTTTTCAAGCTATTTCCTGCTGCCTTTAGGGCTATGATCAGGAAATCTTCCGCAGCTTTTCCTCGCAAGGTAAGCTTTGCACCGATAGGCTCATTCTTTTTGATCCCGAAGGTAGGTAGAGTCTTCTTGGCAATAGAACGAACGGGCTGTTGTTTGGTAATGGCCTTCATGATGGTTTCAGCATTTACCAGCCTTTGACCGCTCTCTCCTACGCCCACATGCACGACAACCTTGTTGACGCGGGGAATTAGATTGGCATTCATCTAAACTGCCCCCAGCTTGATGACAGGCTGATCTTTTCCGATCATGTAAACGTAATCCTTGATGGTTTCAAACTCCTTGTCGCCCGATATGATGATGCGATTATGCTGGGAGCTCTTCACGGTTATGATCTCTTTGATCTTCCCCGTTTGGCCTGTATGCTTTCCGCCTACGACCATGGCCAGATTACCGATCTCAAAGCCGATCCGGTCTTCAATATTCTTATCTGGCAATGAGAGGACCAGTGAATCGCCAACCTTAAACTCGCCTTCTGCCAGCTTATTTGAGCCGTCGGAGAGGTTGAGCTGCTGCTTTTTACCTGAGATTATGGTTTTATTCTCAATTCGAGCCAGCTTTTTCACGTCGTCCGTTTCAATAGGACTGAGATAGAACATTCCCTTCTCATCTTTGAGCATTCTATATTGCAGGTTGCTCGAGGGAACGGATATGACATCGAATATGCCTACAGGCAGCTTGTAATCCTTCTGGGTTTTCCCATCCACCAGTACCTTGCCCTCGTACAGAGCCCTCTTTGCTTCGCGGGCATTATCTACCAGCTTAAGCATATCTCGGATTACCATCACGAGAGGCATGCTATCACCAGCGGAATGAGGCCCGGGACTGGACTTGGCAACCCATGCGTGGGTCTTTCTTGCAATGGGCCAGCTTACGGGAACCGTTACTCTTTTTTGATGTCTGCTCATTCGGATCGCCTCGCGAAGATCTTTTCCCTCTCTGCGTCTTCAAGAATGAGCTTGATTATCATGACGTTGGAGGGATGGATAGTTCTCGGCACTTCAGTTCCGTCAGCCCGGTAGTTGCTCACGCCTGCTACTTTGATGGTGCACCTCTTAAGGTCCACATCTTCGACCTCTCCTTCGGTGCCGGCATGATCGCCACGCATAACCTTGACGGTGTCGCCCTTGCGAAGCTGTGCATTGCGCCTCTTCAGCTCCTCACGCAAAGCTTTGCTCAAGGGTGCGTGCATGTACTTTTGACGCCTATGCAGCGGTGCGGTATACCTCGCCTTCCGCTGCTTCCTTGGCTGTTTTGTAATCATAATCATCACACAATCATGGATGCCGCGGAGGCGATCTTGCTAAATCTTTCCGCTACCTCGCGGGCCACTGGTCCCTTAACCTCAGAACCCTTGGGAACGCCCTCGTCATCTACTATAACGGCGGCATTATCCTCGAATTTTACCCTGAGGCCGTCAGGCCTTCGGAACTCTTTTCTCTGCCGGATGATGACAGCTTTAAAGATCTGTTTTCTCATCTCCGGACTTCCTTTTTTCACAGATACTACTACTACGTCCCCAATCCCTGCGCGGGGCTGTCTATTTTTCACGCCTCGATAATTCTTGACGGCGATGACGTGTAGCGTCCGCGCACCTGTATTGTCTACACAATCCAGGTATGCGCCAGTGTTGATCGCCCTTGGGATCTTGGCCTTTTGTCCTTTCATTTCAAGACCTCCACTACTACGTAGGATTTGGTCCTGGAAAGGGGCCTACACTCCGCTATCTTGACACGATCCCCTGACTTGGCATCAATGCAAGGGGGGTTGTGCGCATGGATTTTGGACTGCCTCTTCTCGAATCGTTCATACTTCGTTGCTTTCTTCTCGAACTTACGCATGACTACCACGGTACTGTCCATCTTGTCGCTGACCACAGTGCAACTGAAGACCTGGCCGCGCACAGGGAGAGTACCATGGAAGGGACACTTTGGATCATTGCACTCCTTTTCCGGCGCGCTAACGTCCAGTCCGATATCCCTCATAACTTCCACCTCGTTCTTTGCATTCTCTTGCTTATTCTGTTCTCTGGCTGTGAGATCAAGATTGAGCCGTTAACCCTCACGTTTTGCCCATCGGGCAATGTGAAGATAAGGCTTGTATTCCTTTTGGCAAGGCGCAAAACCTTGGCTTTTGTCTCCAAAAGGAACGTATTCCTGGTCTCGTCCACAACCTGGGCCTTAAGCCCGATCTGGCTAGAGTTGCTGCTTGTTTCAACCAGCACCTCAAGACCGATCAGCTCGTGCCTTGCCAGGCTTTCAGGATTTAGGTCCACTAGACTTCGCTCCGTTTGGATCGTCTTGATCCCCTTCGCTCCGTTTGGACCGTCTTGATCCTGGCGACCGTTCTGCGTATGTCTCTGATTCTCCCCGGCTTTTCCGGGGCGCCACCTGCAGTAACGATGCCTCTCTCTCGGATGAGCTCACTTTGAAGCTTCCTTAGCTCCTCTGTAATCTCCTCCGCATTCATGTTTCTGATCTCATCAATCTTAAAGATGGCCATATTGGATCACTCTTCCTTGGCGCAAGGCTCACTATCAGCCATCTCTCCGGCGAGAGGTGCATCCTCGGTCACGCCTTCGGCTCTAGCTGGCTCATCCAGGGGAGACGGAGCGGCTAAGGGCTCAGACTCTAAGAGCTGATCCAGATCGCTCTTCTTCTCGAGAGCGGGCGTTGCCACGGGCACCGACGGCTTGGCCGCGGGCTTTGGTTCCATGACCGGCACAACAACCGGCGGTTTTTCAATCCGGAAGTCATCGGGAAGTCGCACGTCGGGCGGGATGATCCTTACCTGGCAGCCAATTACGCCCAGCTTCTTCACTGCTACGGAGTAGCCTTTATCCACGAGATCAATAGCAGGCTTGCCGGAGTGCTTGATGTATCCGGAGATGAATTTCTCGGTTCGGGAGCGCGGGCCTGTCAATTTGCCGCTGATCACAATCTCGCAGCCTAAAGCGCCCGCATCCATCACTCTTCTCATCATGGACTGACCTGCCTTTCGGAAGTACCAGCCACGCTCCAGAGAGGACGCGAGACGATTGGCCACAACTCTGCCGTTCAGGTCACCGCGGCCCACATCCTGCACATCAATCTGGGGATTATCCAGATGGAATTTGCGATCCAGGTCGCGGGTGATCTTCCGGATCAATTTGCCGCCTTTTCCGATGACCATGCCCGGCTTTTCCGCATAGACAGTAATCTGAGTGCCCATGGGAGTGCGGTTCATGACCATGCCGCCGTATCCTGCACGTTCCAGCTCTTCCGCCAGATACTCATTGACGAGAGCTTTGGAGAGGCCCTCTGCTACGAACTTCTTTTCTACGGACATCAGCTCTTCACCTCAGTGAGGACCATCTCCACAGAGACCGTCTCGGTGTTCTTGGGGGTGGCTCTTCCCATGGCGCGAGGCATCCATCCCTGGATGGTCCTGCCCTTCTTTGTACCAGCATGGAAGATCCTCATCTTCTCGGACTCCATTCCCTTGTACTCGGCATTGGCAAGTGCATTATCCAGGACAATCAAGACTGCCTTGGCGGCCTTTTCCGGATATCTGCCTGCATCCCATCCCACCAGGCCGTGCCTGTGGGCCACATTTCCTCTGTAGCGCTTGAAGGGAATAGCCCTCTTCAAGGCTATTACATCTTCCAGATAGGCACGGGCGAGGTTAGCCCTCATGCCTTTTAGCGTCCTGCAGATCTCGTGGGCGTGCTTAGGTGAGATGTGAAGCTCCATCCCCATGGCCCTTGAAGAGCGTCCTGCAGGCGTAAGCGAATAATTCAATCTGCCCAATCTCACACCTCACTTCAGCGGCACATACTTGCTTGATCTGGTAGCGCCAACGCCCGCAGCGCCGTGCTGCACGCGACCGCGCGTGAGAGAAAACTCGCCGAAGAAGTGCCCGATCATCTCGGGCATGACCTCTACCTTTTCGAAGCTCTTGCCGTTGTAGATCTCGAGATTCTTGCCCACCATATCAGGCATAACTATCATATTCCTGATGTGGGTTCGAACCGAGTCCTTGTTCTTCAGGCTCGTCAGGAGATTCTTGTTATCCTTGACAAGGCCTCTTTTGATCGATCTGCGTTGCCGCGCTGGTAAGAGCCCGGCAAGCTCCTCTATACTCAACTTGGCGAGGTCGGCAACCTTCCGGCCCCGATACAAGAATTCTTCCTTTCTCTTAGGAAGCTTGGACCCTGCTTTTTTAGCCAAAACCTTTCACCTAGCGCTTACCGGTTCTCTTTGCGGCAATTGAACCTACCTTTCGGCCAGGGGGTGCATTCCTGCTGACAGTCTTTGGCCGCCCTGGATGCTGACGTCCGCCGCCACCGAAGGGGTGGTCTACGGCGTTCATTGCAACGCCTCTGACGATGGGCCATTTCTTGGCTTTGGACTGGAACTTAAAGAAGCTCTTGCCTGCTTTGACCAGAGGCTTGTCCAGACGGCCTCCTCCGGCAACGACCCCGATGGTCGCCATGCATTTCGGGCTAAGCCATTTCATCTCACCGCTGGGCAGCTGGACGACGGTTTGACCTGCATCATGAGCTACGAGAATGGCGCACACTCCTGAAGCTCGGGCAAACTGGCCGCCGTGACCCGGCTGCGACTCGACGTTGCAGATTGGTATGCCCTCGGGAATCTCCGCCAGATGCAGAGTGTTTCCCGGCTCGATGGGGGCCGATATGCCGCATGAGACTTCCTGGCCCACATACATTCCCTCGGGAACCAGGATGTATCTCATCTCACCGTTGCTTAAGGCCATGAGCGCAACAGGAGCTGTTCTCGCGGGATCGCGCATTATTTCCTGGACCACGCCTTTTATGGTCTCATCGCTATCGACTTTTATGTGCTTGATGTCCGCCCTGTACCTGTGAGAGGGTGCCCTGTACGTAGGACCACCTGCACCTCTGTTTTGAGATATGATTCGATGTCCCATATTTTACCCACCTAAAGCAGTCCTAGCCTCGTGGCAAGCTCGTTCGCACTGCCCTCTTTCGCCAGCTTCACGATGGCCTTCTTTTCTCCCCGGGAGGTTATCATGGTCCTGACTGCCAGGATATCGATATCATAAAGATCTTCCAGGGCTTTCTTGATCTCCGGCTTGGTGGATCTCATGTTCACCAGGAACTCTATGGTATCATTGGAGTCGATCATGCCGGTGACCTTTTCTGTGACGTAGGGACTCTTGATTATCATTGTACTGCCTCCGGGCTGCCCTTTTTGGCCAGCTTTTCCAGGGAAGACTCAGTCCAGACGGTTAGCCTTCCGGCTTTGGTTCCAGGGGCAAGCAGCTCAGCGTTCAGCCTCTCCACTGTGACGAAGTCCACACCGGGAAGATTTCGGGCGGCTTTTCCCAGTCCCAAATCGTTTCCGACGACAATGAGCACGCTCTTGCGGCTTTTATATTTCCGTCCCCGCAGTTTGCCCTTGCCGGCACGAATATGTCTTCCATCCTTTGCCCTCTGAACGTCATCCCACAGGCCCGCTGCCACCAGGAACTTGATGACGTCTGTGGTCTTGCTCAAGGATTCGAGGTCGTTCTTGGCCACAACAGGCAACTCTCTCGTAAACCTGTGGCCTCTTGCCTCGACCAGTCCCGACGAAGCCGTAGCGGCGATCGCAGAGCGGATGGCTTTACGCCTCTCCTTTTTGTTGACCTTTTCGGTATAGTCAGCATTGGGCTGGGGCGCATGTGAGCGGCGGCCGCCTACGGCCATGGGTACGCCTGCGGCCTTTCTGCCGTTCTTCAATCTGGGAACTCTAGAGACGCCGTGTCCCGGACCCCATGACTGGGCAGAGGTATTCATGCCCGCATAGAAGTGAGGTCCATAAGCTTGGAGTCTGTTGGCCTGTGCGGCTAGGACGGCCCTCTTGATTATATCCGGCCGGTATTCCTCCTCGAAGACAGGAGGCAACTCAATCTGGCCGCTCTCATTTCCCGATAGATCAATGATATTTGCCTTCATCGCCTAGACCCCCTGCTTGGACTCTTGGCTCACATAGAGAAACTCGGGCACTTTCACGAAGTTCTTTCCGGGTCTTATGGCGTGTCTTATTCTGACCATCCTCTTGATGGGACCGGGAACGCTTCCCTTGATCAGGATATATTGATTTCTAACCAGGCCATAGCCGGGAAATCCGCCTTTCGGATTTATTTGTGCGCCGTCGGTTCCGATGAACATGAGTCTTTTATTGAACTCTGTCCTCTGGTGGTAGCCCATCTGGCCGAGTTGTGGAACGCGCCAGCTGATATGAGATGGGTGCCAGGGACCGAGGTTGCCCACGTGCCGCAATTTGCCGGTACGGGCGTGCTTTCTCTTGGCGATGGCAATTCCCCAGCGTCGCACTGGACCCTGAGTGCCCTTGCCTTTGGTGACGGCAGATGCATCCATTAGATCTCCCAGCTCAAATACGCTGGAGATAGGGACCTGCTGGCCCAGCAACTTCTGGGCAAAAGCGAGCCGATCCAGCATGGAGCCGCCGCTCACCGGCATTTCCATGAGCTCTGGAACCTTCTTGGGAATTCCGGTTATGAGCATGGGATTGGTGTGCACCAGTACTCTAACATCTACGATATCGTCGCCCAGAGCCCGCAGGTCGTCGGCTGATGTCCCGCGAGTCTTCTTGGGAACGGTCAGAGCGCGAGCTAGTTCGGGGCTCAGGTTCTCGGACCAGGCCTCGCCCGCGGGGCGCAGCCCGCCGTTGTAGTTCTCGTAGGCGCGCACAGCCACCACATTCATGGGGGGCACCTCCAGAACTGTTACGGGCATGGAGATCTCCACACCCTCGGTGAGGCTCCTCGGTCGGTCGTCGATCATCATGATGTGGGTCATGCCGGCTTTGTAACCGGCAAAGCCTGCCATCCTGGCCTTGTCCTCCTCAGGCCAGCTTCGGATTCTTGGGACCTCGCTCTTGGCCCTCTTTCTCGGGCTGTAGGCCAGCGAACCTCGTCTTGGTCGGTGTATTGTTGCCATTTAGTCCTCCACGTGCGCACCCAGGTTGAGCAGGGCTAAAGTGGCAAAGACAGCCTCTTCCACGCGAACCGTCTCAGTTCCTTGATGCGGGATGGTGTTGATCATTTCATATCTGTCCATTGATTCCTTACTCAAGAAGGCATCTACGCCCCGTGCCGGTGAGCCGAACACCACCGCAAGATCACGCATCTGGCCTTGTTGAACCATTTGAGAGAGGATTTCAGGCGTCAGGCCTTTTCCGTACCGGGAGGTAAGAACCACGTAGCCGCCTTGCTTATGCTTTTCTGCCAGGTAGCTTTCCAGGCTCTCCACTACAACGGTCTCGTATCCCCAGTAATGAGGGATATCCTTGGGGTCCACAGGCTCAGCGGCGAGCGGTTCATGCGAAAAGATTCTGACATTTAGGCGCTGCCCCACCGGGATTTTTCCCTCGGTACGAAGGGGAATTGGGCGATTGATTCCGATTTCCACCCAGACGCCATTATCAGATCCGACGCTTTCAACGACTGCTCCGACGCGAAACTCGCCAATCTTGAGCGATTCTGATTTTGAGTTTATTGGATGATGAGCCGTACGTAGCGGCGGCAGAGTTCCAACATGACATAGCTCCTCCCGGCGCGGGATGAGCATCCGTCGCAGGTACTGCGGCGTTTCCATGTAACGCAGCACCATCGCCATGAATCGCGAGTCATTACGTTCTGGATCGCGATAGATCACGACGCGGTTGTATTGGAAGACCGCTGCTGCCCGTGCGATTTGGCCAACCTTGAGCGTGTTGACACGCGAATCCCTACTCTCCATGGTGAGAGAGGACGGGATAAGGATGGCTCTCTCGCGGTGTCCGGTCATCAGGTTTCCCTACTCTGAAGAGAGAGGAGGTATAAAAAGGTTTGGAGAAGAATAAAAGAATCCTGCAAAGGCACTCGTCCACAGTCAGGCCTAAACAGCTTGTTCGTTCTTCTTCTCCACAGTCTCATGCAGAAATTGAAATTCTATTGGGAGCTTGGCTCCTTGGAGGTTAGCTCCTCTGAGGTCGGCTCCTTCGAGGTTGGCATCTTTGAGGTGGGCTCCTTCGAGGTTAGCTCCTTCGAGGTTTGCTCCTCTGAGGTCGGCTCCTTCGAGGTTGGCATCTTTGAGGTGGGCTCCTTGGAGGTTAGCTCCTTCGATCCTAGCTCCTTCGAGGTCGGCTCCTTCGAGGTTGGCTCCTCTGAGGTCTTGTCCTCTAGGGTTTGATCCTCTAAAGTCGGCTCCTTTGAGGCTGGCTCCTCTGAAGTCGGCTTTCTTGATGTTTATTCCTACAAGATAGGCATTATCGAGGACTGCTTTCCTGAGATCGGCACCTCCGAGGTTGGCTCCTTCGAGGTCGGCATCTTTGAGGTGGGCCCCTTGGAGGTTAGCTCCTTCGAGGTTAGCTTCTCTGAGGTCGGTTCCTTCGAGGTTGGCATCTCTGAGGTCGGCTCCTCTGAGGTCGGCATCTTCGAGGTTGGCGCCTAAGAGATTGGCATCTCTGAGATTGACTTCTTCGAGATTTGCGCTGTAAAACAAAGAAAAAATCGCAGACGCAAATTGAAGATTTGAATGGTTCAGATCCGCAAAAATAAAATTACCAAAACTGAGGCGATTTCCAGATAAATCCAAAAAGGACAGACATTTTTCAGCTACTGACTCAAATATCGTGCGCTCTTTACGAATCTGCTGCAACCATTCCCCAAATGCATTCATATTGACATTCTCTATTTTGTTTACTTGCTTCGTGAAACGCGCACATGCACTTAAGGCAACCAACAATGCCTCTTCGGCATTTCGTGATTGATGAATCGCCTTATTAAAAGGAACAATCCCAAGCTGCTCCATAGGCATTCCATTCCGCAACATATAGCTGAAAAGGCATGCCAGCCGATTCTGCCATTGGGTCAATTCCTCGTTTGAGCGCAGCTTCATTTCATTGAGGAGAAAATCATGAAGATACGGCGTTATGGCACTCGGCCCGCAGATCTGGGCCCAGTGCTTGAGGACATCCCTTTCATCCCATCCTTCATCAGGACTCTCGGTCCGGCGCTCCATTTCCCGGATGACTCTTTCCACAGCCCGGACGATTCGTTTCGCTGTAAGATATTCTCCAAAACTCTTGTGGGTAAAAACAAATGTCGAGTCTCCACTTGAACGCTGACCGTACTGGCGGAAGAAAAAGGCAGCTAAAAGCCGCATCACGCCTGCTTTTGCTCCATCTTGAAAACTGTCCAGCATCGAGCCCAGTCCACTGGCATTGCAGTGCTCCTGGATTTCACGCACCGTCGTAGTTCGTCCATCTCCATGCCAGGAAGCCAATCCGATCTCTTCCAGTATGCGAAAGAAATCCTTGAGCGTCATATGTCTAATATAAACATGAGGATGCTTTTCATATCCCCGTTCATGGACGGCTGCGACGAGATCAGCATAAATCAAGTTCAGATTTATATCCTTCGTAAAATCCAGCTTCTTGCGAGTGAAGCTGAGGGCCACGAGATAATTGAGTAGCGGCTGGGCAGTGATCTCTCCCATATCTTTGCGGTCCAGCTCATTTGGAAGACCTTTATACGATCCTCCTGCAAGAATACCATAATTTGCCCACCACTGCTGTCTGAGGTCATTTTTCAGCAAATTTTCCGGATCGTGATATTCCTCACCATCCTGCACCAAACGCCCCTCATTATTGGATGGAAAAGTCATAAAGTAGGGAAGCAAAGTGAGAATCTGGCGGGGACGGCGGAACTCAGATTCGTTTTCCTGGACGATCAGCTCCCGACCGCTGATCAGAGCCCGAAGCTTAACGCTCTGTTGATTCCGCTTCTCAACCGCTAAATCCACCATACGAACAAAGGCTCTAGCCATCTCAGCAGCTGCTTTTCCCTGGCTAGCGAGTTCATCCAGGCCATCGAAGATCAGCAGCAGGTTAGGCTCGGGAGATTCGGGGTCCAGGGGATTTTGCAGCAGAATGCCTTCATCTCTGACGAACCGACCGACTTCTTCAACCAGGTCTTTGGAAGCATCAATCAAATGAAGCGGAACGTACAGCACCCTCACTCCCGGATCAAGAGAATGCTTGGCCGCGAAAATGCGTGCAAATGAAGACTTTCCACTGCCTGGGCCGCCGCTGATTACCCGGATGACGTCTTGAGATCGAGGATTATTCAGCCACTGCGCCAATTCATTCTCTAAAGAGACCACCACGCGTCTGCGCTTTCGTCCCATGCGAGCTATTTCTTCGCTTTGAACTTTGCCATCCTTCTTATCTTCGAGGTAAAAAGCATTCAATGGAACATACATTTGCCTCAAGCTGAACGGCTCATCGAAAATTCCTTCATCTACACGGTGATGCAGCAGCGCAGAATAGGCAGACCACGCCCATTCACGGTCTCCCGCTCTGGCTAACGGTGTATTTAATGCTTCAATGATAGGCAAATAGATTTTCGCGTTCTTGCGCCATTCCCGGATGAGCGCGTAAACGAAGTAGCTGGGCAGACGGTCTGCAATGGCCTTGGCGCTCGGCCCGGCTTTTGGATCGCTCACGCAAAGCCCTTCGAGCCACTTCTGAAGAAGGGATTGAACATCTTTTAGAAACGGCAATTCGGCAGGCCGGTCGAGGAACTTTCTATCAATGAAGACTTCAGTAACTGCGCTGGTGAAATCGAGTTGTTCAACCATGACATCGGGGTCAATCATCTCGTCCATCAACTGCAAACAGGAACTCTCATTCACCAACTCTAAGAGAGCCTCGTCTAGGGAACGGTTGATGAGAAGAAATGCAATTTCGCCCGGATCTTCGGTCTTCAGTCCGAGAGCGGAAAGCGTTTCCGTTGCATCGATGCCTGCTTCTTCCAGCTTTCCGCCAGCAGCATGAATGACGCCTTTGGAGAGTGATTTAAAAAGTCCTCTGTAATCCACCTGAAACGGTCTTTCGAAAACGCTCTTCGGCCTTTCTACCTTCAGTCTTGGACCTGATTTAAACTTCTTCGCCAATTAGACCATCATCCTTTGCACGATCTTGCGGTTTAGGCTGCAACAATATCTAAACTTTTTCGTCCTCAGCGAGCAGAACCGGCTCAAATGTCCTCGCATCCAGCCGAATCCTGTTCTGACAGTAGCTGCATACCGTCTCCAAAAAAGCGCCTTTTGCCAGCGCCTCCTCCACCTCTTCCTGGGGCGTGAGATATTGCGTCATCTCCTCTCCGCATTTGGGACAGGCCACCTTCAGCCACTCCAGCCGGGAGAGCTCCCGCAGGGTCTTGATTAAAAGCCCGACGGCATCGGCATATCTCTCTTCCCGGAAGAGCAGAGGCCGCAGGTGCTCGATGAGAAAGGGCAGCGCTGCGCCCTCCTCTTGCAGGGGGATGATGAGAAGATCCAGGCCACGGGCCAGGCCGATCTCCTGGCAGACCTCCGGGGACCGTGAGCCTTTCTCGGTCAGCAGGGCCACCAGGCACTCGGAGTTACGAAGACCGAATGAGGCCCGCTCGGCTAAAGATATGGCTGGTGACAGATTATAGAGAGCGACGTAGCTTTCCAGGCCCACCCGCCACAGGGCGCGAGCGAGCTGCATGGCCATATCCTCATCAGCGGAGCTGTGGGAGATGTAGACTTTGGAGATCATCTTGTTATTATTAGTATGCGTTCTTGAAAAGGCTGACTATTGCCCTTAAGCTTCCAGGAAGATGTTCCAGACCGCCCAGAGAATAGAAAGGGTGGCCACGAAGAAAATCATATACAGAGTATCCAGGGAGATATTCCAGGCCAGAAGATTTGCCAGATCATAGACCACGTAAAGTACAAAGGTGATGGCTATGCACCAGCCGTACATTTTCTTCTTGCTGGTGGCCAGCATCACGCCTAGAGTTGCCACGACCGCCTCCAGCAAGATGGAGAGCAAATGAAGACCGTTCATTTTGATAACTCAAATAATAATTAAAATTTGTTAGATATAAACTTATGGGACAAATCCGGAAAAATAGGAGCCAAATAGACCGATTTATTGGCTAATTGCCCGTGAGACTTAAGCAAATTTGTTACCTTTATATGGAGCGAGGTCATACCGTTTTTGGTACGCATCAGCCACGGAAAAGCTGTAGCCGCTCCGGATATGGGGGCAGACAATGGCGTCCACCTGGGGCCAAGGAGCTTGACAGTGCTGACAGAAGCGATAGGAACAGCTACTACTGTCTGGAAGGGCTTACGCCTATGCACGGCGCGAACGACAGCCAGCATGGAATAGCCAATGGCAAAACTTTAAGTGACTTAAAGCGTTCATACCACTGAAGTCTCATGCCCATTGGTGTTTACGTCTGTCACTGCGGCCTGAATATCGCCGGCGTCTTGAACATGCAAGATCTGAAGAGCTTTGCCGAGAAGCTGCCCGATGTGGCCGTAGCCCGCGATTTGCAGTTCTCCTGCTCCGACATCGGCCAGGAGCAGATCCAGAAGGATATCGCCGAGCTTAAGCTTGATCGCGTGGTAGTGGCCGCCTGCTCGCCCCGCCTGCACGAGCCCACCTTTCGCCGGGCGATTGCCAAAGCGGGCCTGAACCCTTACATGCTGGAGATGGCCAACATCCGGGAACAGTGCTCCTGGGTGCACATGGAGCAACCGGCCATGGCCACAGAGAAAGCCAAGGACCTCATTGCAATGGCCGTGGCCAAAGCGGAGCTGCTTAAGCCACTGGAGCCGGAGAGCATACCCGTCAGCAAAAACGTGCTGGTCGTGGGGGGAGGCGTGGCCGGCATTGCCGCCGCGCTGGATCTGGCCGACTCGGGTCTGCATGTTTTCTTAGTGGAGCGACGGCCCACTATTGGCGGCTACATGGCTCTGCTCACGGACGTCTTTCCCACCAACGACTGCTCTATCTGCGTGCTGGGGCCCAAGATGTCCGAGGTCTACAATCATCCTGATATCACTCTCATCACCTACGCCGAGGTCCTGGGCGTGGAGGGCAGCGTGGGCAACTTCACAGTCTCCGCTGTTCGCAAAGCACGCTATGTGGATGAGAAGCTTTGCAAAGGCTGCATCAGTGAGTGCGCCGATGTGTGCCCGGTAGAGGTGCCCAGCGAGTACGACTTTGCCATCGGCAAGAGAAAGGCCATTTATATCCCCTATCCCCAGGCCGTGCCCCTGGTGGCCTGTGTCGATCCCAAGGCCTGCATTGGCTGCGCCCGCTGCGTGGAAGCCTGTCCTGCCCAGGCCGTCAAGCTGGACCAGGAGCCCCAGGATTTCAAGCTGAATGTGGGCGCCATCATCGTGGCTACCGGCTGGCAGCCCTTCGATGCCACGCGAAAGGAGGAGTACGGCTTTGGCAGGTACAGGGACGTTATCACTACCTTGCAGATGGAGAGGATGCTCAACGCCTCCGGGCCGACAACGGGAGAAGTGGTGCGCCCCAGCACAGGCAAGATTGCCGAGAGGGTAGCGTTCTTGCAGTGTGTCGGCTCGCGCGACTCGACGGTCGGAAACCTCTACTGCTCTCGCATCTGCTGCATGGCCTCGCTCAAAAACGCGCAACTGGTCAAGGAGAAGTATCCTCATACCGAGATCACCATCTACTACATCGACATCAGGGCCTGCGGAGAAGGATACGAAGAATTCTACGTGCGGGCCCAGAAGCTGGGCATCAACTTTGTGCGCTCTCGCGTCTCCTGCATCGAAGAGGTGGAGGGCGAGCTCTTCCTCATCTTTGAGGACACGCAAACAGGCGAGATGAAGAGGGTGAAGCATGATTTGGCCGTCCTCTCCGTGGGATTGGAGCCGGACAGCAAAGCGGACGTTTTGGGCAATCTGCTGGGACTCTCCCGGAGGCCGGACGGGTTCTTTGAGATAGCCCACCCCAAGATGAGGCCCGTGGAGGCGCACATCGACGGAGTCTTCATCGCCGGCTGCGCCTCCGGTCCCAAAGAGATTCCCATCTCCATCGCCCAGGGCAGTGCAGCCGCGGCAAAGGCGGTCAAGCTCCTGCATAAAGGCGTGCTGGAGCTGGAGCCCACCTCGGCCTATGTCGATCCGGAAAAGTGCATCAAGTGCAAGCTGTGTGTCGATCTCTGTCCCAAGAAGGCCATAGCCGTGAAAAGCCCGGCCTACGTGGATGAGGCAGCCTGCAAAGGGTGCGGCTCATGTGCCGCCGCCTGTCCAGTTGACGCCATAAACATGCGCTTCTTCTCCGACGAGCAGATCATGGCCCAGGTGCGGGCCGCCACAGAGGTAAAGAGAGAGTTTCCCCTCATTGTGGCCTTCCTTTGCAACTGGTGCAGCTACGGAGCGGCTGATCTGGCCGGAACGGCGCGCATCCAGTACCCGACCAACGCTCGCAACATCCGGGTGATGTGCTCGGCGCGCGTGGACCCAAGCTTCATACTGGAGGCCCTCCGTCGAGGTGCCGATGGAGTGCTCATCGCCGGCTGCCGCATTGGCGAATGCCACTACCGGGATGGCAACTATCAGGCCCTGCAAAGGGTGAACGTGCTCAAAGGCGTCCTGGAGAAGATAGGCCTTGGTCCGGGAAGAGTCAAGATCGTCTGGTGTGCCGCCAGCGAGGGCGAGATTTATGCAAAGGATCTCAGGGATTTCATAGGCGAGCTGAAAGCCATGGGCCCCATCGGAACGGAGCTGAAAAAGAAAAGGGCGGAAGAGAAGAATGGGGAGACTGCACTTCCATGATGGAAATACAGAAAGATATGGATGCAGAAGGTACTCACATTCTGGCCAAACAGAAGACCAAAGAGCGAGAGATCGTCCTCGATTACGATTATAAAAAGTGCGCGGGCTGCTCCATCTGTGTAGCTCTCTGCCCGAAAAAAGCGCTGCAAGAGGGGCCATTGCAGGAGATTGCCAAGGGCCTGGACGCGCCGCCCGTGCTCATCGATCTGGATGCGTGTGCCTTTTGCGGCATGTGCGTCAATTTCTGTCCCATGAAGGCCTTTAAGATGACTGTGCGAGAAAGAAAAGCCCAGGATGCGGCAGAAGCTGCAGGACCGTCGGAGGCCCAGGCATGACGGACTCGACGAAAGTGGTAGATGCGGCAGAAGCGACAGAGGTGACGGAAAAAACGGGTGAAGCAAATGGGATGGAAAAAGTTGTGGATTTCATAAAGCAGGAGCAGTATCCCCGGCTGCTGGCAGAGGCCCTGCCTAACGAAAAATGCCTGCCCTGCCTGCTCTGCGAGCCTGTTTGCCCCACCAAGGCCATAAAGGTCACTTTCAATAAAACACGCGAAGACTATGGCCCCCTGCGCCCGGAAATAAAGGGCAATATCGCCATCGATGCCGAGAAGTGCAATCTTTGCGGCCGGTGCGCCAAATTCTGCAAGGCCTTTCTGTTGCTGGATAAGGGCGAGAAAGAGAAAGATCCCCGCAATCTGGTGCCCTATGAGCAGCTCCTGGTGGACGAGGAGCTTTGCGACTACTGCGGCCTATGCGTGCCCCTTTGTCCTGAGGAAGCGATAAAAGTAGAGGGTGAGCCCTTAGACTTAGCAGTGCTACCAGAGTCGGAAAAAGATTTTGCGGGCAAGATCGAGATCGATCAGGACCTGTGCATAGGCTGCGGCAGATGTGCAGAGGTCTGTCCCTACGAGGCCATGGATATTAAAAAGCCCTTCCAGGGCGATATAAAGCTGGTTGAAAAGAACCTGGTGCGCTGCGATCCTCTGGGCTGCCAGGCCTGCTTCAATGTCTGCCCTGCCAAGTGCTGGTATGTGGACGAGCGGGGAAAGGCAGCGCCGGTCAAAGATCAGTGCATCTTTTGCGGGGCATGCGAGAAAGCCTGTCCCGTCTCAGCCATAAAGGTCGAGCGGTCCGACGTCAGGCACACGGAGATAAAGGATACTCCCTGGGCCGAGGAGTGGAAGCAGGCCATCTCCGCCATAAAGACCGGGGAGCGGCTGCGCCCGGATGTGAGCGGGGCCGTCTCTCCGCCGGACATTGAACGCCAGCCCCTGCAAGCACCCGAGAAACCGAAGATCGATCCCGAGCTGCTGCGGCTGGTGGATGAAGCCCTATCGCCGCTGGAGAACCTGCTGAGAAAGCCAAAAGTTCGGCAAATTTTCGAGAAGGAGTCTGCCGAAGAGGCCAGCCGGAAGATTGTAGAACGGCTGCACAAAGATGAGGCCAAGAAAGCTGCGGCCACGGGCAGCAGTGAGGGGGCGACGTGAAAATGGTCAGAGATGAACAGTTCAAGCAAGAGGTGCTGCGCCTGGCCGGGCAGGAGGTATTGACCTGCATTCAGTGCGGCACCTGCTCTGCCAGTTGCCCTACGGCGAACCTCATGAACCCCAGCATCCGAAAGTTAATCAAGTTCTGCCTGGAGGGCAAAAAGGAGGCTTTGCACAATGAGACTCTGTGGCTGTGCACCTCCTGCTTGCTTTGCACGGTTCGCTGCCCGCGGGGTATCCGGCCTAAAGCTGTGGTCTCAGCTCTAAAGGACATTGCCGAGCGAGAGGGGCAGCGGGGCAAGGACGCAGCTTACGAGGAATTCTTCCTAAAACAGATCAGCGACTATGGCCGCATCGCAGAGCTGGAGCTGACCGGGCAGTTTCTGCTCGTCTATCCTCAGGGAGCGGTGCAGTCCATGCAGATGGGCCTGGAGCTGCTGACCAAGGGCAAGATCGGCCTGGAGATTGAGAAGATCATGGGCAGAGATGAGGTCAAGAGGATCGTTGAGGAGCTCTGGAAAGAATGAAGCAGGCTTACTATCCAGGCTGCGTCTCCAAATCGACGGGAAAGGAGATGGACGCTTCCACGCGGGCGGTATGCGCGGCTCTGGGAATTGAGCTCGTGGAACTTCCGGACTGGAACTGCTGCGGGGCGACGCATGTTTCCAATGAGCTGGTGGCTACGGGCCTGGCGGCTCGCAACATGGCCCAAACCGATCTGGAGATCATTACCAGCTGCTCCATCTGCTACAGCAACTTGCACGCCGCTGCGCAGAGGCTGGAGGAGCCGGAGGTCCGGGAAAAAGTGAACGCCGTGCTGGACAAAAAGTACAGCGGCGCCAAAATTCGCCACGCTCTTGATGTCATTTTAGAGGCCCTGACCGAAGGCGATGAGAGGATCGTGGTGCCCCTCAAAGAGCTAAAAGTCGCCCCATACTACGGCTGCCTGCTCACTCGCCCCCAGGGCGTCTACAGCCCGCAGTTTCCAACGATCCTGGAAAAGCTGATCAAGAGGCTGCAGGCGGAACCGGTGGACTTCCGGCTCAAGACCTTTTGCTGCGGCGGGCCCATCTTCATGCCCCAGGAGAAGGCGGCAGATGACATCGCTTTTAGGATACTGTCGGAAGCCAAAAAGGCCGGAGCGGAGGTCATCGTCACAGTGTGCCCTCTCTGCCATCTCATGCTCGATGCCAAGCAGAAGGTGCTTGAGCAAAAGCACGGGGAGAAGATAGAAATTCCAGTGCTCTACGTGACGCAACTGGCGGGCATTGCCCTGGGCCTGGGGCCGGAGGAGCTGGGGCTCAACATGAACTGCGTGTCACCCATGGCGATGGTGGAGAGGGTGTACGAGAGGATGGGGAATCAGGGATAGCTTTGAGCAAGTGTGATTGACCCTGCATCGATGCTTTGACGTAACTAGAAAACATGCAATTCAATTTCTTGAACTGTTTATTGGGCGGTTTTATTGGATGTGTTCGACTCTTGTGGCGCAATTGTTTTAAGGTCATCATTCCAACAAGTTTTTGGAGGAATTATGAGCTGAATGCCGTCATTTGCTTTTCATTACTCGTAATTTTATTTTCAGCTTTATCCACGGAAGGAGAGAATTCTTCGGAATGGCTAGATCGAGGCGAATCTCTGATTGATAGGGGCCAACAGGAAGAAGCCTTCCTGGCCTACGAAAAGGCCATCGAGCTTGATCCTAAAAATGCAATGGCTTGGATCGGAAAAGGCGTTGCTCTCTATGACCAGGGCAAATACGATGAGGCTATACAGGCCTATGACGAGGCCATTGAACTCGATCCCAAATTTGCATGGCCTTGGAACAACAAAGGCAATGTTCTCGATGCCCAGGGCAAGTACAATGAGGCCATCCAGGCCTACGAAAAGGCCATCGAGCTTGATCCTAAAGATGCAATGGCTTGGAACGGAAAAGGCGCAGCTCTCTATGACCAAGGCAAATACGATGAGGCTATACAGGCCTATGACGAGGCCATCGAGCTCGATCCCAAATTTGCATGGCCTTGGAACAACAAAGGCATTGTTCTCGATGCCCAGGGCAAGTACAATGAGGCCATCCAGGCCTATGACGAGGCCATCGAGCTCGATCCCAAATTTGCAGTGGCTTGGGACAGCAAAGGTGATATCTTAAACGACCTAAATAGGGTAGATGAAGCACTGAACGCCTATGATAAGGCGACAAAACTCAATAATAGTTCCGCATTATATTGGTCTGACAAAGGTTGGGCCCTTCAAGAGCTAAATCGATATGAAGAAGCGCTGCAAGCTTATGATAGCGCTACGAAACTTGATCCAAGTTACGATAGGGCTTGGGTCGGCAAAGGTTCTGCCCTGCTCAATTTAGGATATGTTCAAGAGGCACTAAACGCTTCTGAGAACGCTACGAAGCTTGATCCAAATTACCCGGACGCTTGGTACATAAGAGGCAGAGCCCTTGAAAATCTAAATCGGAACGATGAGGCGCTTCAAGCTTATGATAACGCTACGAGACTTGATCCAAATTACGCTGAGGCTTGGGACCACAAAGGTGCAATCCTGCTCGATTATTCAGGACATTTTCAAGAGGCGCTAAACGCTTTTGAGAACGCCACAAGGCTCAATCCAGATCTTGTTGAAGCTTGGGACGGCAGAGGTAGAGCCCTCCGAAATCTAAATCGGAACGATGAGGCGCTGCAAGCTTATGGAAATGCGATACAAATTGATTCGAATTATTCAGTGGCTTGGTTCAATATTGGTGCGGTCCAATTAGATTCAGGACGTTTTCAAGAGGCACTTGACGCTTTTGAGAACGCCACAAGGCTTAATCCAGATTTTGCTGAAGCTTGGGACGGCAGAGGCAGAGCTCTCCAAAATTTAAATCGGATAGATGAGGCGCTACAAGCTTATGGAAATGCTATACAAATTGATCCGAATTATTCAGCGGCTTGGTTCGGCAGAGGTCTAGCCCTCGAAAATTTAGATCGATCTGATGAGGCTCTGTTGGCTTTAGAGAATGACATACTAATTTATCCAAATATTTCAATTGCCTGGTTTAACAAAGGGTTATATCTATATGATTTAGAACGAAATGAAGAATCTCTATTGGCCTTAGAGAATGCCACACGAATTGATCCAAATCTTTTAAAGGCCTGGGTGTGTAAAGCTGCAAATTTAAACCAATTAGGGCGAACCGGAGATTCATTATTGGCCTTAGAAAATGCCACACGAATTGATCCAAATCTATCAATAGCGTGGAGTGGCAAGGGTTTGGCACTCAAAAAGCTAAAACGGTATGATGAGGCGCTCCAAGCTTATGAAAAAGCTATACTAATTGATCCAAATGATCCATGGAATTGGTACATCAAAGGTAATTCTTTGGCTGACTTGGATAGAGTCGGAGAAGCACTGAACGCCTATGATGAGGCGACTAAACTCAATAATAGTTCTGCTATTTACTGGGCAAACAAAGGTTGGGCACTCAAAAAATTAAAACGATACAAAGAGGAGTTGCAGGCTTATGATAACGCTACAAAGCTTGATCCAAATTATGCAGATGCTTGGAACGGCAAAGGAAATGCTTTAGATAATCTGGATAGAATAGATGAAGCGTTGAACGCCTATGATGAGGCTATTAGACTCAACAATAGTTCTGCGGTTTACTGGGCAGACAAAGGTTGGATAGTTAAGAAGCAAAAAAGATATGTAGAGGCCATGCAAGCGTTTGATAATGCTACAATGCTCGATCCAAATTATGCCTTTGCCTGGAATGGCAAAGGCGCTGCGTTAGGCCAGCTGAATAGATTAGATGATGCTCTGAATGCCTACGATGAAGCGATCAGACTCGATAATAGTTCTGCATATTATTTGGCGGGAAAGGGTTGGGCACTGCTGAAATTAGAACGATATGATGATGCGCTGCATGTTTATGATAACGCTACAAAGCTTGATCCAAATTACGCTGAGGCTTGGAATGGCAAAGGCGATACGTTAGGCTACCTAAATAGGATAGATGAAGCACTGAACGCCTACGATGAGGCTGTTAGACTCGACAATAGTTCTGCAATTTACTGGGCTAATAAAGGTTGGGCACTTAAAGAGTTAAAACGATATGATGAGGCTCTGCAAGCTTATGATAACGCTACTGTGCTTGATTCA
>JBAXWY010000014.1:0-57425 GCA_037128175.1 Methanothrix sp.
GCGCCTTGGATGCCCCGCAGCTTGCTGCGCGGGTGCGCCGCCGCCGTTTCACTTTTTCAAGAGCATAGCTATGTGTCTCATAGGTTGCTGCCTCGAAGGCGGTCTGGAGCCTTGATCGCGGTGTACCTGTTGGGAGAGAGGATCAGCTGGGTCATGCATCCTTGGCTGCCACAGGGATTAATCTCAAAGCAAGCCCGAATCACAGGCGAGAAGCGTATATGCTGTCAGGTTTATCGTATTGGCTGAAATGACTAAAGGACTTAAGTGAGGTGACATAAAATATGCAACAAAGTGAGGGAATTGAGAGAGAAAAAGTGAGCAAGAAGGATCAGAAAGCGAAGAAGCTTGATGGAGAAAAAAACCAGAAGCCAAAACGCGGCAAGAAATAGATGAATATCGCTCGCCGATCTCTCTGGCGGGCATTCCACATCTTATAGCGAAAGAGGATCACGCTGCATCTGCCAAGGCATAATATATGATTATGCATGGGAAACCGGCTATTAAGGTAGATCGAGGTGTTAGATATGTATGTAGCAAAGAGATTTCTGGCTGTTATTGTACTGCTTATGCTTGCCGTAAATGCAGTTGATGCTCGTGAGGGAAATCCATACTCTGATCCGCTTAAATCATCAGTGCATGAACCAATCGCTAAGGATCCAGGATTCGGCGAGTATGAGCTAATGACTCCCAGGCTAGATTTAACAATAGCTCCACTGATCGACATCGAATACATAAATACTTGGAACGCGGCTGCTGGAAATTCCGACCAAGTGTTCGTCGGCAGTCAACTACCCCACCCTAAAGGATGGGGCTTGTGACTGCGCAAAAAATCGCGTCACAATAGGCTGGCTGACAACAGCCCTAAAAGCTATGTTCATAGCTGCGATGTAGTCCGCAGCACCAGCGAAGCCGCAAGACTCACATCTAAATTCGTCTCTGGTAGGTCTATTCTCCTTCGAGATATGTCTGCATGAAGGGCAAGTCCTAGAAGTGTTTTGGGGATCTACAAAGACCACAGGGACGCCGGCAATCTTGGCTTTGTAGTCCACAAACATTCTAAGCAACCCAAAATTCCAAGTATGCAAGTTGCGACGCTGTGCCTTCCTAACCGTAACTCTGTCTCTAATGCCCTGGAGATCTTCAAGAGCAATAGACCTGAGAGTGCCTTTGGCTTTCGTAACAAGCTTCTTGGAAACGCAATGGTTAACGTCTTTGGAGAATCGCGCCATCCTACCAGAGAGCTTCTTAAGATGGCGTTTAGCGGATTTAGTGCCTTTGGATTGGAGTCTGGATTTGAGGGAATCAAGTTGCTCTCTGGTATTGGTGGTCTGCTCACCAGAATGGACTTCTCCATCGCTATCTACCGCCAGGTTCTTGATACCAAGATCTACACCAAGAACCCCCTTAGCATCATAAGGAGACTCTTCGGAGGCTTCGACCACAATGCACAGGTAAAAGATCTTTTTAACAAGGATCAAGTCTGCCTGTCCTCTGATCCGATCCATTCTAGCACTCTGATAGTCTCCAAACTTGGTAGGGACAATTTGTCTGCCGTGCAGAGTTGCCATAGATACTTTATCAAGCCCCTTCCAAGAAAGAACTCTCTGATCGTAGACCAAAGCACCATCGAGCCTAAACTCTGGTTTAATGGATTTATCTCGCTTGTAGGCTTCGCAGACCTTACGAATAGCAAGAATGGTGAGTTGTGCAGAGAGTCCGAATTTCTCCCGGATAGGATAATACACCGTCTTTTGGACTTCTATCTTGTTGGCACTATGGATAGCAAAGACAGTTTCAGCTATCTCATTACAAGCTTCGTTAAACCTCTTCATTGTTTCAGATAGTATCTTGTATTGCTCTTGGGAGGGATCAAGCTTAACCAACAAGGTCTGAAGCATAGTATTGTGCATATCACTCAATAGTTAATATACTTATCGCACGGGACCGCCCAATTCCTCTCCACCCTGAAGAGATGGGGACTCCTTGGGCAACGAGTTGAAGTTACCCTATTGGAAACTGATATTATGGGATTGGATAATACCAATTTCAAGGTTGAACCGCTCTTCGTTCCTGCTTATGGCCCTGGTGTCCGTATCAGTTCAGTTGAAGAAGTATCGGACGCAGTCCACTTTTATGTATTGGAAGTGATTCCAGAACGAATCTGTAAATCTGTTGATTACCCATCTAAAGCGCCCGCGCCGTGTAAGCAGTTAACCTGGATGCCAGGTGATTATTCTTTAAAGTTGTCCTATATTAAAGATGGCAAAGAACTTGCTGAGACGCTTATCGATTTCACCATTTGATTACATAGGGAGCGCGGAGGGTCACGAATACCCCGACCTTTAGGTTGGAGATGAAGTGAACCCTTCGCACGTATTTGTGCTCACTTAAACCGATGATTTCTGATCTCCAGCTAACCGGGCGTGCGTGCGGCCCGAAGCATACCCAATCCCTTTAGGGTAGGGTGGCCGTACGCAGTTTGATTTTTGTCTCTTTGGCTTCGGTTATGTTCCCCGCTCATTCACTAAGCGTAGATTCCTGCTCCCAGCCACCATGTATCATCCACTTTCGTGACATAGCTTAACTTGAGCCCCGGCGTCATGTTCTTTGCAGGGTCTGGATAGAGGTAATAAGTGAATCCCTCTTTGTTTTGGGCTAACGCCATCATATCTCGAACCTGTTCAACGCCGTTGGGATCTTTAGCGTCAATCCTGTTCGTCCCTATTAATTCGGGCCGTATGGGATGTACTAGGCAGTTACCCGCGAAATCATAGGCTATGATGTAGCGGTTTCCTTCGACATAACTACTATTGATATCATTGAAGGTGTTAACTGCTTCTTCTTTGGAAGTATTCAGGGCGAAGCTTCTTCTGCCCTCTACAAAGGCTACAAGATCCTCTCTGGACTCGTTACTGAAGACTGGAGTGTGCACGCTCAGATAAGTTCCTGCTGCTAACCACATTTCTTCGTCTACCTTGAGAACATAGGTTATCTTAAGCTCCTCTGCACCAGAATGAGCCTGATTAGGCCAGATGTAGTATGCGAATCCGCTTCCCCTTTTAGCCACCTCTCGCATGTTCCTCTTAAGGGCAACTCCATTGGAATCGGTCACATCCAGCACATTTTTACCTATCATTTTAGGCTCGTACGGATGAGCTAAACAGGTTCCATTAAAGTCGTAGGCAATTATGTAATGCCCTCCTCTTACAAACTCTCCATTGGGATTATTGAAGACCTCTAGGGCTTTATCCCTGCCTTGCTCTGCAACGAAGTCTCTCGCTTCATTCACAAAGGCGATTAGGTCTTCGCTTGCTTCAGGTTTTAATATATATGAATTACTTTCGTTTTCATCTGTGGTCGCTGCCAAGCCAATTGAAGATACTCCCAGCAGAGCAACTACACAGGCAACTGCTAAAATAACTTCGATATTTCTCATATTTCGTCCCTCAATCAAAAGGTTTCAACTCGTTGCCCAAGGAGTCCCCATCCTTCAGGGTTGGGTAGTTGACCACCTATATTCCGGACCAATTCTATTTAAATTTCTCCCGAAATCCGAAATCAAGAGGAAATCTGGGATATCGTCTCTGCTCCGGCAAGCCCGGCATAGATCTTCGCGGCCCGGTCGGCAGCAATGCAGCCTTTGGCGCATTTTTTGCAGTGATTGCACTTTTTCTCATCAATTGTTATGGTCTCTGCCACGGTAATTGCCCCTCGAGGGCAGTTCTTCTCGCAGATCTTGCATCTCGTGCACATCTGGGTGCGCAGGACCGTTTCGCAGACCTCTCGCAGCAGCTCTTCGGCCTGCTCTTTGCCGGCAATGATCATGATGTGTCCGTTGGCAAAGACGGTGACCCGCCCTTTTTCTGTCTTTATCACCGCTGCCCCCAGATCTTCCTCATATTTCATCTCGCCTAAAATATTAAGGGCCGCGGCAACGTAGGAAAAGGGATGATTCTGGGGGGCGCATAGGGTCGCTTCGATGGAGTACTCCAGACCGCAAGGCGAGCGGCCCCGCAGTGCCTGCAAAGTGATTTTTTCTTTCCCGGCAGCACCTACTTGCAGGTTTATATTGTGCTCTTTTGCTATCTCGAGCATCTTGGGAGGATGCCTCTTCCAGCGCCAAAAACCCCAATCGATGTATCTCTTATCCAGCTTATTCCCGTCCGCCCATTCCTTTAGAGAGGCCGTCCACCGGTCATAAAGCTGGGGATGTGTTACTTTCAGGTTGGCAAACTCAGATTGCAGCGCGGCGGGGCACAGCCAGCAGCCGATGCGCTCAAAGTCCTCCTCATAGAGCGGGTTTGGCAGCATCTTATTCCAATAGATGTAGAGCATGACCTCCAGAGCCCGCCAATTTCTAATGGGCGCCAGCGTGGTTTGGCTGGGAACATAGGGATTCCTCTCCACGGCCTTAATGGTAGAACGGTTGAAGGATTCGTAGATGCGCCGCCCATCAATTGTCACGCAGCCTTTGGGGTAGTGCTCTTTAAGAAAGGAAGTCATTGGTCCCAGCTTGTTCGTCTTGCAGCACCAGCGAAAATCTTTGGCAGGGGGGCCAAAATTCTTTACCTGCTCAAAAAAGCCGCTCTCTCCTTTGATCTCTTGCAGCCGCAGCTTTTGGGCATCGCACAGCTTATGCACATATTCCACAGTTTCGGGAAATTCCAGACCGGTGTTGATGAAGATAACCTCTGGCCGGGAGAATATTTTTTGGGCAAGGCAAAGGCAGGCCAGGCTGTCTTTTCCCCCGCTGAAGGAAACGTTTACAGGAAGCCGGTTTTTGGACAGATAGTTCTTGATCTCACTTATTGCCGCCTTCTCCAGGCCTTTTAGGTTATCCGCATTGGCAAAGATTATATCCTGTAGGGAAGGCCTCTTTTCATGAAGGGTAAAATCATTCTTCATCACGTCCTTGATGCGGATGGACGAAGTGCAGTCTGCCCTTTTCCTGGCCACGCCCACGCCGGAAAATTTCCCTATTTTCAGGACGACGTTTTGGCCTTCCTCCAGGGTACATAGCCCGCTTATGATCTTTGCCTCTTGTAGCCACTTGCCTTTTATGTGGCCTTTTAATATTGAGTCGTCACATACAACGAGGCCTTTTTGTGCTCTATTGGAAAGCAGGGCTGCGCCAGAAGTCTCCAAATCCAGCTTGTGGCAGCCAGCTGTGACATCAAACCAGAGCGTCGCGATGTGGCGACCTTCCAGGATCACCTGATCGCGACGGTCTAATCCGGCAATCTTATTGAGCAAGATTATCCTGCCTTCCAGGAAATCTGCAGAGCCGTAATTTTGAGTGAAAAGCAAAGAGAGAAGCTCTTTTGCCGCCCTGGAACATAGGCGGATGTCGCCCGGCGGCGCGAGCTCTATTTTGCGGCCAAAGCTGTCGCAGGTGGAGCATTTTTCCGCCAGAAGGGGAATGCTGCAATTTTCGCACCAGAATAGCTCGCTCTTGCCGGGAGAGAATGTTTTGCTGGAATTATGCATGGATTTAATTGAGGGTTAAATCCTGGGTGTATTTAATGACTTTCATTTGGCCAAATCGAAGGGTGCTCTGCCATCAAAGGATAACTGAATTTGAATATCGAAAGAGTTAAATACTATGATGATCACATTGTTATTATTAATATTATGTAAGCACAAAACCAAAGACAATGAAACGGCGCCAGGGCTTTTCTGCTACCCTCAGCCATCCCCTCACCCTGGGCCGTTTTATCCCTCTACCCTTTATGGGATGAGAGTTAGGAATTTAATTATCAAAAAAAGTTAATTAGGTTATAAATGAAACAACGCCCGTTTTCCATTTAAAATTGGGGCCAATTCGGCAGATTGATATTTGAGTCATACCAGAAAGTGCCATACCAGGCGTCGACTCCCAGATGCATATTCTCCCAGGGATAACGTTTCTCCTTGTTTTCGTTTTTCACCTCAGGATAAGTTGTGTCTGGGCAGATATTTTTCGGACATTTTTCCTTAACAGGTGGAGAGATAACTGTATTATTCGCCTCGCTTCCGATGATCTCCAGCTCCACTTTATCCATTGCGGATGACGTGATTTTTGTATTATCTGTCACGCTTCCCACTATATCCACAACAACAGATCCTGGACCGCCAAATGCATAGGCACTGCAAGCCGATAGCATCAGCGCTAAAGCCAACATGATTGATTTCCTCAACACCATTCCCCTCCAACAAATTTCTCATTTGAGCTAAACATATTTAACCTATGTTTTATATATACAGGAAGTAGAAAAATCTTTCGGGCCGATAAGTTCGGATTCCTTAAAGCATTATTAGAAAAAATTGGTTGAATAATAGCAATTTCCGGGAATAAATCCACTAAGGGGACCTAATATAGTATGAAAAAATTTTAAAAATAATACTTTAAAACTTATACCTTTGTTGTCACACTCCCCAAAGTGAGGATCTTTTGTGCAGTGCTTATGTATGCCGGATCTTTTTTGATGAGCGACCGGCTGTATCTGGTGGGAATATAAGAACTCCACGGGTAGCATAGCTGCCTCTTGAAGTCGTCCCATGGGGTTTCATAGCGTTTTTCCTCGCCGCATGGACCGCACTCTTTTCCAGATTTCTTGTTGACAACTTCAGTCTGGTAGCCGATCTGGATGTTGCTGGCTGTGCTGCCGACTATATTCACTTCGATCGGCATGCCGTCCGGTGCTATGATCGTGGTATTGTTCGCCCGGCTTCCCAGGATGTCCATGCCGATCGACTGATCGCTTACCGCGCCTATGGCAACAGATGCCCACAGGATAAGTATGCTGATCAGAATAATTTGCTCTCTCAAACCTTTCGCCCCCTTTTATAATTAAGTCTAATAAAATGTAGTGAAAGTAGAAAAACCTTTTGTTGCAGCGCAAACCATTAAATCCCCACCGGGAAAATTGGGGACCCGATGAAACTTATTTATGTGGCCGGCAAAGGAGGCGTGGGCAAAAGCGTCTGCTCGGCAGCTTCCGGCATCTGGAAAGCGCGTCAAGGAAAGGATACCCTGGTCTTCTCCATGGACCCGGCCCACTCGCTTTCGGACATTTTCGACATCGATCTGGGCAGTAAGCCAAGAAAGATCCGCGAGCATCTCTATGCCTATGAGCCCGATCTGGCCGAGGAGGCGCGAGGCTTCTTTCGCAGGTACAAGAACATCTTCACAGCTCTCTTCGGCCTCTTCGAGGTGGAGGTAAAACCGGAAGACTTCGGGAACATGCCCGGCGTCTCCGAACTGATCTTCATGGATAAATTAAACGACATCTACGTCGAGAAGCAGTACGACTTTGTGGTCATAGACTCGGCACCAACCGCCATGGTCCTGCCTTTGTTGCAACTGCCCTCCATCACTACCGGATTTGTAACAAAAGTGCTGGGCATGAGAAATAGATGGATGGGTGTGCTCGACCTTCTGCAACCAGGGTTTGGCGACAGCATACTTTCTGAGGTTCGGACCATGCGCCAGAAAGCCGAGACCATGAGAAATGCCCTGCTCGATCCGGAGGCGGCCAGCATCACTATTGTTACCATCCCCGAAAAAGCGGCCGTGGAGGAGAGCCGGCGCCTGATTGAGACGGTAGAGTCGCACGGAGTTTCTGTCTCTTCCATTATCATCAACCACGTGATCCGGGACTGTGACTGCCGCTTTTGCCAGGAGAAGAAGGCATCCCAGACCGCTTACATCCAGGAGCTAAGGGACCGCTACCAGGAATTGCGCATTACAATCTTACCCGACTACGGAGGAGAGGTATTGGGTGAAGGCCTCTTGCAAGTGGCAGAAGACCTCTACGCAAAGGGGGAGCTGAAAATCTAAAAACATCACCAAATTGATATATTTTGTAGTTGAAGACAGAAGTGAGGAAAGACTATGTTCGAAAAAGTTCTCGTACCCACTGACTTCTCCAGCTATGCCCACAAGATGCAAGAGTGCCTGGCGGACATGCCGGGCATAGAAGAGGTCGTGCTTCTTAATGTCGTGGACGGCGGCAATCCCATGAACCTGGAGAAAAAAGGATGGAGCTACGACTCTCTTATCGATGAGGCAGATACCAGGCTTGCCGAGCAGGCCGATCACCTTTCCCGTCTGGGCGAGAAAGGCCTCTCTGTCCGGCCGCTTTTAAGGATCATCGTGGAGCCCATGAGCGGTGCGGACGGGGTGGATATGAAGAGGCTGCTGCCCAAATCAGGCCTGGATCTGATTGAAGGAGGCAGTGTGGGCGAGGCCATTATCAAGATCGCAGCGGAGGAGAAAGTCTCTCTCATCTGTATGGGCGCGCAGGGCAGAGGGCTGGTGGAGGGCATGCTCCTGGGGTCCGTCTCCACCGAGGTGTTAAGAAAGGGCCAAACCGATCTTCTCATCATCCGTCACAAGATCCTGGAAAGCGGCAAAGACGGGGAACATGAGTTGTTCTGCCGGGACATATTTTCTAAAGTGATGCTCACCTCTGACTTCTCCGATGCAGGGCAGCAGGCAATATCTCTGGCCAGGGATCTGCCGGGCGTCCGGGAGATCTTGCTGGTGCATGTGATCGCTAAAGAAAATGATTTCGATGAGGCGGCAAAGAAGCTTAACTTGTTACGTGTTGAGTTGGAAGGCCAGGGCAGAAAGATCACGGTGCATGTCCTAATGGGTGCCCCCGCAGAGGAGATCCTGAATTTGGCCAAAAGCCAGGATGTCTCCCTGATTATGATGGGCTCTCAGGGAAAGAGCTGGAGCCGACAGATTCGCGTGGGAAGCACTACCTTTGATGTGGCCCGCCAGACATTAAGCCCTGTGATGGTAGTCCGTCCCAAAAATAGCTAAAAAAAGGGTTTTTCGGCTCCGTCCTTTCTATTTTTTCATGGCTTTTTGCGCCTGCTCCATCATCATCTGGGCCGCTTTGTAGTAGGCATCGCGAGGCATCAGCTCCCGGCTCACCTGTTTTTGCAGCTCCTCGGAGATAATGCCCTCTTTCGCGAGCTGGCGACCTGCTTCTTTAGCAGCCCGGAAAATTCCGTCCACCAATCCCGTCTCCCCCGCCTTTACCATCTCTTTTACGCCTTCTGCCATGGGGCGCAGCAGGGCTCCCGCAAAGTCACTGCTTTCGTCCGGCCTGGTGTAGATGGCCTTCATCTGCAGGAGCATTGGGTCGAACATGGACAGTTCCCAGGCGCCGCAGGTGGAAACGAGAACGATCTTCTGCTTCTTTGCACTCTGGCCACCCATATCATGGATGGACAGTTGCCTGTCTATCAGGTTTTTCAGGGGACCGGTCATGCCTGCATAGTAAACCGGGCTGGCCCAGACGATGACATCCGCCTCTTTAATCTTGGGCAGCAGCATCTGCATGTCATCCTTCTGGCCACAGGTGCCGGGGTTTACAAACCAGCAGCTCATGTCTCCATTGCAGGCTCCGATCTTCAGCTTCCTGGTGAAGAAAACTTCCACTTCGCTGCCTGCTTCCTTCATACCATCCAGAAAGGGATTGAGGATCATAGCCGTATTTCCCTCATCCATGTGAGGGCTGCCGTTTATTGCAAGAACCTTCATGAGAATTATTTGTGGGGCCCAATAGATAAATAATGATCGTAGTTGCATAATTGGCTATTGGAAAAAAACAAAGAGCCGGAAGTTATATCGACCAGGAGAACTCAAGGATCTTTGGAAATGTCCTCATATTCGGCGTATAGCGGAAGCGGTCTTGATCAGATAGATCCTTTTGATGCCAACGACTCCAACCTCTGGCGCAAAGCCGAGTACCTGGGTCGCTACCTCTTTGCCACTGATTTTTTAAGATCGCATAAGCCGGATCTTGTGGCCGATATCTCCTGCGGCCTGGGATACGGAGCTGCACAGCTATGCAGTGTGGCAGGGAAGGTTATTGGCGTTGACAAGAATCGGACTCTGATGGAATCGGCCCGCCAGAGGCATAAAATGCCAAAACTGCATTTTCTCCATAAAGACCTGGATGAGGAAGAGTTGTCTCCCGAAATAGAAGATGGCAGCGCTGCGGCTGTGGTCAGCTTCGAGACCCTGGAGCACTTGCTTGATCCCTTTCGGACGGTAGCCCAGTTCTCCAAAATCCTGCAGCCGGGTGGTTTTTTTATCTGCTCGGTCCCCAATGTCCTTTCCGAGTCCGGCGACAGTAGCGGTCTTCCCAGGAACAAGTCCCACAAACAATGGTTTAATTTCGCTTCGCTCTCCCGGCTGGTGGCACAAAACGAAATGCAGGTGATCTACCGGCTGGGCCAGTCCTGGTCCAAAGCGCTATTTCGAAGAGAACAGCAACTGTCCAATGCCAAGCGAATCATGCGAAAGCTTGGTGATGAGCCGAGCATGCATTCGCCGGAGATGATGCGATGGCTCTCTTATGTCGCGGCCTATCCCACGGTCGAGGATGTGGACGGCTCTTACTCTATCATCATCGTTGCCCAAAAAGAATAAGATAACGATTTGGCGATTGATGAAGCAATTAGATCCTTCCAATGCCTCCGCCCCCACCTCTCTTTTTTTCGTAAACGGAAAATCCCATCTTCTCCAGAAGCACTCTCGCCTCCCCTTGACCATGCAGCAGCACCTCGGCCAGATCCTCCGGGCAATCGATGTCAGATCCCGCCCGGAATGACTCGAAGACGGAGACCTCAAGGCCCGCCTGCCGGGCGTAGTCCAGGTGCTTGGGAAAACTCACTCCCTGGTAGCAGGTGCGAAACTCGGGGCTCCTGATGAGAATCATGTTTGTCCCGCCCCCCCTTCCCGGGCAGAGCACCACATCGCCCGGACAGCTCAAAATACCCGCTACGTCTTTTTGTGTCAAAAGAGCCAGATCGGCCATAACGATCAGAATATCCGATGGCCATCCTTGCATAGCCTCACCGGCGATAAATGCGTTTAGAGCATCATTCAGATCCAGTTCTGACTCTGCAATCTCGACATCGTAGCCGACCTTCGCGGCGTCCAGCCTAGGTCGGGAGAGGACCGTCGCCCAGCCCAGGCCCAAAACGGCATGCAAGACATCCTTCAGCATGGCAAATGACAAGAGCTGCCGCTCTTGGGGTGTGAGAACAGACACCAGCCTGCTCTTTGCCCCCTGGTTCTTGAAAGGAATTACCATGTGTATTGGCTGTCCCACGAAAGAACAGCTTTAACAAGCTCTGATAAAACTTTAACTCTTCAGGCGAGGCCGGATCACATCTTTGTCCTCAGCCATGAAGACCGAGCCGTCGCCGCTGCGAGGGTATTTCAATCCACGAAAAACAACAGCCGGTGTCCCGTCTCCTGCCTCGCCCATGAGCAGATTGGCCATTGCTGCGATCTCGTCTACAATGGCTTCTAAGGTGATCTCCAGGGCCTTGCCGTGCAGGTCTTGCACCCCGCGCCAGTCGCGAAGAGCTGCTATCCCCGCCCAGCCTATGGCCACGCCGGCAACGCCCGCGCGAAAGGGCCGGCCGCAGGTATCTGTGATGATTACGGCGCAGTCCTTTCCTAGACTTGCGCGCAGCCGCACCGCACTGGCGCGGGGGTTTTCGGGCAGCAGCAGTATGCGGGCGTCTCCTACGTTGGACTGATCAATCCCGGCGTTAACGCCCACATGACCAAAACGGGTCACTACCAGCAGAAAGGGTTGGTCGAGCAAGACCTCCACCGATTCGTCCAGGACCGCCTGCACGAATCTGGGGTCTTTGCCGACTTTTCCGGCAATCAGAGCGGCTCTGATCGTGGGATGATAGCTTTCCAGCTCCCGGAAACGGCCCTCCGACTTGGCCACGATGGTACTGGCCAGACAGAGCACATCACCATCTTGAAAATCAAAAAGAGATTTGGCCAGCAAGGCAATATCGTCGCCTTCCTTGATGATTGGTAGGCCACGAATGACGTAGCCTTGCATTGATGGCATTCTATTGAAATCGCTCGTCAAAAGGCATCTTGCTGAGGCGGTAGAGCCTGGCCTGAACCAGGAGATCAAGCAGATAGGAGTAGTTCACGGCGACGATCGCCGTCCTCTCCTCACTGATCTCAGTCCAGGGAAGACCACCATAGCCTTCTGCATATTCCATCCAGAAGGCCGGCGGGGAGAAATCAAGCAGATACTTGTTCTCCTCCGTAAAAGTGAGGGTGATCTTCTCTTCCATCTAAGGCACCTTGCCGGTTCGCTCCACAACCTCGGCGAAGGCCAAAGTTCCGCTGATCTTCTTGATCTTGGCCTTGACGATCTCGCCTTTGACGGCACTGGGCACGAAGATGAGATACTTATCCACCTTGGCTATGCCGTCGCCCTTGTTGCCCACGGACTCAATGCGTAGCTCATAAGTCTCACCCTCTTCGATGACATCCTTCTGCACGATCGTGGCAGCCTTTCTCTTTCTCACCGGTCGGTGAGCGCCGCAGGCATCGCACTTGAGCGTCAGAACACGATCGCTCTTGAGGAGGTGAGTGTCGGGCAGCCTGCACTCCGTGCAGACTACATATTCCTCGAAGTAGGACTCTATCTGGCGGGCGATGGCAGTCTCGCCGAACTTTCCCTGAAAGACGCCGCGCTGCCCCTCGATCTTGCCCGCTGTGCCCATCTCCTGGAGCAGATATTTCATAAGGTGCTCCGGTTCGCGATTTAATGTGTCCGCGATGGCCCCGAAGTTCTCCAGTACGGTGGTCTTGCCTTCGTAAAAGACCTTGACGGAAGGTATGACGAACCGCTCTTTGGACTCCCGAGTGGCCGGCATCTTCTTCATGGCCCGATCCAGGCCCGCTAAATAGTCATCCATCCAGATACCTTAATTATTTTATCAGCTCTTGACCCGACTCTATTATGATCTGAATCGGTGTCGGCAATTTATGCCCTGCCCTTGTCAATGCCACCTTGGCGTCGTTAAGGTACGTAAGTGGTACTCCCACGGTAAAGAGCTTCTGGCCTGCTTCGACCCTGGCTGCAGTTCCCACAGCCTTGCCGAAAGCCATCCTCATGCCGCTGGAGACACGGTCGGCGCCTGCACCCGTAGCCTGCTTATTCTCTCGGATGACATGATGGGGATAAGTGCGCAACTTGAGGTGGAAGCTGGTTCTGCCTGCCGTTTTCATAAGGAAACGGTTGGCTGCAACTCTGGCTGCTTCAAGAGCGGTATGCCTGATCTGGCAGGGTTCCTTGACCACTAAAGTGATCTGGATGGGAAAATCTTCAGTCAAATTTCCCATATCATAGTGCACTACTTTGCTTCCAGGAACGCCGCCCATGTATTTTCTGCGCGTGTAGGGCCGTTCCCTCCTTCTATACATGCTTGCTGGCTTGCGTGTCAAAACGAAATTCCTCCGATAATCCTGAGATTGGTGCTACTATGCACCTTGCTTATAAGGTTTGGCCTTGGCTGCCGGCTTACACCGTGATGGGCGTGGAGAAAGATATCTCATTGGCTAGAGGCCTCTTCATGAGCGTGCGGATATCTTCCGGACTTTTTGCATTTGCGACTGTCCACATGAGCTTGACCAGGGCTACCTCGGGCAGCATATCTTCGCCCTCAATTGCTCCGCCGTCCAGCATGTCGCGTCCTGTGTCGTATACCCGATCGCATATCCTGCCCCGCAGGCATTGTGAGGTTACCACCACTGGGATATTCTCTCCTGTGGCCCTCTTAATGCTGTCTATCCAGTCGGATGCCACGTGACCTAAGCCCGTGCCCTCGAGGACGATGCCGCGATAGCCCTTATCGATGTAGTAGTTCATGATCTCCGGCGAAGATCCCGGCGTGTACTTGACCAGGGCGCATTGGGGCTCAAGCTTGTCCATAACCTCCAGTTTCACCTCGCCCCTCCGGCGGTAGGGCTGGAAGGTCTGGATCTTTCTGGTGAGGTAGTCTACCTTTCCAAGAGGCGCCTGGTTTATGCTCTGGAAGGCGTCCCGGCGAGAGGTGTGCATCTTCCGGACACGTGTGCCGCGGTGGATGGTGCAGTAATCGTCGCTGGTTGTGCCGTGCATCACTACACAGACCTCGGCAATGTTGCTGATGGCAACGCTTGCCGCACAGACGGCGTTCATGGAGGCGTCGCTGCTGGGCCGGTCGGAGCTCCTCTGCGAGCCGACGATGACTACGGGCACGGGCGTTCGGAGCATAAAGGAGAGCGCCGCAGCGGTATACATCATGGTATCTGTGCCGTGGGTTATGATCACGCCCTGTGCGCCTGCAGATATCTCTTCTGCCACAGATTGTGCGAGCTTTATCCAGTATTCGGCGCGCATGTTCTCGCTCAGGATCTGATAGATGACGCGGGCTCGGTAGTTGGCGATCTCCTCCAGCTCCGGGATGGCGGATATGATTTCGCCGGCAGAGAACTGGCTGGTGACGGCTCCCGTGCGGTAATCGACCTTGCTGGCAATCGTTCCTCCGGTGGATAGAATGGAAACCTGGGGAAGGCCCTCTCTCACCGGCAAAGGCCCGGTCTTGTGCAGTGGCAAACTTTCCGGGCGCTTTTGCAGGAGCGCGAGCTCACACTTAGCGGCACATAGGCCGATATTGTAGCCGTTGTCCAGCTTAATAACCAAGTATCCTTCGCGTCGGGAAGGCATAAGCACGCCCTCGAAGGATGTGCCGTCCCTCTTAACGGAGATTCTGTCACCCAGATCCATTTTTAACTCACCAGATTCGCATTTACCCAAACTACTTTGTGCAAGGCATGTGACCACTCCCACGAATAAATTCGCAGACATCTACGGTCTTTCAACCGAGGGAATGTGATCCCATTCCCAATTTTTTTGGGTGGTTTTGTGCGCGCTGCTTGAGTCTTTTCAACTGCTGGCAGCAAACCAGACAAGCCTGTACATATCTGGGAATATATATAGCCATGCTGTGGAGCGAAAGTAATAAAGGCGGGGCACGATTCATCCCGCCTCTAAAGAGGCAGGGATTCTCTGCCCCTGCGTCCCAGCGATCCTCATTGCATTCTATCCAGTCTCGCCTGTCAACATATTCTCTCCTTGCCATTGACTACTTCACATTTATTAATAATAAAACTATTTCTCTTTTTGATCAACACAGTACCTTGAGTGGGAACAAAGAAGATTAATGGGAAAAGCGGCAAAGGTGGCGACATGATTTATTTCGTGACCAGCAACAAAGGAAAGTACGTTGAGGCGCAGGCAATCTTTGGCGATCTCGAGCAAAGGGACATCGGCTACGCCGAAATTCAGGCAGACACTTTGGAAGAGGTGGCTCTCTATGGCATGTTAGAGGTCGCCGCCCGGTTGCAGGGTCCTGTGATGCTCGAGGATGCAGGCCTTTTCGTAGAGGCTCTGCAGGGTTTTCCGGGCGTTTATTCCGCGTATGTGCAAAAGACCATAGGCAACGCTGGGATACTGCGGCTCATGGAGGGCCAGAAGAATCGATCAGCTTACTTCAAATCGGTGGTCGCCTACGCTGAGCCGGGCATGGAAACTCTATTGTTCTCAGGAGAGGTGCACGGGCAGATCGGCTTTGAGGCGCGGGGCAAGAAGGGCTTTGGCTATGATCCCATCTTTTATGTGGGCGACGAGAGTTTGGCGGAGCTGGATCTGGAGAAGAAGAACCAAATATCTCATCGTGCCATCTCCATGCGCGCTCTAAAAAAATGGCGGGATAATCGCTAACCTTTTTTCTCAGATATATTGATAAACCCAAATCTGCGATGTAGCAAAAATTTATATAGTAAAAATATACAGTTACTGTCATGGATAATCTAGATATAAGTGGTTGGCAGGAATATGGAGATAAACTCGCTTGGTACGATGCAATTTAATTATTTCTAATTTGTTGATTAACTTATAAATAATGAATCATAGAAATAATAATCGAAATAATAATCGTACGACATAGCAGCTACAATCCGTTTTATGGACGGATTAGCTGGTCACAATCGTCTATATGATCACGCGATGCTTAGTAGTATTTAGGAGATGTTGATGATGGATTATATATTGATTTCATTAGCGCTCGTGGGCAGTCTGGTCCTGTGGTGGTCGTTTCTGGCTCTCTCTGGATTGAAGAGATCCAAACTATGCGATGAAAGCCGTTTCTGCTTTGTCAAAAAATGAAACCCTTGATCCATCACTGCCGCTTCTTCTCCAGAGCGCAGCGCGGCAGCATCTTGTCATCGATGGCTTTGATGTAAGGCGCCTGGACGGCAGAAACATAGACCTTACGCTCTCCTACTAATATTACGTGATCTGTCGCCTTAGGTGGGCTGATTCTGATGGAGAACATGATGGGCCCTTCACAGGTGGTGGCCACGCGTAGGTCAGTAGAGCGGGCGAGGATGTACTCCTCCATCTCGGGAGTGATTTTGAAGGAAAGTGGTTTGGCGGGCATTCAAGTGCAGATCTCTCAGGCATGTAGAAATAGGTTTTCAAAAACTCTTAGAGCCTGATAATTATAACCAGGGGTTAGGGAATTGAACCGCAGAGTCGCAGAGCGCACAGAGGACGAACGCACGGAGCTATTTTGCAGGGATTTTGGATAGCAGGCCGGATACCAGCCGATCAAATAGTATTAATATCCCGATCTCTTCAAGGAGTAGCCCGTGAGACGGAGAAAAGACAGCCACAAAACCAGAGATCTGGCCTTACATCGTATGGAGAGGCTTTTTGCGCTGGCAGCGGTAGCGCACGCCGCCCACCCGGAGAGGAGCGACAGATATGTGCAGATCGCCAGGAAGATTTGCACCCGCACCAGAGTCAGAATGCCCCGCCCGCTGAAAAGGCTCTTTTGCAGACACTGCGGCAGCTTTCTCTCACCGGCAGCGACGAGGGTTAGGCTTCGCGAAGGCGTCCTGACCATCACCTGCCTATTATGCGGCGAACAGATGAGGCGCCCGTACCGGTCCTCCGGGAAGGGTTAGCCCGGAAAGTACCGGCCAGGACTAATCAATGCTATCGGAAGTGGACAATCCCAGTTGATCGTAGCCTATGTACTGCATTATACGATCTTTCTTGTCTCCGATCAGTTCTTTCTCGCGATCGAGTATCTCTTTTACCAGTGTGGCGACCGGCACCTTTCCCTCCCAATTTCTGTCCAGGATGTCATTCGAGGATGATTCCTTGGCAACCTCATTGGCAACAAACGCGCAAAGGTAGATATCATCCACATAGCCGATTGGACCGTATTTCTCCTCAGGGATGATGTCCTCAGGAAGGATAAAATATGCAATGGCAGCGATGACCAGCGGCGACATCGACCTGGGAAGAGCCTGGTCATCCAGGAGTCTGGTCATCATTTTGTAGAGGGCCGGGGCCTGGTGAATTAGCTGGGAAAATTCGCCATCATAACCGGATATATCTTTTTCCAGTATGGCATCAAATCTCTTCAAATCAAAAACCTCTTCCCTCCTTATGGTGTGCAATTAATTAACTTTTGTGCCCAAAAAACGTTTATAGTGGCGGCCAGGGGTGATGTGTAGATGTGCCTGGCGGGAACAACGGTATCCCTGGCCCTTGGTGAAAATTCAAATAGCTGTAGTGCATAGCAGCCGCAAACGATGTACGATTATCTTCTTAAATTGGGCACCTGGGCCCTGCTCGCCCTGACGGCCATCTGCATGATATCTTCCGGCGCACAGTTTAACGGCACTACCTATCATCTGGGGGAGAAAGAGGCGTTGATCACTGTGCCTATCAATGCCAGCCAAATAAATCTCACCCTGTTTGAGAAGACGGAGAATATGACGCTTTTTGACGAATCGGGCAAGAACGTCACCTTCAACAGCAGCTATCGATTCATGCGGGGAGACCATATCTACAGCCTGACCTTTGCGAGGCCAATCAAAGGAAGGTTGATCTACACCATGCATCTGCAGGGCCAGCAGTTCATTCTTCCCATTAGAGATCATGTCCCGCTGCGCATAATTCTGCCGGCGGGTTTCACAACGGGAGAACTGAGCCTGGGCATAGCCAGGCCGGCGCCGGACGAATTCGTGGATGATAATTCCGGAGGCATTCTCACCTGGAATAATACCACGCAAATTTCGTACATCGAGGTCAACTATTACAGGAGAAGTGCCCCCCAGGCATTGATGATTATTTTGGCCATCCTGGCTCTGACGGGTTTGGTCCTGCTGGCACAGTACTACATCAGCATCAGAAAACTGAAAGATGCCAGGATGGAGATGGAAAACGAGGCGAATGGGAAAAATCGCTGAATGGTAATTGCTCAATGAATTTAGCGAGTTATGAGGAAGTGCCTGCTACCAAAAGTCCCAGCAGTCTCTTTATATCTTCACGAAAATCATCCAGGTTGCCGTCATTTATAAGCTTCAGGTCGGCGATCTTCATGGCCTCGCACATGCCCCATCCCATCTCCCTGCATTCCCTCTGCTCGAGAGCAGCTGCCGCAAGGCTGTCCGGCTCCCCACAAGAGGGATCGTCGGGTCGGCCCCGCGCCGCCAGCCATTTCAGCCGCGCTTCCACTGGTGCACATACCTCCACCAGGTGAAACTCATCGGCATTTAAGCGAAAGAAGTCCGCCTCCTCTCGGGAGCGCAGACCATCTACCACTACGACATCCTTTCCCGAAGCTTTTGCCCTCTCAAAAGTAATTTTGGCCACAGCATCCGGGCCATCAGAGGCTCGCAAGGCATTGCCGATGCGGCCCAAATTTTGGTCGGTAGGCTCCAGGTTCTGCCGGACCGCTTCCTGGCGGATGACGTCTCCCATGACCACTACCGCCAAACCATGCTGCCTGGCAATCTGAGAGGCTTCTCCCTTGCCTGAGCCCGGCAGGCCCACAAAACCGATGATCTTCATCTTATTCACCATTTATTATTTTCCAGGTTATCTTGGGAGCGGCTCGAATCCGAATCTTAAGCTCTGTCTCGCAGGCAATCTCGCAAGCTTTGGCCATCTCCTCTAAAGCCTCTATCGAGACCGGCTCAAATCTGTCCTCCCCCTCTCGCGGCAATCCCTGTTGCAAGATCATGCTTTCCAGGCGATTTTCCGGATATAGCGCCAACAAGTGGCAGAGCGTGCCGGCAATCTCCACCAATTGGGAAGAGGACGGCATATTTGGAAAGATCGTGCTGCGCACATCCAGTTCCACTCCCATTTTAAAGCATATCTCAAGGCTCTCTGCCACCTGCATCGCCATGCCGGCTCTGCCTGTGGCCTTTTCGTAATCCGGCTCCAGAAGAGCAGTCTTGAGATCGAGGAATACCTTATCCACCAGTCCTTTTGCCAGCAATGTTTCCAGATGAACAGGAAAGCAGCCCGAGGTTTCCAGGCCCGTGGCCAGATGCAGGCTCCTGGCCAGGCGAAAGAGCCCGGCGCAGGCCTGCGGCTGGAGGAGCGGCTCGCCTCCGGATAAGACAAGGGCATTAACGAACGGCTTGCTGCTGGCCCGTTGTGATGCATCTTCAAGGTTGATCTGCATAGGATGTGCATCGATCCTAATCCTGGCCCAGCGGGCCGCGGGAAAGCCCTTGACCTCAGATACAATGCGAGATGCAATCGTATGAAGAGCGACAACGCGTTCTCCCGTCTGTAGCATCTGGTTGTGGCAATGGGGGCAGCGCAAGGGGCAGCCTCGCAAGAATACGACCATTGCGGCGCGCCCCGGCCAATCGACTGTGGAAAGAGGAACAATCCCCCCGAAATTGACCTTCATTTCCTTCCTTGGGAAATATCAAGTTTTATCGGCCCTCCTCTAATCCTTCCCAGCCTCTCTTCCAGCTCCAACTCGTCTGATGCCGCCTTTTCCTCTAATGAAGCCAGATCTTTTTTGGCTTGATCTAAGGCCAACTCCAGGCTCTTTTTGCTTTTTCTGGCCTGGCTCATCTCCTCTTTCAGACGATGACCCTCGCGGCTCTGGTCTTTAATCTGAGACTCATTCTCCGAGATCTCCTCAATGATTCCTTGCAGCCTGGCCCTGGCATTTTCCAGCGACCTTCTCTTTATGAGCAGGTCGATATGATCTAGAATCTTTTCCTTCTTTTTGTCCTTCAAACCTAAAGTTGCCAGATGGCTTTGCAGTTCCTTTAGAGATCCGGCAATGTTTTTATCTTGCACGATGGAGGGTGACACACAGAGCTGCTCAAAGACGTTTTTATGCTGCAGATTGATTCTATCACTTGATCCTTGCTTCATCATTCTGGCCAGCGCTTTGGTCAGGGGTGCAATCAGATCATTCAACTCATCCTCTACCTGTGATTTTTCCTCTTTCTTCTTCTCCAAGATTCTCTTCAGTTCTTCCGTCTTTTTCCCAACATCACTTGCCTCCAGTTTCTTTGTCACCTCTTCCAGGCCAGATAACCGGAGGGTTATCTCAGAATGCGTCGCTTCATTATGCAGTGTTTTCTTTTTCAGATCATCGATGCCCGATAGCTCTTTTTGCAGTCTTTCAGCAAGCTCTCGGGAGTACCAGCTCTCCTCTGCCAGCTTTCTCTTTTTGTCGATTTCCGTCTCTAGATCGACCAGCAACCGGCTGATTTGTGTCAGGTCAGATTTGATGCATTCGATGTTCCTGGGAAAGAGAGCTGCTACATAACTCTGCGCTCTGCCGAAGGTGGTCACCGTCCTCTCCAGTCCTTTGACGAGCGCCCAATGATGCTGAAAAGCAGAATCCGGATCCTTTTTTTTGGGCGGCATCAACTTCTCAGAAAGCGTTTCAAGCTGCTTTACAACCTCGCTTCGTGCTGCCAGGCCCGCCCGCAGAAGCTTGGGCGGCGTGTCCTCATTCGCACTGGCTGATTCCAGAGCGGATATGTCTTTAGAAAGGACCTTCGCCACATCATCCATCCTGCCATAGATCTCTAAGCAGAGCATAGCAAAATCGGATTCCTTCCCTCTCTCTTCCAGCCAGGAATTAATTTTTGCAAGCTGCAGGATGGCCGATTCTTCTTTGGCCAGCTTATTCCCAAAAATATTTTTGAGCCAATTCAAGGCCGTATCTCCTCATTTCCTTCTTTTTTGAGCTGAGAGATGACTTTCTCGGCAATCTTGGGGCCAAGGAGGCGGACCACCTCGGTAGGGCTCGCGGCCAACAGCTTTTCTATGCTGGTTATGCCCGACAAATAGAGCTTCCTGGCCCGGACGCGGCCTATTCCTTTCAGGTTTAGCAAAGCCAGAAGATCCCGGCCGGCACCATAGTGAATGCGCTCTGCCAGTTGCTCTGCTTTGAAGGTTATGCCCAATTCAAGATGCTTGGAAAGCTCGGCTATTGAGTGCATGAGCCACTCCGCCGTCTCAGCCGAGCGGTGAATGTCTCCCGGTCCTATGTGATATCTGCTGGCAATCTGCTCCTCATGCACCTCGCCGATCCAGTCCATGAGCATGGATGACGTCTTGGCCTCGCGGAGCAGATAGTCGTAGTTGTCCTCATCATATAGCTCCAACTGGTGCTGATCGATGAACTCCTCCACCCATACGTCAGCGGCCTGGATATAGAGCAGATTCATATCAGGAGTCATGGTAATGAGGTGAATGAGGCCAAGGTCGGAAGGCCTTTTCCGTTCCGCCAGGTACTGTTCTAAGGCACTGGTGAATTTGTCCAAATTATCGATTGCTCTATGTTTCCCCAGATTTTCCATCATGATAACGGCGCTCAGAGGATCGATGTATAGCTTGGAGACCAGAGAGCCGAGCCTGGTGGGCAGGAGATCGCCCTCATCGCTGCCCTGTATCATGCCGTTATCCAACAAAAAGTCGAGTACCTTTTCCAGTGTGACATCCAGATGCCAGGGATCCTGCTGATGGGCATAAAATGTGGTGGCGATGAAGGCTTTTAGCTCCGGTTCATTTTTGGCGAAACCGGCGGCAAATGTGGAGAGCAGATGGGTTCTAAGAGCGCTCTCGCTGGCCAGCTTCGACCATATCTCTTCCGGGGTGCCGTGGATGTAGTGCTCCAAGAGCTCCTGCATCTCGGAAACGCTCTTGGCCATCAGAAAGGATTCGCCATAGGGATCTAGCCCAGGACGACCGGCACGCCCGGCCATCTGGCGGTACTCGATAACGGAAATGGGCGTCATTCCCCTGCCGTACTCATATCTCTTGTAGCTCTTGATGAGCACTCTTCTGGCAGGCAGGTTCAGGCCCGCGGCCAGGGTGGGAGTGCTGGCTATGACCTTGATCTTGTTGTCACGAAAGCCCTGCTCCACCAGTCGCCGTTGCTCGGACAGGAGGCCGGCGTGGTGGAAGGCAACGCCGCGAGAGACACAGGAGGCGAGGCGTACTGCCGTCTCGCTCTCGCCTGTGGCAAGAATGCTCAAAGAAAGACTCTCGGTGGCCGCATCGGCAGAGATCAGGCCGCAGAGCCGCGAAGCGGCAGCTTCGGCATTCTTCCTGGAATTCTCGAAGATGAGGATCTGGGCCGACTGGGAGAGGGTATCCTTAACCAGAGCCAGGGCCTCATCCTTCATCGCCAACAGGGGGACTATGCCATCAGAGAAGACCTGCGATCCATTGCAGATAACGCCCTCTCGCAAGCGAATGGGACGCCAGTCGCTGCTTACCAACTCCGCCTTCAGCCAGGCAGCGATCTCCTGTCCGTTGGCGACGGTTGCGGATAGGCCAATGACCTGCAAATTGGGATTACAGTGGATTAGCTTAGTGATTGTCATCTCCAGGGTGGGGCCGCGACCCACGTCATTAAGCAGGTGTATCTCATCCACTACCAGGACGGACAGGTCTCGCACCCAGGAGGCCCCGTTTCTCATGAGAGAGTCGGCCTTTTCGGAGGTGGCGATTATAATCAGATTTTTGCCCAGTCGCTCGTCTCTCTTGTCAAAGTCGCCGGTGCTGATGCCGACAGAGACACCCAGAGCCCTGAACTTTTTAAAAGAATCATACTTCTCCGTGGCCAGGGCGCGCAGAGGGACTATGTAAAGGGAGCGGCGGCCTTGCAGGGCGGCTTTGAGCATAGCAAGTTCTGCCAGCAGGGTCTTGCCGGAGGCGGTGGGCATGGCCAGTAGCATGCTCTTGCCATCGAGAAGGCCCCTTTCCAGAGCTTCGGCCTGAGGCGGATAGAGCTCTTTATAGCCACGCTCCTCATAAAGCTTGACGGCCTCTGGGGAAAGCCACGAGGCAAGGTCCTTTATCTCCAGCATCTGTGTCTCCATGCTCCTCTAATCTTAAATACTACGTGAAAGTAGTACCTGCGGAATAGTAGTCACAATCATATAAATGCATCATCCATGGAGAGAAACTAATGTATGCCGATCGGATAAAAAATCTCCCGCCATATCTCTTTGCCGCCATCGACAAAGCAAAACAAGAAGCACGGACAAGAGGCGTGGATGTAATCGACCTGAGCGTGGGCGACCCCGATTTGCCGACGCCTGAGCACATCGTCAAAGCCCTGAATAAGGCGGCCAGTGACCCATCCAATCACCAGTATCCCTCCTACGAGGGCAAGCTAGCCTTCCGAAGAGCTGTGGCGGACTGGTATAAGCGGACATTTAACGTCGACTTGGATCCGACAAAGGAGGTTCTCACTTTGATCGGCTCCAAGGAGGGCATTGCTCATGCGCCCCTGGCCTTCATCAATCCCGGAGACGCGGCCTTGGTGCCCGATCCTGCCTATCCGGTTTACCGTACGGCCACCGTCTTTGCCGGAGGCGAACCAGTGCTCATGCCGCTTCTTCGGGAGAACAAATTTCTGCCCGACCTGGAGGCCATCGCTCCCGCTGACGCCCGAAGGGCTAAGATCATGTTTCTCAACTACCCCAACAATCCCATCGGCGCTTCGGCGGACAGGAGCTTCTTCAAGAAGGTAATCGATTTCGCTAACGACTACCATATCATCGTCATGCACGATAATCCCTACTCTGAGACCTACTACGATGGAGAAAGGTCTCTGTCCCTTCTGGAGATGGAAGGAGCCAGGGATGTGGCGGTGGAGTTTCATTCGCTCTCCAAAACGTACAACATGACCGGCTGGAGGATCGGCTCGGTGGTGGGGAACAGCGACGTTGTGGCCGGCATAGGCAAGATCAAGAGCAACATCGACTCGGGAACCTTTGGGGCAGTGCAGGATGCAGGAATTGTGGCCTTAAATAGCCCGAAGGAGATTGTGGACGATATCAGGAAGGTCTACCAGCACCGAATTGATATTCTCTACAAGGCCCTCAGGAACCAGGGACTGCAATTGGAAAAGCCGCGCGCCACGCTCTACCTCTGGGCCTTTGTAGGAGGGAGTTCCATCGAATATGCTGGACGTCTCTTAGATAAGACGGGCATCGTGGCCACGCCCGGAGTGGGCTTCGGCCAGTATGGCGAGGGCTACGTCAGGTTTTCCATCACTCAACCTACGCCGCGGATAGAAGAGGCCGTGGTGCGGCTGGAGAGAATGGGCGAGTAAGAGGTTGCTGGATTATTATACATATATTCCGGAGGGAATTCAAGTTGCTGGAAAATTATTCTGCTAAGGAGATCGAGGCCAAGTGGCAGAAGACTTGGGAGGACAAAGCGGTCTTTCAGCCCGAGCCCGACTCCAGAACGAAGTTCTTTTTAACCATCCCTTATCCTTATCTCAATGGAAATTTGCATGCCGGGCATACGCGCACCTTCACCATTGGCGACGCCGTGGCGCGTTTCAAGCGCATGCAGGGCAAGAACGTTCTCTTTCCCATGGCCTTTCATGCCACGGGAACGCCCATAGTCGGTCTGTCCGAGCTCATTGCCAAACGCGATCCATTGATCTGGGACGTTTACACCAAGCTGCACGGCATTCCTGAAGAGGAGCTCTCCTCATTAAACACGCCGGAGAAGATTGTGCTCTACTTCCGTCGCCAGGCGAAGGCGGCCATGCAGTCCATCGGCTACTCCATCGACTGGAGGCGGGAGTTTACCACCACCGATCCGGCTTACAGCAAGTTCATCGAGTGGCAGTACGGCATTTTGCGCCGCCTGGATTATGTGGTCAAGGGCAGCCATCCCGTGCGCTGGTGCCCGCATGATCGAAACCCGGTGGAGGATCACGACATTCTCAAGGGCGAGGATGCCACCATCATGGACTTTTCCCTGATCAAGTTCCGAATGGGAGACAAAATCCTGCCCTGCGCCACACTGCGCCCGGAGACTGTTTTCGGAGTGGTCAACCTCTGGCTCAACCCGGATGTCAATTACGTTCTGGCCAAAGTGAACGAGGAGACCTGGGTGGTATCCAAAGAGGCCTACGAAAAGCTGACCTTCACAGACCGGACCGTAGCTTTGACCGGGGAGATCTCGGGAAAGGATTTGATCGGCAAGAGGGTCACCAATCCGCTGACGGGCACCGAGGTTCTCGTGCTGCCCGCAGCATTCGTGGAACCGGACAACGGTTCAGGAATCGTCATGTCCGTTCCAGCTCATGCGCCTTACGATTATCTGGCGCTCAAGGATCTGTACGGCAAAGACCTGAGCAATTACGGCATCACTGAGGATCTGCGGGACATCAAATTCATTTCCCTGATTGAGTCGCCCGGATATGGAGAGCTGCCCGCGGTTGAAGCCGTGAACGAGCTAAAAGTCCGAGATCAGAACGACCCCAAGGCAGAGGATGCCACTAAAATGGTCTACCGGCGCGAGTTTCATAACGGCGTTCTCAAGGCCAACACGGGCAAGTACGCCGGAATCGCCGTCTCCAAAATCAAGGACGTTCTCCTGGCCGATCTGATGGAGCAGGGCATGGCCGAGATCTTCTACGAGTTTTCCGAGATGCCGGTCATCTGCCGCTGCGGCACGCGCTGCGTCATCATGATGGTGCGAGACCAGTGGTTCCTGGAGTACTCCGATGTGGAGTGGAAGGCCAATGTGCTGCGCTGCCTGGCAGGCATGAAGATCATACCCGAGGAGTTTCGGGTGGAGTTCATAAACAAGGTGGACTGGCTCAAGGACAAGGCCTGCGCTCGCAGGAAGGGACTGGGCACTCATCTTCCCTGGGACAAGGAGTGGCTCATCGAGTCGCTGGGTGACAGCACGATTTACATGGCCTACTACATTCTGGCCAAGTATGTGAACGCGGGAATGAAGATTGATCAGCTCCCACCGGAGTTCTTCGAGTACGTCTTCATGAACAACGGCGACGCTGCCGCCGTTGCGGCCCTCACCGGTGTACTCCAGGAGACCGTGCAGAAGATCCACGACGACTTCGGTTACTGGTATCCGGTAGATCTGCGCACCTCTGGGAAGGATCTGGTCGCCAACCACCTGCTCTTCTTCCTCTACCATCACGTGGCCATCTTCCCGGAGAGGCTCTGGCCTCAGGCCATTGCCGTCAACGGCTTCGTCTCCCTGGAGGGCAAGAAGATGTCCAAGTCCAAGGGGCCGATTCTCACTTTGCGCCAGGCCGTCGCTGAAAACGGGGCCGACGTAACGCGCCTCTACATCCTGGGCAATGCGGAAGGTACGGCGGACGTGGACTGGAGAAATGATGCAGTAGAGGCCACCTATGCCCATATGGAGAGGTTCTACAATTTAGCACGGGAGATTTTGGCCGATAGCAGCATCGACGAATCCGCGGATAAAACGCTCATCGACCGCTGGATGCTCTCCCGGCTGCAAAGGCGCATTGCTGAAGCCACAGAGGCTTTGGAAAACATCCAGACCCGAAGGGCGCTGCAGAACGCCTTCTACCTGCTCTTCAATGATTTGCGCTGGTACCAGAGGCGCGGGGGCAAGAGCCAGCTGCGCGCTGTGCTGTCTGCCTGGGTGCGCATGATGTCGCCCTTCACGCCCCACGTCTGCGAGGAGCTGTGGTCCTCTGGTTTAGGCGAGGGCTACGCATCGCTGGCCCAGTGGCCGGTGGCGGATGAATCCCTGATCGATGTCAAAGCGGAAATGGCCGTGGATCTGGTGGAACGCACTTTGAAAGATATGCAAGAGATCATTATTGTGATTAAAGCCAGACCTAAAAAAATCACACTTTACATAGCTCCTGCCTGGAAAAGAGATATGCTTCGCCTTGCCGTTACGACAGCAAAAAATGGGAAGCCAGATATGTCTGCTCTCATGATGGCGGCCAAAGATTCACAACTCATAGCGCCACACATGAAGGAAGCTCAAAAGTATGCGCAAATACTGGTCAAGTCAGCACATTCGCTGAATGCTGAAGCGTTGGAGCTAGACGAGTTTCAGATATTAAGTCAAGAAAGTGAAAGGGATTACATGAGAATTTACATAGGCTGCAATGTAGAAGTCCATTCAGCAGATGAACCAGAGGGAGATCCCAAAGGTAAAGCGTTGCCAGGGAAGCCAGCGATTTATATCGAGTAGGGAATGAAAAATTCCTACTCGATTCTTCGTATTTAAAGCAATTCGAAAGGAGGTCTTAATTGAAGAAGACACTCGTTAAAAGTGTTGGATATACACTTGGCCATTTATTAAGCAATATCGATTTAGGCGTAATAGGTTTGCCCGATCTTCAGCGACCCTTCGTATGGCCTGATAAGAAGGCACGTGATTTATTTGATTCTATGTATCGGGGCTATCCCATTGGATATCTACTTTTCTGGGAAAACATAATTACTGATCAAATGCCCCCTACTCAGATTCGTAACGTCGGCACAAACGCAAAGCAGAATGTTCCAAGTCTTCTTATTGTTGACGGGCAGCAAAGGCTTACTGCACTTTATGCTGTAGTAAAGGATATCTCTATAATACGAAACCGAAGAAAAGAAAAAATAAAGATTGCATTTCAGCCAGTAAAGCAAAAATTTGATGTAGCTAATACGATTATTGAAAATGATCCTGAATGGATTCCAGATATCAGCAAACTTTGGTCCGTGGATACTGGTCTGATTAGATTCGCAAATAATTTTATAAATACTTTGCGTAAAAAGCGTGAAGTATCAATTGGAGAAGAGGACCTTATTACAGAAGCAATTGGCGATCTTCACGGAATCTTGAACTATCCGTTTACAGTTCTTCAATTGTCGTCCACCATGAGTGAAGATCAAGTGGCTGAGGTTTTTGTTAGAGTAAATAGCAAAGGAACTCCTTTGAACCAAGCAGATTTCATTCTTACTCTAATGTCTGTTTTTTGGGATGATGGCCGTGCACAATTGGAAAGATTTTGTGAGTCTGCCTGCAATCCGTCAACAGATAAGCCAACTCCCTACAATCATTTCATTCAACCAGCACCAGATCAGCTCCTCCGTGTAAGTGTAGCTCTTGCTTTCAGAAGAGCACGTCTTGAGCATGTTTACTCGATCTTGAGAGGCAAAGACCTACAGACCGGGAATTTCTTGGATGAAAAGCGAGATCAGCAGTTTGCAGTACTGAAGGATGCTCAAACCTATGTCCTAAACTTAAATTATTGGGATGATTTTTTCAAGGCCATAGAAAGAGCAGGATTCAGACGTCATGAACATATATCATCTCAGAATGCTTTGCTTTATACTTATGCATTTTATCTTATCGGGAAGCGCGACTTCAATGTAGACGATTTTAATTTACGTAACTTGATTGCGCGATGGTTCTTCATGGTTTCTATCACGGGGCGTTATACAAGTTCTCCAGAGAGCCGCATGGAACAGGACCTCGCGAACTTGCGTGACATCCATGATGCCTCATCATTTGCGGAGCATCTGAATGCCACAATGGAACAGAATTTTACGGAAGACTATTGGAAAATAGTGTTGCCTAATAATCTAGCAACATCGTCAGCTCGTAGCCCAGAACTTTTTGCATATTACGCAGCCCTTAATCTGCTCGATGCGAAGGTTTTGTTTTCGGAACTCAAGGTTGCTCAACTAATGGACCCAACTAAACGTTCGATGAGATCGGCCACTGAGCGTCATCATCTTTTTCCCAAGAAATTTTTGGAAAGCTCTGGATTGATGGAAAAACGCAAAATTAATCAGATTGCCAACTATGCTTTGCTGGAATGGAGAGATAATGATGGAATATCTGATAAAAGCCCTCGTGAATATCTCCCATTAATGCTTGATCGCATGCACCATTCTGAAGATGAGCTTAAAAAAATATATTTCTGGCATGCTCTTCCAGAAGGATGGGAAGAAAAGAATTACACGGATTTTTTAGAAGAGCGACGCAAGCTGATGGCAAGTGTAATTCGAACTGGATTTGAAACCCTTAACAAAGTGATATCACGTTAATTTGATCTAAGCTGAAAGATCCAATTGGAAATGGAGATGCCCACCAAGATCACCCTCTACACCTCGCCAGCCTGGAAGAAGGAGATGCTGCGCCTCGCAGTCGAGGCGGCAACGGGGGGCAAGCTGGACATGGGGGCGCTCATGAAGCAGGCCATGGCCAGCCCGGCGATAGCGGAGCACAAGAAGGATGCGCCCAAGTATGCGCAAAAGCTGGCCAAGGCGGCCCACTCGCTCTCGGCGGAGGCGCTGGGGCTGGACGAGTTCGAGACGCTCTGCAGAGAGAAGACGTACCTGGCTTTGGCCATGGGCGTGCCGGTGGAGATCTACTCGGCAGATGAGGCGGGGGAGGACCCCAAGGGCAAAAGCCGCCAGGCGGAGCCGGGGAGACCGGCGATTTATATCGAGTGAAAGGATGGCTGAAGACCGTTGGCTCCGGGTGCTGAGCCTGGGGCTAACGGAATTAAACCACAGAGGCGCAGAGCGCACAGAGAACGAACACGGAGACGGCGGTTCGATTGGGCTGGAAAAGATGCTGCACGACGGATGAGCCGGGTGGCGGACCCAAAGGGCGAGAGCCGCCAGGCGGGGCCGGGGGGTTGGCGATACATATTGAAATTAAAATATGATGGGACCAGATTAATTACCGGAACCGCAAAATAGATTAACAGAAAATTTGAGGGGTATAATTCTTTAGCAATAAATCTAATTTTCTATAATAACATTATTATTTGTATATCTCTTTAGATTTCGCATTTCTTTTATGCTTAAATTTTGGTAAATAATCGGATCCTTAACTCAATTAAGAATTTTATATATATTTATTCTGCAGATAGCATATAAGATATTGTGCACTATAATATTTCTTATTTCGCTATCATTATCATCAAGTATGCTGAGGGCTTGACTTAGATACTGTATTGCTAGTTTATAATTGCCTTCAAAAATGCAAAGATCAGCTATATTGTTCAATTGCTTGGCTTCACCAACTCTATATCCAATCACTCTTTCAATTCTTAATGCATCCTTAAATGATTCTAATGCATGGTCCATCTTGTACTTTTTTTTATAAATAAGTCCAATATGGCCCAGCTGAATAGCCACCTTCTTCTTAACTCCTATTTTCTCAAATATATGCAGTCCTTTGTTGAGATAGTCGAGTGCTTTATCCAAATCGTCTTTTTCATAATAAACTAAACCGATACTGCATAGACATTGAGCTTCTCCTTCTTTGAACATAATTTTTTTAAATATATCTAAAGACTTAGTATGATATTTTAAGGCACTGTTGAAATCTCCTTTCTTTATGCAAAATTCTGCGAGGCTAGTTAGGGAAAATGCTTCATTTTGCTTATACTTTATATTTCTAGAAATTTTTAAGCTACTTATTATGCAACTTAATGCGTCACTCAACTTTCCTTTATCTATGAGAGCGTTACCGATGTTAATTAATTGTTCAGCTTCACCTTGCTTGAAATCAATCATTTTGAAGATATCTTTTGCTTCATTGTGGTATTCGAGAGCCTTATCCAATTTGCCCTTGTCTCTGCAAATAAGAGCAATATTTGCCAAAGCTGAAGCCTCTCCTTGCTTGTAGCCTATCTCCTTAAAGATTCTTAGCGCATTTTTTCGGTATTCAAGAGATTGATTCAATTCGCCCTTATCTGCATAAATATTTCCTATATTTAAAAGATGTGTTGCTTCAGACTGTTTATTATTGATTTCTCTATCAATTTCGAGTGCTTTCTCTAGTAAATCAATAGCACCTTTTTGATCCCCTTTAATATAACAAATGCGTGCAAGGCTCCCCAAGACACTTGATTCCCCTTCTTTGTTATTGCCTTTTCTGAATATCTCTAGGGCATCTTTTTGGTAAAGATATGCATTCTCCGTTTCTCCTTTTTCGAGGAATATAATGCCTAAGTTGCTAAAAACTGCAGCTTTCATCAATCCGTTTCCCGAAGGATCAAAAATTTCTAATCCTTTATTAAAACATTTAATGGCTTGGTCGACTTCTCCTTTACTTCTATAAATATTACCTATATTTAGCAATGCTGCTATTTGCATATCTATATCCTTAAACTTTTTATAGATTTCCAAGGCTTTAACAGAACATTCTCTGGATTTATCTAAATCACCTTTAATAAAATAAACAATTCCGATATTATTCAAAGCTGCAGCTGTAGATAAAATGGCTTCATCATTATAAATTGCTTGAATATTTGGCCTTCCAGAAATAACCAATAATTCTTTATAATAATTTTCTGCCTTTGATAACTCTCCCAAGCTTTGATAGCAATTTCCTGCAATTCCTAAGAAAATCATTTTATCTTTGGGACTCATAAATAAAGATGAGCAAGTATCTATTTCTTTAATTGTTTCGATATATCTCTCATCTTTTGCCAATTTGAGTATATTGCTTAAACGATTTGAAACTTCGGGATCATCCGAGAAAGGGACACCGTCTACATACCATTGAAGTCTGGTCTCCCGGCTTGCTTCGATCGTTCGGCTCTTTGCAATTTGAACTAGATTGATAATATATTCGTGAAGATCATCTGGTACTTGTTCTAAACCAGAATCATAGTATTCATCATTTATTTTAATATTTGGAAAAAGGTTTATGCCATTATCAAAGAGTATCTCACAAACAGTTGATAATTGTGATTTTATTGAGCTAATTATTTTTTCGTGCATTATTTCGACTAATTCATTTCCAAAGTACGTCCTGGGAAATCTGAACCATACTTTAATCTTATTATCTTTTATAGAAATACTTTCGACATAGTAATGTCCCCACCAATGATATTTGCTCTCTATCGGAATTTCTCTTAATTTAAGAATATCGATATTAACACGCTGTTTATCTGCATCCAGTTCATCACCAAGTTGAAGGAGTGCTGCCAAAAGAGCCATCCTTAATTTTCCGCCGGATTTTTCAGCTAATTCATTAATATCTAAGCCTCGGTGATATTTGGAAATGATTGCAATATAATGCGCATAATCTTTACAAATCTCCAATCCTAATGAAAATTGAGAATTCTGAGAAATTGATTCATTGATCATTCTTGCGCTTGCCAAGTTATGGGATTTCCTAATGATTTCCTTTTCTTCTGCATTATAGTCTTGTTTTTTTGGTAAATTGGCATGTTCTGGAGATTGCATACCTACATCATGCAAATATGCAGAAGCTAACAGAACAAATCGCTCTTCTTCGGTTAATAAATTATTTTTATTACCTATTATCAATCCTAGTACATCAATAATTCTCTCAGAATGATCTAAACCGTGACGAGTATAATGTTGAAGCAATTGGGGGTCCCAGAGTTTGCCTACGGCCAACCTTATGCTCGATAGGCAAGCCTTAAATGATTCATTTTGGATCACGAGACATTCCTGTATCATATTTATCCTGCAAGCAGAAACATGTGAGGTTGTATTTAGATTATAGTAGGGGAACAAAATTGCATATTTATTACCGACTAAAAAACTATCTGAATTCGCCAGCCAATACGACCCGCCCTTCCGCCATCGCCGCAACCCCGGACGGCCCGGCCCACAGGCAGTGGCCAATGAGCGCAGCCGAGCGCGAGCAGCAATCACAGACCTGCGGCTGCCCGGCGCTGTTTCCGGTAGCCTGCAAGAATTGCAAAGCAGTAGAACGCATCGAATCTTTGCGCGTCCTTTGTGCCTTTGTGCCTTTGTGGTTTGGTCCGTAGTTGCTGGAAATAATTATCAGCTAATAGTAATAGCGAGCCGATGGCATTGCTTTCTAAATTCTGCGCCCCGGAAAACTGCCCTTGCCGGAGGCTGGCTCTCCTGGCTCTCAGGCCCGACCGGCCTCCCGATCCCGAGCGCTTGCCCGGCTACCGAGTCCGCCTGGCGGACGACGGCTGTGGCCCTGGATGGCCTTTGCCGAAAAACGGCTCCACTGACGCGGCCCGAGGGCTCTGGCAAAAAATGTCCTCTTTTCATCGGAACTTCGCGCCTTCGCGTGAATCCGTGATCTCGGCCGGATCGGCCCCCTGCCCCTGCGTCCCCGCCAGGCAATCCAGCCCGCCCTGACGACAGCGCCGCCCAGACTGGGCCCATGTGAGGCGGCCACGAGCGCAACCGGGACCAGAGCGGCGCAAAGCACGGCCTTGCGGCTGCCCGGCGCTGCTGCCGGTAGCTCGCAAGGATCGCCAAGCAGGAGGACCGCATCGGATCTCTCTGCTAAAAAGTCTCTGTGCGTCCTCTGTGCGCTCTGTGTCTCTGTGGTGGGATCGTCAGTTGTATGGTTATAATTATCAGCTAATAGTAATAGCGAGCCGAAGGCATTGCTTTCTTAATTCTGCGCCCCGGAAGACTGCCCTTGCCAGAAGCATGCACACCTGGCTCTCAGGCCCGACCGGCCCTCCTGCCCTCTTGCACGAGCGCTCGTCAGGCAAGCCAGCCCGCCCTGACAACATCGCTGCAAGCCCGGACGGCCCGGCTCACAGGCGGCCACGAGCAGCAGCCGGGACCCGAGCGCCGACAGCAACCACATTCAAAAAAGTGCACTGCTTCTGAGCAATAGTCGTCTCCGTTCGTTCGTCCTCCGCGTGCTCTGCGTCTCTGCGGTTATATTCGTAATTGTTCTGTTATAATTATCGTCTAATAGTAACCGCGAATCACCACAGATTCCAAAACCCAGCAACCTGAAAATTGCATCTGCCGGAGTCCAGCACCACTTGGCTCTCAGGCCCGACTGGCCTCCTGCCCGCCCTGACGACATCGCCGCCCAGGCTGGGCCCACAGGCGGTGGCTCACGAGTGCAGCCGGTACCCGAGCGGTGCAGAGCGCGGCCCCGCGGCTGCCCGGCGCTGCTTGCGGTAGCCAGCAAGGATCGCAAAGATGGAGACTGCATCAGACCTCTCTGCTAAAAAGTCTCTGTGCGTCCTCTGTGCGTCCTCTGTGCGTCCTCTGTGCGCTCTGTGTCTCTGTGGTGGGATCGTTAGTTGCATGGTTATAATTGTCAGCTAATAGCAAACTGACGGCATCGTTTCCCAAAATCCTGCGCCCCGGAGAACTGCTCTTGCCGGAGGCAGGCTGTCCTGGCCCTCAGGCCCGACCGGCCTCCTGCTCGCCCTGACAACATCGTCGCCCATGCTGGGCCCACGAGCGGCGAGCCACGAGGAGCAGCAGTCAAGTGATTTCTAGACAGGAAAGTTTATGGGATGAGACGACAGCTAAAATTAATGATGGCCTGGCTATGAGTAACGAAAAAATCACCTATCGTCTTCACGCTGTCCAGCGGATGTTCGAGCGGAAAGTCAGCGCAGAAGAAGTTCGATATGTGCTGGAGATCGGAGAGGTGATTGAAGAATATCCAGATGACACACCCTACCCAAGTTGCCTGATCCTGGGAAGTTATAAGGGGCGCCTGATTCATGTAGTAGCAGCCAACAATTGCCTCGACGAGGAGATAATCGTAATCACAGTCTACGAGCCCGATCCCTCGGAATGGGACCTGGAATGCAGGAAGAGGATTTAATGAAATGCGTTATCTGTAAAAAGGCATCCACTAAGCCCGGAACAACGACAATTACCTTTGAGCGAGATTGTTTGACAATGGTAGTAAAATGCGTTCCTGCTCAAGTCTGCCCCAATTGCAAAGAGGCGTATATCAGTGAGGCGGTTACAGCCGAGCTGCTTAAGGATGCTGAGGAAAGAGCAAACACAGGAGCACAAGTAGAGATCCGGCAGTACGTTGCAGCCTAGGTTTATTTAACTCATTGAATAATTTACTTCATCCTGGCTGAGCCTGCTCTTGTTCCTCAGGCCCGATCGGCCTCCTGCGCCCCCGAGTGCGAGCGCCTGTCAGGCAAGCCCGCCCGCTCTGACTACCACGCAGCAACCCCGGACTGCCCAGAGGCAGCGGCCACGAGCAGCAGCCGGGGCCCGAGCGGCCCAGCACGCGGCCATGCGGCTGCCCGGCGCTGACGCCGATAGCACGCAAGGATCACAAAACGTGAGGACTACATTGGATCTCTCTGCTAAAAAAGTCTCTGTGCGTCCTCCGTGCGCTCTCTGGTCTCTGTGGTGGGATCGTTAGTTGTATGGTTATAATTATCAGCTAATAGTAATGGCGAATCGTTATCATTTCCAAAATCCAGCGCCCTGAAAACTGCCCTTACCGAAGGCATGCGCCTCCTGGCTCTCAGGCCCGACCGGCCCCCTGCCCCCTTGTCCGAGCGCTTGCCAGGATAGCCAGCCCGCCCGGACGACCGCATCACAAGCTCGGATGGCCCACGGGCGGCTTTCCTCTGGCAAGACCGGGGCCCGCCTAGAAGTGCAACGTTTAATCACCACAGTGGGTACACTTCACCATTGGGTAGTATTATATGCAAATAGGGATTAAGTGATTTCCAATGAAACGTCTTTATGACTACACGGTAATACTACGTCCCGAAGACAATGGTACATTCGTGGCCTACGTACCTGCAATTCCGGGCTGTCATGCCTTGGGCCAAACTTCCGAGGAGGCACAAACCGAGTTGATAAACGTTTTCGAAATGATCGAGGAAGAGTACAGAGAAGAAGGGCGCATGCTTCCATCAGATGTAGAAGTAAAAGCTACTCATGCCTGCCAAAGCTAAGGACCTGCAGAAAGCGGCCAAGAAGCTCGGGTTCCAGATGGTGAGGCAAAAAGGCAGCCACGCCAGATGGAAGCATCCCGATGGCCGAGCGACTACGATTCCAATACATGGCAATAGCGAGATTGGAAGCTGGCTTTTCTACGAAATTCTCAAGCAATTGGGAATAACTGAAGATGATTTTTGCAGGCTCATAAAATAGGACGGTTCACCATCATTTTGGCGGCCTCGGCCTTGACAGTCAACCTACCGAGGGTTCTTGCCAGGCAAGCCAGCCCGCCCTGACGACATCGCCGCCCAGGCTGGGCCCACAGGCGGCGGCCACAAGCTGCAGCCGGGACCCGAGCGCCGGCAGCAATCACGGTCGAGCGGCTGCCCGGTGCTGTCGCCGATAGCTCGCAAGGATCACAAAACGTGAGGACTACATTGGATTTCTCTGCTAAAAAAGTCTCTGTGCGTCCTCCGTGCGCTCTCTGGTCTCTGTGGTGGGATCGTTAGTTGTATGGTTATAATTATCAGCTAATAGTAATGGCGAATCGTTATCATTTCCAAAATCCAGCGCCCTGAAAACTGCCCTTACCGAAGGCATGCGCCACCTGGATCTCAGGCCCGATCGGCCTCCTGTGCCCCCGAGCGATAGCCTGGCAGTCGGGCCCGCCTGGCCTTGTCACTCTCCTGTTCCAAGATGAAGAACATAATATGCATTCTGGCAACAATAATTTATGGTCGAATGCGCCTTCTGCCCGATCCCATGCTGCGCGTGGTCAGCAGGCTGCTCGACCGGCAAAACCGGCTGGAGGAGCAGCTGCAATTGGGACCACTTTGTCCGGCAGCAGAAGGCGAAAGCTTAGATATGGCTGCCGTCACAAAACGGTTTATTCTGCGATCTTCCGCACCTGCAGAGGGTGACGCGGTTTCGGGTCTCGTACAGTTTGCCGTTCGCTGATTCGATGGGTATGCCTCCTCGCACCCAGAGCGGCCCGTGCTCACCCCTTGGCGGGTATTCGATAACGACAATGGACTTATCCAATTCGGGCTCAATCGTTTTCCCGCTTTCATTATCCGTTATCACCAGCCGACCCGAGGGGCAGTTGCATGCTTCTTCTATGGCAATCTCCCTATCTCCCTGGTTTTCTGGATGCTTTACCAGATTCCAAATCCCACCGGCTCGCATGCAGAACCTGGCATGGACGCAAAGATGCTCATTATCTGCCAATGTCAGCGCAGGACCATGGATTAATTTTGCCGTTTCGTCAAAGGGCACATGGTCTCCGGCCTCGGTTCCTTCAAAGGAGATCTTTGCATGAGTCCCATCGCAGAAGGGTTTATTCTTCGAGTGGCCGCACCGACAGAGTGCATACTTTTCCTGCATGGGGTATCTCTTAACTTCCCGCCAGGTCCGGCAGTAGCCCTCATCATCGTTGCAAATCTCCGAGGTAGTGAGGGGTACAATGCCTGTCACGATATATGGACCATTCTTGCTCACAGTTATTTTCATTTCTGTCATAATTTATGTTTCCTGTAAATTTCTAATCTTTTTGACTATAGAACCAACTTTATGGAAATATCTCAAATCCCCTGGGGAACTTGAAGCTTCTTTGTCCCAGCGCTCTATCCGTCGCCTCTAAATTACCCTTGTCATTTCCGGCAGTTTTGACTTTGTTCAATACATTGTCTGAGGACTCCTCCTCTTCCACCTGCTCCTTGATGTACCACTGCAGGAACTCTTTCGTCGCCTCATCCAATTCCTTCTCAGCTACCTTGACAAGGGTTTGAATGAGTCCTGTCACCACACGCTCGTGATCCCAAACATGCTGGAAGGCATGCAGAGGTGAGGTCCAGGTGAACTGGGGTGCCTCCACCGTCAGCATCTTAGCTCTGCCGCCTCTTCCTGCCACGTAGTCGAGCATCTTCATGGTATGAACCAGCTCTTCGCCTGCCTGTAGTCTCATCCAATGGGCAAAGCCCTTCATATTTATAGACTCGAAATGATAGGACATGGAGAGATAGAGATAGGAGGAGTACAGTTCCCTATTCGCCTGAACATTCAATGCTTCATTCATCTTTTCGCTTAGCATGGCAATACACCCTAATCCATTCTACTTTGCCTTCTCAAATTGCTCTTTGCCGACACCGCATTCCGGACAGATCCAATCATCGGGAAGGTCCTCGAATGCCGTTCCTGGAGCGATGCCGGAGGTGGAATCTCCCTTTTCCGGATCGTAGGTGTATCCACATACCTTACAAACATACTTATCCATTTTTTAACTCACCTTCTAAATGAAATTTTCCAGCAGCGTATTTATTTTGCGGTCTCTTTCCGATAAATTCGGCCTATATTCTGGAAATGACTGATCAAAACGCTCTGCCTCAATTTGGTAGAACTTGCCCAGGGGAATAGGAACCTCGGAGCGGTCGTAGTTCCAGGAGCGAATGATCTTTTGCGCCTCCTCAAAGCTTGAGGCATCGTTCCCCTGCACTGTATAGGTCCACTTATTGTAGCTCTCATACATATTGTTGTAAGAGACGCAGACCTGGAGAACATCCACAAATGAGAAGCCCTTGTGCAATATCGCTTCCTTAAAGAGCTTCTGGAGCTGTTCAACGCCGTGCGTGTAGCCCCGGGCAATGTAAGACGCTCCCGAAACCAGCATCAGCTCGAGCGGGTTCATGGGATGTTCCCTTGTGCCCGCGGGCGTGGACTTGCCCTTGAAGCCCTGGGGCGATGTGGGCGTGTACTGCCCGGTGGTCAAGCCGTAGACGCGGTTGTCGTGCAGGATCATTGTAAGATCGATGTTCCTCTTGGCGGCGAAGATGAGATGATCAAGTCCCTCCGCCAGGCTATCCCCATCTCCGGAAAAGCAGATCACCTTCAAATCAGGATTGGCAATCTTTATGGCCGAAGCCGCAGGCAGCGTTCGGCCGTGAATGGAATAGAAGCTGTTCACATTCATGTAGTCCACAATCTTGGCGTGGCAGCCTATGCCGGAGACCAGGACAACGTTTTCTACGGGAAAGCCTTGGCTGTCCAGTTCTGCCAGAACTGATCTCATGGCGCTTAGAATGGAGAAGTTGCCGCAGCCGGGGCACCAGGAGTTCTTAGCAGTGGTAGCCAGATCTTTGGGATTCATATTCATGCCTGAGCCCTCCCCAGCTGTGCCAGAAGATCTTCCACGGAAAAAGGTCTGCCGTCATACTTCAAAATTCGGTCATGTTCCTGGATCTTGATGCCATAAAAGCCGGCCAGCCTGGCCAGTTGACCCGTGGAGTTGCACTCTACTGCAAGGAGCCTCTCTACCCCTTGCAAGGCATCCTTTAGCTTTCTTTCCGGGAAGGGCGAAAGAACCAGCACCTGAATCATCCGAATTCCCAATTTTAGGGCCGCCTCCATGCATACCCCTTTATTCGAACCCCAGCAGAGCAGAGCGGTCTTGCTCTTTTTGTCTCCAAAGACCTTCACAGTCTCGTATCCCTCCAGATCCGCGGCCAGGAATTGGCCTTTTCTCAGGCGTTTGTCGCTGGTCTCCCTGGTTATTTGGGGGTCCTCAGAGGTTATGCCGTCTTCGTCGTGAGTGTAGCTGTCCGTCTTAATCGCCTGCCCTTTTTGAGGGGGGAAGGCGAGAGGCGAGACGCCCGTATCCGTGTAACGGTAGCGTTTGTACTTGCCCTGTCCATCCCAGAGCAAGGGAGACTGTTCGGTTTGTTCTTCCAGCACGCCTGTCAAGTCACCTGCCTGATCTATGTCAAAGCTGTACTGGCTCTCGCTGACGATCTTGTCGGTTAGAATGAACGCAGGCACTTGAAACTTCCAGGCCAAATTCAGGGCCACGCCCGCCCAGTAATAAGCCTCCTCGGCGTCTCCCGGTGCGACTATAAACCTGGGAAACTCTCCCTGACCGGCGTTGAGGACGAAATGCAGATCACCCTGCGCCGTGTAGGTGGGAAGACCCGTGGATGGTCCCGTTCTCTGGGCCATTACCACTACCACAGGCATCTCCGCCATGCCGGCCAGGCTGAGCCCCTCGGTCATGAGGCAAAATCCGCCGCCCGACGTCCCGACGGCCGCTTTAACCCCGGCATAGGCGAAGCCTTGGGCCATGAGCATCACTGCAATCTCACTTTCCGGATGAATCACCTTGAGGCCGAACTCTGGACCAAATTTTGCCATGAAGTCCAGCACGCTTGATGAAGGTGTCATGGGATAGGCCACGTAAGCCATAAGGCCGGCTTTGATCAGCCCCAGGCTGATGGCCTGGTTGCCGGTTATTATGGGATGAAGTTCTTGGGTTTGCTTTTCCAAATGACTATCTTCACGATCTGCACGACTATCTATGTGACAGAACTCTGTCGCCTGGTCGTAGCCCTGCCGGGCCACCTGAATATTCAGCTCCAACATCTTTGGGATATGTTTCTTTAAGACATCTTCCAGGATGGGCCAATCTATGCCCACAACCTTGCAGTATCCGCCTATTATGCAGGTATTCTTCATGACCGCGGGCGCATTTGCCTCCTTAAGGATCTGGGTAATAGTAAGGCCAAAGCCCCTATGCATCCTATCGTCAAGTTTTACCTTATCTGCGTCGTAAATCACAAAGGAGCTATCCTTAAGACGGCTCGTGTGCTTTTCTACAGTCTCCTGGTTCAGAGCTATCAGGACATCGATCTGGTCCATGTGAGCGGCGATCTTTTGTCTGGAAGCCCGTACTATTGAGAAATTATGTCCGCCTCTGATGAGGGAGGGATAGTCGTAGTACATGTAAATGTGATAGCCAAGGCGGCAAAAGAGGCGAGCCACAGTAAGGCCTGCCTCATTTATGCCGTCGCCGGCTATGCCACCGATTAGTGTAGAAAAATTATCCATCTTCATCCCCTGAAAGGATCTATTCCAGTTAATGTTGCCTCTTGCGATTCGTGTCTGAGTTTTATAGCGTAGCAGTGCTATGCATATTATTGTGGCTAACGGTATATAAGAAACTATGTAGAAATCGATGAAACTGTCCTCAAAAATCTACAGATATATTCAGGTCCTCATATTCTTGATAATTTCGAAAAACCCCATTTAGGATCATCTGAGTAATCAGGTAGCCATTCCACCTGTTGTAAGTCTATTGAGTGCGGCTGCCTTTCGGAGAGAATTTCGAAATCCTACTCTTGGCAAGATCTCTATAACGCAGAGCTTTTTCATTTGTTGGATCCTCCAAAATCGCATTATCAAACGCATCACACGCATTTTTAAACTCACCTTTAACAAGGAAATAAATTCCTCTGCTGAACCATGCGCATGGATACGTTTCATATATGTTCTCTATGATAATTTTCTTTGTATCGTTTTCCGGATTTGCCATAAGGTTTGAGGGTATCCTAAATGCATCTCTCAGATCGACTCCTTCTTCGATATGACCCAATAAATTTAGATGAAAATCCAAGAAATCCTTATCTACATACTTATTTAAATCCGGATGAGTATCATCTTCTATAAAGATAATACGATACAACGGATTGTTGGTATTGAAATCTTTTTTAGCGAATAGCTTAGTAATAACCTTAACTTCATGGATAGGCATATGATCTGTTCTCTTGAGGAAGTTAGCAGCTAGATTTGGCACCAATTTTTTAGAATCATAGTATATTTTTAGCTCATTATTCTCTTTCTTTGCTATAAATCCATCCTTCCTAACGCCATCGATTTTCAAAATTACTTCCGTTATTTCTCCGTTGCGTTTCAGGGAAAGAGTTGTTCTAGGACCACTAATAGTATCATCGCCTATTTTTGCAATTTTTTCATTATCTCCTAAATCAATGCCCAATTTCTTTTTTAGGAAATCCATGAGTTTTCCATTAATAGAATTTATATTATCATTCCAGCTAAACACATACAAATCTTCTATTTTGAATTTCACTAGTTCTTTCAATTCTTCAGGTAACCGATTTTTGTCATTGGATTCATCTGTACCAATATCCTGAGACGGAATCTCTCTGGAATTATCCGACACAGCAGATTCATCCTTTAACTTGTCCTGCAATAATCTCAATCTACATTTCCAATATATTCCACCTAGTGGTAGAACAAAATCTATTCTGCCTTGTCTTAGAGCAGCAGGATCGGCCCCGCGCACGTTATTCATGGCTAAAATAAAAATAATATTTTTACATTCTCTTAATTCTTGAAATTTGGGCAATAATGCGGTTACTATCCAGGTCAAAGATTCTGTGCTATCTGTGCGTGCTTTGATTAGCTGATCTACTTCATCAAAGAAGACCACAGCATTTTCCATTAGAGTTAGCTTTTTAAATATACTGTAAGCATTTTTGATAATATTTTGATCTCCCTGGTCTAAGAATTGTCCTGGTGTAATTTCAACGTATTTCCAACCTTCACCTAGTCTTTTAGCAAGTGCTTTGGCTACTGTGGACTTTCCTGATCCAGGGGGACCAAATAATAAGGCAGATCTGTAATCGTCACTCGCAAAATACGTTTTGTCATTGTCGGTATACAATTTACGAATAAAATTCAAGGCGTTATAACTATCGCATAACGTATCAAAATCGAATTTATTATCCAAATTAACTGCGGGTATTGCATGAAGATCGTTATCTATAATTCTTTCAATTTCCTTAAATAACAACTTGTAATACTCATCTATAAATATAAGCGAGTGGGCTGATACCCATGAAACAGGTTCAGATATTCCTTCGTACTCAGAAGTCCAACCAATAACGGCTGCTGAGCGGGATAACTCTTTCTGAGTTTTATCTCCGGATGTCGATTTTTGATTATTATCGGTGCCTACCCCGGATGATCCTATGCATGCTAATTCGATTGACTCATTTGACATAGCATCTTTTGGATCTGCTTTCCTTAAATTTTCCCTCAACCAATTAAATAGAGTTTCAAGATTTTCCTCATATTTTCTCCCCAATATTGGTTCAATGGATGCATGGGCAAGGAGGTCGCTAAAGCATTCTACGCTAGACAATATTGGCTTTGCAGTCAGAAGGGTATATTCGGCTGTTATTTCTTTATGACAGATGCTTTTTAGCTTGCCATTATCCGTTTCCCACAATGGTTTGAATCTAGTAATAATTTTTCCACCTTTAGTCTTTTTCAACACTACTTCAGTTTTTTCACCATTACGTATTAGTGAGATGTTATATAGTTCGGCAGATGATGCTGTTATTATGATATTCTCCTCGTTTTCTTTTTTAATATCTTCAGCTTTTGCCACTTTAATATTAAATTCTTTTGTTAGAAATTTTATGAATCTATCTTTATCCTTTCCAGACTCTCCAGAAATTTCATTCCACTCAAACATACAATTTTTTATTGCGAAATCATTCGAAACAACATGGCCAATCGGCAATAGGCCCGTTTTGAGTTGCTGTTCAAAAATCAAGTCTAATGCCAAATCTATTATTAATTTATTAGAATATTTATTATTTTTATTTATTATCAACATACTGTAAATAAGACGTTTTACATCGAATTTGCTTTTATCATCTGCGCTAGCTAAAGTTAGCTGTCTATACAATTCATATTTGGCATCTTTATATATAGTTTCAGATACATATGTTTCAAAATTTTCATATCTCATTAACTGACTATTATTACTATTCTTGAAATCATCATACGTTTCGTTGAATTCTTTTTTTATTTCATCATACCACGTATCAATAATTTGAGAAAATTTATAATACACATAAGGATGCGGTGATCCTGTTGAATAGATAAACTTATTCCATAGGAATTCCTTGCAGAGCAATTTAACCACGTTTTTTCCGGTTTCTTTATTTTCCCCCTCGATTTTGTTTGGCATTGTAGAAGATAATATGCTGAGAGTTGTAAATTCATCAGGGTGCTCATATTGTTGTGGTTTTGCCCTGTCGCACAATTGCGTAAAAATTTTTTCGTACGATCCTTTTATAAGTTGATTATAGTCTTCAAGAATCATTTCAGTAGTTTGATTTTTAGTATTTTTGCCATTAGTTTCTTCGATGAAATGGCGTTTACCGGACTCCGCCCAAGGTTTTTTATATTGATTCACAACACGATTGCATATTGCTGTTGAGGACAATTTAAATTTATTATCATTTATTTCCAGCCTAGTTAGACAAAAGGATCCATCCTTTTTCCGGAAATTTTCCAGAATCTTGCCTGAGGAATCTAATCTAAATTTCTTTATTTCTTTATATAGATCAATTAGTCGGTTTAATCGATCATCATTATCCAAGGATTTCGAAAAATCCCCTCTAGGCTTGTCTGATCGATCATGTGGCTTTTCCAACAATTGTGAATCTGCTGATAGATATATTTTTTTGGAGGGCAATTTGATATCCATCCATATCCACCTTTATTTTTATAACAAATGAATTAATCCTTAGCAAGCTTATAAATGCTCTGGTCGAATGGATTGATGATCCCAATATATGCCTGCAAGAAAATACTTATAGAATAGAATGAATTCATTTTTAGGAAGAATTCGGCAAGCTCTGACCAAAGAGCGTTTAGAGATGAGGAGGTTTTGAGAACGGATCAGAATTTAGCTCAAGCACATGATGCCGAGCTGGACTGTGTGGGCCTCTTTTGCCCCATGCCCATCGCGAAGACCAAGGAAGAGATTGAGAACATAGAAGTGGGACAGGTCCTGAAAGTAGAAGCGGACGATCCTGCCTCCGAGGAAGACATCTCCCGCTGGGCTAAGCGAGCGGGCCATGAGGTCCTCCGGCTGGAGAAGTCCGGAAATATCATTACCTTCTGGATAAGAAGGAAGAAGTAAGAGTACCAATGCAATGGTAGTGATGGTATTATGAGCAAAATCCTTTATGTTCAGACCAGCGGCCTGGATACGCCGGAAAGACTTTACGCGCCCTTTATCCTGGGCATGACGGCTCAGGCGATGGATGTGGAAGCCTCTATCTTCTTCATGATCAAAGGCATAACCGCCATGAAGAAAGGCGAGGCGGAGAAGATCAAGATCGGAAGCTTTCCTTCTCTCAAAGAGGTTATCGATCAGGCCCTCGCCTCCGGCGTGAAGATGTACATCTGCGAGCAGAGCACACAGCTCCTTGGCATGGCCCGGGGCGACTTCATACCCGAGGCAAAAATTGCCGGAGCCGGAACATTAAATGACCTGGCGCTGGATGCAGACTCGACCATCAGCTTCTAGATATATTAGGGATCTGATATGTGCGGAATTTATTTAGACTACCAGTCTGCGTCTCCCCTGGACCCCAGGGTTGCCGAATTTGCAGAGCGCTATCTAAGCAATGATTTTGGCAATCCTTCGGCTCTGCATTCTCGGGGCCTGGCAGCAAAGGCGGCTCTGGAGGAGGCGCGGGCAAAAGTGGCGGAGCTGATAAATGCAGAAAGCCCGGAGAGCATCGTCTTCACGGCAGGCGTCACCGAGGCCAACAACCTGGCCATTCGAGGAGCAGCCCAGAGGAACGCGGCTAAGGGCAAGAAGCTGCTGGCCAGCCTTATTGAGCACATCTCCGTGCTTAATCCCCTGAAAGATTTGAAGAAGGGTGGCTTTGACCTCGCCCTGGTTCCGGTGGACAGCATGGGCATTATCGATCTGGCGGCCCTGGAGGGACTGCTTTCTAAGGAGACCGTCCTCACATCGGTGATGTACGCCAACAGCGAGATTGGAACCATTCAGCCCATAAAAGAGGTGAGCGATCTTGTGCACGAGAAAGGGCAGTTTCTGCACGTGGACGGCGCTGCCGCCGCGGGCAAGATCCCAATCGACGTGCAAAAGGACGGCATCGACCTGCTCACCCTTTCCTCGAACGATCTTTACGGGCCGCAGGGGGCGGGTGCTTTGTATGTCAAACCGGGCGTGCGCATTCAGCCAGTGCTTTTCGGCGGCGGTCAGGAAAAGGGCCTTGAGCCCGGCACCGAGAATCTCTATGCTCTGGCGGGATTTGGCGAGGCGGCCAGGCTGGTGAAGCTGGAGAAGGCAGAAGAAAGCCAACGTTTGCAGGCCATCCGAGATGGTCTGATCAAGGAGATCCTCAAGATCGAGGAGTCGTACCTCACCGGTCATGCCACGAAGCGGCTGCCGCATCACGCCAGCTTCCGCTTCAGCCGTATTGAGGGGGAGAGCATTCTCCTCACCATGGATGCCATGTTCAACATTCAGGTATCCACGGGATCGGCCTGCTCCTCACGCACCTTGGAGCCTTCCCATGTGCTTTTGGCCATAGGCTTAAGACATGAGCAGGCGCATGGCTCCATGGTCATGACGCTCGGCAGGCAGAACAATCCTGATCAGATAGCTGCAATCATCCATGCGACGAAAAAGACAGTAGAAAGGCTGAGGGCTCTCTCTCCGCTTTAAAGGTGAAAAGAAATGGCACAGATTGGTTACTCCAAGGAAGTTATGGAACACTTCATGAACCCCCGGAATGTGGGGGTGATCGAGAACCCGGACGGATACGGACAGGTGGGCAATCCCGTATGCGGCGATCTCATGGAGATATTCATCACCGTCAAGGAAGACAAAATCGACGACATCAAATTCAGGACCTTCGGCTGCGGCTCGGCCATAGCCGTCTCCAGCATGGTCACAGAGATGGCCAAGGGCAAGACTCTGGACGAGGCCATGTTGATCACCAGAAAGGATGTAGCGGACGAGCTGGGGGGGCTGCCGCCCCAGAAGATGCACTGCTCTAATCTCGGCGCTGACGCGCTTCATGCCGCCATCAAGAACTACTGGGTGAAGATTGGCAAGATCAAGCCGGAGGAAGTCAAGGAGGAGAGCCACGAGGGCGAAGAGGGAGAGAGCTGCGGGACGTGAGCAGACGCAATTCTTTTTTTTAGAGATCGATTCGCTCTTTTACAGCATCTTCAAATGAGCTTTCCATCGATCTCCGATTGCCAAAATACGACCTCCCTGCAGTCTCCCGCGTGCGTGTGTGCCTGCGGGCGCACGTGACCGCTCGGGGCGGGGGCCGCATGCGACGTAGCTACTACTTCATTCATATTCAATATGAAATTACTACTAATCCGGGAATACGCTTAAAATGGCTATCATTAGACACTATTGTGGCTCCATGTGTCATTGTGATAGCTGCGATCAGCTCATCGAAGTCGTTTATCGATTCTCCACGAGATCTGAGGCTGGCTGAAAGGGCCGCAAACCACTCATAAGTGTCTTCGTCTATGGGGAGAACAACGAAGGCATCCAGCAGCTTCTTGACCTTTTGTACGGACTCATTGGAAATCGTAGGTAGATATGCGCCTTTATATAACTCAAGTGCATTGATTTGCGTAGTGCATATCGTTTCTTTGGTTTCTTCCAGTTCTATGATTTTTCTAAGTGCGGCTTTCTTCCTGTGCAGGGCATCGATCAGGATGGTGGTATCAAGTACCAGCATCAAAGATCAACTTCTCGCATTTTGGATTGACGCATCTCTTTGGAGGCGGCCTCAATTCGGTCAGCTAAAGCGTCATCTTGACCTATCTCTGCCAGGATCTCGGAAAGCTTTCGTTTAACAGGGAAATTCTGCATAATAGCTTCTGAAAAGCTCTGATTCTCACTTTTTCTACTCTTCAGTCTGTTATAAGCATCTTCAGTTATGGTTATGGTCTTGGTTGACATGCATTAACGTACGTGTACGTACTTGTATTAATAGATGCTGTGATGGAGAGATTTAATTACGTCTGGACACACAAAGTGTTCACTTGCTGATGTGAGGCCTATCCGATGCGCGTACCACAATTGCTGCTCCTCTTCTTGCCGGTTGCCCTGCTGGCGCATTTTGCCGGCATAGGTGAGATCTTCGTCTTTGCCGCTTCAGCTCTGGCTATCATTCCACTGGCAAAGATCCTGGGCGAGGCCACAGAAGTTCTGGCAGAGAAGACTGGCCCGCGCATAGGCGGGCTTCTCAATGCCACCTTCGGAAATGCCGCCGAGCTGATCATCACTCTGGCGGCAATTCGTGCCGGGCAGATGCAGCTGGTATTGGCCTCCATCACCGGCTCCATTCTGGGCAACCTTCTCCTGGTCCTGGGCTTTTCCATGTTTTTAGGCGGCCTAAAGAACGGCCGGCAAATGTTCGACCGAAGGCAGGTGGATACGGATGCCACCATGACCATTCTGGCCCTGATCGCCATGAGCGTACCCTCCCTCTTCAGCCTCTACATCCCAAATGCCAGGCTCGTTGAGGAGCTGAGCCTGACCACTGCGGCAGCTATGCTGATCCTCTATGTGCTCTTCATCATCTACACTTTAAGGATCTGCTCTTCGGAAAAATGTGAACCCGTAACAGTAAGAGAAGCCCTGCCCGAGCATGTCTGGAGTACAAACAAGGCATTAGCCATCATGGGCTTCTCTATGATCGGCATCGTCCTGATGAGCGAGCTTTTAGTAGCATCGGTAGAGGCGGTCACGGCTATACTGGGCCTCACGCCCTTTTTCGTCGGAATAATCATCGTGCCCATCATCGGCAACGTGGCGGAGCACCTGGTCGCCGTTCAGGCTGCCCGGCAGAATAAGATGGACCTGTCTCTCTCGATTGCCCTGGGCTCCAGCCTGCAGATCGCTCTCTTCGTGACGCCGGTGCTGGTCTTCGCCTCACTGCTCCTGGGTAGTCCACTCACGCTTCAGTTCAATCAGCTGGAGCTGATCGCTCTCACGGCTGCGTCCATGATCTCAGCCCTGGTCTCTTTGGATGGAGAGTCCAACTGGCTGGAAGGGGCCATGCTGCTGGCGGTGTACGGCATCCTGGGCCTGGCGTTCTTTTTCTTGCCTTTAAAGCTCTAACAAATGATGATTAGAGCGGCTATGCTTGAGGATTTCCTCTGGGATAGACCCTCGCGAACGCCCCAGGATATAGAGCTTTATCTGCTAACCCAGTGGGCGAGGGCGACAATCGTCTGGCCGCCAAAGAGCCATACTGCCTCCAGGACACCGCCTCGGTGGATGGTTCCACCAAAAGGATGAAATGTATTCGGCAACAAAACCAGGCCGCAATGAAATCAGTGGCAATAGAATTGATCCTGCTCATGGTGCTTAGTCTTGCGGCGCCAGCCTTTGCAGCTTACGAATCAGGACCGGTTGGGCCCTACAATGTCTCTTTTGATATGAATACTACCATGGAGTACCGTGTCGTTGTTGAGGCACCTTCTAGCGGTGTCACCACTCTTGGTGTGAATTTTGTCAGGTACAACCTTACCATAGACAGCGCCGATTACTATGCCTGGCTGATCCTGACCCGTTATGAAGAGCCCATGGTGGCCAATATTTCTGCTAATGAATATATTGTGTACAGCGCTCTTTTAAATGCGGGGGGGGATAAGCCCAATCTCTATCAGCGTTCGATAGACGGGAAGCCGGGAGTGCTGGGCAATTTCAGGTTTGAAAGACAGTTTTTGGGGCAGGGACAATACCAGGAGGGTGATCTTGTCGTCGCGGCCATTTACTCACCGGATGCAAAAGTCTACGAGGATGGAGTCTATCGCGGAAGTACCGACTGCCGCGTCATATCTACCTTTCCCAGGGAGATCATCACGTATATGCTTTACACCCTGCATGTCGAGGTGCCCAAAGAGGAAGGTGCGTCCATCAATCCAGTTAGCCAATCACCTCTCATCAATCAGTCATCACTCATCAACCAGTCGTGAGCACCATCAGTAAAAGGTAAGCAGGTCAAGGACGGACGCAAAGAGGGACGTACCCTGGGAAAAGAGACCCGCATATTATTAGGGCGAAAATGTCGCGCGGTTCATGGACTATGCGACCCTCTTACCGGCAAAGATGCCGGACCGGGAAAGAAAGGTATACCGACGCAAATTCAGTGGTTTTATTATTTTTGGGGCCGTAAAATCCGGTCTTTTTAATGGGTTCTTTCCATCCGTGCCCTGCAAAAGGCGTTTTCAGTATCCAATGCTGCATAGAGGGTTCATATAGACATTAGGTGATATCTACATAAAAATCACCTTTTAATATCAAGCAAATGAACAATGGTATTTGGAGGAATCTAAATTAACTCAATAAAACTGATGTTGTCAATCCTGGCGCTGGGAATGCTGGTTGCAGTAGGCTCCGCCATTGATGAACCAGGTGGTTTCGAATCTGCACCTTATGGTGGCGATTATCAAGGTGGCGATCATCAAGGTGGCGATCATCAAGGCAATCGTGATTTCGGCGGCCATGGATATAACGATTGGTTGAATCCGGGTGGCTATTCGTACACCTACAGCTGGAGTTATCCTTATTATTACCCAAACTCCTGGTATCCGGCATATACGTACACCTATCCGAACTACTATTACACAGCGCCAGCACCTGTAGTCTATCCCACTTATCCCTACTACAATGACCCGGTAGTCTATGACCCCTGGTATGGATCCAATGTCTATGGATGGGGCGGAGCGAGTTACTACTATTCCAATAGCTGGTCCTGGTATAATCATGGCGGATACTTTTTCTAAATATCAGGAGATTTCATAGAAGGCTGCCGGAAAGAGGTTCCGGTAGCAGTATCTCCTTTAAACATGAAAAATCCTGATGCTGGGGATCAGCAATTTTTTATTATCATTTGATTAATAATAAAAAAAATAATTATTCAAAAAAAATGCCTTATCAGGCCGTTGTTGTCTCTTCAGACTTCAACTCTTCGGGTTTTGTTACTTCTGCGGCAGGCTCCTTTGCTGGTGGCGAGATGAGCTCGGACGTGACACGTTCGCCTGTGTGCTTTTCGACATAGTCCACCTCTTTCAGCTCCAGGTGATGGATGATCATATCCGCCAGGCCACGCCTGATCATGAGCCATTCCTTGTAGTAGGAGAGCTCCCAAAGAACGGTAATTATAGCCACATCATCTTTTATTTCCGCTTCAAGATCCATGCGGGCAAAGGTCTTGATGAGGGCTTTGAGCTTCTCTTGCCGGTCCTCTATGAATTCATTGATCTTGTACTCATAGACGATGGTCCTATCGACCAGGGGGTGGTTGAAGTCAACGCTCACCTTTCGTCCGAATACTCTGGTGACGGTTCCAACCTTATTGTCTATGCCTACGCGCATGCCGGGAACGGGCTTTTTTTCCTTAAACTGGTTTATGGGAACGATCTCAGTTTTCTTGGGGTCCCGCAGTCCGAAGGCGCCCTCGGGTGGTATCTCCACCTTGCCACAGTAGCCGATCTCTTTTCCGATAATATCTTCTTCGAAGCCCTTTACGAGCTGGCCTGCGCCAATTACTATGAGGTGCGGCCCATACTGGCCCTCTTCGTTATAGATTCCTTTTTCCGTCGCCACGTCCTTATCGGTGGCAGCAATTACCTGCCCTTCAACGCTCTCTGTGTAATCAATTCTGATGAAATCGCCATTTTTCACAGTCATCTTTTACTCCATCCAAACCTTTCGGTGAATCTTCATTTAATCCGGGGCAAGACAATGCCCCAAACCTGATTTATACTTTCGCATTCGTTTAGATTAAGTATTCTGCTATTCTGTCGGTGAGGGGCTGCTCGCAATAGAGGCAGCGCAGCAAGACTGGGTTTTTGGTCTTGACAAGCATCCTGGATTTTATGGGCTCGATGGTATTAGAGATGCAGTTGGGATTCTGGCAGCGCACCACGCCCACGATCTCATCAGGCAGATCCACGGTTCGCTTTTCAATGACTTTGCCGTCCCGTATGATATTGATAGAAGCGGCCGGGGCAATTAATGCGATCCTGTTCACTTCCCTCTCTAACAGCTCCCGGTCCTCGACCTTGACGATGTCCTTTTTGCATAGCTTCCTGCTCTCCACGTTCATGACCACGGAAACTGTGGCGTCTGTGGTGCCGGCGATCCCCAGGATCTTGAGAACATTTAACGCCTGGCCTCCGGCAATGTGGTCAATCACCGTTCCGTTGTTGATGGGCTTTACTCTAAGTCCCTTCGGCTCATTTTTGATCTCGGACATTTTTAAGCACCTTTGCCGATAAGCATTTTAAGAAGAGCCATGCGAACGGGAACGCCGTAAAAGGACTGCTGGAAGTAGCGGGCGTGCGGCGTCTCATCCACGGAGGGAGCAATCTCGTCCACCCGCGGCAAAGGATGCATGACAATGAGGTCCTCTCTGGCCCCGGCCAGGAACTCGGGCGTGATCCTGTAGCTGCTGGCCACCTTTTTATACTCTACCGGGTCCGGGAACCTCTCGCGCTGAATGCGGGTCATGTAAAGCACATCCACGTTGTTGATCACCTCTCCCAGGTCACAGGTCTCGCGAACGCGGGTGCCCTTGCTGGAGAGATCCGCTTTTATGGGATCGGGCATTCTCAAGCTTGCTGGAGACACCAGAGTAATATCGGCTCCGAAGAGCGAGAGGGCATAGGCCAGAGAGTGAACGGTGCGACCATACTTCAGGTCGCCCACCAGAGCAATGCTCAGATTCTCCAGATGGCTCTCTTTTTTGATGGTGTAAAGGTCCAAAAGCGTCTGGGTAGGATGATGCCCGGCTCCATCGCCGGCGTTGAGCACGGGTACAGGCGAGAACTGGGAGGCGAGGCGGGCCGAGCCCTCTTTGGGATGACGGATGACCAGAGCATCAGCATAGCCGCCAATGACCCGCACGGTGTCCGCCAGCGACTCGCCCTTGGAGATGGATGACCCCTCGGCGGGCCCCAGGTTGATGACGCTGCCGCCCAGCCGATTCATGGCCGTCTCAAATGACATGCGTGTGCGCGTGGAGGGCTCAAAAAAAAGAAGACCCAGTATTTTGCCCGCCATCATATCGCTCTTCCTGCCTCGCGCATAAGGCTCCAGGGATGCGGCCAGATCGAGGACGGAGTCGATCTCCTCCCGGGAGAACTCCCGCATGGTGAGCACATGCCTCTTCATGAACATGTCATATCATCTCAATTTATTAGATAATAAGGCTTCCACATGGCCTCTTCGGCAAGTATTGCGCAATAGTTGTATAAGAGCCGACACAAGACAAATGCTGCACGGGATTTCTCAAACAGTTATGAGGTAAAAGCCCATGGAGAACGCATCACAACAATATTCACCGACAATGACCAAGGATTACAGCCGGATTTCAGATACAGCCCGAGCGGTGAATGCAGAGGTGCTGCCCATGATGGCCTCTTACATCAGGCGCATCTCGCCGCAGATCGCTGCATTGAGCGCAGACGAGATGTTTGTGATCGCAGATTACGGCGCCGCAGACGGTGTGAATTCGAGCGAGTTGTTTGAAGCCGTCATCCGCCAGATTCACGAGGTGAATCCCCAGCTTTCCATCAAATTAGTCTATATTGATCTGGCGGATCCGGCGAATTTCATGGCGTTCTGGGCAACTTCGGCATTAGCTAAATTAAAGCACGTAGAGGCCCAGTACATCCAGCGGTCTTTTTATGAACCATTTCCTGAGATAACAGGCAAACTTCAGATCGGTTTTTCCTCCACTGCGCTGCATTGGATGAATGCCAAAACGGTTGGACCTGATTATTTTTTGCATCCCCTCTGCATACAGCCCAACCAGCTCTCTGATCCGGAACGCAGAAAATTCGCGGAAAAATGGAAAGCGGATTGGTGGACGTTTTTACAGGAATGCTCGAGGTCGCTGGTTAAGGGGGGAGCTCTGTTTATGGCAAACCTCGCCAATCTGGGAGACGACCGGTGGCCGGCGTCGCCTGGATATAACCACCTCAGGGACATTTGCCAGGAGTTGTGTGAGGTGAATATGCTTTCTAAAGCAGAGCTAAACGCTATTTTTATACCGGATTACTTTGCCTCGCCTCATGAAATGTCAGGTTTGCTGGATGAATACGACCTCCGGCGTTGTTTTTCCGTCAACGCCGTTGATCCCATGACCATTCCGTGCGCCTATTTTAGCCGGGCGCAGGACAAGCTGGACGACCCACAGGAACGGTCCGCACTTGCTGCGACCCTGGCCCATGTAGTCAGGGCCTGGAGTGAATCGTCGATGCGCATGGGACTTTACGCAGATAACAAAGAGCTGATAGATGAGATTTATCGACGGCTGAAGGCCAGGTTCTATGAAAAACCCGAGGGCTTGCCCTATCAATATTGCCTGCTCGAACTGGTAAAACGGTAGAGATATTGAACGGCTGATCGTTCTTTGTGCCAATCAAGGCTTCGCGTGAGATTCCTTTTCACGCGAAGGCGCGAAGCCTCGAAGTCAAAACATTGGTCAATTTCGGCCTCGCTGAACCCCTCCGAGAATGCAATGGCTCAATTATGTGATGGCTGGAAAGAGGGACGCTTCCTGCAAGTTACACACACTGAAATTACCTTTTTTCGGGGACTTTATGAATATCCACCATCGACTTAGCTACTTTTAATGCGATGCTACTGCCAGGTAATAATAGATTGGCCGCATCCGCTCCTACGTCGAAAATAAGATCGCGAGTTATCATCTTCTCGAACTGCTGGCGCAATGTTACACCGCCGGAGGTCATCACACCAGTGAGACCATCGAATTCAGCTACGGTAGTCTTACCCTTAGACTCCCATTTATACTCGAAAGCGTAGATCGGCCGAAAATAGAGGTCTACGATGTGGATATTTGCTTTTTCCTCGTGAATTGTGTCTGCTTGGATTGGTCGCATCATCGAAGCTAATACCTGACGTACCGCGGCGCTTGCACGCATTTCTGGCATTACAGCGATGCTTGCGTCAGTTGATAGCTTGTCTATATCGATCACAGCCTCCTTTTCAAAACGCAAATATTTCTCCCATTTTTGCTCTTGTCCACGAACTGCGTCAAAGATGACTTCCGTACTGGATTCTTCTAAACAGTGTTCGGTTCCCGTAATCGTAAACTGTCGTGGTTGTGCCGCAATTGTGTAATCTTTCCCATCGACCGTTACACGTTGTACCTCGGGAGCAAGTACAGGGACGTTATAAGAACGTGTGCGGTCGTACTCGTAGCGCACGTTGCAGGCTATATGCCAGAACGGCTCATAACGAAACTCGCTGTAGGTGATTTTAACGTCCTCGGACTTGGGGCGTGAGAAAAGCCCGGTCAGACCGCTACCGAAGACAGAGGCTTTTTTGTCCCATGCCTTCTCCCGCGTATCATCCATACTAAGTGTGGGCAGTAGGCGGAAAACTTGTTCTTTACCAAATGTGATATCCATACTACACCCTCAAATTCGATTCATGATGAAGGTTCCATAGGTTATTTGTTATTATAAAAGGTTTGAGTTGTCTGGGTGGATGGCCATGCTGGGCGCAAGGCTCTACAGCCGCGACCATCGAGATCAATGTTCTCCGGTCCTCTGCCCCGCGAGAGCCTGCGCGCTCGCGCCAGTCACGAGCTACTTGCAGAAGAGCCATCGAAACTCTGCAATGAAGTTAACCTGCCTTGAACCGGCTTTCAGGAATCTGTTTTATGAACGGCTTATTGGACAAGAATGAGAGCCGAGGCTGAGCCGGTATCCTCTTCCTGCTGCGCCCTGAGTCGTCGTCCTATCGCCTTCGCGCCAGGAGACTGCTCCATGCTCTGAATGCTGGATGCAAAAGGAATATATTGTGGAAAGCAGAATTATTTAAATAAGCTAGCTCTCCAAAAGGTAGAAGGATCGGGGAATTCCTGATAATACCAGTTGTTCAAGAGAGTTGACCTATCATGAAACAATACCTGCGTTTTGCATCGCTTCTGATGGCGTTTGTCCTGATAATTATATCGAATTCGTGCTTTGCTTCAAATATAGACTCCGGCATGAATTCGACCAGGGATAGCATTAATGATTCCTCCAGGGTTTCCTTGGGAGATGCGACAGATTTTCTTATGCCGAAGGCTATCTGGGAAAATTTTTATAATTTGACTAAAGTTCCGCGTCCTTCCCACGGAGAGGCGCAGATAAGCGCTTACATGGCAAATTTTGGCAAAGGCCTGGCTCTGGAGACTACAGTAGATGAAGTCGGCAACGTCCTTATTCGCAAGCCTGCCACTCCTGGAATGGAGAACCGGAAAGTGTTGATTCTTCAGGCTCACATGGACATGGTAGCTCAGAAGGACGCGGACAAGGACTTTGACTTTCAGAAGGATCCCATTCAGGCTTACATCGAGGATGGATGGGTAAAGGCCAATGGTACAACCTTAGGCGCTGATGACGGTATCGGGGTTGCCATCATCATGGCACTTTTGGAGGATAAAGAACTGGTCCACGGCCCGCTGGAGGCCCTCTTCACCGTCAACGAGGAGGACGGTTTTACTGGTGTTCATGGTCTTAAGCCGGATCTGCTAAAGGGTGATATCTACATAAACGTAGACTCGGAGACGGAGGGAGAGTTTACCATCGGCAGCGCCGGCGGACTGTACATTGACGCTAAGAAAAACTATTCCGAGGAAGAAACTCCGGCCCGGATGGTTGGATACAAAATCGCCATCAAAGGGCTAAAGGGAGGCCACTCCGGAACTGATATAAACCTGGGCAGGGGGAATGCAGCCAAGATCCTATCCCGTCTGCTATGGACTTCCCAGAGATTGTTCGGCCTGAGGATTGCCTCCTTTAATGGAGGAGATCGTTACAACGCCATACCCAGAGAAGCAGATGCCGTTGTAGCAGTGCCGGAGTCAGAGGCCGACTCCTTTGCCAAGTACGTCCAGGAGTTCGAAGCCACTGTCCAAAAGGAGCTTTCAGCCACAGAGCCAGGCTTGGTCGTAAAGGCAGAGAGGGCTGACCTCCCAGCTAAGCTAATGGTGGCACAGTCCGCCGTCAGCCTGGTAAGCGCCGTATACAGCTGTCAAAACGGCGTAATGAGGATGAGCGATGCTGTCCCTGGGCTAGTGGAAACCTCTACCAGCATGGGTATCCTGAAGGCAGAAAATGGTGAGTTTTGGGCCGGATTCTATGTAAGGAGCTCCCTTGATTCGGCTAGAGACGACACAGGCAACATGATTCAAAGTGTCTTCGAGCTGGCTGGTGCCAATATATCATTCCCTGATAGTTATTCTGGCTGGGCGCCTAACCCGGCGTCTCCGATACTGGGCCTGATGAAGCAGGTCTATCTGGATAAATTTGGCCAAGAGGCGAAGGTCGTAGCCATTCACGCCGGCCTGGAGACGAGCGTGGTTGGGGAAAAGTACCCTGGAATGGATATGATCTCCTTGGGCCCCACGCTGCAACATGTCCATTCACCGGATGAGCGCTTAGAGGTGCCGACCGTATCCAAGTTGTACGACCTGTTGACGGAAACACTGATGCGAGTTCCAGTTAACTAATTAGGGGCGTTTCTTTCGCATCATTTTTTTTCCACAATCATGGGAGGAGGAAAGATGAGTAAACTCGTGTCTGAAAAGCGGCAAGAAGTTGAGCTAAGAGGTGGCATTGGCCAGGGTGAGTGCTCAATTATAGGAATTCTCGCTTCATAATTATATAATATTCTTTATTACATCAGGAGTGCGGAGGGTCACGATACAAGATATTCTATGATAAGCGAGTTAAAAAGGATTGCGAGCTAATTATCAACAATATTTGCATGGATCAAGGCTATAAAATTCATGCAATGGAAATTGTAGACGATCATGTTCACTTGTTCCTGGAATTCCACCCGAGCTCTTCTCTATCAAGAGTCGTTCAATTTTTGAAAGGAGGCAGTTCATATAGAATGTTCAAGCTTCATCCCGAATTGAAAAAAAGATATTGGTGCGGAAGCTTTTGGTCAAGTGGCAAGTTCTTTCGATCCGTCGGAAACGTGACTGCTGACACAATAAAGCACTATATTAAGGAATCTCAGAGGAAACCAAAAGCATAGTCGCAATTTTGCAGATCAAAGGAATCTGGGCAAAGAAGGCTCGATGATTTCTGATCTCCAGCTAACCGGGCGTGC
>JBAXWY010000015.1:0-55285 GCA_037128175.1 Methanothrix sp.
AAAAACGCACTTTTCTCGGAGGTTTCTCTTAAATGCCAGTAAATAGGAATCCTCTCTTGTTTCTAGAAATACTAAAAACATTTTTTAAAAAAGCAAAGCTATATGCTACTAAAAATCTCTAACCGCGCCCTTCAAGCTTTACCGCAAGAAAGGCGCTGGTGAATTGCCATTAAATTTGGCGTGTGAGACTTAAGATTGGGCTGTCGGAGCTTCCTGCACTGGAGAAGGCGTTGCTGTTGCCATAACCGGCTCGGACTTGATCTCGGTCTTGCGCACTTCCACGCGCCTGAGGGGATAGATTGCCTTGGCTTCTTTGTAGATATCCAAAGAGATCTTGCCACCCACAGCTTCCTGGATCAACTGGTTTAAGTCCAGACTCTTTGACCTCTCTAAGACGACCCTCTTGGAGAGTTCTCTGATGCTCTTGACCTGATTGGCCCGCGCCCTCTTCACTGTGAAGCAGCTGGGCTTGACCCGGACATGGTAGCCATCAGTGGTGATTACGTCCACAATGGAGTCAATTCTTGATGTCCTTCTCTTGACCAGTGAGCGTACATAATCCGTGGTCATCTCATGGCCCAGGAACTTAGTGTATGCCGAATCTCCGGCCACACGATCTACTTTAAACTTGAGCTTGGTGTTCTGCTTAGAGAAGTTGTTAGTGAGGTCTCCCAGTGTGGTCTCAACGATCCTTCCCACGACCCTCTCCGGATCGTTGGCGACCGTCTCGCCAAAGGGAACTCTGCCGAACATCTCCGGACTTACAACCTTATACCATTGCTTGGCCTTTCTGCTCTCGGCCTTTCTTTGTGATCTTCTTGCCAATAAACATCCTCCGAGGTAATATCAATCCGAACATCGTTCAAGCTCACGGTATTTAAACCGATCGCCCAAAAAAGATGAGAACTAGTCTGCCGGCCAGACATAGATGTAAATGTAGTTGGACCAATCATTGCTGTGGTAGCTGAGTATATGCCAGCCGGGATTATTTCCCTTAAACCAGGTCTGGTACCATCCGGTGCTTTTGTAGCCGAAATTTTTGACCTCAGGCGGGCAATAGTAGCTTGGCCCGCTGCTGCATGCCGTCCACTCAAAGGACCAATATGCACCCGGTCGGCTTACTTTGGACCAGAGGGGCAGCCATCCCCCACAGAATACGCCTGCCACTGTTGCCAGCCTTCCTGGGCAGCTCTGCACGTAGTACTCATTGCATTTGCAAATGGATGGCACAGGATAGACGGCCTGGTAGCTTTGCGTAGCGTAGCCGTAGGGCGCGCTTTGGCTTGCTGGGGTGGCGCAGGTGGGGCAGCTCTTCTCATAGGGATAGCTGCTGGAAACGCCGCCTGCAATTAAGGTGGAGCTTGTACAGGTAGTGCAGGTTTTGCGAGAAGAACTTGCCTGGCCGGGAAGACTTGCTGCACCAGGATATGCGGCTTGATCCGGATAGCTTATCAAAGCTGGATTTGCTATCGCGGGATTTTCGAATAGTCCCGTTCCGCTTGATGAAACGGGAACATTAAACGAACCCGGATAAGCAGCCGGCTGGGTGCTCTCCTGGACAGGGTAACTGTAACCGTTCTGAGAAGACTGGTCAGGCCTGTAAAGGTTGAAATCAGGCAGAACTATCCTTTCGGCGCCTGGATCAGGAGGAATGGGCGCATCCAAGGGCAGGGATGCTGCGCTCACGCTTGCCGCAGCATTTGAGTAGCTTGATGGCGCAGATAGAGGAGCACTTCTGGGATACACATAAATGTAGATGTAGTTGGACCAGATGCCGCTGTTGTAGCAGAGGATATGCCATCCGGGGACATCTCCGCAAAACCAGCCCTTTTTCCAGCCCGTCCCCGTCCAGCCCCACCATCGTACTGAAGCAGTGGCCCGTCCGGGATACCATTCGTAGACAAAGAAGTTGCCGCTTGATTTGATATCCGCCCAAAGGGGCAGATAGCCTCGATAGCTGCATCCCCCCATCGTTCTAAAGCCGGAGGCAGTCTGGACAAAAAATCTGTTGGCGGAAACCACGGAACTGGGATAATACCAGATGCTAGAACCGGGCAACGCCGCCTGAACTGTAGACTGCATTGAAGACTGAACAGGCGCGGACATTACCTGGGCCGTATCGACCGGCTGTAAGGCAGACACGAAGCCCAAACTCGCATCAGGAGCGAAGCTCTCCATTTGCGGCTGCGAGAGTCCCAGCTCCTCTGCCGTCATTTGCTCTTGCATTGGCCCGCCGATCTGCGGGGCCGGGTAAGCGGATTTTTGGCTCAGTGAGGGATCTTGATAATTGCCATAAGACGATAATGATGGCTGGTTTAACGATGCCTGGCTTGATAGCCCAGGCAGGTAAGAATTTGTATCCATGCCGGCCAAAGAGCTTTGCTCCGGCTGAATAGTAGCGGCTGTATCCGATACACCCACATCGCCTACTGCACCTAAGGCGGCGTTAATCATGACTAAAAACATGACCGATAACGTAAGATAAAGCTTCATACACCCCACCTCTCCCCAAGGGTTTGCTTTCTCCATTTCTCCATTCCTTTTTAGCGCGCTCTATCTATTTAATACTTGGCTTATGGTTCCGAGAGCAGGAAGCCAATTAGTTTATTATAATAATATTTGTCCCGCTAATTCGCTTACATAAATAGAAAAAATATTAACTAAAAAATATAGTGGTCCTGGCAAGCTATTGACTACGGCTACAGCTCCAGTTGCTTCTCACCATCTCTGCCAGACGAGGATTGTCAAACTGATTGTAGATATCCAGATCGGTAGTATAACCTATAAAGGGATCTATGGTGCCCTTCTCCAGGTTCATTATCCAGATCTTAAGACCTTTATCCTCTGCTGCCTGCCCATTCTCTTGGAAGAACTGCATAAATGGCTCGACGGTCTCGCTGCTTGCCACCAGGATAATATAATCGGACTCCGGCTCGGGATTGTAATTATTGATATCCAGGGACTTTATGCTCGTGACTACAAACACCTTTGCGTTCCGTTTTTCGGCTGAAAATGTCAACTCTTGCCGGTTCTGTGCACGAATGGTGTACCCGGCGTCATTCATGAAATTTGTCAGTCGATCCACCAGGCACTGTTGCATGATGATCTTCAGCTCGGGAAGATTTCGAAGAAGCATGCCGGCTGCATCAGCGAAGGCCTCTTTGCTGTATTTCTTGGTGTGCGAAAAATGGAAGATGCGGCCATCAATTTGGGTGTAGGAATCAAGCATGGGCAGGTCGAATAATATGGGCTCTTTGCCCATGATACCGGCAAAGATAGAGGGGGCAATTCTCTCGCCAACCGTTTTACATAGCTCCATTCGCTCCTTGTCGCTTAATTTTGCTGATCGAACGATATCGTAGGTGCGAAGGAGAAGCTCACACCTGGCAATGATACCCCTCTCGTGGAGCAGCTCTCGGAGAGGACCGGCTATTTTTTCAATTTTTGTCATTATCAGTCCCTTTTTCGTTAACTCTGGCTAATTCCATTCTTAGCTCGCCCATCTTGGCCGTTCTCTCCGCAAAGGCATTGTGCTGGTGAATGCTTTCCTCGTTGATCTGCTTTAAGGTCACAGCAGCGTCATCAGGAAGATCGGAAAATGCCTCGACCAGCTTCTGGGCCATAGTTCGAACGCAATCCTCCACGAACTTCGGGTTGCTGTGCGCCCTCTTTACCACCACGGCCTCGTCCGGACGCTTGAGCAGCCCATAGACTTTAGAACTCATGGACTCTTCAATGATCTTAATGATCCTGTCGATGGAAACGCAGCGCCGGTCATGAACCTCTACGGATATGCTGCCCCGGCCACGTTGATTGTGCGTGGCCACGGGCAGCCGCTCCGCGAGTTTTGCGGCCGCTTCCAGAGAGAGCCCTGCTTTGGCCAGCTCCTGGCGAACCTCTTCTTTCATGATCTCCTGGGCGCAAGGGCATGCCGTCATGCCTAAAACCTCAGCCCCTACCGTCTTTCGCACGTATCCGGCGGGCCCGGCCCTGGCCACGGCCTCGGCAAAGATGTCCACTACCTCCTGGCAGTTGACCTTTGTCACCGGCGTTTGTCTACGCACAATGTACTCGCTTTTCATTTTTACTTCCGCCCGGGAAGCGTACTCATGCCGGGAAAGAAGTCTCTTGGCAATCTCTCCACATAGCTCCTCGATCTCATAGACAGGGCAGTTTATGGCCTCTTCCAAAACCTCGTCTATCACCTCAAAGTTGCGGGAGAGATTGGCCCCTTTGCGGTCAGAGGGAAGATCGACAAATACCTCAAAATTGGAGATGAGAACTACGGGCCTCTCATCGTTCCCACGTTCAACTTTCACCAGCTTTTTAACGCCGGTCACTCCCACTCTGGTTAAATTGAAGGGATAATCAGGCTCGCACGCTTGAATATCAGGTAGGCTATCCACTAATTTCACCTTGGGCTCGATTCCTCATCACGGTCTTCGAGCGACTCGTCCTCTATCTCGTCAATGCGAGAGATGAGCCTGTCTACTTCTAGCATTATCTCCTCCAGCGTATTGCTGATCCGCTGGTGGCGTTCATCCGAGATACAAAAAGACCGTTCTAGCTCCGCTAACAGCTCCTCATCGCCCATATCGAGCATCTTGCATATCTTTTTCTCGACATCCTTTGCATCGGGCATGAGGTTTTATTTAGCACGAACATATTTGAGACTTTGCTCAGCGGTCAGATATATCTATGCGTAGGACCCACCCTAAGATAAGGAGTTCTACTGATGATCAAGCGTTGCCCTCAACATGGTTTTTTCAGGGGAGAGCATTGTGAGTGCGGCTCTGCCGGTCAGCTTCTTTTGGACGAGACCAAGACGGAGCAGCTAGGTCGGCTGGTCGCGGGCAGTCTCCGGCATTTTCCTGGTGATCTGGGCCTGGACATGGACTCCCGCGGTTGGGTTGATCTCACAAAGCTTGGCCAGGTGGTGACGAGCAGGCATCGCTGGGCCGGCAAAGAATTGGTGATTGCGCTCGTACTGTCGGATTCCAAGCAGAGATACGAGATTGCCGACGACAAAGTCAGAGCCAGATATGGCCATTCTGTAGATGTGGAGCTTGATCACCCGGAAAATAAGCTACCTTTACTCTACTACGGGGCAAGTGAAGAGGAGGCGGACCGCATCCTGGAGATCGGCATCAAGTCTGCATCGCAAAGGTACGTTCATCTATCTACCACTGCCGAGAAGGCCTGGCACGTGGCGACTTTCCGCACCGGCAACCCCAGAGTGATCCAGGCGGATGCCGCCGCAGCGCAGGAGGCCGGTGTGAAGATGATGACCGTGAACGACGATATCGTCATCTCGGAGACGATTCCGTCCCGGTTTCTTTGCATCCTTGCCGCCAAGGACATTGTCAAGAATATCTAGAACTCTAGCGGCCGAAGCGTCTCTCCCTTCGCTGGCAGTCCCGAATGGCACGCAGAAAATCGATCTTTCTCAAATCCAGCCAGTTGACATCGGTAAAATAAAGTTCTGAATAGGCTGCCTGCCAGATCATGAAGTCGCTCAGTCTCTTTCCGCCCGCCCTTATCACCAGATCGGGCTTCTGGGGAAAACGAAGATGCGATTCTATAGTTTTTTCGTCGATCTGCTCGGGATAAAGAAGCCCCATTTCCACGTCCCGGAGAAGACCTCGGAATGCCTCGGCCACCTCGCGCTTGCCTCCATAGCCCAGAGATATTACTACCTTGAGCGGGCCGCCGCTGCCAGTTTGCAAAACACCCTCTCTAGTATGCAAGCTGATTTGGGCGGGCGTCGCAGAGAGTTGGGAGGCAATCTTGCTTCTAAGCGCGGACGCATCATCGTTTACATAGAGCATCAGGGAGGTAAGACCAATGGAACGGCTCCATTCCAAGAGCTCGCAAAGTCGCACCAGACCATCATCGAATAGATCGCCACAGCTGAGAACAACGGCTACACAGCCGGGCAGATTGCTTTTTGCGATCCGCATTTGCAGGAGATGCTCGTAGAGGCGGTAAATCATAATTGGTCTTAACGAATCTTCCATAGGCAAAGTATTTTTGCAATGAAAATTGTCATGTAGTTTCATGGAGCGGGAAGATATCGCCCGGATGGCCATCGGACTGATGGTCCTGCTGCTGCCTTATGCCGGAGCCTTCACCGTCCTTCCCCTGGCAGCGGTATTCTTACTGAACCGCGGCTCCCGCCTTCTCTGCGCGTCCCTGGCCATGCTGCTCATCATGAGGCCGGCGCTTTCCCTTACTGATACCAATCTGCCGCTTTATGTCATAGCCATCTCCTTTGTGGCTTCTACCTTTGCCCCTCTCGCCTTCAAAAAGTTCGATTCCCTGGCGGGCAGCATCATGTATCTGCTCATCAACGTATGCCTCGGCTATCCCGTCGCGAGCCTGATCTCGGGGGGCAGCCTCTCCTCGGAGAGGATATTGTTCCTGGTCATCTTGGGAGGGCTATCCGGCGCCTTTTTGCACCATGTCTCCAAAGAGCGCGACTTCACAGTGCCCTTTGGCACCGCTATGGTGATGTGGCTTTTTTCCTTCGACTATCCGCTGCCTGAGCTGCCGCGCATTCTGCTCATCTGCATCTTCGCCCTGGTTCTAGGCATCGGTGCTTATTGGGCGAAAGCGGCGGACTCGGATGCCGTGCTCAGCGAGACCATCGTCTGCCTGCTGGTGATCCTCTTTGCCGGACTCTCCTGGTTTATCCTGCTCTTAGCCTTCTATTTGCTGGGGGGAGCTTTTACTCGCTATGGATATTCCCAAAAGCATAAGCTTGGCATTGCGCAGTCCCATGGAGGGCGTCGCGGCTACAAGAACGTCTACAGCAACAGCCTGGTGCCTCTTGTTCTGGCCATCTGCTTCGGAGTTTACGGCAATGATGTCTTCATCTTTGCCTTCATTGCCTCGGTGGCGACCGCCAACGGGGATACTCTGGCCAGCGAGATTGGCGAGACCAGCCGCTCCAAACCCCGCATGATTACCACGCTTAAAGAGACACAGCCGGGCGTGGACGGAGGCGTGACGCCTTTGGGCGAAGCCGCTTCACTTGCCGGAGCCATCATCATCGGTCTATTAGCCACCGGCATGGGAATGGCGGGCGTTTTTGGCATCGTCGTTGCGGCCATTGGGGGATTCTTGGGCACCAACTTCGACAGCCTTCTCGGGGCAACGCTGCAAAGCCGGGGCATTCTGAGCAACAATGGTGTGAATCTGGTGGCAACGGCCTTCGGCGCTCTGGTGGGGGGCGTCCTCTGGTACATTCTACAAATTATTTAGGAAATAATTATGAAAATATTCGGAATCTTTGGCTACCCAATAGAGCACAGCCTCTCCCCAGCAATGCAAAACGCTGCCCTGAGGGCGCTCGGTGAAGATGCCTGCTATCATGCCTTTCGCGTCGCCCAGGAGGATCTGGAAGATGCCCTTCTGGGGGCCGCTGCCATGGGCTTTTCCGGACTGAATCTGACCATTCCCTTGAAAGAAAAGGCGCTGGAGTTTGATTTCTTGCAGCCCGATCCTCTCGCCAAGGCCATTGGCGCGGTGAACACGGTGAGCTTCTCCGGGCCGCAGGCAATGGCAGGCTACAACACAGACGGATGGGGCGCGCTCCTGGCACTACAGGATGCAGGCGTTGAGATCCAGGGCAAGAGCGTGCTGATAGTAGGGGCAGGAGGCGCGGCGCGGGCTATTGCCTACACCCTGGAGCAGGAAGGGGCGGAGATCGCAATCGCGAACCGCAGCCTGAAGAGGGCAGAAGAGCTGGCGGCCCAAGTGGGAGCCAGGGGCTTTTGCCTGTGCGATCTGCAAAAGCTCGTCCCTCAGGCGGACATAATAATAAACTGCACATCGGTAGGCATGCGCGAGGGGGACGCCAGGCTGCTGGAGGGAAGGCTCCTGCAAAGCCACCAGGCAGTCTTTGATATCGTCTACAACAGGGAGACAGAGCTGCTCCAGGACGCTCGCGCCGCCGGGGCGGTGGCCGTGGACGGAGTGATGATGCTGGTCTACCAGGGAGCCAAGGCTCTGCAGATCTGGACAGGCAAGAAGGCTCCGGTGGATGTGATGGAAAGGGCGGTTCGAGAGGCTCTGCTGGCCAGGCAGGCTGGAGAGGGATGAAAAGGAAAAATAATCGAGTCCTCTGTGAGTCCTCCGTGCGCTCTGTGCCTTCGGTGGTGGTAGTAGGATCGTCAGCCGTTTGTTATAACCAGTGGCTAACGACGTTTCAACCACAGAGCTCACAGAGAACGCACAGAGAAACGCCAAGTCGTCTTTGTGTCTTTGTGCCTTTGTGCCTTTGTGGTGAGGGTGGGTAGTAAGCTCTAATCCCACATTCCTACCTAAAAAAACCAAACCACAAAGGACGCACAAAGAAACGACCATAACTTAAGACCACACTTGATACTGATTTTGGGAAGCACGGGCGAGACTGGTTCCTGGTTTGCCCGCTACTTCAAGGAAAAGGGCTTTAATGTGGTGGTCAAGGCCGGGCGATGCAATGAAAAAACGCCCTGCGGTTTTTGCGGCCTCTTGTCCCTGCGCCTCTCAGGATTACGGGGAGCATCGAACTCTCGCTGCCTTGTGTCATGCTCTTGCGGGACTACTAAACTCTGTTTTCACGGATAGGCGATCCTAGCAATTTCGAGACGCTACCGGGCTACTTTACGGGGTCTATATGATTGGAATGCGCATCATACCGATAAGCCAAATTTTGATTTAAAAAACTGTCCAAAACATGTCTTATTGATAGCGATGTTCGTAAAGATATACTAATACGATATGGATATTGGGCTACCATGCGACACAAGATCTCCTCACATATCCTACCCCGAACCATCGGTATAATGTTGGTCTAATTTTTTAAAAACTATGTCGTACAATAACCTTAATAATTTGATGATCTATCGGATAAAGAGAACGACGTACAATCGCTCGTAAGGTTAAATCAATTGGTAATGGGGGGGTATTAATATAAAATTAAAATTATTATTAATATCATTTATTTTGTTTCAGTCTATAGCTTTTGCTGCCGGGCAACCAATGTATCACGTCATTCTACCACCAGATGGACGAGTGGATAAAGCATTCCACATGGTCGTAATTGGTGATTCAATTGCTTGGGGTAATGGATTGAATAAAGAGGATAAATACTATTATCTGGTAGCGGATTGGCTTGAAAAGAAGCTCAATAAACCAGTAGATGTAACAGTCTATGCACATTCAGGAGCAAAGATCAGCGGATCAAAGGACTTATGGACTTCTATCGGTGATTTGAATCCATTTAAGAGCAGTTATGATCAAAATATGAATAGTGCTTATCCCACGTTAAAAGAACAGGCAGATAGCATCATAAATGCGGATAAAGTCAATCTAATTTTGGTATCTGGTGGTATAAATGATGTAGATGTTATGAAATTGATTAATGTATATACATCTGCAAAAGAAATCGACCAAAGTGCTCTCAATCAATCAATCAAAGATCCTATGAAAGAATTACTCTCATCTCTATTGATTAAGTGTAAAAATGCCAAAATTATAGTGACAAACTATTATCCCATAGTTTCCGAGGATAGTAATATAGATACGATCTCCGCTGCTTACGGCACGGGAGTATTTATAATTAATAGTGCATTAAAGAAAAATCCTTTTGATGCTGTTACAATAAAGGAGAGATTAACGGAAAATTCAAATATGTTTCATGGTGGAAGTACAACTGCTTTAGATAATGCTGTATTGGAAGCTGACAGCAGTGCAAATCGTATAACTTTAGCCATGATAAATTTCCAACCCAACAATTGTTATGCCGCAAGTCAAACTTGGCTGTGGAAGTTAGATGGACTTCTTAAGACCAATGACGACCAATACAAAGATCGTTCTTTATTAACTTCTGATCCAATTAATAGAATTAATGCTATAGGTCATCCGAACAGAGATGGTGCAATAGAGTATGCCAGAGCAATCGAACAAGCCATAACAAACAAAGGATTAGATTGGTTGGAACCAAAAGAAAATGATTGGAATCAGGATATAACTGAAACTGACACCAAGGATACACCCCTACAACGTTCTTCTGAAAGCACTGCTTTCAATCGTGACGCAGAGATTGACGTATCCGGGCATTGGGACGGAAAGGCATACCAATCAGGACAACCAGCCGCATATTCTACATACCCATATTCTCTTGACCTAACACAAACAGGATCTGATGTAAAAGGTACGTCCAAGATATCACTTGGGTCGGATTATGCAGTAATGGATCTTTCTGGATCAGTGTCCAATGGAGTTCTATATTTCTCTGAGACAGGAATCTTAGAGGACACCTACCAGTTAGGAAGGGTGCATTTCATTCTTAAAACTGCGAATCTAAATTGTATAGGGACTCCAATACGGGTCTTAGAAGGTACATGGGAATGTTCTGATCCATCCTTGTATGGTCCGCCAGGAAGTATGGTGCTACAAAAAAGCCCGCAAGATATGGCTATTGCAAAAGAATCAAGCAGTAAAATCCAGTCAACCGGGACAACCCAAGACACATCTGCTCCTTCAGAAACGAGTGGTGATACTAACACAAAAGCCGCGTATACCCAAGACGGAATAAATTTCATAAGCAAAGAACGATTGGAGGAGAATATTAAGGCGGGAATAGCGAAATCAGGAGATTATAGAGAAGTACAAGTTTCATTAGATACAATCGTAGTGGGTGGCTCTATAATTCCTGGTTAGACCTAGCCCTGTAACAAAGCAATATCACTCGTCCATTTCAGGCGACCGCAGGAAGGCCCTTGCAGAAGGCTGCCCGTGCACCCACGGCTCGCCGGGAGGCGCAGAGACGACAAGGGTGGGAGACACTGACCGGGCAGAGGCCGAGGCCCTCAAGCTCCGGGCCTGTTTGAAGGCCCAAATCTGGTTGGAAGATGGGGCATGTGTCATCGGGACTTCGCGGCTTCGCGCCTTCGCATGAGACCCTCGCCCTGCGCGAAGGCCCTCGAAGGCGCGAAGAAGCTATGATCGTTTTCAACCCGTAAACAAAATGTTTATACCATGTAAACATAATGCGATGCATGCTCATAGAGCTGTTCAAGACAGAAGAGAGAGCCAGGGTCCTGCGCTATGTGATGTTTCGCAGTTCCTTTCGCGCGGCAGAGGTCTCAAGGGCCACAGGAGTTACCAAAGGACTGGTTTCTCGATATCTGCACCTCCTGGTGGAGCATGGTTTGCTGCAAAAGGAGGGTCGAGCTTATTCCCCACATGATGGCGCGAATTCTCGGGCCGTCAAACTCCTGCTTAACCAGGAGAGAATAGACCTGTCTGCTCTTTCCCTGGGCTCTGCCAGGGGCCTGGGCCTTTACGGGAGCTGGGCCAGGGGCACGAATCACCAGGAAAGCGACCTGGATGTCTGGATCAGAGCAGATAGCCTTCCTCCGGAGAGCGTGCTGGCGAGACTGCAACGGGATTTAAGCCTTCAGGCTGACAGCGAAGTCAATTTGCTGGTGCTGACGCCCGAAAAGTTGGAGAGGCTCAAGACAGAGGATACACCCTTCTACAACTCCCTGGTCATGAGTTCGGTTACCCTGAAAGGTGAGCCACTTGAAGAATATCGATGATTGCTTTCTGCGCGGCGGGCTACGCAATGTGGAGCCTTCCCTGACCAAGAGCGAGCAGTCTCTGCTCCAGGCCAGGGACTGGCTCTCCGAAGCCGAGAAGAACCTGGAGGTAGAGGCCTTGCGGTCCGCTATCTCTTCAGCGTACCTGGCCGTCTTTCATTCCGCCCGTGCCGTTCTCTTCCGGGACGGGGTGCGAGAGAAGAGCCACTACTGCATTGGCCTCTACTTGCAGAGGTATGTAGAAGATGGCATCCTTGAAGTGGATTGGCCCATGCTTTTCGACCGAATCAGAAGTGTGCGCCATGCCGATCAATACTCTTTCATGGCCTTGCCAACGGAGGAAGAGGTGCAGGCGAGCATTGATCTGGCAGAGAGATTCATAGAAAGGATGGAGAGGCTGCTTAAGGAGACGAGAGGCAAAGCAGGATAGGCTACTGATCAGCAGAGGACCGCCCCGGGAGCTGGCCAGGGATGCCCGAGCCCTACTACAGAAGGCTGCCCGTGCACCCCGCGGCTACGCAGGGAGGCGCAGAGGCTACGAGGGCGGGAGACGACCCTGGCAGATGCCGAGGCCCTCAAGCTCCAGGCCGGTTTGAAGGCACAAATCTGGTTGGAAGAAGGGCATGTGTCATCGGGACTTCGCGGCTTCGCGTGAGCCCGTCACCTTTCGCGAAGATGCCATTATCTCCGCTCAAAAACACGGACTTAGCTTCAGAACAGCGCTGTGCACCGTTTTTTCGATAACTTCAGGCGATTCCCAGTCGATCCTTTATGACTCGGACATCCGCCTGCATTTGTCGAAATTGCATCGCATATCCCGGCTGGATGTCTTCCCTCATGCCTTTAATTTCGTCCAGCGTTGCGTCTGTGGTCTTTCGCATCGCTTTGATGTCTTCACTGATCTGAGGAATCGTATCCGTGTTCTTGCGTACTGCTTTGATGTCTTCACTGATCTGGGGGATCATATCCGTGTTCTTGCGCACCGCTTTGAGATCATCCCTCATATCCAGAAGAAGCGGGATAGCCTTGTCCAGTTGGACGAAAGAGAATAGCATGGCAACTTCACTGGTTCGCCCTACGTCTCCGTCGTAATCCTCAAAAGTCACTTTAGAAACTTCGGCCAGCTCCGGCTTATTCTTCTCAACTGTCTGCAAGAAAGCAGTAACTCTGGCTTCATTTCCTTCTACCAGGGCTATGACTTCTTGTTGTCCGTTCTCTTCCCAGTTATAGGCAGAGAGTCCCGGCAGGGCCAGGTTCATGGCATGCTTGAGCAGGAATACGCGATATCCTACATCATGTACTTTGGTGCCGACGATCTTGATTTTAAGCTTCATGTTATCCTTAACATTCGTTCGCTCCGGCTATTTGATTGTTTCCTTTGCGGGCGGTACACGGCACAAATGGCCACGCAGGCCCGAATGACGCTGTCACGAACGGCTCCACCGGCGCGGCTCAAGTACTCTCACGAAAAATATTGCAGATGATTTCAGGCAAGAACCGCCTCCGCCTTGAGGTCATCTTCTGTCAGGCGAAAAGTATCAACACCATAGTTCGCCAATCTGGTAAGGAAAAGTGTTCTCGGTATTCCTGCCAGTCTGGCTGCTGCCCCAGATGATAGTCTTCTCAGTTCAAAGAGCTTTACCGCTGCTGCTAACCTCAGCTCCTTTCCCAATTCATCTGGGGACATCTTAAGGGCTAGTAAGGCATCATCTGGCACTTGTAAGACTATCTCGCTCATGTGCTCTAATGTTATGCGATAGTTATGTATATTTTTGCATTCATGTGCCCTTCTAGCGAGAAATAGAGTGACGCTTAGAAAAATATCATAGCCTAACAGCGAGGAGTTTCTATCATGGCCGGAGCAACAAAGAAAGTCGTTATACAGGATGCCAACTAGGCCGCCCTCAATGAATTCAAAGAGGGAGTAAAAAGAAGCATCAGGCAAGCGGACGCGGGTTTGGTTAATAATTTCAAAACTAAGCAAGAGTTCTTGGACCACCTGAAGAATCTTGAGTAAGATCCATGGATTACGAATCCACGCCTGATTTTGATGCCAATTTTCTGAAACTCAAGCTCAAACATGCTCGTGGTTCTCACGTAATTAAAAAAATATAAAAAATTATATTTATAAACCTGCTTCTATCGTCGCCAAGCTTTGAGCAAATTTACCCCCAGATCGATAGACTGCTGCACAACCACTGCCACCGTCTTCAGGGCAATCTCCAATCCTCACGGTAAATTGCGCATAGTAATTGCCCGGATACGGTATGCGTTTAGGTGGGATTACCACTTTCCCATATCCTGTTTCGTCTGTGGTAAGAGGAAGCTCAAAGTCATAAGCTTCTACACATGCGAAGGTCCCTTCGCGTGTGATACAATTATCACCCTTTTTACGTTGTCCTGGAAATTCGGCAAATGCTGCCCGAGTTTTATCATTTAATTCGCTAGGATTCTTTGTTAGATCGTCCTTATTAAAGAGATGCACCCCTACCGTATATTTATGGTTCGGTTCAGCTCCGGCAAGTTCGAATTCAAAAATTATTTCGTTTTGATCATCAAAATACCATTTTGCTGTTCCAACATCGAGCGGTCGATCAAATATATCCCATCCATTGGTCAGCCCAACCATGTGAGTTTCACCAGAACCAGATGCCAATGCAGTCAGCACCATCAATACTGCTACAAGCAATATACCAAATACGTTTGATTTCATGCTTTCCCCCTTAATCTTCATGCCGATCTCGACGTTCTCAGCTTTCGGATGACTGCGATTCTCGATTAAGAATCGTTTCGACGTAATCGACGAGCATCTGGAAAACTAAGAAGCCCTTAGTCACGACATAGTTCGAAATAAATAAAGATGACGGATTGAGCCATGTATAACTTGTAATCTTGCAGAAGGCTGCCCGTGCACCCGCGGCTCGCAGGGAGGCGCACAGAGGCTACGAGGGCGGGAGACGACCCAGGCAGAGGCCGAGGCCCTCTGGCTGGATGACCTGAAGGAGATTTCGGTCAAAGAGAGCCGGAAAGGCTCCTTTACCTATCGGATGGATGGCGCCAGGACGACATGACGTGACGCCTCGGGAAGCGACAGGAAGATAGACGCCGCGAAAGCCCGCCAGAAGGCCAGGGTGATGAAGGCGGAAGCGCTGAGGATACAGTGCCCTTAATCGCGGATTTAGCCATCTGTATCGGTGCAGCCTGCAACTCTTAAATATTCTGAGCAACCTTTAGATATCATCCAATGGAAGGACACTGCGAGGAATCTCTGGTGAGATATGGGATGAACAAATCTGGTGAGGATGAAATCGCAATTGTCTCAGAAGAGCTTATCGGCAGCATCCGGCCCCTCATAGAGCAGGCAAAGGCCCGCGTCGCTCAATTGGTGAATTCAGAGCTTGTGCGTCTTTATTGGCTGATCGGGAAGATGATACGAGAGGAGATCTCTGCAAGAAAGATTGTGGGCCAGGAGAAAGGCATCGTGAATCTCCTCAGCGAGACTCTCACCACGGAATATGGCCCGGGATTCAGCCGTCGCAACCTATTTCATATGATCAGGCTAGCCGACACCTTTGGCGACGCGAGGACAGTGCAGACACTGTCTGCACAGCTCTCCTGGTCCCATTTCGTTGAGATAGTCTACCTCAAGGATCCTCTGCAACGCCAGTTTTACGCCGAGATGACAAGAGTGGAACGCTGGAGCGTGCGAACGCTGCGCCGGAAGATGCAGGGCATGCTTTACGAGCGTACCGCCATCTCCCGGAGGCCCGAGGAGCTGGCCAGACAGGAACTGGAGGCCTTGCAGGAAGATGACCTCATGACTCCAGATCTTGTCTTTCGGGACCCTTACCTGCTGGACTTCCTGGGACTGAAGGACACCTACAGCGAGCGCGATTTAGAGGCGGCCATACTGAGGGAGCTGGAGAGGTTTCTGCTGGTGCTGGGCACCGACTTTTCTTTCATCGCCCGCCAGAAGCGCATGACCATTGGCGACCGGGACTTCTACCTAGATATGCTCTTCTATCACCGCAGCCTGCGTCGCCTGGTGGCCATAGAGCTGAAGCTGGGCAGCTTCGATGCCGCCTACAAAGGCCAGATGGAGCTCTACCTGCGTTGGCTGGACAGGTACGAGCGCCGGTCGGGCGAGGAGATGCCCATTGGCCTGATACTGTGCGGTGAGAAGAACCGGGAGCAAATAGAGCTGTTGCAGCTCGACCGGGGCGAGATCAGGGTGGCTGAATATCTGGTGGAGCTGCCGCCAAAGGGATTGCTGGAGGCTAAGCTGCACGAGGCTATACGGCTGGCGCGGGGCCGGGTGGAAGCGAGAGAAGGATAATCGGGGTTTCGAGTCTGTGCGTGATACCCTGGATCTCACGCGAAGCGTTGACGGGCGCGAAGAAGCCATGATCTTCCGACCCCGCGTGATCAATGCAAAGCCTTACTAAGTTTAGAGGCATTTTCATAGCCAAAAGGGATGGAGGACGAGGGCATAATGGCGAGCATACTGATTTTGGGCGGCACTGGGGAGACCGGTTCCTGGTTTGCCCGCTACTTTAAGGATAAAGGCTTTGATGTGGCGGTCTGGGGGCCGAGCGGCAAGGTGGAGGTGGCAAAGTGCCTGGGGGTGCGTTATGCTTTGGACAAGATGGCTGAAGTGGAAAGGAGCGACATCGTCTTGGTCAGCGTAACCATCGAGAAGACGGTACAGGTCATCCGGGAGGTTGCGCCTCACATGCATCCCGGCAGCCTGATCATGGATGTGACCTCCATCAAGTCAGGGCCGGTAAAGGCCATGAAAACCTATGCCCCCAAAGGCGTTGAAGTTTTAGGCACGCATCCCATGTTCGGGCCCACCATGGCCTCTCTAGCCGGTCAGACCATCATCCTCACGCCCGTGGAGGGAAAGACTGGAAAGTGGCTCTCCATCATGCAGTCGCTCTTCTTGTCGGATGGAGCGCACGTCGAGATTTTGGATGCAGAGGAGCACGATGAGATCATGGCCGTGGTGCAGGCACTAACCCATTTTGCCTACATCGGCATCGGGGCGGCGCTGCGTACTCTGGACTTTGATGTGCAAAGATCTAGGAAATTCATGTCCCCTGTCTACGAGATAATGATCGACTTTGTGGGCCGAATCCTGGACCAAAATCCCGAGCTTTATGCCTCCATCCAGAAAAATCCCAAGGCGGCAGCCGTTCGCCAGACCTTTGTGGCCGAATGCATGCGGCTTTGCGAAAAGGCGGACGCTGGGGATCTGGAGGGCTTCAAGCAGATCATGGAGGAAGCAGCCGAGCACTACGGAGGGACTCACGCGGCGTTGGAGAGGTCAGACCGGGTGATCAACGCACGGATAGGGGAGACCGGAAAAAGCTAATCACAGAAACAGCCAGTAAACCAGCACGTTCAGCACCGTCAGAGGTACCCCTACCCTGGCAAACTCCAGGAAAGTGAGCGTCTCGCCGCTCTTCTCTGCATTTTGAATGATTATCACGTTGCTCGCCGCTCCCAAAATAAAGAGATTTCCAGCGATGGTGCTTCCCGCGGCCAGGGCCATCAGCGCCTGCGGGGAAGGATTGATCAGCAGCGGCTGGCAGAGGGCCACCAGTGGCACATTGGAGATGAGCTGGCTTAAGAGGACAGAAAGCGCCAGAATGGTGGGAATGGAGGCCAGATCGGCATTTGATCCGACCAGAAGAGACTGAAAGATTCCCGACCTCCAGACCGCGTCCATGAGGACGAACATGGACGCAAAAAAGATCAGAGTGCACCAGTCGATGTTTCTCAGAACCTTGTATCTTTTGCTGCTGAAAAGAAGGATGGGCAGCGCCGAGATGAGGGCGATGTAGGTCAGCCGAAACTCTCCGCCGCCCCCCACGCCAAGGATTACGGCTCCTATCTTGGCCAGGATCAGTGCTATGAGCAGAACGAAGGATATGCGGGAGAGACGAGCTAATGCCGGGTCCGAGATCTCTTCACGGCTGATCTGCAGCGATCTGTTCTGAAACTGCTCTTTGTAGAAAAGTCGGAGCAGCAGATAGGCCAGCAAAAGGTTGGCAATAGTAGGCAGCAGCAGATACTGCAAAAAGACGAGAAAGGGATTGGATAGATTTGCATTGACGGCAATGAGCAGATTTTGCGGGTTGCCGATGGGGCTCATGGCGCTGCCGATGGTCACGGCAAAGGCCAAAGTCAGGAGCAATAGCTTGGGGGCGATCTTGAGCGTCCGGGCAAAGTAGAGCATGAGCGGCGTGCCGATGATAGCTATTGTGTCATTCATGAGCAGAGCCGAGAGAAAGCCCATGGCAAAAAGGATGAGAAGCAAAAGCTGATCCAGATTCCTGGCCTTGCCAAAGAATCGATTGAACAGATATAGAAGATAGCCGCTCTCCTGAAGGGACTCGCCAATGACGAACATCGCTCCCAGAAATATCATTACATCCAGATTTATGGCGCGAGCGGCATCTTCTAGCGAGATCTGGCCTGTGAAGAGAACCGTCAGGGCGCCCAGCAGCATAATCTGCCAGATGGCAAGGCTATTCTTGCCCACCTGCCGAACAGCGATGAGGACGAAAACCGCAGCTAAAGCCATGACAGAAATATTAGCGTAATTTACAGCTTCAAGCATTTAGTTTTCCTTTTTTTTCATTGTCCTGTGTCCCTTTGCGTAACTGCTTCTCCACTACTCAAAGATAAAGTTCTTCTTTGCAGGCGAGAAAACATCAATCCCGTTTTTTCGAAACGGATGCTGCGTAGTGATAATTGTAATATATATTCCTGACCGACACCCTTATAGCTTGCGATAATGCTACATGCTACCACACACCACAGCTTTCCCCTGGAAAGCTCGCAATATGTGTGTAGGCTGGCAGAATAGACTGCAATCGGGCAGCATTATGGTTGGTGATAATCGTGCTTGGCATTGATGATCCTTGGATCTGGGGAGTCTATCTTCTTTGTATCATTAGCGCGCTTTTATGCGTGATTTACGGTATCGTAAACTGGAATCGAGAAGGAGAACTGGAGGCTTCAGAGATAAAAGAGGAGGCCGCCTGGGAAGAGCATGAAGAAGAAATGCAGGAAAAAGAGTTGGGAATGTGATCTAAAATGAATCTTCTTCTACTAAATGTCATTATTCTAATCTACCTTCTTGCCACCCTCTATCTGGGTTACAGAGGTTGGAAATCAACCAAGGACTCAGAGGGCTACCTGGTGGCGGGCAGATCGACCCACCCCTACATCATGGCCATGAGCTACGGTGCCACCTTCATCAGCACCTCGGCCATCGTCGGATTCGGCGGCACAGCCGGCCTCTTTGGCATGGGCCTGCTGTGGCTTACATTGCTCAATATCTTTGTGGGCATCTTTTTGGCCTTCATCGTCTACGGCAAGAGAACCCGGAAGATTGGCCACAACCTCAATGCCATGACCTTCCCCGAGCTCTTGGGCAGGCGATTTGACAGCAAATTCATCCAGTATTTCAGCGGCATTGTCATCTTCCTGGGCATGCCGCTCTACGCTTCCGTTGTCCTGATCGGGGCAGCGCGCTTCATGGAGACGACTCTTGCCATAGATTTCGATGTGGCATTGCTTATTTACTCCGTGATAATCGCAGCCTACGTGATTTGGGGGGGACTACGCGGTGTCATGTATACCGATGCCATGCAGGGAACCATCATGTTCGTAGGCATGGTATTTCTCCTGATCATGACCTACAGCCATCTGGGAGGATTGACTGCTGCCCACCAGGCCCTCACCAATTTAGCGCACCTGGTTCCAGCCAAGCTGGCTGCCCAGGGACACACCGGCTGGACATCGATGCCCTCCTTCGGCAGCACCTGGTGGTGGACGCTGGTATCTACCATTGTCATGGGCGTGGGCATAGGAGTTTTGGCCATGCCTCAGCTTGTAGTTCGGTTTATGACTGTAAAATCCAATCGCGAACTGAACCGGGGCGTTCTGATTGGCGGCATATTCATTTTAGCCATGACGGGTGTAGCCTTCGTGGTAGGGTCTTTATCTAATGTTTTCTTCTACCAGACCCAGGGAAACATATCCGTGAACATCGCCAAGGGCAACGTGGACAGCATAATTCCCCTCTACATCAACGCGGCAACTCCTGAGTGGTTCGTCTACCTCTTCATGCTCACGCTTCTGGCGGCGGCCATGTCCACATCCAGCTCTCAGTTTCATGCTCAGGGAACAGCTATCGGCAGAGATATCTATGAGACGATAACCAACAAAAAAGGCAGCGGATCGATATTGATTACGAGAATGGGAATAATGCTTGCCATCGTTATCGCCTTGATCCTGGGCTACATTCTCCCTGAGAACATAATAGCTCGCGGCACGGCAATTTTCTTCGGCCTGTGTGCTGCTGCCTTTTTGCCCATGTACACCAGTGCACTTTACTGGAAGGGAGCAACCAAAGCTGGAGCTATTGCTGGCCTCGTCACCGGCACGTTTGTGACCGTCTTTTGGTATCTGTTCATCCATAAAGCCGAGGCTGTGCCTCTGGGGATATGCAAGATGCTCTTAGGCCGGGATGTGCTGGTGGCTTCGATGCCCTGGCCGGTGGTAGACCCGATATTAGTAGCCCTACCGCTGGCGATACTGGCAACTGTGATCGTAAGCCTGATGACCAAGAGACCGAGCGATAGACATCTGGAGGAATGCTTCAAAGGAATTAAATAATTTATTATTACGACTTTTTTTGTTTTTTTCCCGCTATTTCGGCATAGATAATCGATGATGATGGAAAAGCTAAAAGCTTATGCCATATTGCAGATGTCCTGGAGATGACATTAAATGAAGTTGATCGCGGCAGTGGCCGTTTTAATTATGCTCATATTAGCTGTTCCTTCCGCACTCGGGGAGATGACCGACTACCAGAGAGGAGTGGCTAATGGGCTGAGGATAGGACTGTTCATGGGCGAATATCATGGAAAAGGCCAGTACGTAATGGAATCTGCCGGGCAGTTTAATACCTATCTGGAAAACTATAATCAGTTTCTTTGGACTTCTTTTGCCAACAACCAGAGCTTGATTAATGATTTCATGCTCTCACCCATTGCCGTGGGGCTCCGATCTTCGAGCACGGGAGTTTTGAAACCTGATGCCAGCGGCAGAGTTCTTGGCTATCCTGCGGATTCTTACTTCACATGGATTGGGGCGGTTCCAGGAACGACACCCCTAAACCCAGGAGATGCGCTCCCCGGTGTGTAGAATGCAGCTAGGTCTGCCAATTCGCCTGGGCAAGAAAAATTGGCTGATAGTCTTCACGCTAGCCCTTGCCATGTTGCTTTCTTACTACATCTGGCCGCTTCTCGACGGCCTGGTCCTGGGCCTCGTCTTCGCCTACGTGGGCCGACCGGTGCGTGATCTATTCGGAGAGAAGCGGCGCATCGGTTCCTTGGCGGCCATCATCTGCATTGTCGTTCCGCTCTCTGCGATCTTTGCCACAGGAGTTGTCGAGACTTCAAACCAGATCAGGTGGCTGGAGAGCCACGAAAGGGAGATCGTCACTCTTATTTTTGAGTTTGTCTCCCGGGTCCATATTCCGCAAGCAATATTCGATGAAATATCGCGGGGCATGGCCAACCTAATGGGAATGGGCATCAATCTCTTAGCCAGCCTGCCCGTCTTCAGCCTGGGCTCAACCATAACCCTTGGCATTATCAATTTCTTGATCGCATTTTGCGTCTGCTACTTTTTATTGCTTGATGGAGACCGACTCTCTCAGGCAGTAAGGGAGCTTTTCCATCTGGAAGACGGCAGCTTTGAGCTGCGCTGCCTGGCCAGAATAGATAGCATTCTTTGCGGAGTTTACATGGGCAGCATCTACACCGCCATAGCGGGCGGGATTACATCGGTCGCCATCTTTTATTTATTTGCCGTTCCCCGGCCCTTCGCCATGGCCAGCATCGTCTTCCTGGCGGGAATGGTGCCCTTTCTGACCTGGCTGATCTTCATACCCACGGCAGTAGGCCGATACATTGAGATGGGGCCCATGGATGCCGCTCTCTTCTTCCTGGCCGCCTCGATTCTGGTTCATATCGCGGAACTGGTCATCCGGCCTTACATCGTCTACACCAAGTCCTCGCTGCATCCTCTGTTGGTGCTGCTTGCCTTCCTGGGCGGCGGCCTTGTCGCCGGAATCTCCGGCTTCTTCCTGGCTCCGGCAATGGTTGGCGTGGTGACCGGTATCTTTCGGGTGATGACGGAAGATCGGGCGAAAAGGAACAATGAATCATCTTGATCTGCAAAACCCTTTTCAGCTTTGCCAAATAGGAGATTTTAAGAGGTGGATCAAATGAAATCTGCGTTAATTATAATAATAGCTTTAACTTTAGTATCGGTCGGATTAATCTCCGCCGCACCGGATGATGAGATTCTGCAGTTCGCCAGGGGCGTCCTGGCCAACGAATATTATGAGAGGACAGCCAGCATAAATGGCGAGAACCTGTCCATTCAAGGCAACCTCAGCGAGTTCAGTGACGGCGGCGTGGATACCATCGGGTACGAGCTGCAGAATATGGCAGCAAGTGCAAAAAAGATAGTCGATGAGTATCCGGATCGGTTCCATCAATTGGATTTTAAGCTATTCGATTTTTCCGGCAACAAAATCGTGGGAATAATGCGTATATTTGCGTAAAGACCTCATCTTTCTCTTAGATTTTTTTCAAATCCAATCAGGAGCAATCCGTATATACTTTGCCAAAGTTATAATAAATTTGAATGGAAGAATGCAGCCGCCTTTCTCTTGTTGCAGAAATGATTCGCGACCATATCTCACTGGACGGAATTGACCGATATCTTGCCGAGACGGGTGTGCAAAGCAGCGACTTCGTGCCCGTGCAGCCCAGTGACTTTGCCGGAGAGATATTCGCTGTGGACGGCTCCAATGTCTCCATCTGCAACTGGTCGACGGCCAATGTGAACCTGATCCGGGCGGGCTATGCCGTCTACCGGGGAAGAGATTGGAGGCGCACCGTCATCACCTTTGATGATATCATGCTGGCCGATGCGAAGCTGTGCAAAAACATGTTCGACCTCGATCTGGATCAATTCTTCGGCCTGAATGGAGTCGATCTCAAGGAATCTGATCTTGATCGACTCTCCAGCTACTACAGGGAGCTGCAGGAATATGTGGCTATAAATGATGCCCTGAGCGAATCCCATGCTGGAGACATCATCCTTTACGACGGCAGCTTTGACGTCTTTGAACTTCTGAGGGGTGCTCTTGCCGTCATCTTCGCCAGGGCAGAGGAAAAGGGCGTCGCCCTTCTGGCCGTGGCCAAGTCCAGCACCCTCTTCTGGGGCGAGGAGATCACCCTTCCCTTTGTGCAGCATACCGGCATGATCGGAAGCGGGCTTTTTCCAGGAGCTGCCTGGTTTGTCAGCCTCAAGGATAAGAAGGTGGATGCGGGCCAGGGCAGATGGAACGGCGAGACCTACGTCGTTCGCTTTTGCGGGAAGTCCGAGCATGCCTTCCGGGTGGATGCGCCTTCCTTCCTCCAGGAAGAAATGGGATCGGTTCTGGGAAAGCTGGCCGCCTACTCATGCTCATCAGAGTGCCTGGGATATCCTCATGCCCTTTTCCGGGCGCACCGGGATATCAGGATCACCGAGCAAGAAGGAGCAGCCGTGCGCCAGAAACTCATGGCGCATCTCTTGGAGCGCGGAATGACTCATTCGGAGATAAGAATGCTTATGCAGGACTTCCACGACATCCTGGAGATGAGGTCTGGATTTTAAAAAATAGGGAGAATATAAGTGGCGACAACGCAAGAGGAGGACCAGTCCGCATGGGAGAAAGCCTGTTGAATCGAAAGGTAATAATGAGTGGGGACACGACCTACAAAATCGTCTCCAAGAGCGTGACCGAATATCATTTCACTGTGCCTTTCATCCTTCCCGATGAGGAACGGGTAGAAGTGGGGCAAATATTCTCCATCAAAGACCAGGGCCTGACTTATCTCGCCCGCGTTCTGAACATAGAGCACAGCTCCAACTATGACGGCCACTGGGACACCACCATGAAAGGCACCCAGTTCTTCGATTCCGATCAGATCTTCAATCGCGTCATCGCCGAGCCTTTGGGCTGCATAAATAAAAGATTGGAGTTTAAAAAGTCCCGGACACTGCCCACAAAGTTCGCAACCGTTGTGCGAGCGGAGAAAGAGGAGTTTAAGTTTTTAAGCCAGGTTATGGGAGACATCGAGGTAGGCTATCTGAGAAACGGCTCACGGCTGGTAGAAGAAATTCCTGTGGCCCTGCATAGCGAGGCCATGGACCACCACATGGGCGTCTTTGCCACCACTGGCATGGGCAAGTCCAACTTCATGAAGGTCTTTGCCGCCTCATGCATGCGACTGTTCGCGCGGGGCGAGTCCAAGTTCGGCCTTCTCATCGTCGATCCCCACGGAGAATACCTGAAAGGCAAAAGCAAGGATCTTGTCAAAGGATTGACCCATCTCAGGAGGTACAGGGAGGGACTCGCCTGCTATTCCACAAACAAGCAGAACGCCTCCGATCCGGGCGTGGAGGAGCTGGCCATATCGGAAAGCGAGATTCTTCCAGAGGACATTGCTCTGCTCTATGATTGGTCGCCGCCGCAAAGAGATGCCCTGGAAGCCATTTCCAGGATTTTGGACCCGGCAAACTGGCTGGAAGAGATCCAAAGCCCGGAGGGCATGGCCCGCATGATGCAGGAAGGCTTCAAGGACAGCACGATCAATGTTTTGGTTCGAAGGATTAAAAATGAACTGGGAAGAAATCCGTACATCCGGAAAAGGTCCAGCCTGGCCAATATTCTGGCCAATCTGCAGAAAGGAAAGGTCGTACTGGTAGATATACCCAGGATGAGCGACCGATCTGAGCTTTTCTTGCTCTCCGTTATATCGCGCTATATCCTGGATGAGTACAAAAAGGACGAGCAAGAGGGCCAGGAGAGCCGCAAGAACTGCCTTATCACCATCGAGGAGGCACAGAGGGTTTTGGGCGCAGGCAGCAACACGGCGCGCTTCGAGAGTATCGCCCGGGAAGGCCGCAAGTTCGGTGTGGGTCTTTGTGCCGTCACCCAGCAGCCCAAGCTCATCGACAAGCAACTGCTCTCCCAGTTCAACACTTTAGTGGTCATGGGCCTGGGGGACAAAAACGACCGCATGCAACTGGAAGAGTCGGCCAAGCAAGATCTCTCTTCCATGGATATCGAGATTCAGACTCTGGAGAAGGGCGAAGCTGTCGTATCTACCCTGAATATTCCTTTTCCCGTGCCCGCCAGGATACACCGCTACGAGGATTACTTGCGCCGTCTGGATAAGGAAGATAAGCAGGAGAGCCTTATCACCAGAGGCGGCTTCAAGCCGTTTTTGGATTAGGAAGCCTAGCACATGAAGATAATTCATCTGGCCGATTCGCACCTTGGTTTTTCCAGCTACAGCCGCCTGGATGAGCATGGCCGAAATCGCATAGAAGAGATGGTGTATTCCGGTTTTGAGCAGGCCATCGAGAAGATCATAGATCTGCGACCGGATGCGGTAGTCCATGCCGGCGATGTCTTCCATCACGTTCGCCCCAAGATCAAGCCCCTGGTGGTCTTCCAGAGGGGCCTCTTTCGGCTTATGGAAGATGGCATACCTGTGATTATAATCAGCGGCAATCACGATGCTCCCAAGAGCTTCTCATCCACCAGCCCCTTCCGCCTTTTTGAAGGTCTGCGAGAAGTGCATATCGCCCAGAGGTATGTGTATGAAAGAGTTGAAGTGGGAGACCATTATTTCCATTGCATACCCTTCTGCCTGGAGCCGCAGGACTACCTGACCGAGTTTGAGAAGATAGAACCTTCGGGAAGAGATGTGCTGGTCATGCACGGCCTGGTGGAGTCGCTCCAGAACAAAAAGATGAGGAGCGTGGGAGAGCATGAGCTAAAGGACAGCTTCCTCAAAAGCGATTTTGACTATATTGCTCTGGGCCACTTTCATGGACAGGCACAGCTTTCCCAGAACGCCTGGTACAGCGGCTCGCTGGAGTACTTCAACTTCGGCGAGGCCATGGATATGAAAGGAATGCTGCTGGTGGACACAGAGTGCGGAAAAGCCGAGAATGTGCCGGTAAAGCCCAAATACATGATCGATCACCCGGCCATAGATTGCAGCGGCATGCGCGCGGAGGAGATCGGGCAGTGCCTGCTGGAGCTATGCCGGGAGGATGAAATCAGAGACAAAATGGTGCGCATCAATCTCAAAAACGTGAGCCGTGCAGCTTACCGGAGCATAGATCAGACAAGGTTGAATCAACTGGGTGCCTCTGCCCTTTACTTCAAGATCAGGCCGGAGTTTGCAGATGTTGAGGAGCATTTCGAGCGGCCCGTTGATCGCCGAACGCTGCACGAGGAGTTTTCCGGCTACCTGGAGGAGGAATCCTCACGAGAACTGATACCGGCAAAGATTAAGGATGAGATAGTCTCCTATGGATCGGAGATTATGAAGAAGGCCGTACTGGCCAGGCATAAAGAGGCATTGGATGCATCTTAACAAGCTGGTCCTGAAAAACTTCAAGAAATTTCGCCATGCAGAGCTCGAGTTTTCCGATGGGCTAACCGGCATCGTGGGCAGCAACGGATCCGGCAAGAGCACCATAGTGGAGGCCATTGCCTGGGCTCTTTACGGCAACCGGGCTTCAAGCATCAAGAGAGACTTCATACGCAATGCACGGGCCAGAGAATCCGATGCTGTGGAGACCCGCCTGACTCTCTCCTTAGGCAAGCAAGAGCTGGTCATCTACCGGGCCATGAAAGGAAAGGGCTTGATGGCAGAAGCCTTTCTCGTGCTGGATGGACTGAGAATTGCCACCGGAAGCAAAGAGGTGGACACGAGGCTGGAGGAGATCCTGAAGATCAGCTATCAGGACTTTATGAAGACCTTCTACGCCCGGCAAAAGGACCTGGACAATCTGCTCAAAGAGGGCGGAATGGGTAAGAGGGAATATCTGCTCAAGCTCCTGGGCCTGGAAGACATCAAGGAAAGTGCCATAATGCAGATCAAAGCCGATCGTGATTCCCTGGAGGAGCAAAAGAGCTGGCTGGCGGGAGCGCTGGCGGAGACGGGAGACGTAACGGCCCGGCTGGAGAATGCCTCTTTGGAGATTCTAAGCGGGGAAAAAGGCCTGCAGGAAGCAGAGGGAAGCCGGGCAAGGCTCCAGGAAGCCGGGGAGAAGAGACGACAGGAGCTGGAGGCCATGGCCGAGAAGATGCGCCGGCATGGCCTTCTTGCGGAGCGGGTAAAGAGCCAGGAGATAGCGGACAGAGATCTGAAAGAGACGGCAAAAGCGGAAGAGTTGCGGCTCTTTGAGATCGATGCCTGCAAAAAGAGGCTTTCTGATCTTCAGCCCATGCTGGAGAGGCTGGCGGGAATAAGGGATCGGCTGGAAATTTTACGGCCCAAAAGAGTGGTCTATGAAGAGACCGCGCGGCGTGCAGCCGCCCAGGATGCTGCCTTGCTGGGCGAAAAAAAAGCGTTTGCTGAAAGCCAGAGAAGTCTCCTGGAGCTGGACAAAGATGCAGCAATGCGAGAGGAGCTTTTGCCCCGAGAGGAGGAGCATACAAAGCTGCAGGCCAGGCTACTCGCCCTGGAGGATCTGCGGGATCGTCATAACGAGATGCAGGCTCGGCAAAAAGAGGAGGCCGTCCGAGAGCAAGCAATCGTGGCCAACCTATCCCGCACGAAAAGGCTGATCGATGATCTCCACAAAGCACATGCCAGGCGAGAGGAGATTGCATCCTGCCCGGAGGAAGAAAAGAGGTGCAAGAGCGAGCTGGCGGAGCAAGTCCAGCAAAGAGAGCTGCAAAAGGAGCTGGACGGACTGCGGGCCCGAAATAATGCTCAGGAAGAGCGTTTAGCTAGGCTTCGGAGCGAGGCGGCGAAAGCACGTGCCGAGATGGAGCCCCTTCAAGTAATCGAAGAGATGGAGGCACTGCTGCGCCGCCAGGATAAGGATCTGGATATGCTCGGCAGCGAGCTAGCCCTCGTTCTGGCAGATCTGAGAGGAAGTTACAAGGTAGAGGGGCTAGCCTTGGCCGAGGCGGAGCGCTCCATTAAGAAGGTCACTGCTTTGGGCGCGGAAGGGCTTTGCCCTACCTGCGAGCGACCCTTGCAGGGCCAGCGCGATCTGCTCATCAAGAAGTATGAAAATTCCGCGACGGTCGCAAAATCGGAGATGGAAAAGCTTGCTGGTGTAATCGCCGCTCAAACCGAGAAGATGGAGGGGGCGACCAGGTCGAGGAGCAATTTAAGAAGGGCCTTCGATGAACTCAATGCCCAAAAGAGCAGGCGCTCGGCTTTGCAGGCCGATTTGAGGAATCTGACCTTGCAGATACACGAGTCCCAAACCGAGCAGAAGGATCTCTTGGCTAAAATCGAGGGCCTGGGAACGGTCAGCTTTGAATCCGGCAAGCTGGAAAAGGTGGAAGCGGCTCTAAAGGCTTTGGCACCTCTGGTAATGGAGTACGCCAGCCTCTCCTTGCGACTGGAGGGTCTGCCCGGCCTGGAAAACGAGATTGGCCTGCGAGAGAAAGAGCTGTCGGCTATTAAGGAGAGACGGGAGCTGCTCACCCTGCAGATTGAGGCCCTGGGCTACGCCGAACCGGATTACCTGGAAACCAGAAAGCGCCTGGCCGCTCTCAAGCCGCTGCACGATCGTTTTCTGCAACTTTCCGAGAGAGCGGCACATATTCCCGTCCTAAGAGAGAGGATCAAAAGGCAAGAGCATGAGATGGAGAGGCTCGATTTGGCTCTGAAGGCTCTGCATCTCTCGCAAAAGGATCTGGGCTACAATCCGCAGGAGTATGAGGCACTCACTAAGGAGAAGAAAGACCTGGGAGCTATGGAGAAGGAGGCGCAAAAGATTCGCCTGCTGGTCGCAGGCGAAGTCGAGGCGCGAGAGAGGCTGGTTGTCGCCCTGGCGGCCCTGGAAAAGCTCAAAGTGGATTTAAACGAGTGCAGGCAGCATCTCTTCGCTCTGGCCTACAGCCAAGAGGAGCACGAAAAGGCAAAAGCCATACTGGCGAGCGCAGAGGCGCAGCTGGAAATGGCCCGAAAGGCCGTTATCGAGCGGCAGGTGCAGATGGGCATTCTCTTGGCGGCGCGGGAACGACTTATCCAGGAAGCCCGGCGTAAAGAGGAGCTGGAGAAGAAGGCTGCCCTGGTAGGCCGGAGAATGGAGGTGGTGGAGGTGACCCGTAGTCTGGTCAACAGCTTCATGGACCAGGTGCTGATCCGGGTTAAGAACGACATCGCTCGCTCCGCCGGAGAGATCCTGGAAGAGGTTTCCGGCAAGTACAGCCTGCTCAAGATCGATGACGACTTCAACATCCAGGTCGAGGACGGCGGCGAATGGTATCCCATTTCCCGCTACTCGGGCGGCGAGATCGACATGATCGCTGTTTCCGTGCGCGTGGCCATCAGCGAGTACTTGATGCGCTTCGGGCCGGATGGGGAGAGCTACTCCTTCCTGATTTTGGACGAGGTCTTCGGCAGCCAGGACCAGGAGCACCGGGAGAAGATGATCCAGATGCTGCGCAGCCTGGAGGAGCGCTTTCCCCAGATCATCGCCATCAGCCACATCAGCGACGTGCAGGGGCAGTTCGACAACACACTCCTGGTGGTGGAGGACGAGCTGGGAAATAGCAGAGTGGAGGCGATTTAGAAAATGGATAAAAGTCTATTTCTCCAGAAAAGTCCCGGTCCGGCCTATGCCACCCTCGACGATTGGATTCTACATGAAGAGATTCCTTTCTCCGTCGATTCGTCCCAAACCCTCAACGCCTCCATCGACAGGGTCATGGCCTCACTTGGTGCCTCGGTGAAGCTGCTGGGCTTGGGAGAGGCACTGCACGGCGGCGAGGAAATTCTTATGCTCCGTAACCGGCTCTTCCAGCGCCTAGTGGAGAAGCACGGCTACAGCGCCATTGCCATGGAGAGCAGTTTCCCCCGGGCGCGCGCCGTGAACGAGTACGTGGCCGGTAGCGGCCCGGCATCGTATGAGGCTGTGCAGGAGACAGGATTTAGCCACGGCTTTGGCCGGCTCGACGCCAATCGAGAACTCGTGGAGTGGATGAGATCCTACAATGCCGATGGAGTGCACAGCGTCAAGCTCCAGTTCTACGGCTTCGACAGTCCCACCGAGATGATGTTCAGCGATAGTCCACGACAAATTTTGCATTTCGTTCTCGATTACCTGGCCTCGATCGACAGCGCCTGTAGCGAGGAGCAACGCTTGCGCATCGACCCGCTTTTGGGCCAGGACTCCGACTGGGAGAACCCCGCTGCAATGATGGACCCGACCAAGTCCGTGGGGCTGTCGCCAGCCTCAACTGCGCTGCGAATTGAGACCGAGGATCTCATTGCACAGCTGCAAATGCGCCGTCCTGAGCTGGTGGCCAAAAGCAATGAGCGTCTCTATTTGGAGGCCATGCAGTATGCCACGCTCGCCCGGCAGTTGCTGAACTATCACGCCGCGCTGGCGAGAAAATCAGAGCCAGTGAAAAGGATTGTCCAAGGTCTCGGCCTGCGTGATGCAATGATGGCGGATAATCTGGCGTACGTGGTGGCCCGCGAATGTGGCCGGGGGAAAGTTTTGGCCTTCGCTCACAACAGCCATATGCAGCGCGGGAAGGCAGAATGGCAACTGGGCACTGACCTGCTCACGTGGTGGCCGGCTGGAGCGCACCTTCATGAGATCTTCGGCCAGCGGTATGCCGTCATCGGAACAGCGGTGGGCGTATCTGGTGGCAACGGAATCGGCGAGCCACAAGCCGGCACTCTTGAGGCACGGCTGACGGCTAGCCCAGGGCCAGCACGCTTTATTCCCACTCACAAAGGCCAGGGGCTTCCATCCTCTGAAATCGCAACTCTTCCGGCTCGCTCGGGAAGTATGATGAACCCGACATACTTTGCACTAACTCCTCAAAGCTTCACCGATTTCGACGCTCTGGCGGTCCTGGATAAAACGGCATACATTCGCGGTGGGCCACAGCTGGTACAGCGAGGCTAAAATAAATGTTTCCTCGCAATTTCGAGTGGGTGATAGAATAATCGAGTCTTCCGTGAACTCTGTGTGGTACGAAAATCCATCTAAACTTAGCAAAGCTTTGTGCGCTTTGTGAGCTTTGTGGTTCAAATCTCGTAGTCCTCAGGATGAATTATCATGCTTCGAACATAAACCACAAAGCTCACAAAGTTCACAAAGGACGCACAAAGTGCTTTATTTCAGATCACTCAATTCTACGTTAAGGTGCGAAGAAGACAACCATAAAACTCGCATTATCCTAATGCGTACCCCAGCAGCCTGCCCAGCCGGATGGCATCCCAGTCCAGGTGGCGCAGCATGCGGCCCATGAGGCGACTGGGCCGGTCGATATCCCCGTGCTCCTCTATGGCTTTTATGAGCCGGGGCTTGCCGGCCAGGTAGCCCACCAGCTCATCTAATTCCAGGGCGCTCATTTTGCCCAGCATGCGATTCACCCTCATGCCTATCTCCAGCTCCCGGCCCAATGCCGCCCTCCAGAGCCGGTCGTACTCCATGAGCCGCAGTGCGGAAAAGTCGCCTTCCATTGCCGCGGCAGCCGCCACGCCGCCCGCAATCTTGGCCGCCACCAGTCCCGGATAGATTCCGCCGCCTGAGGTGGGCTTGACCTGGCCTGCCGCATCGCCCACGGCCAGCAGGCCATCCACGGCGGTGGCGGCGGGCGGGCCCAGGGGCAGACCGCCCACATTCAGGGCCACGGTGGAGCCCTGCAGCCTCTTTTTAATGACATCCGTTTTCAAGAACGCCCGCAAGTGCTCGCACCCCTGATCGCGGGCGCACAGACCGATGCGAGCCGTTCTCTCGTTCAGGGGAATCACCCAGGCGAAAAGCCCCGGTGCCGCTCCCAGGTGCACCTCCACCTTCTCAGGATCTTCTACGGCGAAGGGCACCTGCACCTGGGCTCCGGAGAGGATCATCTGAGGCGGAGCAATGCCGGCCCGGCGGGCCAAAAGAGCCGAGGCGCCCTCTGCAGATATTACTATCTTTGCATAGATCTCTTCGCCTCCGCCTAAGGTAAGGACACTTGCCCCCTCTTTCCGACTTATCTTTCGCACCGTCGCACGAAGGCGGATATTCGCTCCCTCCTGCACTGCCTGGTCAAGCATTGCCCTGTCAAAGAGCCTCCTGTCCACAACCCAGGCCTTGCAGGATTTGGCTTTGAAGTCCAGGCGCTGGCCGCCGGGCGAAAAGACCGACGCTCCCAACATGCCGTGCATGACGTTGGGGCCAGGCGAAAGCTCCGACTCGGCCATAGCCTGCCCACCCAGCAGGCCAGCGCACTGCACCGGCCATCCTGCTGCGGCGTGCTCCTCCAGCAAAATTGTGCAGGCACCGGCTTTAGCGGCATACTTGGCGGCCATAGAACCAGCCGGCCCGGCGCCGATGACGGCCACGTCGAATATGTCCATGTTCGGGAAGAAAGAAGGAAGGCAATGATGTTAACTTTTTCCGTTTTCATCCAAGCTCGCAACTTTCAAATATCCTTTAATGAATCTAAAGGTATCCAAGGAGGGGTTCTAACGAAGCGATTACTTATTTTGGCGGTATTGGCTGTTGCCTTAATTGGCATGGCAGGTGCTGCAAACTACATGTATGAAAAAGCATCTGTCAAGGGTGTTGGATACAAGAATGTTGAGATGATAATATCCACGCAGACGGGCTTTAGCGGAGACAAACTGGTGGAGAAGGAGTCAGGTTCCGGCAATATCATTACCGAGAGGTCGGAGCTTGAGGCGGAGAGGCAGCTCAAAAAAGATGGCTCGCCTATCGGTGGGGTTGATTTTTATGGCGTATTTATGCTCACAGCCTGTCCGTTCCCAACTGGCTGGACCTGCCCCATGGACTACATAAACTTCACCAAGGAGGCCGAATTCGAGTACATGCCCGTCTCTTACCAGACAGGCACCTACGACCAAAAATGGGTTGAGAAGCTGTGCGTGCAGAACTACAAGATCGGTGCAGTTTTGACTGAGATGTACACTCATGCCGAGCACCTGCAAAAGACGACCGAAGTCAAAACCAGGAGTTACGGCATCGATATTGAAACCGGTATTGGAGACAGTAAATGTCCAGCTTGTTGCACGGGTGTTTTAGAGGCTAACCTCAACAGCAATGTAATCGGCGTTGCCCATATCGGATGGATCTCGCGTGATCCGATGGCTGACCCGCAACTTAAAGGCCGACATGCTGAATATGGCCGCAGTGTCGAAGACCTAACTGGTGTCTTCTCCATCGAGAAGTTCATCCAGCTCTGGGGTAATTCCACATGCGGAGCAATTAGCGTTGATTGGCTGCCATGTGTTTGAATTTTTAATTTTTTTTTCCGCAATGCTTTGCATCTTGAAAGGCCATATATTCACGCAAAGCACCTCTCCAAGAAAGCCGCCAGATCCTCGATGCTCTCCACCGTCTCATCGATGGGTGTGCCTTTTGAGATGCGCTCGTAGACCACATCCCATGTGGAGTACCCGCGCAGCCGCAAAACCAATTCGCCGGCTGGTGTTGTGGCCAGATCGGTCTCAAAGCGCATCCAACGGTCGCCTTCCCGCTCCACCTCGAAATTCTGCGAGGCTCCGCAGGTGCCTGCGTAAAAAACGCCATCCACCACATCGATGTACAGCCTTATCCAGGAGATGCATTTCGAGTAGCGAAAAACTCCCTCGGTGATGCAATCGGGACCTTCCCATCCGGTTAGAGGCTTCATGGGTGGTAGAATATCCTGGCGGCTTCATGCATCGGTATTGCGTCTATTAAGCCATTCATCGATTTACTGTAATTTGGCCTCTGCATCATTTTCCCTCCACAATCGCGATCTCCTCTTCAGTCAGATCATAAAGCTCGTACACCAGCCGATCGATCTGCCGGTCGGTGGCCTCGATGCGGCGATGTAACAGCGTGCGCTCGTGCTCGCCCGTGGCAGAGGCAAGCTGCTTGTGCAAATCGAGCATGGACTGAACGAGAGCTACCAAGCGATCGCGTTGGGTTACGTCTGCTGAATTTGAAAAGTCGATAGGAGGTATAGGAAATCTCTTCAGATCCAAAATAGAAATTCTTGGAAAATTTTTAGTAACCATCTTATTTGATGCCAATGGGAAGTACCAAGAAATCAGCGCAGAATTAATTATCCCTAAAATGAATAAGTCAGAAAATCCATATTCTCTACCCAATTCATTTAATATAATATTCAAAACAGTTTTATAATTAATATATTTATCCACAACATACGTTGCATGAATCATATATTTTTCTTTGCTAGTTATCTCCCTCACAAGTAAGCGATTCCCTTGAAAAAATTTGGCTTGTCGCGGATGAGCCAGCCAAGAGCCATAGGAGACCCAGCTTTTTCCTGGCCATTCATAATAATATCGTGAGACATCACGGCCAGATAGTTCTCTGATATATGTTTCATCTTTTTGAAAATCACTGTGGTAAGCCCTATCTTCAATGATGCTCCTATCTTGACCCGTGTATATGTCATATGCTTGGATTCCAACCGAAAAATCGCAAATATCCCTAAGGATCGTTTTGTTATCTTGAATCTTGGAAATGATTTTTCTGGCATCCAGGTCTGAATCTATATTAAACATGAATGCCTCATTCTTATTCCAGTCAGATTGGGAGAATTGGTTTATTTTTGAATCTTCTATTGATATGCTCTTGAGTTCTATGTCTCTAGGAAAAAGAATAGCTTCTACTGTATTGCTTGCTCCATGAACTTGGCATTTAGATATGATAAAAATAATTGTATTAACCGTTGCATTTTTAAACACTTTGGTTGGCAGACGGATTATCTTGTTAATGCATGATGTGTTAAGGATATACTTTCTTAATGACTCTGCTTCAACGACAGTCAGCCATGTATGTGGAGTAATAAATCCTAAAAAACCATCTTGTCGAAGCAAGATTAAGCCCTTTTCTATAAAGAAACCGTAAGAATCAAACTTGCCAACCATACTCTGATAACTATTTTTGAGATAAGACTTATCCTGTGCTGTAAATAAAGCCCCATACGGCGGATTCCCTATCACCGCATCAAATCCGCCTCTCTCGAAAACCTCAGGAAATCCCATCTTCCAGTCAAAGGGATTGATCCGTTTTGCCTCTTCATCGCTTATGTTCAAATCAGTATCATAATAATCATAGCCGATCAGCGAATTGCCGCACTTTATATTCTCCCCCAGGTCCGGCAACGCCCTCTCCTTGAAAAATCTCTGCAAATTGGATATGGTTTCTTTGGTTTCGCCTTCCAGGACTTTGAGCAACAGAGAGAGCTTGCTGACCTCCACTGCCTGAAAATCGATATCTACTCCGTATATGTTATTGAGCAGGATGCGCTTTCGTTCTGAGGTAGTCAAGCGCCAACTATCGCTGCCTTCTTTTTCAACAGGGATCATGGCCTCAGCAGCTCTGGCCCAGATCCGCTTGGATCGTGCTCTGTTTGGCTTTTCGAGACTCTCCGGAAGGAGTTTCAGGACGCCTGGATCGGTAGGCGACTTTGCTTTTTCTAGAACCGGAACCAGGTTAGAGATGTACCATTCCTTATGCCAGTCCAGCAGATATTGATAAGCTCCAATCAGAAATGAGCCAGATCCGCAAGCCGGGTCCAGTATTCTCAAGGCTGCTGCATCCGCAGGGGTCTTGCCCTCCAGGAGCTTGCCTACCGTATTCTTGACAATATAATCCACAATATAGGAGGGTGTGTAGTAGACTCCTCCCGCCTTCCTGACCTCGGGCTTGTCCTCAACCGTGGCATGATGACCTTCAGTGAGGCAAATGACCTTGCCCAGAAATTGCTCGTAAACCTGGCCCAGGATCTCAGCCGGGATCTTAGAGAAGACATAGGGGCTATTGGGATAGTACAGATTGTCGATGATCTCTTTGAGCACTTGGTCATCGATGTGCAAGTCAGGAGTTATTCTGTCAGGTTCCTCCTTGCGATCCTTCTCCTCTTTAAAATAAAATATGCCGGAATTATATCGCTGATCAGCTTCCCTGAACAGTTCTAAAAGCCCCGAGTGAATATCTTTTCCTTCCGCCAGGCTTCTCAAGCGTCCCTCTTCCTCGATGGCCCGATCCTCGCAGATCCTCAAGAACAAAATTCTGTCGATAATCCTCTGAACAGCGAAGTTAAGATCCTGCTGGCTGATGCTGGCATTTCTCAGAGCGATGTTCCTGGCCAGCATATCGCGCCACTTTGAAATATCATCGAGCAGAGCAGCATTAACGGGAATGTCACCTTTTGTTTTGCGAATATTTTCCACGATTTTTTCCAAAGATCCGCCCAAGACTGCTTCGCGAGAAAATTTAGATGCGATCTGATCCCATTTTTCATCGTATTGATCGTATCTAAGGTAAAAAAGCCGTCCTTTTGTGGCCTTGTCATCTTGGAAAGGACGCGATCCGCAGAAATAAACTGAAAACTCCTCGAAATCAGTGAGAATAGACACAGACAGATTCGAAGACCACCCATATCGGCGAAGCTGATAGGCAGGAGATATCCCCGATTCAATATTTACGTAGGGCCTCTTTACTTCAACAAAAAATTTTTTCTTTTCGTTTAACCTGAAGCCATAATCGGGATTGACAAGCTGTCCTTTGACCACGACCTTATCTTCTTCTATGACCTCCCATTTGTCGGGGCTGCCTTTTGGGTGCATATCCCAGCCTAAAGCCTCGAAAAATGGATTGATAAAGTGAGTTCTTAACTGAGTTTCATTAAAATCTTTGGATTTATAACGATCTTGATCGCGATCAAATTGCTCGACCAATTCTTTGATCTTCTGCGGTGCGCTCGTCGTCTCCCTCTCCGATATCCTATCCATCAAAGAAGCTGAAAAAGGTTGTGGGCAATTTGTGCAAAAGCATTTGTAGATTCCGCACCAGTTATTGTTCATGCCCGATGTTGTGCAGCTTGTCGAGGAAAAGCCGGAAAAGACGCCAGATGAGACAGCTGTTGAGGCCCCTTCTGCCGATGCTCCCCCTAGAACCACCTGGTCCGGAAGCCTTCGGATCGGTCTCGTAAACATCCCCGTCAAGGCCCTGCTCATGACAAAAGACGTGCGCATCAGCTTTCGCATGCTTCATCGGAGCTGCAAGACGCAAATCTCCTTCAAGCGTTTCTGCCAGGAGGGCGAGGAGGTCACGTTGGCCGATATCGTCTACGGCTATCCTCTTGGAAAAGATCAGTACGCTGTACTGGAAAAAAAGGAGATTGATGCAGCCAGGCCCGAATCGAAGAACTCCATAGCTCTCGATCGTTTTGTGAACTTCTTTGAGATCGATCCTCACTACTTCGAAAAGACCTATCTGCTTTTGCCGGATAAATCCGAGGAGGCCTACTCGCTTCTAAGAACCGTCATGGAGAAGACGGCAAAGGCAGCCATCGGCAGGATTACCTTCCACTCGCAAGAGAGACCGGTCCTGGTCCACTACTACCGGCAGGCCGTGGTGGCTACCACCCTCCGCTATCCTGAGGAGGTCCTGGACCCAGAGAACTATCAGGCTATCAGAGATCTTCCACCGCCCCAGGAAAAGGAGCTGGATCTGGCCTTGGAGATCGTAAAAAGCCTGAGCGGAGAATTGGACCTTTCTAGCTACCACGACCAGTACAAAGAGAGGATCGAGGCGCTGGTCAGGTCCAAGATGGCAGGGACCGTGGAGGTCCCGGAGAAGAAGAAGACAGGGCCCGCCGCCAAGAGCCTCATGGAGGCCCTGCGCCTGACTGCGGAGTCGTTGAAATAAAATGAATCTCGTAAAGCCCATGCTCGCGGTCTCCGGCCAGCCCTTCAACTCGCCGGAATGGATCTTCGAACCCAAGATCGACGGCACCCGCTGCCTGGCGGAGGTTACCTCAAGCGGCGTGCGCCTCTACAATCGCAGGCTTTTCAATATCACCGATCGCTATCCAGAGCTGGCTGCCGCCCTGGCCCGGGGTTCTCAACCTTGCGTTTTGGACGGTGAGATCGCCGTCTTTCTGGAAGGCAAGCCCAGTTTTGCGGCGCTTGCAAAGCGCGACCACCTGAGCGACAGGCTCGCCATAGACTACCTCGCCCGCGCCCTTCCCGCAAGTTACGTTGTCTTTGATATCCTCTTCGCCAAAGAGATGAGCGTCATGGACCTGCCTCTTCGCGAGCGAAAGCAGATTTTACGAGACGAGTTGCAAGAGAGCGAGTTTGTGACAATTGCCGACTCATTTCCGGAAAAGGGTGAGGACTATTTTCAGGCGGCACAAAAGATGGGGATCGAGGGAATCGTAGCCAAGAGGCTGAACTCCCGCTACGAGTCGGGCACAAGAAGCCCCGACTGGATAAAGATCAAGAAAAGCATCAAGCTCGACCTGGTGATCGGAGGCTACATTCCAGGAAAGGGAGGGCGCGTTTCTTACTTTGGCGGCCTTCTTCTGGGCGCCTACCACCACGGCCTGCTCCATTACGTTGGTCGGGTTGGGTCAGGATTTACTGACAAAGAGCTGGAAGAGATTGCCGCAGGCTTTTCGCCTATGGACAGCTCTCCCTTCGCTAATGAACCTGCAACGCCCGAGGTAAGATGGGTCAAACCCTTACAAGTAGTGCAGGTCTCTGCCCTGGAGATCACGTTGGACGGCCACCTTCGCGCACCGGTATACCTTCGCACCAGGGATGACAAAGAGCCGCAAGAGTGCACACTGGATCAACTCAATTGATTGCAAAAAACTGAGGGCTGGCCTACAGCCGGCGCCTTTTGTCTTCGTCCACTTTACGCCATCACCTGCTCCTTGAGAATATAGCGGATCAAGTCTTCAGAGAGTTTGGTCTCCCTTTGCAGCTTCTTTACAGTCTCCTCGATGCTGTTGCCTTCCGTCATGAGGTTTGATATTCGGCCCACAATCTTCTCGCCGATGGCATAATACTCATCAATATCCTTCCTGTGGCCCCAAACGTCTCCCCTCAGGAGCTGCACTCCCTGAATCTCCAGGAATTGCTGGGCGGCCTTGGACATGGTCTCATGGTAGGACGGCGGAATTTGTACGGCTCTTAGACGCGGGCAGGACTGGACCAGATTCATTACGTCCATATTGGAGGCTCGGAATGCCAGATGAACCAACTGCTCGTTCCTGTTTAGATCGGTTATCTCTTTCTTGGAACTAACTACCCTCAGTTTCATACCACTTACCAATGCTCTTAAAATATTTATAGATAATGGTAATCATAGTAATCCTTAATTAGATATACTGAGATCAGTAACCGGATAGATAAAATATTATGCATCGGCTCTAATCGCAGGAGATATTTTCCAAGTTATGTCAATGATTTGAATATGTTTATTTCATACATTGATATTTATATTAGAAAAGCTAGCACTTAACTAGTTAGCGGTAATATTGCAAATCAGGCCCAGCTGGTACAGCGAGGCCGGTATAAACCAATGCTATGACTTCGCGGCTTCGCGTGAAACCGGACCCTTTTGAATCCTGCTTTAAGGCGCGAAGAACGATTAGCCGTTCACAAAGGCACATTATCTCCTCACAATCATGGCTTTAATTAGGCGCCGTCTTGTCGGAATGATCTCACTGCTGCGGCGCAGTTGGCCAGAAGCCTGCCCGCCAGATCTTGACTGGGCCAGGAACCCAGGCCGCAGTCGGGACCTGTCGCCCTCAGCCTATCACCAAATTGAGCATAGGCTTTGTCCAGCCTTTTCCTCATGACCTGGGGCGATTCCAATTCCAGTATCTCCCTTTCCAGCCTTGGCATGTCCTGCCAGAGATTGATGCCGAGCTGTTCGTTCAAGCGGGCGGACATGGACAAAATATCAGTGCGTGCAATCCCTGCGCGAAGATAACTGTCCGTCTCCTCCAGGACACTCTTGTCTATCAATTGCAGATAGTCAGGATGCGCCGCCGACTCAATGCCCACGATGCTTATGCCGGGAACGCGAGCACAGGCCTCGGCATAAAGGGGCGAATGCAAATGCACTTCACATTCCATGCCCAGACAGGGCGCGCTCGCGATCTGTAGGGCATCAAGGATCTCATCCTCCGAAAAAACAATGTTGGAGTTCAAACCAAGGCTCGGCTCATCCAAAGATGCCACAGACATCTTTCCTTCCTCCAATGCCGCGCTAAAGAACCTGGCCACGCTCTTCGCCAGGGTTTTGAGAATATCCGGATAATGCGTGGCCCCGAAAGCGGAGATATAAAGCTCCACCGGCCCGGTGACGCAGACGCGCATATCCTCGCCCGCCGGCACTGCCTCCAACTCCATGATCCTGGCATGCTCTTTCTTGATCAGGTAGGGGCTCTTTGCTTTGGCCGGGTCCTCTATCTCATCCATGAACATGCGGATCATATCTCGAAACTGTGGATAGGTGGGAACCTCTACGCCGGCACAGCTCTTTTGCGCTAGAACATCGCGCACCAGATCTAGATACTGATCGCGAGAGAGGTTTTGCAGCCGGATCCCTTTGGGCAGGGGAAAGCTGCCTATATCATCGAAGAATATGCCCTCAATTTGCCGCGACATCTTTGACATCTGTTGCCACCCCTAGAGAAAACGCCTCAGGTAATCCTTTAAAGAGGCGTACTGTCCATCCATCATCTCGAAATTCTCCTCCAGCTCATCCAGCCTTGCCATGGCCGCAGGCAAAGGCGGATTTATGCCGGTGGCTCGCACGATCTCTTCCGGGAACTTGGCCGGGTCGGCCGTCTCCAGGGAGACGCAGGGACTCCTGTCCCCGCACTCTTTCAAGTACTTCATGAGCCCGGCAAAGGCCACGGCTCCATGCGGCTCCAGAAGGACCTTGTACTGGCTGTATGCCTCTTTGATGGTCTGGCGGGTCTCTTCGTCTGTGATGGAGACTGCATAAATATCCTTTCGCATGGCTGCAAGATCCGGTTGCAGGCTTACCTGGCCTGTCTCATCCATCTGACCGCCGTAAAGGTTGAAGAGTCGAGCGAGATTACTGGGGTGGCCCACGTTCATGGCATTGGAGACGCAGTTCTTGCTGGGCCGGATGGGCTCGTAGATGCCAGTATTCATGAAGCGGGGGAACTCATCGTTCTCATTTGTCGCCACCACGAACTTTTTCACAGGAAGGCCCATCTTCTTGGCCAGAAGTCCGCCCATGAGGTCTCCGAAGTTACCGCTGGGCACCGAGAAGACGATCTCCTCGCCCCGTTGGGCGACGCGCGAGTGAGCATAGAAGTAATAGACGGCCTGAGGTAGCAGTCTGCCGATGTTGATGGAATTGGCCGAGGAGAGATTAAGAGCAGACAGATCGGCATCGGCAAAGGCCTGCTTGACCAGGGCCTGGCAGTCATCAAACTTACCATTTACGGCGAGCGGGAAGATATTTTTGCCCAAGGTGGTCATCTGGCGGCGCTGCCTCTCTGTTACCTCCTTCTCCGGGAATAATACAACTACCAATACGTTATCCAGACCATAGAAGGCATGAGCCACAGCAGAGCCCGTATCTCCCGAGGTGGCGGTGAGGATGAGTATGCTTCTGCCTTCCTGCTTTAAGAAGTACTGGATCAACCGGCCCATGGCCCTGGCGGCATAGTCCTTGAAAGAGCAGGTGGGGCCGCGATCCAGCCGCATTACATACTTTTCGTCATAGACCCGTTCCACAGGAACATCGTAATTGTAGGCGTCTTCCAGCATTGCCCGTAGGTCGGAGTCGGAGACCAGATCGCCCAAATAAGGCTTGATGACCTCGTAGGCGATTTCTGGATAGCTCATCTTGGAAAATTGCTCTATCCTAATTTTGGGAATCTGCTCAGGCATGTAGAGCCCCTTGTCCGGGGCCTGGCCCATCAAGAGCGCTGCTCGAAAGTCTACGCGCTCGGTTTGGCCGTTGGTGCTGAAGAATTTGATCAGAGACATGGTCGGAAGAAATAGGGTGAAGCTGATCTTTAAGGCTTTTCCATGCCAAGACCGAAATCCTTATATTCGATTATTGTCTAAGATGAGTTCGTCTAATATCGAAATAAATTAGACTGCATAGTAAACCAAGATTCCCATTAATCGGGAGGAAACCTTGTTCAGATTCGAAGCAGACTACTTGTTTGAAGATGCCGCAGGCATCTGCACAGGCATGAGACCGGCGAATTGGGATCTGCCCCAGGGCCCGGAACCCGGACCCCAGTGGCCCAAGAAGAGAAGACCGCAAATCCTTTAAAGCTAAATTGGGCCGACAGGTGGCCTTCGCGGCCCCTGGCCCAAAGACGATTAAGAAAGACCAATCTTTTTTAGCGCTCATTTTCAGCGATTTACCCATTCTCTTGCGCAAAGCTTTTTTTTCCAATCTGATTTCTTATGGATCTTAGTTCCTTCAAAGCAATTTCAGGCGGCGGTGAGGGAATATTTAAGTATTAGTTGTCAGGTAAGTTGGACACAAATGATGGTCGTATCGCCCCGATATAGTGATAAATATAACTAGGAGGAAATGAGATGGCGTTCTACACGTTGGGCCTCACTTTTAATCTTGTGATATTCCTGACAGTTATTGTACTGGCTGTTTGGATATATGGTATATATTTCAACTTTAAGAAATGGGGCCTCGGATCCACCGGCTACCACGACCAGTTGCGCAATAGCTTCTGGCTCTTCCTTGCCACCTGGATTCACGAGGCATTTAAGGATGGATTATGGGTATTTTTGAGGACTGTTGTGCTTGATGTCCTTCTTCTGCGAAGGACCCTTGCTAGAAGCCCGGTGCGATGGGTTATGCACATGTCCATGTTCTATGGATTTTTGATGCTGGCGGCTTTTTCGGGATTTGCGCTATTCCTGGATATAATAGAGCATTTCGACCTGGCAGGTCTCGCCCCTCAAGCGGAAATGGTTAAAGAGCTGCTGGCTTTGCCCTTCGATATCTTCGGCTACCTGCTTCTCATCGGAGCCACCATTGCCGTATCCAGAAGAATCCTGCTTAAGTTCGTCCGGGATAACACCAGCGCCTATGACGCATTCTTGATTGGCGCCGTGTTCCTCATCACCATTACCGGATTTTATGCAGAGTGGATGCGCGGCAATTCCTTCCTCATCGGGAATGCCTTTGAATATCCCATCTATGCACCCCACTTCGCAATGATTCACACCGTCCTGGCAATTGGTCTGTTCGCCTTGATCTTGCCATGGAGCAAATACATCCACGTCATAGCGACACCCATGACCCTTCTGGCCAACAGAGGAGGAGAATAAAAATGGCTGATCAAAAAGGCTCCAAGCCCTTGATGACGGGCTACATGATGTCCACCCAGCTCATGGAAGTAGACGGCTGCAACAGATGTCAGGAGTGTATGAAGTGGTGCCCGACCTTCGCGGTGAGACCGGACCGGCCAGGCATTACTCCCATGTATAAGAACGCAAGGTGGAGAGAGCTCATGGCCAAGAGCGAGAGCCTGCGCGCCAAGATCTTCGGCCCCAAGCCCCTCACCGATGATGAGATGAAGGTCTTCACCGAAGATACATACAGCTGCACCACCTGCGGCGTCTGCGGCACGGTCTGTGAGGCAGGAATCAAGACCGTTGAGCTGTGGGAGGCCATGCGGCCTAACCTGGTAAAGCGTGGCGACGGACCTGTGGGAAAGCAGCCCTTCTTCCCCAAGCTAATCAAGGGAGATAGAAATCCCTACATGGCCAAGCAAGAAGAACGACTGTGCTGGATACCCAAGGATGCCAAGGTGCAGGAGTCAGGAGAGCTCGTCTACTTCGCAGGATGCACTGCCGCATACAGGCAGCAGGCCCTGGGAGTGGCTACCGTCAGGATCCTGAATAAATTGAACGTGGACTTCGCTATGCTTGGCAAGGACGAATGGTGCTGTGCTTCAGCTCTGATCAGGACCGGCCAGCGCGAGGTCATGGCCGAGCATGCCGTGCATAACATCGATGCTCTCAAAGACGCAGGAGCAAAGAACGTGCTCTTTGCCTGCGCCGGATGTCTCCGGAATGCCGCCATCGATTGGCCCATGTGGTACGAGGGCTACATCCCCTACGAGACCATGCCCCTCTCCGTATTCCTGAGGGACAAGATAAGGAATGGCGAGGTTGAGTACAAGATACCTCTGAATTACAGGTTCACTTACCACGACCCCTGCCACAACGGCAGGCATCTCATGCACTCCAAGGGAAAAGATTGGGCCTTTGAGGCACCCAGAGATGTCGTCCAGTCCATCCCCGGCGTCAAGTTCCAGGAGATGGTAAGAAACCGGGCTTTGCAGAGGTGCTGTGGAGCAGGCGGCGGTGTGAAGGCCGGTATTCCCGACCTGGCCATGGACTGCGCAATGGCCCGAGTTCAGGATGCAACGGATATTCAGGCAGAGGTAATCTGTTCCACCTGTCCGTTCTGCAGGCTGAACCTGATCGACGGAAGAAACACCGCAAAGTCCCCCATTAAGATGGTGGATATTGTTGAGATGATGGCCGCCTCCATGGGCTTGGACACGACCATACCCGAAAATCCGTACACCAAGTTCCAGTCCCAGGATGTCCTGGTCTGCACACCAACCGAGTGCAAGCTCGATACGGTGGAGCGCAAGGAACCCGGCAAGGATCTGGTGGGCGAAGCTCACTAAAAAGGATGCCCGCTGCGGCGGCCATTCTTTTTAATATTTTATTTTAAAGATTTATACAGCTCCGATACTTTTATCATTTCTCCCGTCTGGCATTGGGCAAGATGCCCCCGGAGACGCGCCCGTTCAGGAACAGCAATCTGTTCTCCAACCACTATCTGGAAAGCCTGGTTAAAGACAATCCCGAGTGGCGAGAAGCAGAGCCCGAAGAGGCCTTTGCCCGGATCAAGGAGCTTTACGAGCGAAAGGCGCGCGTCCTGGAAAACTACAACGAATCCCAGTTAGAGGAAAACTTCATCCGCCCGGTGCTGCGCATCCTGGGGCACTACTTCGGCGTGCAGGGCAAAGTGCTGGGAAAGGACCGGACGCCGGACTACGCCTTCTATCCCGATGAGCCGAGCCGGGAGGAAGCAGAGGCCCATCCTGCAGATGATTACTACCGGCGCGCTGTGGCGGTGGGCGATGCCAAGTCCTGGAAGATCTCTCTGGACAAGAGCCGCAAGGGCCTGGGGATCTTCGAGATGCAAAACCCCAGCTTCCAGATCGATGTTTACCTGCGGGACACTCCGCCCAAGTGGGCGATTTTGACATCGGGCCGGCTCTGGCGGCTCTACCACGAGACGACGAGCTACAAGCTGGACTACTACTACGAGGTGGATCTGCCCGCCCTGCTGGCCGCGGGAGATATCGAGAATTTCAAGTATTTCTATCTCTTTTTCCGGCGGGAGGCCTTCGGGCAGACGGTGGACGGCGGCTGCTTCCTCGACCGGGTGAGGGAGGAAAGCGTGGCCTATGCCCAGGAGATTGGTGAAGACCTGAAGGAGAACGTCTACCGGGCCATGAAGATCCTGGCGCAGGGCTTCCTGGCCGAGGCCCTCTCCGGCGCACCGGCACCCAGCCAGGAGGATGTGGGCCGGGTGCAGGAGAACAGCATGCGGCTTCTCTACCGGATGCTTTTCATATTCTATGCAGAGAGCCGCAGCCTGCTGGACACCAATAACAAGTACTACTACGAGCTTTCCTTACAAAAGCTGAAGTCGGACGTGGCAGCGCGGCTGGACAAGGGCGAGCCGCTGCTTTCCGTGCGGTACTCTTATTGGGAGAGCCTGAAAAACCTCTTCAGCCTCATCAATGACGGCAGTGAGTCGCGCCGCATAGCCAGAGAGGAGTTTTACATCCCGGCCTACAACGGCGGGCTTTTCGACCCGGCCAAGAATGCATTCCTGGAGAGTGCAAGATTAGGCGACTCTTTTCTGGCAAAGGCCATCGACCTGCTAGCGCGTTCGGGCCAGGCCCCTAAAAAAGGATTTGTGGACTACTCTTCTCTGGAGATCCGCCACCTGGGTTCGATCTACGAGGGATTGCTGGAGTACCGGCTGCGGGTAGCTGAGCAGCAGATGGCTGCGGTCAAGGAGAAAGGCAAAGAGCTGTGGCTGCCCGCAGGCGACGCGGGCAAGCGCAAGATCCTGGATCGCGCAGAGGTGGGCGAGATCTATCTGGCCACGGACAAGGGCGAGAGGAAAGCCACCGGCTCCTACTACACCCCGGACTACATTGTCAAGTACATCGTCAAGAACACCATCGAGCCCGTGATTGAGAAGAAGAAGTTGGAGTGGCTGGGCACCAGCCGACCCTTTGCTGATCATATTCTTTCCATCAAGGTGCTCGATCCGGCCATGGGCAGCGGCCACTTCCTGGTGGAGGCGACGGACCAGTTGGCCCGCTGGCTGGTACAGGCCTGGGCCACGGCCCGACCAGAGGAGTCCGACTCAAAGGAGATAGCCGAGCAGGATGTGCACTGGGCGCGCCGCGAGGTGGTCAGAAACTGCATCTATGGCGTGGACCTCAACCCCATGGCGGTGGAGCTGGCCAAATTATCGCTGTGGCTGACCACGGTGGCCTCCAACAAGCCCCTGAGCTTTTTGGACCATCACCTGCGGTGCGGAAACTCGCTCATCGGGGCGGAGCTGGACCGGCTCACGGTGCTACCGGGCGGAGAGAAGGAGCAGACGCCGCTCTGGAGCTTTGGCCTCAAGAGCCACACGGACGGCCTCTTAAAAAAGTACAGCCTCATGGCGGCGCTGCCCGATGACAACCTGCAAATGGTCAAGTGGAAAGAGGATCAGTTCCGCCAGATCAAGGAATCGGAGCTATCCCGCAGGCTCTACGAGCTTTCCAACGTCTGGCTGTCCACCTTTTTTGGAAACAAAGTGAACGATGACGATTACTACGAGCTGCAAAACCATCTTCACCCGGAGAAGTTCCCGGACTGGACGGGCCTGCGGGAGCAGGAGTGGTTCAGAAGGGCGCAGGCGCTGGCGGGGGAGAAGCGGTTCTTTCACTGGGAGCTGGAGTTTCCGGAGGCGTTCCAGGGGGAGAACCGGGGATTCGATGTGGTGGTGGGCAATCCTCCATATGTGAGGCAAGAGGCGTTTATTGAAATACAAGATTATATCCGCCAAGCTTACGAAACATATAGTTCGAGAGCCGATATTTATGTTTACTTTTTCGAAAAAGGATTGTCACTAATCCCAGGCTCAGGCAATTCTCGTTTGGGATTTATCGTATCAAATAAATTTATGCGTGCGAATTATGGTCACAATTTGCGCAGGTATTTGCTAAATAATGGCCATATTGAGCAAATAGTAGACTTTGGTGACCTTGATATATTTAATGGGTTGACCGTCTACCCAAGCATACTATTATTACGAAAAAGAAAATCAAATGAATTTAGCTCAACGGAAGAGCAAATCTTAGTCTGCAAACCAAGCGAAATAAATCCCGATAGAATGGAACTAGATATAAAAAACCTATTATATCCTATTTCGGTTGGATGTCTGAATGAAGATGTTTGGAATTTGGAATCCAATACTATTTCTGATTTAATTGCAAAAATAAAATCGTTTAGCCAAAGCATAAAAGAATACTGTGGGGAACCAACTCGTGGAATTCTAACTGGACTAAATGATGTATTCCTCGTTAGTGAAGCAAAAAAGCAAGAAATAATACAACTACATCCCTCTGATTCTGTATTATTTAAGCCATATATTAGGGGTCTCGAAGTTAAGAGATGGACGCCCCTCGATCCCAAAGAATATATAATTTTCACCCAAGGAATCGACATCGAGGAATATCCCGCAATCAAAGAATATCTCTCCTATTTTTTGGAAATTCTTGAGGCTAGATCTGCAGTGAGAACTATCGGCAACAAATGGTTTGAGTTGCACCAAATTGCTGGATATGCGCAACAGTTATCTCCGAAAATTGTTTATCCGAGTGTTTCTTCTGATTGTCGGTTTACATTAAACTCTGATGGGACCATCGTTGATAAAACGTGCTATTTCCTTTCTTCTGATAGCAAATATCTCCTCTCAATTTTGAATTCGGGACTAATGTTTTTCATTTTTAGGCAGCTTGGGACAGAGCGACGAGGAGGTTATTTTGAATTTCTTGGACAATCGATCACTCAGTTACCCATCCGCCGCATCTCCTTCACCACCCTCGCGCCCGAGCGCGCCCGCCTGGGGGCACAGCTGCAGCAGCTCTACGCCGAGGACAAATTCATGGAAATCGGGCCCCTGGTGGACGCCTGCCTGCCCAAAGACGGGGAAGGCAATTTTATCGCCGACCAGGAGCGATCGGACGTGGTGCACGACCTGCTGGCCTTCCTGGCAGAAAGAATGCTGGAGATGAACAAGCAGAAACAGCAGGAGATCAAAGGCTTCCTGGGCTGGCTGGAGAGCTACCTGGGCGCAAAGGTGGAGGACCTCACGCCCAAGACCAAATTGCAAAGCTACTACGAGCATGATTACGATGGCTTTTTGGCGGTGCTAAAAAGGAACAGCAAGAAGCTGGCAGTCGATCCGGCCAGACGGGAACCCGCACAGGCGCTGCGGGCCGAATTCGATGGGTCGATGGGCAAACTGCTGCCCTTGAGGGAGCGGATCAGGAAGACGGACGAGCTGATCGATGCGACGGTGTACAGGCTGTACGGGCTCACGGAAGAGGAGATCGGGATTGTGGAAGGGAAAGTGTAATAATAATATTTCGCGATTCATCGCCGTAATTCTTCGATTGCAGTAAAGAAATGGGCTATGAACCATTTTTTGCTCCATTTATCTTGGAAATGGCGCAAAAAAATGGATCAAACCGTTATTGTCGCCGATTGACAGCACCTGAGCATATCCAAACGGCGCCTCTGCCTGCTCCTTGGAGAAATACCTGCCCTTCAGTTCGTAATTCCGCCATTAGCCGTTTGACTTGATTACGATCCATTCGAGTCATTTGGCGTATTTCTGAATTGGTCAGACCATTCTCCTTATCATTACATCTCTTTTTTAAGATGTCCAATACGCTTATCTTCGCTACATCCCAATTCGATACGCGAGGAGCTTTTGGATTTGTATATTGCAGAAAGTTTGCGGTGAACTTCAGGATGCAACACCCAATAAGTCCCGCGCCCCGTGCCCCCTCGCTGAAGATAGCCGAGGTCTTTTTCCATCTTGCTAAGAATCTCGCGAGCTTCGGCTTCATTACGTTGGCATATACGCGTAGCTCCTTGGCAAAGGCCTGCCTAAAGACGAGGCGGGCTACTTCATCGCAAGCCAGGAACGTTCAGATGTAGTGCACGACCTGCTGGCCTTCCTGGCGGAGAGAGTGCAGGAGATGAACAAAGAGAAGCAGAAGGAGATCAAAGGCTCCCTGGGCTGGCTGGAGAGCTTCGTCGGGGCCAAAGTGGAGGACCTCACGCCCAAGACAAAATTGCAGAGCTACTACGAGCACGATTACGATGGGCTAATGGCGGTGCTCAAGAAGAATAGCAAGAAGCTGGACAATCGATCCGGCCAGACGGGAGCCCGAGCCCCGGCCGAGTTCGAGGAGTCGATCGGCAAACTGGGGCCTCTGCGGGAGAAAATCGAGAGAATGAATAGGCTGATCGACGCGACGGTTTACAGGCTCTACACATTACTGACTCCCTAATTCTGCATGTCTTCAGCATTAGAAAAAGCTAATTCTCATTGAGAGGAACAGATACTGCAATATGTTCTCCGAATATATGGATGTGGCCTTGAAAAAAGCCCAGTACAAAATTATTGATGATGAATATCCCTACTTTGCCGAGGTACCCGAACTTGACGGAGTATGGGCCACTGGAAAAACCATCGAAGACTGCAGAAATGAACTCATCGAAGTAATCGAAGAGTGGGTTGTAGCGAGGCTGCAAAAGGGACTATCCATTCCAGCCCTTAGCGGCCAGACCATTGGAAATCCATCACGTGAGACGGTAGCAGTTGTCTAGATTGACTCCTGTTTCTCGACAAGAGTTGATCAGACGTTTGAGAGAACTGGGATTCGTTGGGCCAGTACCTGGAAGAAAGCGCTATTTATCTTAGGATGTGAAAAATTGAATTCAATTTACCCACATGAAACCGCGGAGAGCCATTTTATTGCTCTGAATGGCGTTATTGGGGATTGGAAAAAGAGAAATATGCATGTAAGTTGCATATAAACGACAATAGCTAACTGGTCGTGGGCGGCTTATATGGATACTTGATTTCATTCGCCTTTTCGCTTACAAGCGGCTTTTCTTTTGATTTATCTTTAAGAGGCTCTCCCCCTTTATGAGATGGAGATGGAGCCGGAGCCCATGCCGCGCAATTGTCATAAGGATTAGAACAATCAGAACCGTATTTGGATGTACATTCGCTGGTATAGTCATGGCATACATTACACCTTAAACCAGAATAAGACCAGCAACATCCTACATTATCGATATTGCCACAGCAATTTGTAACAAATCGGTTGCAGCAACTCACACTTCCATCTTTGCAGGAATCAATCACAAGACCGACCCGGCCAAATTTTTCTGGAATTGCAGCATCCGACGTCTCCGTCTGAATGAGATCGCTCGACCAATTGGACTCAAATGCATAATTATCGAGGATCTTCGCCGTGTATATCAGGGTTTTATTTGCCATATCGTAGTTGGGCGAGGTCAGCTCCACTATGATCATATTGCTATCATCCTCTCCCTCTTTGAGCCAAATAGCAGCATTGGGTGGGTTGCTTTTATCAAAACAGAATCCGCTGAGAAACTTATCCATCGGCGCGAACCCAGCCATTCTTGCAGGACGGTCTGAGAAGTATATGGTATACGGCACAACATCGACGATGGTCAACGTATAGTTGCCGTAATTGTCCTTAACGAAATTGCCGCTAGTCCCCTCCTGGAGGAAAGTGTATGTTATCTTACTCGTGTCCGTTCCTGTCACATTTGTCGAATTCGAATCGCATCCGACACACTCGGTGGTGTTATTTCCTGCCGGTTCAGCACAAGATGCCATTCCTGCCAGGGCCATGAAAAGAAGTATCATAGTTACAATTTTACTCATCAATTTAATCCCTCATATCTTCTAACCCTCTGAAAATTGATCGAACTTTATTGATAATGATATAAAAACATTTGCAAATGCTATTTCGATTTAACTATTTTTTAAAAAATATTTTCAAAACAGGAGGTTTTGTGATTACGCCAAATCGAGCGAAGAGCTTATCCGGAGGTTGGCCCTTGGTTTCGAGAGCACCGTCATCGATATCGGTTCGGGCACTGGTGCCAATCAAGATTTAGAATTTTGGATCTACTTAATGGAGGGCAAATAAAAACTCATCCAAACACTTCGTCAAAAGTGCGATATCTGCCCTTCGCCCTTTCGCTTAATGCTTCTTTGAGCAAATCCTCTTCATCCTGGTTAAGAACTTCCTCGATATTTAATATCTTAACGGTTATCAAGTCTGAATCTATCTTTGACGAGTCCAGAACTCGAAGATTCCTCCCTTCATAAATAGCCTCGACGACATCCATCGGAATCACTTCAACTTGTAGTCTTAAGTTTATAAAAATATCTATCACAATCTATTCAGAAAGTAGCATTTAAATACTTCGATACAGAACTGCGCATTCGAGATACAGATCCAGAGGCCATCCCCGCGCCCGAGGGTGCCCGCCCAGGTCCGCCAGCAGCAATTTTGGCGGGTCCAAGCTTGAAGCTATCTCAGGCACTTGCCGGTAAACGCCTTTGGCAGGAGATCGGCAACCGTGGCAGTCACAGCATCACCATTTGCATTTGCCATGATGACAACAATATCCCCACCGAACTCAATCAGGCTCTGCCGGCATATGCCGCAGGGAGATACAGGCTCATCAGCATTTCCAACTATCGCAATCGCCTCAAATTCACGCTCTCCAGAAGCGATGGCTCTTGCCAGGGCCGCCCTCTCCGCACAGATGCCCGCCCCGGAAGCGGCATTCTCAATGTTGCCGGCCGAGTAGATTTTGCCGCTCCGGGAGAGAAGCGCCGCGCCTACCAAAAATCCGGAGTAAGGGGCATAGGCATCTTTCGCTGCCTCTTTAGCCTCCAGGATGAGATGATCATACCCTCCCGTGTAAGGACGGGGGCCGGAGCGCAGTGCTCCGATGTACATGCACTCCTGGGGTGGAATAGTGGGGATGGCGTTTTGCACCTCGCTAATGGGCACAGGTGCGTCTCTTATGATCACGGCCGGAATTCCTTCGTCTCCTTCACCCATTACTATCTGAGCGGCAGAGACCAAATTGTCTGCCACTGCCTTGCGGGTGATCTTGAGTTCCCGGCCGAAGAGGTCCTTTTGGCCGCGCGCGTCCTCGACAGGCTCCAGTCCCACACAGGCCAGGGCCACGCCTACGCAGCCCAGTCGCAGGGGGTGAGTCCGGCTGTCGCCGATGATAACCGCAATCCTTCTGCCTTTCGCCATCTGCTCTCTAATCTCGATTGCCGATTTTTGTGCATCGGCCGGAAATAGAACCACGTGACCAGGAGGGGCATTGGAGCTATCGATGCCGGCGTTGGGATAAAGAAACCCATCCCGCAGCGTCAGCACCACGCCTGGGATGCCCCCCATTATCTCATCTGATTCTTGCAGGATCAGTTCCATCTCGCGCGGATCTTTGCTGTACTTGGCAGCCATGGAGAGGGCGAGAGGTCCGGGAGTGACACTATGCAGAGCCACAACCCGCCCTTCTGCTGTTGCGAGCGTGCTCTCCGAGATGACCAGAATGTCGCCGTCCTGTAAAACCAGGCCCGATACGGACATGGCCTTCTCCAGGGATGCTGCCAGGTCATCGCCCGGTTTTATGAGATCCGTCTTTATGCCTAAAACCTGCAATACACTCACCCGTAACGCTCTGGGCTTTCTATCATTTTAGTAGCCTCATCTATCCTCTCGGCCAGGCGCATGAGCCGGAAGGGCTGGCCGTTCAAGTTCTTTACCAGGCCCGCTATCTGGTTGGAGGTGCCGAATATTAAAACCTCTTCCGGTCGGGGATCACAGCGAAGTGCTAGCTTTGGAATGGCGGCGTCTCCGCCCCGGGCCAGCATCTCCTGCTTTATTATTATGGCCTCCATGCTGCTAAGGCCGCGCACGGCCAGGATGCGAAAAGAGCTTTTCTTGCAGAGCGTGCTTAGTCCCCGTTCATCTACCTCTGTCCGGCGCAATGTTTCCGCTAGATCCTCTCCCTGGCCCAAATAGCCCAGCACCTCCACCTCCATCTCCTCGTCTAATGACACTGCCGGACGGCCTCGAATGGCCTTGGCCATGGCTACGGTATCCAGGCTGGCAGCGATATCATGGGTCCTGACGATATGCGCCCCCAGATAAACTGCTATGGCAGTGGCCGCCAGCGTTCCCGCCAGCCTCTGGAAGGGATCGGGCTTATGCAGGCGATCCCCGATGAAGGACTTGCGGGAAATAGCCGCGACCACCGGCCGCTCTAAAGCACGCAGACGGAGCAATCCGTCCAAAATGGCCAGATCGTGGGCAGGAGTCTTTTCCGGTATCCATTTGCCGATGCCCGGATCAACCGAGATCTTAGCCGGGCATACGCCAGCCAGGGTCGCGCCCCTCACTCTTTCTCCCAGCAAGGCAATTATCTCGTTTATTTGGAGCAGGTCGCCCGCTCTCTGCCGGGAAGCCATGATGATCAGGGACGCGTCGTACTCGGCCACACGGGCAGCCATATTGGGGTCAGACAGTCCGGAGACATCATTTATGCAGGCGGCTCCCCGCGAGAGGGCATCGCTTGCAATGCTGGACCGCTTTGTATCAATGGAGACGGTTATATCCAGGTTGTCCAAAATATCCTTGAGAGCGGGAAAGAGCCTTTCTCGTTCCACTGCCTCACTTATGAGTGGAGAGCCCGGCGCCGTGGAGACGCCGCCCAGATCTATCATATCCGCGCCCTGCTCTTGCATAGCTGCCGCTAGGGAGAGAGCCTCATGAGGGCCGGCCACTGAGCCCTGGTAGAAGGACTCACGGCTTAGATTGATTATGCCCATCAGCCGCACGGGATGGCTGTCTCCGACCAAAACGCGACCCAAAATGCCTTCTATCAATCCCAACACCTCATATCTTGCAGCACTACTCCGACAGCCGCAGCAGGATGCCTGTCCTTCTCGCCCTCTCAATAGCACGATCCAGCATTATCAGCCCCAGAACCAGGTAGAAAACGGCCAGAAATGCACCAATGGCCAGATGATGGGGCCCTGGAATAAATATTGACCTGTAGTATTCTAAAAAGTAGGTCAGGGGAATGATTCTGGCAATCGTCTGCAGCAAGGGAGGCAGCACCTCTACGGGATAGTAAATTCCACTCACGAGCAGGATCATACCGCTCAGGCTCCAGGCGGCAACATCCGCCTTCTGGCCGAAGGTGAGAATGGATATGCACACCGTGATGCCGATGACCGTGGCCGTAGCGAAAACACCCGCCAGAAATATAAGCACCGGTAGAAGGCCGCCCTCCTGGAAATCAAAGCCAAAGAGGTAGCGGCTTACTACCGCCAGAATGAAGAAGACCACACTGCCCCGCAGTATGCCGAAGAGTGCTGCTCCAAAGACCAGATGGTAGCTACGAATCGGCGCGATGAAAGTGTTCTTGATGCTCTTGGACCACATGTCGAATAAGAGGACGTAAGCTACATCGATCTGGGCCACCTGCAAAATGGTAAGAGCAATAGCGCCCACCAGGAGAAAGGAGACCATCGAGCCCTCCACCTGCAAGAACCGCGTGAGCAGCCCAATGGATAGCAGGCTGATCATGGGCCAGAAGAATAGCTCGAATAAGGTGAAGATGTTCCTCTTGGAGATGATCCAGTTCTTATAGGCGCTAGCCAGGTACTTGTTCAATTCACCTTGCCAGTTCAAGGAATACATCCTCCAAATCGGGCTCTTTTATGGTTATGTCCAGGATTCTGGCATGGCAAAAGAGCTTGACTATCCTGTCCAGAACGTCCTCGCTTCTGTCGATCACAATCTCCAAGCGGCCATTCTCCGCTCTTATGCCTAAAACGCCCGGCAGGCGTTCCAGGGCCGCGATATCTACCGGCCCTTCGTAAGAGACCACCACTTTTTCCCCCAGCCCCAGATGCTTCTTTAAATTGCGGGGCGTATCCAGAGCCACAATCTGACCCTTGCGCAAAAAGGCAATCCGATCACAGAGCATCTCCGCCTCAGGCATGTAGTGAGTGGATAATACCACGGATATGTTCTGTTCCTGGTGAATTCTCTTTATCAGCAGGCGGGTTTTTATGGATATATCAGGATCAAGGCCCGTGGTGGGCTCGTCCAGGAACAGAAGACGAGGGTGGTTGAGCATGGCTTTGGCCAGAGAGAGACGCTGCTTTAGGCCTGTGGAGAGGTTCTCGAACTTCATATCCCGAAACTCAGAAAGCTCAAAGGCATCGATCTGATCTTCCACCGTCCGGGAGAGAGCGGAGCCATAAAGGCCGTAGAGCATGCCGTAGTGGCGCAGGTTCTCTTTCACGGTCAGGCTCCAGGGAAAATTGGGCTTGGCAGTGCTGATGTTTATGACTTTGCGGATCTCGTTGCTGTCGCGACGTGCATCCATTCCCAGGATGAAAAGACTGCCCCGCTCCGGGTAGATAAGAGTGGAGAAGATGGAGATGAGAGTGGTCTTGCCTGAGCCGTTGGGGCCGAGCAGACCGAAGATCTCTCCCGCCTCGATATCCAG
>JBAXWY010000016.1:0-53417 GCA_037128175.1 Methanothrix sp.
ATGATAACGCTACTGTGCTTGATTCAACTTATGCGTATGGTTGGAACGGCAAAGGCGCCGCTTTAGTCCACCTAGAGAGGATGGATGAAGCACTGAAAGCCTACAATAATGCGACTAATCTTGATAATAGTTCTGCATTTTACTGGGCAGGTAAAGGTTGGGCACTTCAAGTGTCAAAACGATATGATGAGGCTCTGCAAGCTTATGATAACGCTACTGTGCTTGATTCAACTTATGCGTATGGTTGGAACGGCAAAGGTGCAGCTCTCAAAGGCCTTAACCTATCAGCGGAAGCAGCTATGGCCTCATCCATAAGCAGGTCCCTCGATATTTCTCCCGTTAAAAAATATGGCTTTTTTATTTTGATTTTATTCATTTTTTCCGCGTTCTCGATCTTTGGATATAAGCAATTCATGATGGGCAGAACACGACTAGCAGAGACTGTCATTTTCATGAACGCAATGGGATACCTAGCCTTCCTTTGGATACTCTCCGGCTTCCTTGATTCCTGGCTATTGGCTAAGGTCCTTTTTATAGGATTGGCTGTAGCTACTCTGACCTACTTTTTAAGCGAATTAGTCGCAACCCCCTCATCTCAATGGCAGGACCAAATAGCCCTTGTTGTATCGGAGTCAACGGCAAAATATCTGCCCAAATATGTGACAACAAATTTATCCCAGTTAAATTTCTTAGGACCGTTATGCATTTTCATCCTATTTTTCGCGTTTTGCACGCTCTTCTTTTTTTTAATAATCTACCAGCAGGATGATTCAGCCCTGCAGATTTTCAGATTTGGGCTGATAATCATAATATTTTTCGATCTACTTGCTGCCTTGCCACTGATATTGGTTAAAAGATCCCAGAACCTCGGCCCAGATACACGCAATATGATCTTCGTCAGCCTCTTTGGCATACTGCTTCTCAACTCGTTGATTTTTCTGGTCTTCTACTGGAGCATGGACTATATCCCAGATGGGGCTATTTCGTTAGGCGATATCGAACTCTCTATCACGCCAACAGTCTTTGCTTTCATGATCTGTTCCTTCATAGCGCTTGTGATGGCTCCCTATATCTCCGGATGGAGAGTATCCAAGAAATGGAGAATAGTCCTGCTGGAAAAGAGGCTAAAGACTCTAGAGGAGCTACTGGATATCCTTGAGCTATGCAAGCCAACTGAATACAGCTCCCGTCTCAAAGCACTTATCGAAAAGATCGAATCCAACATTCGTGATTTCAGAGTAGCATATACTCTTTTTCCGGAGCATATCGTCGATTCGCAAGGCCGGATAAAGCTGGAAGTGACTATCTGTGGCCCCGGCCTTCTGACTATGGACCCGCGACTTTTTCATCTGCAGGCTCTTGGCTCTCTGAAGAGCAACCTTCTGACCAATTTAGACCATTTGGAGGGCATCTGGGGTGGAGATGATGCACTCACTCAAAAGGCCAATGAACTTGCCGGCTTTTATCGCATCCGAAAGGATGAGATCTGGCGGCAGATCGAGGAAGAGAAGAAGACTAGGCTCTCCCTATGGGTAGATCTATCACCAATCATCTACACTATGATCACAGTTTTCTTTAGCGTGATGCTACGATACATGATAGAATCCAGCGATGCCAAAGAGATGGTTCTAGAAATGGTGAAGATGATCCCCGTAGCTCCACCGATATGAAGACCGCTAAGGCAAACGATGATGTAGAGGGTGTACGAGAGGATGACAGAAAGGGCCCAGGCCTTTTGGTGCAACTCACCAAATCAACGATTTGATTCCATCGAGATGCATTACCGGCATATCCTTTCCAGCACAATACCAAAACAATGGTGCATCATCTGTGAGCAGCAGCTTATCTCGGTCCACTGTACTCAGGAGCGATGCATCGGTTATCCCAAAACGAGGAAGCTCACTTCTTTTAAAAATCTCATCCTTGGCGACATATTCTTCCCAAAGGCCAACGAGAAGAACTATGGATCGGCGAATGAAGATCGAGTAATGTTCCTCCTTTAGCCTTCTTCTGGCCAAATTAGAGGCTTCGGCCAGAACTTGAGGCGTGACATAGACCGTTTTAAAGCTGGATAGATACCTGATGAGCAGCAAAAACTCATACTCGTCATAGCTAAACCGGGAAAGATAGCGCTTATCATAGGAGCCAACCAGATAGAGCAGAAGCGGCCCGGTATCGATGACGATTTCTCTAAACCGGGATAGCCTTGGATTCATCCCGCTTGACCTCTTTCAGTTCCCCAGACAGATCCAGTTTTACCGTGTACCTGCGCTTATTTTGAGAAAATATACCATCCTTCACCTCACAGGTTATGAGGTAATATCCTTCCTTTTCCAGAGCTTCCACCAGGCCAAATCCAATGAGGTTTGTGGGAGGCACTCCTGCTGCCCTGGCAAAGTCATCCTCGCCATATAGTTTGCTGAAATAGCTCTTTACTGTCTCAATGGCATCCTTTGTCGTAATCTTTGGCATCATATCATCCATCTCCTTTTGCCATAATAAATTTTTCATCCTTCCTGTCTCGTCCATGGCAGCCACGATATCTCAAGTTGTCTGCCGACTCAATTATCACTGAAACCGCCTCCAATCGCTTAGCTTAATAATGAAAAACAAAGAGATAACAGTTATGTCAGCATCGAGAAAAAGGGAGACTAAAGAGACCAACGTTGAAGTCATTCTAGAGATCGAGGGAAATGGCATTATCCAGGTCGATACGGGAATCGAGCTTCTGGATGAAATCCTGTCAGCCATGGCCAGTGGCGCGGGATTTGATCTGACCGTCAAGGCCCGGGGCGACTTGGAAACGGGCGACCATCACACCACTGAAGACACCGCCATCACCTTTGGCAACGCTCTCGCTCAGGAGATCAAAAGCGGCATAGGAAGCTCAATGGTCCCCTCAGGCCAGGCATTGGCAGCAGCCGCCGTGCGCTTCGGCGAGCCGGGCTATCAGGGCAATTTCGATTTGCAGTCCCAGGCCGTTGGAGGCATGAGCCTGGAGAACTTCAGCCACTTCCTGCGCGCCTTAGCCTACAATGGCCGGTTCAATCTGTTCATCTCCGCAGAAGGAGGCGACGATCGGAGTAAGATTGAGGCCATGAGCACGGCGCTGGGAAGAGCGATAAAGAAGGCGGCGCGGGACAGTTGAGGCTGCATAAGCCTATTGATTATTATAATATTATAAGCACAAATTGGTAATCCATTCTTCCAGGGTTTTGCGAGTCGTCGGCCCTGCGGGCCTCCCGCGATAAGGTTGGGCGCCGCTCCAGGCCGCGGCCTGCCAAGGCCGTTGACAGTTTTGCATCGTTTCAAAAAATGGACTATCTCCTGCGCCGGGCGTAGGCTCCGGCTGCCAGGACAACAATGGTGGCTAAAAAGCCCAGGCTAGGACTCTTCTTTGCCCCCTTATCGCTCAGAGCGATGGTTATGGTGCCGTTGGAAATGGTCTCGGGCTTAAAGCCGCTCGTGCCGGTCACATTCAGTTCGATTGTATCATTTGCCAGGGCTTTGTTGCTCACCGCAAAGGTGAGATTAGCAGCGGCGCAGCCCGGCGGGAGGAGAACGCCGATCATTCCGTTCTTCGCGTCCACCTGCCAGGTGGATTTGCACTCTCCGGTGATGCCCGTGGCCTTTAGCTTGGCGGCATCATAAGAGATGTTAATCCTCTTCTCGCCATTGGACTTAGGGGCCTGGAGTGGAATGGATACATCCCCCCCGGCAAATGCCTGTGTATGAGCCAGAGATACGCCACGCATTTCGGCAGGAGTGACATTTATGAACTCTCCGAATGTCTGAAGGGCATTGACGACATTTTCCACTCTCACCCGCAGCTCATATCGACCGCTCTTGGCCCCAACCACAACAGCATGCGGTTCCAAAGTATCAAGATTGCCTTGCAGGGTATGATTGATGCCGCTTGGAACCAATTTGCCGTTGCTTACATCAAGAAACTGCAGAACGCTCTTTTCTGGCTCAATCTTGATGAACTGCATTCGAGCAGTGCTGTTGGCCAGCATAGCGTCATAATCAAGCGTGCTATTGAGTCGCTTATACTCGCCGCTGGAGACGTAATATGTGGACGCACTGTCCAGTATTGCACCAATTCTTCCATTCGTTTCAAATATCACGCCGACCTGTTGGGCGGGTGTAGATGGGCTCAGGTACAGCAATCCCGGCACAGGATTGCCGCTCCCATCCAGGACAGGGCTCCGATCATCGCTCAGTTGCATAGTCGTAGCATTCCATCTCCAGGCAAAGCCCCATAAATCGCCTGAACCCTGGGCAAGCCCTGTGAGATCTCTGGAGACGACGGTTCTGTTGCTTGAATCCAAGATGTCTGCGGTTACCAGACGAATCTCGGCAGCTTTGACAATCATCGAGAAATTGGCAGATGCCGAAGAGATAACATTTGCGGGAAGTGCAATTTTCGGGGGCGCGGGTCTCGGGACCACATATTTTTTGGAATAGAGATAGTATCGCAGGGTATCGTTATCTGCAATCCGAATATCCATATTGGGGGCCAGGGAAACGGTAGAGTCGCTATTTAAATTGACGGTTTCGTCGTTAGCCATAATTATTACATAGGGTATGGATGTAGACATGATCTGGAGCTTTCCGATACCAAGCCCCGCTTCCACAGGCAGCAAAAACTGATCTGATATTTGGAAGATTCCGTCGATGGTCGCAAATCCCAGGCTTCCATTGCTAAAGATATTATTTACATGCAGCTTGATTATCGGCATGTCACTTACATCGCCCAAATCTTTCTTGAAAATGTAAGTTGTGTTTGACTTTACGATAGAGCTGTCCTGCAAAATACCATTCTTAGTAAGCTGGACAAAGATCTTATCCTTTTCAACATCTCTGATCCAGACTTCATAGCCTTCTTGCAGCGAATAGTTTCCTGCCGCAGCATTTCCCTGAACTACTTCGCTATCAATCAGCACCCGTCCGATCTTTTCGTGATCAAAAAGATTTAATGATGATTGCTTGCCGTCCACAGATCGGTCGTATCCTGCGAACCACATTTCGCCCAGGAAAGGCACGACATAATATGACCCCCAGGGCATAAAATCATACTCTTTAGACCTCATGGTTGCAGTGTACTGAAATCCATCCAAAATTACCGTTCCGTTTAAGACCTTTGGAGCGGTGGGCGGCAGAACCCTTCTTCCATTTACATTGTGAAGCGACAGCGTCTCAGAGCCGAATTGATCTTCAGAGCCGAATTGATTTTCAGAGCCTAGCCGTTTCTCCGGGTCCATGAAAAAGTTAGTATAATTCCCTGAGTTCCATCTTGCTGCCAGTGGTGAAGGATATTCCCCATACATGCCGGAAATTACTCGATTGCCATTGAACGTCGGGCCCCTAATTTCATGCACACCGTAATCATAGATGCCTCCTTCCGGATAGTAAATCAAATCTGTACTGTCCGCAACTCTTAGCACAAATCCAGTCGCCAGAAGAACCTGGCTGTTCTTTATCAGTGTTAGAGACCTTTCATTTCGAAATTCAATGCCATCATCTGCGAGGGACGAAAGCTTCATATTATCCAGCCTGCCTCCCTCAAAAAGCGTGACAATGGGATTGTCACTAACCTGAAAGATCCCGTCCACCTCGGCAAATCCAGAATTCTCGCCGCTCATGGCATTGAGCAGATGCACCAAAATTATGGGAACTTCATCAATTTTATAAACATAGGTTCCGCCCATGCTGACGATTGCGGCATGAACTGGTTTGCCGTTCTTCAAGAGAACGAAATTAACAACGTTGCTTTTCAGAGAGATCTCTGCCACAGCCAGAACATAGCCATCCATAAGAGGCAGTGTTTTATTGTAGGTCAAAGTGTACTCGTCTCTCGCATCTACGAGCACCTTTCTAAGTGCTCCTTTTTCAAGAGAGCTCACTTCTTTCGTGAAGTTGCTTTCCGGATAACCGGCGAAATAGGGCTCGCCCAGAAATGCCACTGCCTGGAAGCTGCCCCAGGGTTCATACTCAAACCGCTGCGACCATGTCTTTGAGGAATAGACAATATGCTCTTTCTCCGCGGTCCTTCCCTGTAGATCTACGAGAAGCTCCTCGCCTCCCTGATCTTTGTCCAGGTCATAGAAGAACCAACCGAAGTCATTCGCCCGCCAGATTCCACTGCCTTCACTGAAATGGCCCCGCACAAAGGCCGCTTCCACCGGCTCCTGCGCTGTGGCGCTCGAAACCAGCCCAAAAAGCAAGATCAACATTGCTGCTGCGGCTATAAACCAGTCTGTCCTGATCTCCATCTACCTCTTAAGAATCATTCCTGGATAAGCTGTATATCCTAGGGAGGATCTACAGGCAGAGCGGAGTTAGATGTCATCTATTAAACACGTTGCGATATACGGCAAAGGCGGTATAGGCAAGTCGTGCACTGCCTCGAACATAGCCGCCGCCTGTGCCGAAGAGGGCCACAGGGTATTGGTGGTGGGCTGCGATCCCAAGAGCGACTCGAGCATAACACTGGTTGGCAAAAGAATTCCCACCATGATGGACCTCATCTTGGCAGGTGGAGAAATTCACGAGGAGGATGTCGTTTTTCCTGGATACAAGGGCGTTTTGTGCATTGAAGTAGGCGGCCCGGAGCCGGGCGTGGGCTGTGCCGGACGGGGCATAATTGTCGCCATTGATTTCCTGCGGAAAGTCTCCAAGGCCATGGAGAATGTGGACCTGGTGCTGTACGATGTGCCTGGGGACATCGTTTGCGGCGGATTTTCTGCGCCGATCCGAAAGGGTTTGGTGAGCCAAGCTTACATCATCACCTCTGGGGAGTACATGCCGCTTTATGCTGCGAACAATATCAGCAAAGGCCTGCGCCGCCTGAATACCCCACTGGCAGGAGTGATTTGCAACTCGCGCGAGGCTGCCGCCGGGCGGGAGAAGGATATCGCGGAAAGATTCGCTGCTGAGCTGAATAGCCGGCTGGTGGCCTTCATCCCCAAAGACCCCATTGTGCAGCAGTGCGAGAGGAAAGCGATGACGGTGATCGAAGGCGCGCCGGACTCAGAGATTGCAGAGGTCTACCGGGCCCTGGCCAGGGAGATCATGTCGGAAGCACAGCCGCGGGTGCCGCAGCCACTGAGCGATGAGAGACTTCGTGAGCTCTCTATGGAGTAAAGCGATGATAGGGAGGCGATAAAATGCGAGCCGACTGTCCACGCATCCTGATCGCTGGCGATCGAAGCTCCAGCGGCAAGACCACCATCGTAGCCGGTCTGCTCTCCGCGCTACGGGGCCGTAGCCTCGCGGTGCAACCCTTCAAGGTGGCCATGGACTACATCGATCCCAGCTACCACACCTGGATCACAGGCAGAAGCTGCCGCAATCTGGACGGCTACCTCATGAAGGAGGCTGCCGTCCGGGAGATCTACAATCATGCGGCGGAGAGCGCCGACATCGCAGTAATCGAGGGTGTGCGCGGCCTTTACGAGGGATACGATGGAGACCAGGGCAGCACGGCAGAGATTGCCAAGCTCCTCAAAACTCCGGTCATATTCGTGGTCGATGCCAGAAGCATCACGCGAAGCTGCGCAGCCATCGTTAAAGGCTACATGGACTTTGACCCAGAGGTGCAATTCAAAGGGGTAATTCTCAACAAGGTGGGGTCGGAAAGGCATGCCCAGAAGGCGATCAAGGAGATAGAGCGCTACGCAGACGTGGAAGTTGTGGGCGTCATCCGGCGAAATGAGGATATGCACCTGGCCATGCGCCACCTGGGCCTGGTACCCGTTCTGGAGGGCAAGACCCGGCATGAAGGCTTCCCGGAACGAGTGGATAAAATCCGCCGGATTGTAGAGGAAGGCCTGAACCTGGATCGCATCCTGGAAATCGCAAAGGAGGCACCGCCCCTGCCGGAGGTCGAGCCGGACCTCTACCGGCAAAATACCTATGGCCAGGGTCTACGTATCGGCGTGGCCAGAGATGAGGCATTCAACTTCTATTACCGGGACAATCTGGAGCTGATGGAGCTGGCTGGAGCGAAGGTGGTGCCCTTCAGTCCTGTGCACGACACTGCGCTTCCCCAGGTGGACGGCATCTACATCGGGGGAGGCTATCCGGAGCTGTACGCCCGGGAGCTGTCCGAGAATGCGGGCATGCGCAGCGCGCTGGAAAAGGCGCACGAGAAAGACCTGCCCATCTTCGCGGAGTGCGGCGGGCTGATGTACCTGGGCCGTGAGATCGAGTGGGACGGCGAACGGCAGGAAATGGTCGGGCTGGTGCCGGGAAAAGCTAGGCGCGGCAGCACGCGCGTGGTAAGCTACGTGCACGGCGCGATCACGCAGGGCTGCGCGCTCGGGCCCGCGGGGACAACGATCATGGGGCACGAGTTTCACCACTCCGAGATGCTGATGGATGAAAATGTCAAGTACGCCATCCGCCTGGAGCGGGGCACGGGAATTAAGGATGGCTGGGACGGCATGTGCGATGGGAATCTAGTGGCCAGCTACACCCACATCCACAGCGCATCCTTCCGGGGATTTCCAGCGGAGTTCATCAGGGCGTGCAAGAGTAGGAAGGGCTAATTTCGAGGTAGTCGGCGGCATTCTCATCGATGTCGGTCTCGCCTATCTTTTCGGCCTCACGCGAAGGCGCGAAGCCGCGAAGACGAGCTTCATCCAAAGCCAAACGGCAACGATGCGCCCCGCTGCAAGCAAGCGGAACATGGGAGACGCCGCAGCATAAAAATGGAACACGTCTGAACTGATTCATCCCTAAGTTGTATACGCTGCCATTTATCCCATCTACTGCGAACTGCGGGTATTACGTTAAATAATAAAGAAAAATATATTTAATTATGTTGCTCGTCCTTGTAACCACTTCTTAACGATCCCAGGATTTCTGCACTCAGCTAAATCTATAATTTTATCAAATGCGTTCCTTGGAAGTTTCATGGCATATGCATATCTTATTTGGCCCCGAATAAGATCAATGGGCTCTTCATTTCCAGAGGCAGTGTCTTTCAAATCGTCCCAAAAATCCTTTTTGGTAATGGGCTTTATCGAGAGATATTCCACGTTAGCAACATACGCCCGTCTCTTATCGTCATCCTCCCAGGGAATGTGATCTTCCTCTCCACTCGTCATAACATAAGCTAATCGATCTATTCCTATTCCGGACCTATAACAAACAATGAATGCTCCCTTTTTTATTTCGTTGACGTTTTTACGGCCCCAATGAGTTTTGTTGCGATTTTTTACATTAATTTCGCCTGCAACAACATTTTTATCTCGTTCAATACTATGCATACGCGTTTGATTTATCCACCAATATTGCTGCACCATTTAGAGTATCCTCGCAACTCTCTAAGAAGAGCTTCATAAAGTTAAAGTTGGTGGCAATTCTGGAAATGACGGAAATAAATGGACTATTCTCTTAGATCCTGTTCTTGCTGAGCTGGCCAAGTGGAGGCAGAATAATGAAAACATGAGATTATAATATTAATATAATTTCATAAATCCCTGTAGTCAATGAGATCTTAACCAGAGGGTAGGGATTAACACATTTTTATATATCGAAGGTTAGCTGAGGTTTGTCCATATCTCATGTGAGAGCGATGTCGACGATCACATCACGGTCAGCCCGCCTTTCGACGAGCAGAACTCAATCGGTATGATGATGCATGAAAGCATGCTCTCCTTTTTCCTCTGAGTACCATATAGATCCGCCATTTGAGGCCGCGTTCAATGGTGTTGGTTTTCATGCAGTTTGGTCCGCCTATCCAAAACCCAAAACGACCCTCAATCGAGTATCCGTTATGCACTCGTTTTGTAGCCGCCCATCCTTGCCCTGAGGCCCGGCCCAGCACGACATGTGCTTGGACACCTTCGGAACGCCTGTGGCCTTCTTCATCGCCAGACGGACTTGAACTCCACGTTCGTGGTTTATCCTCTCCTTCGCACCCTTCACAGCTTCGTGCTAAATCCTGGTTCACGCGAAGGCGCGAAGTCCCTGTGGTTATTAACGATCCTCTTTGCACTCTCTTTGAAGGTAACCGCACAGAAGTTGATCAGTAGACCAACAGGCAGGTGAAGCAGACGCAGGTATGTCAGCAACTATTTGGGGTGAACCGGGGCAACATAGACCGACTCCAGCAGCCCAGGCCCCAGGTCACGATGCAAATGAAATGCGGCATCAACCACAATAGCAGAGACTTCTTCAACATTCATTGAACCTCAGCTTTTCTTCGCGCCTTCGCGGCTTCGCGTGAGACCGTTAACCCCAGGGATCTCACAACAGTCTTTCATTCTCCTTCTCCGCAGCTTTGCACGAGATTCTTATTCACTCGAAGGCGCGAAGATGCGAAGTCCCGATGGTTGTTAACTACCCTCTTCGCTCCCTCCTTGAAAGTAGCCGCACCGAAGTTGATCAGTAGACCAATCGGCAGGTTAAGCAGGCGCAGGTAAGTCAGCAATTGTTTAGGGTGAACTGGGGCAAGGGTTTCAACGGACTTCAACTCTACAACCAGGCAGCCTTCCACCAACAAATCGACGCGAAGCCCCTCATCAAAATGCATGCCATCAAAGTCAAACGCCACAGACTTCTGGCGCTCCACCCGCAAGCCACGTCTTTCCAGCATGCGTGCAAGGACTGCCTCATAGACCGACTCCAGCAGCCCAGGCCCCAGGTCACGATGCAGATGAAATGCTGCATCTACCACAATAGCAGAGACTTCTTCCACGTCCATAAAACCTCAGCTTCACTTCGCGCCTTCGCGACTTCGCGTGAGACCGTCTGGCGTTCTGCTTCTCACCTGATCTTCGCCAGCCTCTCGTTCACCACATCCACAGCGCGTCCTTCCGGGGATTTCCTGCCAACTTCCTGCGGGCCTGCAAAAATAGGTCGTGCATTTAACTTAAATTACAGGATTATCGATCACTCCTTTTCGTACCAGAGCTTCAGCCCCGCTTCCCCCCAGTCGAAGACAGGAACGCTTCTTCGCGGATAGCCCGACTCCCGCAGGGCCTGCACCACGAGCGGCACGGTGATGGTGGCATCAGAGAAGACCTGCACTTTGCTCGCCTCCTTCTTGACCTTGCCCCAGGAGACAGCCTCCTCGAAGGTGCAGCCGGACAGGCCTCCCCAGTGCGGAGCGTCGGTGGTGTACTGAATGGCATAGCTGTGGCCTCCCGAGTAATCGCCTATCAATTCCGCAATGACTTCCGTCTGCTGAATGAAGTTCTTGGGAACGCCTCCGCCGATGTAAATCACTCCTGTCTGGGCGGACTTTTCCACCATCTGGGTGATCTCGTCCACATCCTTGATGCCATCGACCATGACGCTGTGTCCTTCGCGCAGAGCCATAACCATGCCAATTCCCCAGGAGCTGTCTCCGAAGGCAGGCACGAAGATGGGCACTCCTGCTTTATGAGCCGCGCCAAGGATTGTTGTATCAGGCAGGTCTTTTCCCACCATGTACATCAGCTCGCGTGATGAGTAGCGCCGGGCCGGGTCCAGGCTCTTCACAAAGTCAGATATGTGATTGTCGGCTTTATGCAGCTCAATCTCCGATACGAATACGTCGTAGATTCTGTCGATCTTGCATTCATTGAGATAAGCATCATCGGCGCAGGCGCTGCCCTGGTAGTGAACGATGCCCAGTCCCTCGCACAGGTCGTGAAATAGGTTGGCGCCCGTGCTGACCAGGCAGTCTACCTTTCTCTCCCGCAAAAGGTAGGCAATGAACTCGCCCAGGCCCGCGGGCACCATGGCCCCGGCGAGACCAAGGAAGATGGTAACATCCTCGTCGTGCATGCGCTTCCAGACCTTCAGAGATGCACCAAGCTGGCCTCCCTGGAAGCCCATCTTACTCATATCCTCTACCAGATCGGCAACACCCCTATCTTTCATGGGTATTGTCGTCCTTATCTTCTCGCTACTACAAATAAAATCATGACCGTGACCGTGATCCATTTTATCCCTCAAGATTTCTTCATATCAGTATCGGTATGGATGCATTTAAAGATTGTCGATCTGGGTGACTGATCTGTACATGCATGAAGCTTTATATACCAAAAAGGGCACTTTAGAAAAGTTCGATGCGATTTGGAGCGTGTGGGATAATAGCGATGAGGGCATGCGGCCTAGGGGCAGGTTTCATGGGGAAGGCGAAGTGACATGTGGAAAGCTGAAGATTCAATAGATCTCTACGGGATAGAAAATTGGGGCAATGGCTATTTTTCAGTTAATGATAAAGGTAATATTATTATATTTCCCAACAAAGACCGGGCGAGGTTCGTGGATGTTATGGACCTCATCAAGGAGATCGAAAAATCCAGCGACCTGGAGTTTCCCGTGCTCCTCCGCTTTCCTCAGATCCTGGAAGATCGGATCAATGAGATCACAGGCGCATTTTTAGGCTCTATCGCAGAATTCTCCTACAAAGGCACCTATCAGCCCATCTTCCCCATGAAGGTCAATCAGAGAAAAGAGGTAATCGAGTACATCATCAAATACGGAGCCCGGCACGGGATCGGCCTGGAGGTGGGAACGAAAGCGGAGCTACTGGCAGCGCTATCCCTGGGCCTGCCCAAAGAGGCGCTCCTCATCTGCAACGGCTACAAGGACGAAGACTATCTGCGCCTGGCTCTGAGCATCCATAATGTAAATAATATAGTAATAGTTGTCGACCTCTTCGAGGAGATTTTTGATATTCTGAAGTATGCCGAGCAGATGGGCGTCACTCCCCGGGTGGGCATGAGAGTCAAGCTCTTTGCCCGCGGCTCCGGTCGCTGGGTGGAATCGGGTGGCGAGTCGGCCAAGTTCGGCCTGTCCACCAGCGAGGCCTTAGAGCTTATGAAGATACTGCGGGAAAAGGGTATCATAGACAGCCTGAAGATGATTCACTTTCACATCGGCTCGCAGATCACAGATATCAGGACCATCAAAAACGCCATGAACGAGGCGGCTCGTATCTACGCCAAGGTACGCAAGATGGCCAATATCGAGTACCTGAACGTGGGTGGCGGCCTTTCCGTGGATTACAACGGCTCCAACACGGCCACTCCCTCCAGCGCCAACTACACTCTGCGCGAGTATGCCAATGACGTGGTCTACACCGTGCAAAAGATCTGCGATGACGAAGATGTCCCCTGCCCCACCATCGTCTCGGAGAGCGGGCGGGCCATCGCTGCCTACCACAGCCTGCTCATCTTCAAGATCATCGGTCGAAAGAATGTCAAGGACTCGCTCCTGCGCACTCCCAAAGAGGAGGATCCCATTCAGATCGACGATCTGTGCAGCGCTTTTAAGGAGATCAACATCGACAACTACAAGGAGCACTATCACGACGCCTTGCAGTATCGGGACGAGCTTTATGACTCCTTCAACCTGGGCAATATCGGCCTTGAGGAGCGAGCCAAAGGCGAGACTCTCTTCGGAATGGTCTGCAAGAAGGCGGCATTCCTGGCCAAGCAGGCCGAGGACGAATCGGATGAGTTTCAGGAGCTGAAGAAGCTGGTCAGCCAGAAGTACATCGGCAACTTCTCTCTCTTTCAGTCCGTGCCGGATATGTGGGGTGTGGAACAGATCTTTCCCACCATCCCCCTGCATCGCTTGAACGAAATGCCCTGCGAGAGGGGGAGGATTGTAGATATCACCTGTGACTCGGACGGGGAGATCAAGCGCTATGCCGGGGACAGCGAGGGCCTGGAGTACCTGGATATGCACACCCTCCGGGAGAACGAGGACTACTACCTGGGCATCTTCTTGCTTGGTGCCTACCAGGACACCCTGGGCGACTTTCACAACCTTCTGGGATGCGCTCACGAGGTGCACGTCATGGCTGACAGCGACGACTGGTACATCTGCCAGAAGGTGGAGGGCGACACCTGCCTGAAGCTCCTGGACTTCTTCAACTACGAGACCAAGGACTACATCTGGGAGATCATGGACCGCTGCGTGGACAAGCATTTATGCATCCCTAAGAAAGAGCTGGAGCGGATTGAATCACAGCTCAACCGGACGCTGAAGGGCTATACCTACTTCATCACCAAGCCCAACGGAGCGAAGGGGAAAGAGACTGAGAAGGAGAGGAGTTTGAGCGACAGCATGCTCAAGAGCTAGGCTTTGGCAGAGATTAGATCGGCATAAGGGTTTTTCGCACAATAGTTTTAACTTCCCGGACCGCGCCAGAAGTGCTCGATGCTTACAGCCGAAGAGAAGAAAATGGCGCAAAAGATCCTGGCGCTGCCGGGGTTTATCGCAGGCATGGTTGCCGTTGCTATCGGCTGCATCTTTCTCCTCTTCGCATTGCCCTCATTGGGCCGGCCGGGAGAGCTGGACTATGCCTTCTCCCAAGCGGCGGGTGCCTTTCTCATCATTCTGCTGGGGCTTTGCGGCATTTTGGCCGCCGCCCTGGCCTGGCCCAGCCGCAAAGCGGAGCATGCGCTGCTCTTTTTAGGCGGCCTGTTCTCCCTCTCCATCTTTACGGCTTTGGCGCTTTTCCGGGAGTGGACGGCCTGTGCTATTATTATAATGATAGTAGCTGTTACCGGGATGGCTGTGCGCCGCCCGAGAGATGCGGCCCGCAATCTTCTCCTCTTTGCCGGTCTATTCGGCTTTCCCCTCACCCAGGCGGCCATAACTTTGCTTCCCTACGGCTGGAAGACCTGGTCGATATCCGGGCCTCTCTTTCTCTTCAGCGGCCTGGCTCTCTCCTTTTCGGGAGATTTCAGTCGCTTGCCTCTGCTCTCCGGCAAGGTCGGACGGAAGTGGGGCTACTTTGTCTATGCTCTGGGGAGTCTGGCATTAATTGTCCTGGTCATAGGCGCTCTTGCTTACCTTCCCAATCAGGCCGGCCCCGGACAGGTCAGCACAGCTGCCAAATTTGAGCCGAGTTTAAACGGCACGCCAGGACAGGCAGAGCTGAAGGACTGCGGTTGTAACGGCAGATCTTCGCAAAATCAGCAAGATTCGACTTCTTTGAATAGGAGCCGCGAGGACGAGAATCCAGATGACAGGCAGGATGATAATCTCAGGGCAAAAATTCTTTCTCCCGGGGATGTGCGCACCTTTCCGCGCGGGGAGGCTGTGCTCTTTTCGGCTGCGCCATGCGGCCAAAAGCCTTTGCGCTACCTGTGGCGGTCAAGCCTGGATGGCATCATCGGCAGGAACGAATCTTTCCAGATGAAGAACCTCAGCCTGGGATGGCATAATATCACCCTTACGATCACCAACGCCAGCGGCGTTGCCTCTACCTTCGTGGAAATCGGTATCGCAAAACCCTGGATTTGCGGCAAAGTCAATCCCAGGCCGAAATACTATCCACTGGACACCCCCTGTCAAGACATCTGGCCTGATGCACCGGAGCAGTGCCAGCAGATGGAGGTCTGCCATCCCGACCTGGACTGGATTGTGGAAGAGACCATCAATGCCTGCAAAAACTCGACAGGGGACCGAAAAAAGTGCCGGGGCCTGTACATCATCAACTCCTTTGGACCAGAGGCCCGCTATATGCAGGGCTATGCACTTTTCAAGGCCTGCTGCTCCGGCTATCCGGAGTGCACTCGCATGTGCAGTTCGAGCCTGGCCGGGACCTGCTCCTTTAAGGAAGGCTTCAACAGAAACGTCGCCAACCTCTCCTGCCGGCCCGGGGAGTGGGGTGTCTCCGCCTGGCACTCAGACACGAACATGAGCGAGAACAGTGCCGTGATGGGCATGTTTCCCACCCACGCCACAGTCAACATTCTACAGACGGGCGTATGCATCGATTATGCGGCGGCGCTGACCACAATGCTACGAAAGGCCGGCTATAATAGCAGCGAGGTCTTCAGCACCGGAAGCACGGGCTATGATCTGCCCCTAGTGGGAAATCATCCCGGCCATGCCTACAATCTGGTGCTTCTGCCCGGCGACACAAAGTACCACATCGTGGACACCACGGGCAATGGCGACGGCATAAATTTGGGGGGCGTGCCGGGATACTTCCGCTTCACTGGCTGCTTTTTGGGAAAGCCGGCAGATATCCGGGTAATGGACTGGTGGGTGGGCTACTGCAATATGATCTCGCCCCAGAGCTACAATGATGCCGGCGATGCGACCACTCCAAAAAAAGAGAAAATTTACGGATGCACTTGATTCAGGCTTTCCACTTTATCATATTGCCCTTCATCTTTAATATCCGGGTTCGTTCAGGCCGGAACTGGTGCCGCCATGGATTGCTGCATACTCTTTTCCATGGTTGCATCGAGTGCGGTGCGCATCTCCTGCTTTTGCGCCTCCTCGAAGCTGCCGTTCTCCAAGAGGTCCTCCATCATGCCGCTGATGATGTCATCCATGACCTCCACCTTAAAGTAAAGCCGCTGCCTTTGTGCGTAGTAGTAATTCATCTGCAATTGCAGAACGGGATTTGCGGCAGCTTGCTCGTTATTGGTAAGGTCAGCCAGTTCATCATCTGCCTTTTTAGCTTTATCCTTGACCTTATTGTAAAGGCCAAACCAGGAGAGAATAGCCGCGGAGTCCAGCTTGGAGAGCTTGGGCATCATGCGCCCAAACCTCTGGGAGAGCTTGATCAGATCCTCATTAGCAGATCGAATGGCATCTTGATGGCGGGCAATGTCGGAGCCGTATTTTGCAAATTCTGGGTTCTTAGACATCTATATCACCTAACGCGGAATTATTACTCAAACAACACAGGATAGTAGAGGATAATAAGGTGGAGCCGCGCGGGGCGAAAGTGATCGGCAATAGAGAGCGCATAAATATCAAAGAAGATGAATGGCAAATGATCCGCAAATAAAATTGTGCAGGGGAATATAATATGAGTAGCAGTAGCAACAACATCACTCGTGTGCGCCGTCTCTGCCACCAGCTTTGCAATTCCTCTTGCGTCGAAGACAAGCGGCAGGGCAGACATGTTGAGCTTCTGCGCCTTCGGCCTCACTGGTCCGTTTTAAAAAAGGAGGAGCAGATTGTCAAGATCGACCAGGGAGAGAATATGCCCTTCGACATCTCCCTGCCCCTGCCCGCCCGAGACGAGCGCGAAGGCTCAGACTCGGGAGTGGGGCTCTTTTGGGAGCGGTTCCAATGCAGGCAATGCGGCCTGTGCTGCTATACACCAGGGGCTGGCCTATACCTCGATAAAGAGGATTTTGAAAGGATTGCGGAGCGCGTGGGAAAGAAGAGACTAAAAGCCCTCTGCCGGTACGAAAAGGCTCTGCAAGCCTGGGTGCTGAAGCAACCCTGTCCGTTTTATGACCTAAACGTAGGATGCTCCATCTATGAGATCCGGCCCCTTACCTGCACCAAATACCCACTTCACCCGCCCCTGCAAGAGATGCCCTACAACCTGGCCGTCGATGCCTTCTGCCCGGCAGCGCGCGTTCTGGCCAAGGAGACCCTGGGCTGGTGGATCATCTGCGAGAACAACTGGGCCGCAATACATCAAAAATTGGCCCTCGATCAGAGCAAAAAGTCCTGAATCCATTCTATTCGATAGGACCTTCCTTCTTCATTGAGACTATAATGGTCTGCATTATACCATTGAATGGATTTAGGATTGCTACCCGCTTCATAATATTCCAGGAATTTCTGCCTGGGAAAAAAGACATCCTTACTACCGAATTGGAAGAACAGGACTGAAGGTGCGGCATTTTTTATGTAGCGCAGGGGGTCGATCGGTTCCATGATCTTTTTATATTTTTCCAGCTCGTCTCCGACAAGGGTGGGCATGTTGAGAAGGGCCACATCCGTGAAGCTTCCCACGCCCGCCATCAGCACGCTGGCTTTTATCCTCTTGTCCACACCTGACATAATCCCACCAAAAAGAGCACCGAAACTGTGGCCGACGAATGCTATCCGGTTAATATCCACGCTCGGCAGCGAAGCGATCAGATCAATGGCGCGGCGTATATCAATGGCAATCTCGATGAACCAGTCACGCACATCTTCCGGCCGTCCGCTGGCTCTTTCGCCAAACAAAGCACCATCGGCCCAGGGTGCATCAATGAGTAGGCAGGTCGCGTTAGCCTTCGCCAGAATTATCGCTTCATCCAAAAAGGAAGATCTGTTTCCTGGGCCGGGATGCACGAAGATAACGCCCGCAAATGGGCCTTTTCCGGGAGGTGCAACCAGATAAGCTCTGATTCGTCCACCTTTTACGCCAGCATAGCTGATATCGTGCACAAAGATGCCGTTTCGGTATTCAATTCCAACTTCTTCTTGGTTTAGCGGGGCCTTTTGGTTGTAGGAAAATGTCTCATTCAAATCTGTTTCACTTCCATTCCTTTAATATTTGTCTGCATGCGTTGGAACATGCTCAATCATCGATATTGAGCTTTCCTGCGAAAAATTCCTCCATAGCTTTTTCGCATCTATCTTCCTGCGGCCAATCGCCTTAGAGTACCTCATCGCCCTGAAATTATGATCCCGCATGGAAAAAGATTAATCATTGATGATAGTTTAATTAGTCCTAAGGATGGGCATTATGGTCGAAGGAACGAAGGACGGCTGTATCTTCTGCGAGATTATCGAAGAGAAAGCATCTTGCTGCAAGATCTATGAGGACGAACTCTCTTTAGCCATACTCGATATCAACCCCTTCTCAAAAGGGCACTGCCTGGTCATTCCCAAGAGGCACGTGCCCTGGTGGCATGAGCTCTCCGAGGGGGAGAATGCCAGCCTCTTTCGAGTGGCAAAGATCGTGGCTGAGAAGATGATGAAGGCCTTGAATCCTGACTTTGTCTGCATGTATGCCCGGGGAAGAAGAATTCCGCATACCCACATCTTCCTCGTACCCACATGCAGCGGTGATGTGCTGGACAGATTCTTCAATGCACTGGAAGGCTTCCAGGAATCGCCACCCAAGCTTGCGGCTTTGCGAGAGAAAAATTCCATGGAAGATGTAGCTGAGCTTCTCAGGAAAACGTAAATTATATGATAAGGAGTAAGGAGCCAGGCCCCTCACTTCCTAATTCACGGAGGAGACTTACTTCTTGGCGGTCTTCTCGTGTTTGAGCAGGCAAAGAGGTCCCCGGAGGTAGACATACCAGTAGAGCGCCGCCACGAAGAGGGCAGCTCCCACGATGTTGCCGAGGGTGACGGGGATGAGGTTTGTCACAAAGAAGTTGTACCATCCATTGCTGCCGGCCAGGTTTGCCGTGGCCACATTGGCCGTGGCCAGCTTGGCAGCAATGGCCGGATTGTTGGCGGCAAAGATGCCCAGGGGAATGAAGAACATATTGGCTACGCTATGCTCAAAGCCGATGGCGACGAACGCCATGATGGGAAACCAGCAGGCGAATATCTTGCTGATCACATCTTCCGAGCTTATGGCCAGCCAGACGGCCAGGCAGACCAGCCAGTTGCAGCCCACGCCGCGCAGGAAGGCAGTTTCGAAGTCCAGGCCGCACTTGGTATTGGCTACAGTTGACGCCCATCCCGCCCAGGGCATATTATCAAAAAATCCGCAAAGGTATGCCAGGAAAAAGGCTACGAAGATAGATCCCAGAAAATTGCCCACATAGACCAGCGACCAATTTTTAATCAATCCCTTGACGGTGGCCTCGCCATTGAGCAGGCTGATGGGCGCAAACATGCAGTTTCCCGTGAACAGCTCCGAGCCCGCGATTACGACCAACATCAGGCCTACAGGAAACACGGCACCGGCAGCGAACTTAATCAGGCCGGCTGGGAGAGCGATCTTCCAGATTCCGCCGTCCGGGTCGGTGATGGTGCCGTTGGAGAGGCCCCCGGCCACAATCTCGCTCAAAAGGGCTCCAAAGGCGATGTAGGCTCCGGCTAAAAAACCCAAGATCAGGAGCTTTTGCCATGTTATGTTGCATTTCGTGCATCCGGCAGCGATGGCTGCCTTGGCGATATCAGCGGGAACTTTGAATGCCATATTCTCCCTCCACGACGGGCGACTAACAGATTGGCCATGAATGTCCTAATTGTTTTTCCATGGCACCAGCGGTCAATGCCAACGCTTTGCGGATCGCTCGTAAGGTGGCCACTGCTTGCCTACTTGAGGTGTAAAAAGCTTGCGGTTGCAGCCGGCAAATTATGAAATAGCATGAAAAAATAAGAACAATCATTAAAAACTATGACGAAAAATAGTTAGAATTGATGGTTTAGATACCAGCGGGAATGAAGAGGCCAGCCGGAATCAGTCCGCCCCAGAACCACACACACTGTGACCTTCATGGCCCTCATGTTGGGCGATAAGATTTCGTTTAGCCGGATTGAAGCTCTTCTTGGGCTTGCTGTCCATCAATTTATGCCAGTTGTCTCTCTCCCAGATGTTGAATGATTTATCCTCTTCCGGAATAAGCTGGCGCAGCCTTAAGACCAGCCCGTCCCAGTTGACGGCGTGTCCTCTGAAATCCGGGCCGTCCACGCAGGCGAACTTGGTCTTGCCATCTATTTCCACCCGGCAGGCACCGCACATGCCTGTGCCGTCCACCATGAGGGGGGTGAGGCTGACCACCGTCTCCACGCCCGCAGCTCGTGAGGCGTCTGAAGAGACCTTCATCATGAAGGGACAACCGTGGGCAAAGATCCTGTCTATTTTCTTTCCCGACGCCAGCTCCTGCTCGATGAAGTCATTGGCCCAGGCAGTCTTGCCGCAGCCTGTTACCACATGAACCTCGTCGCTGTGTTCCTTGAGCTTATCCACCCAGAAGATGAAGTCCGGACCGCGGCCTTCCACGACGGTGATCACGTAGTTGCCCTTCTCCTTGAGAGCCTTTATGAGCGGCAGAGTAGGTCCGGCGCCAAAGCAGCCACAGGCGCAGATGACTCTCCCGAAGTTCTCAATCTCTGTGGGCGCACCCAGGGGGCCGGCGATGTTGGTAACGCATTCGCCTTCTTTCATGGCGGACAGCTTGGCGGTGCTGGTGCCCAGGACGTAGAAGACAATGTCCACGGTGCCCTCTTTTTCGTCCCATCCGGCCAGGCCCATGGGGATCCTCTCCCCTTTCTCGTCCACCCGAATGATTGCAAACTGACCCGGCTTCGCCGTGAGGGCAATCTTGGGAGCTTTAAACTTCATGTAGATGATATTGGGAGCTACGGTCTCCTTGGTTATGATCTCGTACATCTCTAGCCTCCTCTAATCTTGTTCAGCTTCACGGCACAGACCTTTAGCTCCGGGATCTTGGCCACGGGGTCCAGGGCCGGATTGGTAAGGACGTTGGTGGGCGTCTCGGAGAAATGGAAGGTCATAAAGACCACACCTACCGGCGACTTTTCCGTGGTTCTGGCTTTGGCTCTGACTCTTCCCCGGCGGGAGGAGACCTCGATCAGCTCGCCATCAACAATACCCAAAGTGAGGGCGTCTTCTGGATTCATCTCCACCAGCTCCTCACCCCGCAGAATGTTGAGGTCGCCCACTTTTCTCGTCATGGTTCCGGTGTGATACTGACAGAGAACTCTGCCCGTGGTAAGAATGAAGGGATACTCCAGATCAGGCAGCTCCATGGAAGGCCGGTAATCGACCACATTGAACTTGCCAAGGCCCCTCGTGAACTGGCCTTTATGCAGATACTGAGTTCCCGGATGCTCCATATTGGGGCAGGGCCACTGCAAGCCGTCGTCCTCCAGCCGCTCATAGCTTATGCCCCCGTAACTGGGAGCAAGCTTGGCTACCTCAGACATGATCTCGGAGGGATGGTCATAGCTAAACTGGTCCTTAAAGCCCATGCGAGCCGCCAGAGCGTCCAGGATCATCCAGTCGGGCATGGACTCGCCCGCGGGCTGTAGCGCCTTTCTGACCCTCTGCACCCGGCGCTCCGTGTTGGTAAAGGTTCCATCCTTCTCCAGGCTGGTGGTTGCCGGCAGGACCACGTCTGCCAGAGCAGCGGTCTCGGATAAAAATATGTCCTGCACCACCAGAAACTCCAGGGCCTTCAAGGCCTCCACCACGTGGCTGCAGTCCGGATCGCTAACGACCGGGTTTTCTCCCATGATGTACATGGCCCGGATCTTGCCTTCCTTTGCGGCATTCATCAACTCGACCAACGTTTGGCCGGGCTTTTCCGGCAAAGCCGCCCCCCAGGCCAGCTCGAACTTCTTTCGCAGATCTGGATTGGTCACCGCCTGGTAGGCCGGCAGGAGATTGGGCAAGGCACCCATGTCGCAAGAGCCCTGCACATTGTTCTGGCCACGCAAGGGATTGATGCCCGAGGAGGGCTTTCCAAGGTTGCCGGTCATCATGGCCAGATTGGCCAGGGTGAAGATGTTGTCCACACCATGAGAGTGCTGAGTGATGCCCATGGAATAGATTATGGAGGAAGGATTGCCCCTGGCATAGAGCCGGGCAGCATCTCGGATCAGCTCGGACTTGACACCAGTAATGCGTGCCGCGTCAGATGGGGACAACTCCAGAAGAGAGGCTTTGAACTCAGGGAAGCCCTCCGTCCGTTCCGAGATGAAGCTCTCATCCATTAGCTTCTCTTCCAGGATTATGCGGCACATCTCCAGGACGAGAGGCACATCCGTTCCCGGGGTCTGGCGCAGCCAGACATCAGCGATCTTGCACAGGTCGATCCAGCGGGGATTGGCCACGATGATCTTGGCTCCCTTCCTTTTCGCCTCTTTGATCTTGAGGGCGATGATGGGATGCTGCTCGCTGGTGTTCGAACCGATGATGAAGATGCATCCGGCGTCCGCCAACTCTGAAATGGAGTTGGTCATGGCACCGCTGCCGAAAGCCAGGGCCAGGGCGGAGACGGTCGAGGCATGGCAGAGCCTTGCACAGTGATCTACGTTGTTGGTCTGCATAACCAGCCGGGCAAACTTCTGGGCCAGATAATTTTCCTCATTGCTGCACTTGGCCGAGGAGAGGAAGGCAAAGCAATCGCCCTTGTAGCCATTCAATTTTCCGGCCACCAGATCCAGAGCCTCTTCCCAGGTTGCCGGCACCAGTTTGCCGTTTTTCCTGATGAGAGGCACAGTGAGCCGCTCCGGGCTCTCCACGAAGCCGAGACCAAAGCGGCCCTTGACGCAGAGCTGGCCGTTGTTGGGCAGGCAGTCACGTTTGCCTCTCACCCTCACTATCCGGTTGTCCAGGACGCCTACCTCTATCCGGCAGCCCACGCCGCAGTAGGGGCAAACCGTGTCCGTGCTCCTTTCCGCCCTTTGCCATTTCTCAGAGCGGGCGAAGAGAGCGCCGGTGGGGCAGATATCGACACATGTACCGCAGAACTTGCAGTCCGAGTCCTGCAGGGATTCGGGGCCTATCCAGTGCATGCGGTGAAAATCTGGATTGCTGTTGAGGACACCTTCGCCGCGCACCTCCTGGCAAGCACGCACGCAGCGGCCGCACAGGATGCAAAGATTGTAATTGCGGTCAAAGAAGGGCTCCCTTAAAATGGGTCTATTCTTAAAAGCGATCTCATATCTGACCTTTTCCAGTCCCACGAACTGCACGGCCTGTTGCAGCTCGCATTCCCCGTTCTTGAGGCAGTACTTGCAGCCTACCGTCACCGGGAACTTTCTCATGCACTCGCGCAGGTCGCTGCATTCGTTCCTCCTTTCGCAAAAGAGGCAACTGGTGGGATGATTGGTGAGGGCTAAGAGCATCTCCAGGGTATTTCTTCTCATCTCCTGCAGCTCCTCTGTCCTGGTCTCTACCACCATTCCCTCTTCCGCCTGGGTATCGCAGGCAGTGGGATAGTAATCCAGGCCCTTTACAGAGACAATGCACAGCTTGCATGAGCCAATGGGCTTGAGGTCCGGGTGGTCGCAAAGTGCTGGTACATAAGAACCCGCTTTTCGGGCTGCATCGAGAATGGTAGCTCCCTCTGGGACCACTACCTCTCGATCATCGATGGTCAGTCTAATTTCAATCATGTTCCCAACCGCGCCGGGCAATGTTGTGGATTAATTGTATTAGAACATTACTCTGAAACGTGGATTCTGTAGAGTCCAGAAATTATTTCGCCTCCCATGAACGTCTCGGATTGGCCTGGCAGGTGCAGTCCGACCCCTTTGCTCTCACCAAGCAAATTAATAAAAATTGGTATATTGTTAAAATGAGTTCGTATAAATTATAAGCGCAGTGTTCCAGGTTTTCTGGAACATTGCCCTCCCAGTTTAGTAGTGTCGCATCATAGCCTGTCCTTGCATTCCTGGCATTGTGCAAAAATTCCTATCTGCTGGCCTTGCGGGGTGGTGATGGAAGAAATGCCCTGTTCAATTAATGTAATCACCAAGGAGCCGCCATATTCAAAGTGACCGAGCTTCTCACCCTTATAAACGGGCACCGGGTTATTCGCGGTCACATTCGAGAACTTGTTTTCAAATACGACCGAGCCAATTGTATCCAGGCCTACCGGGATCATCGCCACATAGCCGTATTCCTTTGTTTTGATCACCAGGTAGCCGCGGCGGAACTGTTCGAAGACACTATAGTTGGCGCCATAACCGAAATTTCTGGCATTATAGAAGGCGGCAAAGTCCTTGATGCCCCAGTAGGCACCGGCTACATCCTCGTTTGACTCCACTACATTGCCCGATACCACTGAATGGTAATGGTGGTAGGTGGTGGGCATCAGTATGCAGGAAATCGCGGTGCCGTTCTCGAAATACTTGGCATATTTGGATCCGTTCAACAGCTCTGTGACATTCAGCATCTGGTTCAGCTTTGTTGGAATCTTAACACCCGGCGTCAGCGGCTCGATCATGTTCAGTACGCAGTCTGTCGGTGAGACCAGAACGGAGTCATCAAGAGGGCTGGCGACCGTTCGCGTGCCGGGCAAAAGATCGCGAATAAAGAACTGATTGAACGACTTGAATCCATCCGGCGGAATGATATATTGTTCCATACGAATCGAGGGATCGGCCATCCATTGCTTAATGGTGACATTTGACTCCGGGCTCTCCAGGAATTTGCCCCGGGCCTCGACAAATTGACGGGTCCAGTTTAATCCAGGCTCCTCGCCAACGATCTTCTGGCCAAATTCATTCTTGTAATAGAACCAGGTGAACTTCTCAATGTAATTGAATTCATCCTGTGCACCGCTGGGCGTCGGCGTCAATTGGTACCATTCGCTAAAGAACTGGAGAAGATCGTCGAAATTCTTGCCCTTCCACGGGTTTACTGCGGTGGGGTTGGGCCACAGGTCGGCTGTATTGGGGTCTGGATCTTTCATGTTGGCAAATGCCTTATCCATAGTAGTTCGAAATTCCGTGTTACTGTCGTATAGGTCCCTCAACGCTGCTATTGGCGATGTTTCCTGGACATCCTGCGCCATCACAGGGGTTGATACTGGGACAATTGGATTTTGCGGCGCGCCAAATACTGTTGGTATAGTCAACACCGCAACCAAAAAGGCTAGCATCATTATTATTTTCATATTCGAAAACCCACCTGAAACTTTTATTAACATTGATGATATTTGTTTAAGTGTTTTATGGTGCAAATCGCCCCATCGATCGCAAGGGCATTATCAGACATCACCAAATTGTTTAAATTAGGCGTTATGCAGCATGTTGGATATAAATAGTGGCCAATAGCCTAATCTTAGAAAATTGGCATTCGGGAAGGCAAAATCTTATTTAGATCCTGGGTTCTTTCCCCAAGCATAAGGATGATCAGCCAGAAGAGATCTTAGCCCCAGAGGCGCGGTGTGGAAAAGATGTCCAGCAAGATTAATTTAAACCGGGTGGAGATGCCCAAGCAATCTCCCGAAAAGAGGAAAAGCAACTTTCAGGAGGTTGCCCTGGGCTATAGTCCAGAGCAGGCAGCAGAAGAGGCGGGCAGATGTCTTCAATGCAAGAAGCCCAAGTGCATTGAAGGCTGTCCGGTGGGCGTGGAGATCCCCAGCTTCATTTGTGCCCTGCGCGATGGAGACATGCCAAAAGCGGCGCGGTCCCTCAAGAGAAAGAACAGCCTGCCCGGAATATGCGGCCGGGTCTGTCCCCAGGAGGTGCAGTGCGAGTGCAAATGCGTCCTGGCCAAGAAGGGAGCGCCCGTGGCCATCGGCCGTCTGGAGCGTTATGTGGCCGATTGGGAGCTATGCCAGGCAGAGAGGCTCAAGTGCGAGATCGCGCCGGCCACGGGAAAGAAGGTCGCCGTGGTGGGCTGTGGTCCGGCGGGATTGACGGTGGCCGCTGACATGGCCAAGTTCGGGCACAAAGTTACCATCTTCGAGGCGCTGCATGATGGCGGAGGCGTCCTGGTCTACGGCATTCCCGAGTTTCGCCTGCCTAAAGGCATCGTCCGGGCGGAGATCGAATACGTCCAATCATTGGGAGCCGAGCTGGAGCTGGACTCAGTAGTAGGCAGACAGGTGCAGGTAGAGGGGCTGCTCAAAGGGGATTACGACGGCGTATTCCTGGGAATAGGCGCAGGGGCTCCCCATTTTCTCAATGTTCCCGGCGAAAACCTGAGCGGCGTTTACTCTGCCAACGAATATCTGACCCGAGTCAACCTGATGAAGGCCTACAAGTTCCCGGAATACGATACTCCTATCAAAAAGGGCAAGAAGGTAGCAGTGGTGGGCGGCGGAAACGTGGCCATGGATGCAGCCCGCTCTGCCATGCGTCTGGGGGCGGATGAAGTGCACGTTGTCTATCGCCGCTCTCGCGAGGAGATGCCGGCCCGCCTGGAAGAGGTGGAGAACGCCATGGAAGAGGATGTGATCTTTGACTTCCTCACCAACCCCACGCGCTTTTTGGGCGACGAACGGGGCATGGTAAAGGCCATGGAGGTCGTTGAAATGGAGCTGGGCGAGCCCGATGCCTCGGGAAGGCGCAGCCCGCGGGTGAAGAAGGGCTCGGAGCACATAGTCGATGTGGATACGGTGGTCATTGCGGTGGGCACAGTGCCTAATCCCCTCATCGCCAGCAGTACGCCGGAGCTTAAGACCACCAAATGGGGCACGCTCGTGATAGATGAGCGGGGCCGCACCACCATGGAAGGGGTCTGGGCCGGGGGAGACATCACCAGCGGCGGAGCCACAGTGATCAGCGCCATGGGCGAGGGCAAGACTGCGGCAGCGGACATGGACAAGTGGCTGAAGACGGATGGGAAGTGGTGCTGAAGAAGAGTTACTATATATTTATATATTTTTATGTATATTTTGATTAGTAGTATTAATAACAAATTTTGTAGTACTTATGTCTGAAACCATCTGATCCTTTCCCATCAAGTACTCATCAAGCAATCACGCCTCACCTGGGATTGGCCCAGAATGGAATGTAGCGCATCAACTTAGGGGCCGCATCTGGGTCGTAGGGCAGCACGACACCGACATAAACCGCTTCATGGATAAGCCGTGAGGCGAATATCGCTGTTTTTTGGCTCAATTCCGAACCGCTCACGAATAGAGGTGTTATTGATTTCTAGTATTAAGCACGAAATATAATAAAAACCAATTCAATAGAATTTATTAAAAACGATTCAATATTATCCTGCTAAAAATATGAGGCCTCTGCGTCCCTATAATGGGCTCTTGCCCGAGGGGAGGGGCGCAAAGCACCTCTGCTTCTGTTGGTGGTTTTGATCTAATCTTATCTAAACCCAGCCGCGTATCTTCATGGCCTCGACGACACGTGCCACAGCTACGGTGTAGGCAGCCTGACGCATGTTTACCTTGTACTTCTTGGAGGCGGCTAGAACTGCCTGGTAGGCCTCTGTCATCCTCTCATCGAGCCGTGTGTAGACCTCATCGAGGGTCCAGTTGTAGCGGGCGATGTTCTGAACCATCTCAAAGTAAGAGACGGTCACACCGCCGGCGTTGGCCAGGAAGTCGGGAATGACATGCACCTTGTTCTGGAAGAGGATGGCGTCAGCTTCCGGTGTGGTGGGGCCGTTGGCCAGCTCAATGATGACCTTGGCCTTGATCTTGCCGGCGTTATCCTTGGTTATGACGTTCTCTAATGCGGCTGCAATGAGAATGTCTACATCCAGCTCCAGGATCTCTTCATTGCTGATCTTCTTGGCGCCGGGGATATTGGCGACCGTGGAGGTCTCCGCCTTGACGCGGGCTGCCACATCGGCCTCTATGCCGGCGGCATTGAACGCGCCGCCCTTGGAGTCGCTGACGGCGACTACCTTGCTGCCGAAGAGCTCTTTGACCAGAGAATGGGCAAAGCTGCCGGCATTGCCGTATCCCTGAATGGCTACAGTGGACTTGGCCAGGTTGATGTTAAGCTCCTTGGCTGCCTCTCGAAGGGTGAACAGGCCGCCGCGTGCTGTGGAGTCGCCCCTTCCCAGGGACCCGCCCACGACCAGAGGCTTGCCTGTGATCATGCCAAAGCTGTTTGAGCCGACATGTTTGGAGTACTGATCCATCATCCAGGCCATCATCTGAGGAGTGGTGTAAACATCAGGTGCGGGGACGTCCTTCGCCGGGCCGATGTTTTCCCACAGCATATCGACGTAGCCACGGCAGAGGCGCTCCTGCTCGCCCATGGACAATTCCTTGGGGTTGCAGATGACTCCGCCTTTGCCGCCGCCCAGGGGCAGGCCGAGAAGAGAGCACTTCCAGGTCATCCAGGCAGAGAGAGCCCGCACGGTGTCCACGGTCTCATCAGGATGGAAGCGAATGCCGCCTTTGCAGGGGCCCAGAGCATCGTTATATTGAACTCTAAAGCCCTGGAAGATCTTCAGGCTGCCGTCGTCCATGCGTACCGGGATAGATACGTGGAACTCTCGCCTGGGGTGCCTGAGAAACTCATGCACTCCGGCATCCAGGTTCAGAATCTTTGCACAATCGGCGAGTTGTTTCTGGGATATCTCAAAGGGATTCGGTTTGGACATTTTTAGCATCTCCGTTTAGCATCTACCCAAATCTTTATGTTTGACTGATGATAGCCTCTGTCCATCCTTAGCTATTTAAAAATTATGGGTTAACTTTATAAACTATGAAGGAGGCCGGAAATGCCATGGTGGCCTATTTAAGCTTTTGCAATTAATAAATTTGATATAAGAAATAAGGATATTAAGACCTCATTGGATATTAGTATTGTCATAGCAATCCGAATTCGTAAAAAATCATAATAAAACTTAGTTACTAAATTTTAATTGCATGCCGAAATATGGGTTGGCCCAACAATGCTGCTTCGCAGAACGGAAAAGCTTTTCCGGCGACCAGTGCCAAATGCGATAGGATCAATTGATGCAAATGCAAGAAGGATAAAAACGATGACGATTGCCATAGTGGATTACGGGATGGGCAACCTGTTCAGCATCTATAACGCTCTGGACTACGTGGGTGGCTCACCGAAGATTATAAGCGAGCCCGATGAACTTGCCGGAGTAGGGGGCATTGTGGTTCCGGGCGTGGGGGCCTTTGGGCAATGCATGGATCGACTCTGCCGCTTCGAAGGTGCTCTTAATAGTGCGCGAGAATGTGGAACCCCCATCTTTGCCATTTGCATAGGGCTACAGGTCCTCTTTGAGGAGAGCGAAGAAAGCCCTGCCGCCCGAGGATTGGGATGGATTAAGGGAAGAGTGGTAAAGCTGCCTTTGTCGGTTATGATACCTCAAATGGGCTGGAACAGCCTTTCCATCAAGCGCCCGGTAGAGATGCTGCAGGGGATCGAAGACGGCGATATGTTCTATTTTGTGCATTCCTATTACGGGCAGCCTGAAGACAAATCACGAATCGTTGCTACGACGGAGCATGGGGTGGATGTCACTGCGGCAATAGCCCGGGATAATCTCTTTGCCACTCAGTTTCACCCCGAGAAGTCGGGTGCCAAGGGCCTGAGAATCCTGGAGAACTTTGTGAGGGCCATACGATGTTAGCGAGAAGAATCATTCCCTGTTTGGACTGCGACATGGGTGTGCCGGGCGGTCGAGTTGTCAAGGGCATCGAGTTTCAGCAGATAAGGTATGCAGGGGTTCCGTGGGAGCTGGCCGGCCAATACTATGAGGATGGTGCCGATGAGATCGTCTTTTTGGACATCACGGCATCTCACGAGCGAAGGGAGACCATGACCAGCGTCATTAAAAAGACCTCGCGGTCGGTCTTTGTGCCACTAGCTGTAGGCGGCGGCATAAATGGTGTGGAGCCTGCAAGAGAGGTCTTCAATGCCGGGGCTGACAAGATCACTTTGAACACCTCTGCCCTAAAACGCCCTGAGCTGATCAGCGAGATATCCGATCGATATGGAAATCAGGCAGTAGTACTGGCCATCGATGCCAAGCGGCGCTACACATTAGAAGAAGGCCGGCACATTGTGCAAACTGAGCAAGGAGCCTGCTGGTTTGAATGCTCCTTTTATGGGGGCAGGCAGTTTACAGGTATTGACGCCATCGCCTGGGCAAGCAGAGCAGTGTCCCTGGGAGCGGGAGAGATTCTTCTCACCAGCATGGACCGGGATGGGACCTATGACGGCTTCGACATCCCTCTCACAAACGCCGTGGCCAAAAGGGTGAATGTGCCTGTGATCGCATCAGGAGGCTGCGCCAGCCCTGATCACATGCTGGAGGTCTTCAAGAAGACCGATGCATCGGCTGCACTGGCGGCGAGCATCTTTCACTTCGGTGAGTGGAATGTCCGCAATGTCAAGACATATCTCAAAGAGAGGGGCGTGAACGTGCGCATCTGAGTGAGATTTATCTAAAGAGCTAGAAAACAAAAACAGTAGGACGGAGAGGATATATCAGAAATGGTGCACATAGAGCTTACCAAGGCCCCCTGCAATCAGACCCTGGAAGTCATGACAGTTAGTGATGCCAGTTGGGAGAAGAGATTTGAGTCCATGGGCATAAGGAAAGGAAGGCACATACGCAAAATTGCCTCTCAGCCTTTTGGCGGGCCGGTAGTAATTGAGGTAAACGGCTCGAAGATATCATTGGGCCGCAATATTGCGGCAAAAATCGAGGTGGAGGTACTTGCCCGCCCCCCTCCCGATTTAATCTAGGTTGCTATGAGTTGCTTTAGCCTCTGGATGCTCTCCATAGCCTGGGCAGACTCGTGCAGCTTCTCATCCTCGAAATGCTTTATGATCGCATCAATGCCCGCTTTTAGCGAGTAGACCTTCATTGGTCTGCCTTTGCCTTCGCGCTTGATTTCTTTCTCTTCTATCCAGCTGTTTTCACGCAGGGTACGCATGGCAATGCTCACTTCCGGCTGCCGCAAGTCGGAGCCCATCTCTATTTCGCGAGATGAAGCTTCATCCACATTAGCCAGAAAGGTTATGAGCGTTGCAACGTTGCGCGGAACGCTCAGGGATCGAAGCGTTTCGACAAATTCCATGTCCTTGTCATCCAGGATCTTTACAGTGGACTCTTTCATAATCGGCACCATATTTTTCTTGTCACAAATACGTAATGATATAAATAATTTGTTTTGAAAGGGAATATCTTTAATTTTACTTAATTAGACTAATACATTAGATAATAACTTTAAAAGCAAACGGCATTTACATTTAGGTGTCTACCCAGGTAAGAATGCATTGAGTTGAGATTTTATATTTTTGACAATTTCCAAATGCCCATTAATGGTGTTGCACCGCCAGGGTGATTTTGCCGGAACTTACCCGAGCCAGTATCAGAATGAGATTAAATAATTAATTGAGAAAGAATAGATATGTATTCGATCGTAATATTATTTATAAGGAAAATTATTATACGGCACAGATAGCTCGCCGCGATTGTCACCTGCAATATATATTCCCTCGCAGGCTAATGTATCATCATGATATCCATAATGGTCCGCGAGAAGGATCTCAATGAGCTGGCCCGAACCGAAGTTAGAAATCTCCCCGGGGCCCTCTTTGCCGGGACCAGCCCTCTTCTGCGCCCCTTTATGAAGAAGCTGGAAGCGCTGCTCCCCCAAGAAAACAAAGGACGCGGGGACAGCTACGTGCTCTGTGCGCTTCGCACTCACATTGACCTGGTGCATGCCGACGAGAGCCAGATTATCGTGAAGAGCGGCGAGTTGGAGGTGATGATTCGTCGCGAAGAGCTGGGCGAATTGATTGGAGAGAGATACCCCACCACGAGCCACCATCGCCTCAACCTGCCCGGCCTTTTATTCCTGCAAAGCAGCCCCTCTCTCCAGGCAGCCAGCGTCATTCTGCTGCGCCGGGAGCACAGGTTGCACATTCCGGATGGACCGAGGACCATGCGCTACATCTTCCACATGGGTGTGGCAGCCATTGATGCGGATAAGGAGAGGATAATCGTTTACTTCGACCCGGAAAGGTTGCCCAAAAGGGCCGACGGCTCCTCGGTACTGGGGCAGAAAATCGAACCGTAATTTCGCGAGGTGCAGGAAAAGTAAAAGTTAATGTCGAAAGCTATGCCCCAAAAAGTAAATAGCTAAATTATCATGCTTTTTAGCCCCCAGAGCAGTTTCGGGTTAAGCCGGAAGAGAACGCGCAGCATGCCGGGCAGGTCCATCTTGGTTATGTCCTCCTTGGCCAGAGATCCGAGGAGCTGATTTAGGTCATTATCGGTAAGCTTGACGAAGAACTCCTTGAACTGGAAGCTCTTAGCTATCGTCTTACCGAAATCGTCTCGCCAACGGTCCTCGTACTCTTGCAGTCCCGTACGGCGGACATTGCCTGCGGCTATGGCCTTTGCTGCCACCTCTCCGGCAATGACTCCCGCCCGCATGGCATTGAGAATGCCTCCGCCCGTGAGCGGATCGGTCTGATGAGCCGCATCTCCCACCAGCATCACACCGTTTGCAATTGCAGAGTCAATGGGCCCGGAACAGGGGTCTCCGCCCACGACCATCTCCACCACTTTGCCATTGGGAAAGCGAGATTTCATGAATTGGCGCAGCAGCCGCATAGCTTCGCCGCCCTTGGACCGCGACCCCTGAATCCCGAGGCCAATGTTGGCCAGCTTCTCGCCCTTGGGAAACGACCAGGCATATCCTGAGGGAGCGATGCTGTTTCCCAAAAAGAACTCGGTGTATTCGTCATCAATGGATGCATCATGCACCAGGAACTGGGCGCAAGATTCGATATCTTGCAGCTTCAACGTGGTATCAATGCCCGCCCAGCGTCCCACCTTGGACTCCACTCCGTCCGCACCGATGATCAGGGGCGCCTCGATCTGCAGGGGCTCGCCGATGCGAAGTGCGGACACTCCAGAAATGACTCCGTCCTTCTTTAGCAGACCCAAAGCCCTGGTCTTAACAAAGATCTTGGCCCCTGCCTGGGCTGCCTGCATGGCAAGGCCTCGATCAAAGATCTTCCTCTCCAGAACGTAGCCCACCTCGTCGCCGCTCTTGTCCTCGGACATGACAATGCTCGTCCCGTCCGGTGCATAGATTCTAGCGCCCTTTACCTCGGAAGAAATCCATTCCGGCTCGGGCTTCATCATGCGGCATAAGGCCCTCTTGCTAACGCCCTCCGCACAGCGTACAGGATCGCCGATCTCCTGGCGTTTTTCCAGCATGACGACCTTGAGGCCGGCGAGAGCTGCCGTCTTGGCGGCCATTGATCCACCAGGCCCCCCACCTACCACGATCAAGTCGCACTTCATGCCTTGACCTCCAGAGCTCCAACCGGACATATCTTGGTGCACAGGCTGCACTCCTTACACTCTGCCGAGACCTCGAGCCAGGTCTCCACCAGCTCCAGGGCACATGTCGGGCATACTCCGACGCAGGCACCGCAGTAGCAGCATTTGTATCTGTTGACGGTAAGCATGAGATCACATCCTATTTTATTTCAAAACCCTCGTACCCTTTGCTTTCCAACTCGGAGAACTCCATCCCCAGGATTATGGCTCCACTGGGTCCGGACTTCATGGCTTTGAGCAATTCCCCTACGCTCTTTCTCTCTCCCTCCAGCATAGCCTCCACCCCACCGCCGGGAATGTTTCTCACAAAGCCATTCACCCCCAGAGCCCGGGCCCGCTCTTGAGTAAAGGCACGATAGAAAACACCCTGCACTCGACCCGAGATACGAACGTGCACCGCGATCATTTTCTGGCTCCCGTCACCAGGTCTTCTAAAGCCTTGCGCTGGTCTTTTGCCTTGATAATTCCGGAAGCGAGCAAGACCCCAACCGATCCCAGTTCTAGAGCGCTTCTCAGATCTTCGCCGTGTGTTATTCCCGCACCGCAGAGCACACCTACCTCCGGTGCGATGCGTTTGACGGCATCAACGGACTGTGAAATGATCAGTGGATTGGCCTTGGATACAGGAATGCCGCTGCCGATCAGCTCGGGCGGCTCTACCGCCACATAGTCCGGCTCCAGTGCGGCCGAGGCGCGTGTAGTGGCCACGTTGTTGGTACAGACGATCGTCTTTAGGCCAGCCTGGCGGCAGGCAGAGATGGAGGCCTCAATATCAGCCAGCTTGAGCCTTCGCTCGGAGTGGTTGATGAGAGATCCGACAGCTCCCGCAGCTTTCAAGGATGCAGCAGTCACATGGCCCGTAAAGCCGCCATATCCAACCCCGTCTACATGCTGAGCATAGACCGGTATCTTAACGGCTTTTGAGATGATCTGGATATCGGCTACCTGGGGCACAACCACTATTTGTACTGAATAATCCCTGGAAACGTCCTCGCAGATCTCCGCCAGGCGTAGAGCCTCCGGACCGGTCGATTCACGATAGGTCTTGAAGTTGAGCACGATTAAGGTCATAATCTCCCTCGCAGCACTTGTGTAATCTCAGTTAGCATATATATTTTGGCTGCATTCGGCTAGCACGTCATTATAATATTTTTCATAAACTTCATTGTGAAGGCACTCTCCGGTAAAGATCATCCTTATGGCTCCCCGAAAGATAAAAACAATCAACGGGAGCATGCCCTTTTCCAGATTGTGAATCATATGGTAGAGCAGGCCGGAGGGCTGGGAATAGTCCAATTTTACCAGCTCTAAATCCTTGTGACAAGACAGAAAGCTCTCTAGAATCTATAGATCATGAATTACCTTAACCCTCAGCTTTGAGAAGTCATCTTTGATCTCAACCAGGAAGCCCATGCCGTCAAAGATCTCCTCCAACTCAATGCGCACGAATTTCTTGGGCGCATCCGAGCCGAAGATGAGGGTGAACTCATTCTTGCCGGTCTTGCTCATATTAAAGAGGTTGCAGATCTCAAGTCTTCTCAAGATGCTCTCCGCATTGAAGAGCTTGTGTTTGAACTGCTCGGCATGAGCCCGGCAGACCTCTTTATGCATATTCCAGAACTTTTCCTTGTCCGGATGAGTTTCAATGAAGCTTAGAAACATTATCCAGTGATCGATATCCAGGATAACATGCTCGCCTGCTGACAGCATTTCTGCATGGGTGTAAACCTTCTTGTCCTCGGCGAAGTCAAAAAGCATCTTGTGTTTGCCAAAGAACTTCAGGGACTCTCGCATCAGCTCGCTCTGGGACATGCCCAGGTCTTCCTTCATCTTCTTGGACAGGCCGGTCGTCTCTTCATCTAACGCGATGGTAATTCTTTCCGGTGACTTCATTTCATCCCCTGCATTTATCTCTACCAATACAGTCCCCCTTATGCTATATTACCTTTATCAAGCATTATCTTTTTATGCTGACGCCGGAATACGTATTCCTAGCACTCTTGCGCCGATGGTGCCATCAATGTAGACCGACATTGTTAAATTCAAACGAGAAATAATCCTATATCATGGACTCTTGGATGAAGGATGGAAAAAAGTACAGCGAAAATGACACAAAAAAGCTGGAGAAAGGATCAGGCTATGTCAAGGTCTGGACACTGATCAGCAACTGGCTCTACAGGGTAGTATCCTGGTAATCTGAGCCAATACCTGGGGCCGTCAAAAACGCATATATTTATATTATCCCTATTTTGCGTTTATTATCTCGCTTATCACTGCCGTTCTCGTCTTTAGCTGGTCCATTACTTCGTCTCTGCCTGATCCCGTGGCGAATATGGACAGGATTGGATAGTCTGCGGCTATTCGCGATCCCTTCCCAGGAACATCTGCCGTCCAGTCTCTGACCAGATCCGCCTCAATGGTCAGATCGCGGGTGGCATAGACTATGATTCTGCCTGCGGTGCAACTTGTTTGGGCCGGACGCTCGGGAAGCCTTCCCAAAAAGGATTGCAGATGAGCCTGGAAGACATTGTCTCCGCCGGACAGTTCCACAGTATCAAGGCTGCCCTGAAAGCGGCTATTGACCTCGACCACCACGGGACCTTTTTCGGTGAGCAAAAAATCAACTCCATTGCTGCCCACGAGCCCCAGCTTCGCTATAATCTCTTCTGCCATCTGCCCTATGCCGCATTGCGGGAGAGCGAGGGGCGTGATGTTCCCGCTGTACCTGAACCCTTTCGCCCCGGCCCAGGAGAGGCCGATGAGCTGCTCGTTGACGGCAATGGCACGCGCGGCGCGACCATTCCCAATGACCGAGACACTAGCGGGACAGCCAATGATCAGTTCCTGGGCGATCAGGTCATCCTCTATGCCCTCATGCATGCTTTTTCCCGTGCTCTCATGCATTTTAAGCTCTGAAGGCTTCTCAACTATCCTGCATCCCACCCCTCCAGCGCCCTTGCGCGGCTTGACCAGGAAGGGAAAACGCAGATTATCCACGACATCGGCAATCTCTGTCTTTATGAAGGGAAAGCCCTGCTCTTCCAGCCAGCCAGCCAGCCAGAGCTTATCTGAGACCTGAGCTGTTTTTTCAGGCGGGTTATTGAGCACAGGCACTCCTTGAACAGACGCCTCTTCCAGGCCCGGTCCCAGCACGACGGCATCAGGACGAAACTTTTCCACATAAAACAAAAGAAGCTCTTTTGCCCCGTCGCGCGGCATTTTAGCCGTCTCTTTTGCCCATCTGGCCAGATCCACATCGCAGTAACAATCAACCGCGAAGACCTCATGGCCGGCCCGGCTAGCGGAAAAGGCAATGTGTCTGATGTTGATGCCAATTACTAATATTCTCATAGATTTTCTTTTTCCGGGCAGTATTCCGGATACAATACCTGTTTTCCTCTAGCCGTGGGCACAATCTTAAGACCGTCCTCAAATGCCAGATGAAGCTCCCGGCCCATAAAGAGCCGATCCAGGAAGACCGCCAGTGCCGCCACCTCGGAATGGGGCTGGTTGCCCACGGCCACATTCCAGTCCGCCAGATCGTACATCTCGGCAGGAACCTTCTCTGCACCCACCGCGACCAGGATGTTCTCACATTCGCGAATCTCGTCGATCACATCGGGCAGGTTGGAGCCGTACATGGTGAGGTGAACTACCTTTCCTCCCGCCTCCTTCCAGCGCACCGTCTCTCCCTTCCAGGAGACATCCGGCCGGAGGCGAAAGACTCCACCCCAGCGTTTCGCCACATCGGCCAGGCTCTCTTCCACGTGAGGGTCGCGCCCAGAGAGGAGCATCTCTTCCGCTCCAAAGGCTCTGGCCACCAGGCCAACGTGGGTGGTGATCCTCTTGTCTCTCTCCGGCCGGTGGCCGATGCGTAAAACCACGACTCGCATGCCCCCCTGGAGGAGCGGCATCTTATTTATTGGCTTGCATATCTATGCGCCGCAACTGGACCCTTGCAAAATAGCTAAATTCCAATGGTGCGTCAATCTCCAGGATGAACCTGTGCGAGATTTGCCTGGGCAAGGGCTACCTGGTGGTAGGAGAGAAGCCCTGTCCCAACTGCAGTGGCAGCGGAAAGACCGAGTCCATCTCCCTGGGAGAGGCATCGGATAAGGATATGAAGGAGCTTATTGATAGCGGCTCCACGAAATGCAGCGTCTGCCAAGGCTCGGGCAAGACGCCGGTTACAGAGAGCTGCCCGACCTGCGAGGGCCTGGGGCGCGAGTACCTGTGCGTGGTGTGCAAGTCCAAGCTCACCAGCAAAAAAGAGCTATGCGAACGCTGTGCCAAAAAGCCGCTCGTGCATATTCTCGATCCTGCTTGTGATGTCAGAGATGTCGTTGTAGGCGAGATTTATCAGGGAAAGGTCAATGGCCTGGCCAGCTTTGGGGCCTTTGTGGATCTATCCGAGAGCGTGAGGGGCCTCGCCCATAACAAGTACCTGAAGAGCAAGCCTGAGGTGGGCGACAGCATATTCGTTACGGTGCGAAATATTCTTCCTAACGGCAACATTGAGCTGGAGCCGGCCGAGCTGAAGGAGTACAACACTTTTGAGGTGGAAAAGGAGCTTCCCATATCTAAGACCTCGGATCTGCAAAAGCTGGTGGGTAAGCAGATCATGATCAAGGGGGAGGTCATCCAGGTCAAGCAGACGGGGGGGCCTACCATCTTCACCATCGCGGACGATTGCGGACTGGTCTTTTGTGCCGCCTTTGAGCGGGCCGGTGTGCGGGCCTACGCCGATATCGACAACGAGATGATGGTGCGCGTCATTGGCGAGGTAAGCCTGCGCAACAATCAGGTTCAGGTCGAGATCAAGTCCATGAAGCGCCTTTGGGGTGGAGAGGCATCCACGGTCAAGGACCTGATTGAACTGTCGATTGACAGACGCGCTGAGCCATCCGAGACCGAGTTTCTGGTGAAAAGCGAGATCATGACCAGGCTCATGCCGGCCATGAAGCAAGTGGCCAAGGAGATTCGCCGGGCGGTTCTCAAGTCCCAGCCCATCGTTGTCCGCCATCACGCCGATGCCGACGGCATCACTGCAGCGGTCGCCATTGAGATGGCCATTTTGCCGCTCATCACAGAGGTAGGCGGGCCTGATGCCGAATACCACAACTACCGGCGCGCCCCCAGCAAAGCGCCCTTTTACGAGCTGGAGGATGTGACCAAGGATCTGACCTACGCTCTGGAGGATCAGACCCGGCACGGCCAGAAGATGCCGCTTATCGTTTTGATGGACAACGGCTCCACGGAAGAGGATGTTCCGGCCATGCGCCAGGCTCAGGTCTACGGAATGGATATGCTGGTCGTAGATCACCATCATCCCCACAAGATCGTGGACCAGTATCTTATTGCTCATGTCAATCCCGCGCACGCCGGCGGCGACTTCGGGTTGACCACGGGCATGCTGGCCACAGAGATCGCCCGCATGATCTACCCTGCCGTGGAGAGCAAGATCAAGCACTTCCCGGCGGTTTCAGCCGTGGGTGACCGGAGCGAGGCGCCAGAGGCGGCAGCCTACATAAAGCTGGTCGAGGACAAGTACAGCCGGGAGGACCTGAAGAAGGTCGCGTTAGCCCTGGATTACGAGGCATTCTGGCAGCGTTTCAATGACGGACGGGGGCTGATAAACGACATTTTATGCCTGGGCCGGCTGGACCGCCACCAGAGGATTGTGGAGCTTTTGTGCGAGCAGGCCAATGCCGCCATTGACGAGCAACTGCGGGCCAGCATGGGCAATGTGAAGAGCACGCGTCTTCCCAATGGCATTATCATGAATGTGCTGGATGTGGAGAACTTCGCCCACAAGTTCACCTTCCCTCCGCCCGGCAAGACCAGTGGCGAGGTGCACGACCGGCTCTGCAAGAAGTATGCCGGAAAGCCCGTTGTCACCATTGGCTACGGACCGGACTTTGCCGTGCTGCGCAGCAAAGCCGTAAAGATGAACATTCCCCAGATGGTCAAAGAGCTGATGGAGGAGATTCCCAATGGCGGCGTCTCCGGCGGAGGGCATCTGGTAGTGGGATCGATCAAGTTCGTAGGCGGCATGAGAAAAGATGTGCTGGCCAAGCTGGCCGAGAAGATCGCTGCCTGCGGGGTGGACGAGCCTGCAAAGGACGGATAGACGGCGGGCCGGGCCCGGGCGTCTTTTCTTTATCGGCGGTTTTGCAGTGTTTTTTAGGATGTTGCCTTTTTCAGGATTTCCTCAACGTCATCAAAATAGCCTGGCTGCTGTATCTCTTCAAGTTCTTCCGGTGTGAAGAAGTCCTGCATTCTTCGATAGGTAACAATCGAGGCAGATCGCCCATTTATTATTACCTGATCCATTTATACAGCCCCCAGTCCACGTCTTCTGCTAATTCTTCTCTCATTCGGACGGCTTGTATGGTTTTGGTGAGAATTATTCTGATTTCCCCCAGGCCCTCTCCACCAGCCCCCAGCCGCGATCTTTGGCGTAGCTCTGCAGGACCTCCTGCACTAGGACCATAAACTGCTCCTGAGTTAAGCTAAGCTGCGCGGCCAGCCTCTCCACCAGCGGCTCGACGTTCTTCACATCATCGCTCTTGATGCTCCTTAAAACTATAGCGGCAAGGGCCATGAGCCGCAGACCTTCTTGCATCTTATCCTGCTGCACAGCCAGAGCGCCGAGCTGGAAGAAGGCGCCCGCTTCCGCTGGTCTATCGGCCAGCTCTTGATTGATCAAAAGGGCTTTTTGGAAGCGATCAACTGCCGCCTCTTTCTCCCCGGCCTGAGAATGTATCATGCCCAGACTGTGCAAAATAGCGGCCTCGCCGGCCCGATCGCCCATCTCTGCAAAGAGCGGCAGAACCTCTGCATACTCAGCACCAGCCGACGGGAAGTCGCCCTTCTCCAGATCGAGGCTGGCCAGGTTGAAGAGGGCAAAAGCCTCGCCTTTACTGTCTCCGGCTGTTTTAAGAAGTTCCATTGATTTCACAAGCCCCTGGCGAGCGGCATCATAATCACACCTGCTCATATCCAGGCGGGCCATCTCCTGCAAAGCTGCGGCTTCCCCCTTCAAATCACCCAGGCTCTTCATGATCTCAACAATCTTCTGCAGCTTCTCGGCAGCAGCCGCGTTCTCGCCTTTCAACATGTCAATGGAGGCCAAACGGCTTATGCTGGCAGCTTCCCCAGACTGGTCACCGGCGTTATGAAATGCATCCGCAGCCTTTTGCAGGCTCTCTTTGGCCAGGTCATATTTTTCCAGGTGCAGGAGAGCCGTGCCTAGATCGTGGTAGGCGGCAGCGTCCGGAGCGATTTGCAGGGCCCGCCCGTACCACTCTGCCGCCTTTCTGTATTCGCCCTGATCCAGATAGGCTCGGCCGATCCAGACAGTGGGGCCGGACGATTGCCGGTCCAGATCCAGTAGTTCCTGATTAAGCCTTATCAGTTCGTAGTAGTAACCGCGCCTCTGCAGGTAGCCACTGATGCTGGCTGTTACAGCGATGGCATTGCCTTGATCCTCGGCCGCCAGATAGTGCCCGCGTGCCTCCAGCAAGACATCTAAGCGGGAGAGGCGAAGCTCCGCTGAGCGCCCGGCCTTTGCCAGGTATCTCAGAAAATCGCCCGCCGCCTTTTGCGCGGCGTGCTGTTCCTGCGGGCTTAAGGCCGCCTGGAGTTCGACGCGAATGGATGAGGGCACCGCCCACAGCTCTCCCACCGGATAAGCTAAAGATAGACCCTGCCACTCGCCGGCATTGGCGGCGGCCTGCTCTGCCGTCAGGCCACAAACGGCGGCTAGACCTGCCGGGCTCATGGCAATGTTGTAGACCGCGGCCTGCGAAAGAGCACGGCCGGAGGCAGAGCCCAAACGAGAGGTGAGCTTGGCCAGAGGATCTTCGTTTGCAGCGAGATCTCCCCCGCTCAAGGCCTTGCCTGTTTGGGCCAGGCGAGAAGGAAGGCCCGAAGCGGCAGTATGATGCGTGGCAAGCTGGGCATAAGTGATCTCGCCTTTTTTATAACGATCCGCCAGGCCTTCATCCCGAAGAAGATATCTAATGAATGCCGCCTGGCCCAGGCCCTCCAGCTTCCACTGCACCGCGCGGGCCGGCAAGGTCAGGGCATCGGCAGGCAAAGCCCTACAGGTGATGATGGCACGTCCTGCGGTCATGCCTTTTAGCATCTGCAGGTAGAACTCGGCCAGATCCGGGTCAGAAATTTTGCAGGTCTTGCCATCCAGGTCCAGACCATCCCAAACCATCAGAATGCGAGAGGCTTTCAGCATTTCCAGCAAGCTATGCAGCCGCTCTCTGACGGTGCGCCTCGGGTCCTTGAGGGATTCGTCACCCATTCCGCTCAAATGGCCCACTGCCGCCTCCAGCAGCCTGACGGAAGTTATGCGGTTATGTGGCGAGCTGTAAATGGGCAGAACGCTGTAGCCGGGCTCGAGCAGGCAGGCAAGATGGACAGCAAGCGCGCTCTTGCCCACACCATCTGGACCGGTGATGATCAGAGCCTGCGCACCACCCTCTCGCAAGGCGGGCAGGAGTCGCTCTAGATCGCGTCTCCGGTCCACAAAACACTCCGCCCGCCCTTCCTCCGTCAGGCCCGGCAGGACGAGCAGCTTCGGGGCGAGGGGGACTGACGTAGCTCTCTTTTGAGAGTCGTAGATCTTTGGCGGATCATAGATCGAGTACAGCGCAGGAACTGAAACGGGCGCAGGAGCTGGAACAGGAGATGCAGCGACCTCCCGGAGCACGGATAGCAGCGCTTCATCCATTGATTGACCGGCGACCAGGGCCCGGTATAGGGGCTTGGTGGCAGCAGTCGGTGCATCCCAGGCCACGGCCAGAGGAATGCTCTCCGCCAGCCTCTGGCAGAGCAGATGTAGAGCTAAGGGGGGTTCGCTCTGCCGACCACTCAGAATGATGCCCACAAGGCCGGAGTCCTTCAGGGCCGCGGCCAGCTCCTCAGCCGACCTTAGATCGGCCCGGCCCGCCTGTCCCTGCATAGAGAATACCGCACCGCTACTGGTCACTTTCCCCTGGCCTGCCAGGTGCACCAGATGGGGGCGGAAGGTCTCTACCTTGTTCAACAGCTCCTCCCAGGTGCCGCTCTCAGAGATGACGACTGTCATGTCCAGCCCCTCAGCCACCTTTTGGATCGACTGCTCTTCTTCTTCAAAGTCCAACGGCTCAGCGGCCAAAAAAAGTACGCGCAGCGGCCCCGGCGAAAGCTTCGTCGAGGAGGCAATAAGCCCGTACGCTGCCTTTGGCAGGCGAATGATGCCGAAGCTCTCATTGCCGCCCGGCTGCCTGGAAAGATGGAGCAGCTCCCAGGGCAGTTGCAGCACCTCCGGGATGGACGAGGCAACCGTCAGCCGTGCACCCGGCAGGATCATAGCTGCAAAATCCTGCCCGCTTGACTCCAGGAAGAGATGAATTAATCCGTCCCGAAGGATGGGCAGATAGCTTTTAGCTCTGGCCAGACCTGTGCCCTGTAAAAGAGAGAAGTACTGAGATGCGGTCTCCAGTACCTGCTGAGTCTGAACTGGGTTAAGCGTTCTCTCTGCCACGACATTGCCCTCAATCAGGATTTTATAGGCAAAGGTCCTGGCGGCGGCAGTCCCCGCCTCCGAAACCGTGATTGTGATATTTTGCATCTTTGCTCATCCTTGCATTTTTAATTTTTATTATTACTTTATTCCAGGGCAGTTCGGGACTTCAGCTCGCAATAGTCCTTGGGCCCCAGATGCACGACCACTTCCCTGACCCCTGTGATATTGCTTTTTATTGAGCGTTCCACATCCTCTTCTTCGCGGCTTCACGCGAGATTCAGGGTATCACGCGAAGGCGCGAATGAGACCGGGCACTTTCCCTATGCCCGGAGCTAAATCACAGTTATCACTGTGGGCAGGCCCCGGCCCCGCAGATCCTCCTCTGCCAAGACCCTGCGGTTGCCTTCCCGATCCACGAGTGTCAAATTCCGCAGATGCCACTCACCCGTCTCATTGCTAGGGGGAAGAAGCATCTGTGCGCCGTAATATCCATCTTTGGCATTTCCCGAGGTGAGGCTCTGAGAAGAGAAGAGCGCGGATGCATCTTCTCCCCGCGGACCGGAAAATATCGCCTCTGCCGCCCAAACAGCCTGGTCGTCGATAAGGTGGGCTGTCAGGTTGATGAGCTGGGGCCAGGCGGCGAAGAGCTGCTGCGGCTGGAAAGCAAATCCCGCTACGTTAGGCGACTGATCATCGGCCAGGGCGCTTGCGCCGCCGATTTGGGGCGGGGCGAGGGGATCGGCAGCGCCATTGGAGGAAAAACTTTCGCTGCTGCTTCCAATCTTTATGGTCTTCTCAATGGAAAAGGAGCCCACCAGGTCCTCCACGCTCTTGCCGTAGGCAGAGGCCGGGGCCGCGAGGGCGAGAAGAAGGAGAAGAACGAGAGCTAGAATTCTAGTATGCAAACTGGGTTCACCCTTAGTGCGGTTGGCAGACGGAGACAAAAATCTTTTCCCTGGCTGAACTAATAAGCGGGCTAGAAGACCTGGAGACAAAAAAGAAGTTTTGGAATATAATCATGATATAATCGAGATCACACGATGTCACAGACGAAGTACATCTTTCCCGTATCTCGCATGGCTTTGATGGGAATGCCCAGCTTCAAGGTATCAATCTTCACGTGCTCGGGATTAAATGGATCTCTGCCACCTACACCTTTTCCAATCTTGAATGAACCCGCGAGTTCGCTGGCTGATTGGGCGGAGGAGGCACCTGCGGTAACCATGGGTGCAACACCGGCCATCTCGCTAATGTCAGCGACTACAATCGGTTTGCCATTCACAGTGCTTAGATTCTGAGCGGTATGAATTGCTGCCCCAATATTTAATGCAGCATCTTTAGAATCATTTGCAGGTGTGGTATTGTTCAGAATAGTGCTATTCAATGTGACATTATTCGCGGTGGCATTGGTCTCCTGAGCGGTCACGGCAAATGTTGCCGCCATTGCCAGAATCAAGATGCCTGCAAGATATATGAACTGCTTATTCATGTTTGTCCTCAGGTGGGGGAAGATAGCTTAGTAGCATATCAAATTAACCATTCCAAAAAATATATCCTGGGAACGCCCAGGAATCCGTTCGCAATACGGATGCAGAGATCTCAGATTTTGTTGACGAAAAAAGGCAAAGCGCTCAGGTCCATTATTGTCTTGGCAGGCAGGCCGACTTCGTAAGCACCCTGGGCCAGGGCTTTACCGTCGATTGAGAATTGGTTGGGGGTTTTTCCGATGCCGCCAATGGCAATGACCGTCCTTTGGGGTGACCCTATCTGCATTGCCCCAGGCTGCAAGACCGGGCTGGCTGTAATCGGCTCAGCAACTGCTGTGATATTCTCAGACATAGTGGTATTTTGAGCAGGAGCTGTCTCGTTTTGAACTGCGATTACCTCTATCTGAGTGGGCGCAGTCTCATTTTGCACCGGTACGGTCTCATTTTGGACAGGAATAATCTCACTTGCAGCCAAGACGGACTCATTTTCCGCAGAAACGGTCTCGTTCAGGGCCGTCTCATTAGCAGTCTCGGTCGGCAAAATTGGAGCTTCAATCAATGTGGTGTTATTGAGCAACGTTGTGTTGTTCAGGGTAGCATTATTCAACGCCGTCGTGTTCTCCTCTGCGGAGACGGCGAGGATGGCAGCCAACATGAACAGAACGCCTGCAAATTGGACAAATCTTTTACTCATATAATTCCTCAGCTTAATGGCATAGCTTGGGGGTTTATCAATTCTATGCTCTCTTTATCTTGCCGTCATCCTCTCCCAGATCACAGCTCTCACTGGTGACAAAGCCACCATCCGTGCGCCTCATCTCGCAGACGAGCTTGCCGTCCACAATGCGCAGGATGCGGTCCGTCTTCTCGGCCAGTGCCATGTCATGCGTCACTAAAATGAAGGTCTGGTTGATCTTTCGGTTCAGCTCCCGCAGCAGGTTATAGATGAGTTCGGAGCTCTTTGTGTCCAGGTTGCCGGTCAGCTCATCGCCGATCACTATGGACGGCCCGTTGGCCAGGGCCCGGGCCACGGCTACTCGCTGGTTCTGGCCGCCGGAGAGCTGATTGGGCCGGTTGTCCCGCCGATCGGCCAGGCCCACCGCAGACAGGAGTTCCAGGGCCCTCTCTTTAGCGGCAGCTTTGCTCTTTTTGGCGATGAGCATGGGCATCATGACGTTCTCTAAAGCGGAGAACTCCGGGATGAGGTGATGGTACTGAAAGACGAAGCCCAGCTCCTGATTGCGCAGCCTTGCTCGCTCCTCCGGGCTGGCCCGGCTGACATCTATCCCTTTGAGAAAGATCTGGCCGACGCTAGGCGTGTCCAGAAGGCCGATCATGTTGAGCAGCGTGCTCTTTCCGCTGCCGCTGGGGCCCACAATGGCTACAAACTCGCCCGCCTTGATTTTGACGCTGACGCCGTCTAAGGCCCGTACCTCTACGCCGTTTCCATAGATCTTGCTCAGATCTTTGAGCACAATTATGTCGTCACTCACTTGCTATCGCCTCCACGGGATCAAGCCTTGCGGCCGCGTAGGCCGGATAAATTCCGGCTATGAAGTTTAGGGCCAGGGCAAAGATCATGGCGTAGACAAAGTACTCCGGGCGGGCTACGATAAGCACCCCGGCTTTGCTGCCGGTGCTTGTCACATCCAGGGGAAGAAGTGATATCAGCTTAGCCAGGCCAAGGCCGAGCAAGCAGCCTAGAGCCCCAGCCGGCACGCTGATGAGCATATTCTCCAGCAAGAATATCTTGAGGATGGAGCGTCTTTCCGCTCCCAGGGCCATGAGGATGCCGATCTCCTTTTTCCGTCTGCTGACCACCATGATCGTCGTATTGGCTATTACAAAGGCCGATATTAATAGTATGAATATGTAGAAGAGCATGTTTGTCACATTTTGATTGCCCACGAATCTGGCTATCTCTTTGCTGAAGTCCTGCCAGCTGGTGGTCTTGTATGGGCTCTTTCCATTCAACTCCCTACTTATGGCCGGAGCATTTGCGAAATCCACAAGTTTCACGCCTATCTCGGAGACCACATCGCCCTGGCCGATAAGCTCTTGGGATGTGTCCAGAGAGATGTAGACCAGTGTCTCATCCTTGACGGTTCCCTTTTCCAGCAGACCGATGACCTTCAGCCGCACGGAATTGTTCTTAAAATAGAGATAGAAGTCCCCGCCTGGCCTGATCTTGAGGTTCTGTGCCAATTTCGCACCCAGTATGGCTCCCTTCTTACTGAATATCAGGTCGGAGAAGTTGCCGGAGATCATAGACTCCTGGACACCCATGAGCTGATTCTCCTCTTCAGGGTGCACACCCACAAATTCCACTCCCTGCACCCGGTCCTGGAAACGCACGGCTCCCTGGCCTACCAGCCGGGGCGAGACAGATAAAACGCCCGGATAATCTGCCGTCGTCTCGGAGAGCGTCCGGTACATATTGATGTAGCTTTCTGTATTCTTGGGATTGATTATGAGGTGCGCATTTTTCTCGATCGTATTCTCCAGGATCTGCACCCTCACCCCTTCCGTAAGTCCCAGAGACATGATGATGATGCCTACTGCGATGGCGACAGAGATCATAGTGAAGGCGGTGCCCCTCCGGTTGGTCGTCACATGCCGCCTGGCAATATCAAGTTCGAACATCTCCTCCGCCCTCAGCCGCCCCGCAAGGCCATGACCGGATCGAGCCGGGAGGCTTTTCTTGCCGGATAGACGGCTGCCACTATGCTCAAAGCTACTGCCCAAAAGACGAGCAAGAAAATCTCCCAGGGGTTTATGATGAGAGGCAGAGTGGTTATCTCGCTTCCTCCGGCTGCTATCTCAAAGGGCACATTTCCCAGAAGTAGCACACCAGCCAGGCCGAGAGCGGTGCCTGCTGCCGCGCCCATTAAACCCAGAATGGCGCTCTCCGCCAGAAAGATATCCCGGATATTCGATCTCTTGGCACCCATGGCCATGAGCATGCCGATCTCTCTTGTCTTCTCCACCACGAGCAGGTTCATGATGCTGGCCACGCCGAAAAAGGCCACCACCATAAAGAGCAGGACCGAGAATCTGGTCCAAAAGCCGCCGATGTTTATGGCCCGCATGATCTCAGGATTGTTCTCTTGCCAGCTTAATGCATTGTAGCCCCAGGTGGAGATCTGGGCGGCCAGCCCTTTTGCGGAGCCGATGTCCTGCAAGCTGATCTCAACGGCATTTATCACATCCCCCTTATCACGAAAATTGCGGGCCGTCTTCAAGGAGACAAAGGCTACTCTTTCATCCAGAGGCGTGCCGGTAAAAAAGATGCAGGTAACGGTTAGATCGGTTGCTCTTGCATTGGGAAACGTGGCGTAGACCTTATCACCCAATTTGATATCCAGATTCTCGGCTAAGGTACGGCCCAATGCAGCATTACCCGTTTGCTGGATGCTGCCGAAATCGCCCTGCACCATTGATGCGCCGATCTTGTAGATCTTGTCCATTTCCAGAGGGTCTGATCCCTTCAGCAGAGCGTTTTTAGTCTTGTCTTTGCGAGACAGTGTGGCTGTGGTCGAGAGGGATGCCGCACGGGATTTTATGCCCGGCAGTGTCCCGATCCTATCCAGAAGGCCCTTGTAGAGGTGAATGAATTCCTCGCCTGGCTCTGGCTTGACTACAACATGGGGAAGCTTCTCTTCCACAAGGCCCGTGAGAATCTGCTGCTGGCCGGTGACAAGAGATGTGAAGATAACCGAGATGCTCACCGCTAAAGCTACCGCCAGCACAGAGAGAATGGTCTGGCGTCTTCGGGAGATTATGTGCCTGATGGCAATGGTCACGGCCAGATTATCGATCATCTAGCTTTGACTTGATAGTAATTTGTTTTCATGTTTTTCTATCTCAAATTTGGCATATGCAACGTCATACATTTTCTATCGCCATTTTATTGCCCGGATTCTAAATGCGGGAAAAGAATATAAAACTACTTGCTCGCGGCCTCCACAATCCCGATCTCCTCCTCCGCCAGCCCATAAAACCGGGCCCCGCATCGATCTGCCCGTCCGTGGCCTCGATCTGGCCGCTGTCGGGCGGTTTTTTCGTGAGGCTTGCCAGCTTTCGGGAAGCCGTTTATGCAAGGCGAGCAACCGAGTTTGGAAAACCAATGAATGCTGATATGATTTCCGGTTTATAATAGTCTCAAGTAGTCCATTATCTCATTTGTTGTGTAAACTTTGACTACACTCTGCTTTTTCATATGCGTGTCATTGCTCCAAATTGGACAATTCAAGGACATGGCTAGCGCCACAAAGAAGGAATCATCAATATCAATATCTTGCATAATCTCTTTGGCTTTAGCCTTGAATGTCTCTTTGTGTCCAAAAGAAGTGAAACGGCGGCGGCGCACCCGCGCAGCAAGCTGCGGGGCATCCAAGGCGCCGCCGCATGAAGGTGGAACCAGGTTAAGCTGATCCAAACCTAAGCTGAATAAGCATGCCCTTTATCCCCGATGCAAGCATCGGGGTATTGCTTTAAAAATAAAATCGATTCTGCTGAAAACAATCTCACTCAAATAATTCAGAGATTGCTCGTCTAATTTTGACTTGCGTAAAATTTCGCTTTTGTGTGTCTCTATCTCAATTTTGGCATAGTCAGCCGAGTACATCTTGAAGGGCGATAAGAAAATGATCTTTCGAGTAAGGCCATTTTTGAGAAGCGAAGCGATGAGTACATTTGTATCTAATACTATCTCCATCCCAGCTTCTCCATTATGTCTCTCTTCATCCTATGATCAAGATCATTAACATCTTCTTCTGTAAGTTCGCTGTCCTTGAGAAGATCGTCAAATAGCATTAAAATAAATAGATCGTTTTTTATATCTTCTTTTATCTGATTCTCTAACCTTTTGCGTACCAGCAGATCGAGATCTTTATTCGACCTAATTCTTATCTCAATCTCTTGGGGAAGCTCGACTTCTATCGTCATCATTTATCGATAAATAGAAGACATGGTTGAGATATAAATCTAACCGTAATTAATTTTTTTCTACGCCCATGGACTTAATTCTCTCCATCATTAATTTGTGGGCGGAAGGAATCTGATATCAAGTTTCCTCCATAGCTCGATCAAAGAGGCGATCATCTCCATTTTATGAGGATCGCTTCCCTCTTTTTCGCGAGTCAGACTTTTAAAAACAGTCTCCGCAAGTACTGAGAATGGGACACAAAGCTCTAGCGCGGGGTGATTATCGATGTGATCCAGAAGGCTGGAGGCTAGACGCACATTTCTTTCTCTTTTATCCTGACCGACAGAAAAGAAGAAAATGTCAGAATCAACTGCTACATGTTTCATTTCTTATGGAATGCTTTCTTGATTCGTTCCCTGGTTGCAAGAGCTTCCTCTTTGGTTACTGCCCAAACTATATTGCCGTTGATATCCACGGCGCCGCCATAGGGAAGCTGGTTTTTCTCCGAATCGTATCTTTGGCCAACTACTTCTTCAGTCATTCTTTTCCTTGGTCCAGGTTTTGATTCATGAAAAGAAATAGTTTTTCGTCGGATTCCTTTATCCGCTCGCCGCTTCCACAATCCCGATCTCCTCCTTCGTCAGCCCATAAAGCCGTGCCCCCGTCGATCTGCCCGTTCGTGGCTTCGATCTGGCCGCTTGCAGAGCAGTCTTTTCGTGGGGCGTGCCAGGCTTTCGGGGAGCTGTTTATGTAAGGAGAGCGTCTAGCACCACCAGGGAGACCAGGCGAACGTGACGGGCGACGTCTTCGGAATGATCCAATAAATAAAAATTATTTTTTAATATAAGATATAACTCTCTCTGCCCTGATCAAAAGCATCCTGAGACATTGAAGACAAACCACTGATTGAATCGTCATAATCTGCTCTATTACGATGATTTCGCAGACGTCTTAATTCCAAGGCCAGTTTCCTTCCATTGCTTCTCTTGCCTAAGCTGTAGAGCTGGCTAATGACATAACTGTTGACGCTTTCATCAGGGATGGGCTTGTGCTCCACATCTCTTAGATGGTTTCTAGCGATACAAAAGGCCGCATAGTATGCCCTGCTAATTGATGAGCGAAGCCTTGCTTCATCTTTCTCACCTGGTGATGCCAGACTTTTTGCCAGGCTCAAGTAGCGACACCAGTCGAAGCCTATTCGTACTCCACCTGAATGAGCAGCTTTGAGTCTGATGCATCGGAGGCATTGAGCCACCAATTATCGTCTAGTTGATCCAGTTTATCAATGGCATCTAGCGGCAATAGGTCGGTGCAGATGTAGATCACCAACTGTTTTTCGCCAATCTCGTCCGGATCAGTCACGACTTCTAAAAATAGAATCTCTGAAGGGAAATAATTTCGTATTCGATGGTAGGCCTCCATCAGCAAAGGCAAAAGATGCGGATTACTGCCAACAAAGTCGTACACATCTTTCACAGTCTTTAGTGTGTATTTGTTATTGAGGAGTACCATGTCATGATTTAGCTTGGTATCTCCTCGATCTACGACATCCACCTCAGTGATCATCTGAATTTCCCAACGCCTGGCTTGGAATAAATAGATTTCATCGGCTAGGAAATCAACTGCATTACCTGGCTTCCCGCTTCCACAATCCCGATCTCCTCCTCCGTCAGCCCATAAAGCCGGCCCCCCGTCGATCTGCCCGTCCGTGGCCTCGATCTGGCCGCTTGCAGGGCAGTCTTTTCGTGAGGCGTGTCGGTTTCGGGGAGCTGTTTATGCATAAGGATTATCCTTTGACGATCGCAAGGTTAAAATTGAATCAGCCCATTAGTGGAACAAGGGGGAATAGTGTAACGTGCCGTTTACTAAAGTTGATGAAAAAGGCAGAATGGTTCTACCTAATGAGATCAGGCGCAAGATGAAAATCGCTCCGGGTGATGAATTTGTTGTGGACGAGGTCGGGCCGGACACAATTATAATTAGAAAAGTGGATGTGCGAGCTATGATTCAGGATGCGATTGAACGTGCCAAGTCCGTAGACCTCGACAAGCTCCAAAAAGAGATGAACGAAGAGGGAAACAGAGTTGCCAGAAAGATATACAAGGTTCTTGATTGACTCCAATCTTTTTATAGCAGCGGTAAAGAGCGGTTGGACGAAGAGTTCGGAGCTTCTCTCTGTTCTCCTGGATGGCTCTTTCGAACTGGTTGCCAACAAATCTTTGCTTGCGGAGTATGAGAAATATGCTCAGCAACTTGATGCGCAATATATCTTCTTTTACATGAAGAGCCGGATTATTTTGATTGATCTGTCCGAAGACGAGGTACAAAGATGCAAGCCATTCTTTCCTGAAAGTCAGGCATCTGATGTGGTTCATGCTGCAACTTGTCTTCATACCGCAGCAGTCCTGATCACAAATGATAAACATTTTGATAAAATAAGAGATGCCGATCTCATAAGAGTTTGGTGCATCTCCGAGGCCATTAAAAATCTGCTCTGAATACCTCAAACAGGATTATCGTTCAACCATTTTGCATTGCAGCATCTTCCACAATCCCAATCTTCTCTTCCGTCAATGCGTAAAGCTCGTAGACCAGCGCATCGATCAGGCCGCTTGCCAGGGCGGTCTTTTCGTGAGGCGTGCTGACTTTCGGGGAGCTGTTTATGCAAGGCGAGCATTTGCTCCACCTGGGAGACCATGCGAACGTTGTCGGCGACGTCGGCGGGATCGGAGAAATCGATGGTTAGAGCCGAAGAAATTTCAGTTCGCTTTACATATTATTATAAGCATGATCATGATGATCGAAGTTTTGAAACTCTATCCTTTTTTCGTTTGCGAAGACTTGATAGATGATAACCCAATGCTTGGCTACATGCGTGCTCTGTTTCCCCGCTAAGTTTCCACTTAAATTTTCGCCTATTTCGGGGTTTGCAGCAATTTCCTCGACCCTTTTAAGAACTCTCTCCCTCAAAGGTGTATTCTTTTTTGTCAAGCGTTTAAAATTTCTTTGAAACTGTGGGGCAAAATCAAGATGAAAGATCATAGATCGCGTAGATAGGCGATTGCGTCCTCCACTTTATCAAATCGCTTCGCCAGACCCATTTTGCATTCCCTGGCGCCTTTTAAAGTTCCGGCAACAATGCGCTCATCTTCTTCAAGAGGCACCGTTTTCTTTGCTGGCACCTTGGATATTTTCGCTTTCATCTCTGATCGCCTGATTTAAACATGGATTTAATGCTTTTAAAAACTTTCGCCAAAGGCTTCTAGCTTCTCGCCGCCTCCACAATCCGGATCTCCACCTCCGTCAGCCCATAAAGCCGGGCCCCCGTCGATCTGCCTGTCCGTGGCCTCGATCTGGCCGCTTGCAGGGTAGTCTTTTCGTGAGGCGCGCCTGGCTTTTGGGGAGCTGTTTATGCAAGGCGAGCGTCTAGCACCACCCAGGGAGACCATGCGAACGTGGCGGGCGGCCTCTTGTGGATTGCAGAATTAATAATTGATCTGAAGCTTCATCAGTTTTATCACAAACCTATCGTTTTCCGAGCATCTTTCAGCGAGACAATTTTGAGCTGAAAGCCTTCTGGAACCTGATAGTGCCGAAGAATTTTGTCGGTCGTAATAAGAAAGTCCATACCGTAAGCTAACGAGTATCCAAGATGGGTTCGATCCGTAGGCTGCATTCGATCTTGGCATTCTTCAACAAGATTCCAGCAAATTTCGGCGGCTTCATCGCTCGGCAGAAGAAAACGGATCTCCAGTTTTCTCCACAGCTCTATCAAAGCCGAGATCTGCTCCAGTTTCTGCGGATCTTTGCTTTCCTTCTCGATGGTTATGGTTTTGAAGACGGTTTCAGCCAGAACGGAGAACGGAACGCAAAGTTCAAGATCTGGATGATTATCGATGTGCTCCAGAAGGCTGGAGGCTAGACGCACATTTCTTTCTCTTTTATCCTGGCCGACAGAAAAGAAGGGCTCTTCGCTATTTCCAGTTGCTAACCTCAGGTTACTATGTTTTTCCAGTTGTT
>JBAXWY010000017.1:0-50130 GCA_037128175.1 Methanothrix sp.
AAAAACGCACTTTTCTCGGAGGTTTCTCTTAAATGCCAGTAAATAGGAATCCTCTGGAGTTAGGTTGTATTCGAGATAATTTAAGAATTATCAAAAAATTGGAGGAAAAATGACCACCTTGAAGCGCATGGCGCATGTTTTGACTTTATCATATATTTTGATAGTGTCCGTAAATCCGGTGCTTGGTATTTCCGTGTCTTACGGAACAGACGGAGCATCTTCATCTACCTACTACAATCTCGATCCCTCTACAGCGTTGAAGGATGTGGGTACGTTGGGAAACGGCATGATATCTCGAATTAGCCAGGTGAGCGGCTCAGGAGATAATGAAATAAGCTATCAGACATCTGCAAAGGGAAACAACGTCAATAGTGCAATCAAAAGCTCAGGCGTGATCAGTGCAACTACATCGACCATTGCTTCCGGTGAAGTTGCTTTTCTCAGCCAGGATGTAGCTGGTAGTGGCGATTTAGCCGCCGTCGTACAAGGCAAATCCGGCTCGACATCCACTGAGCAGATGAATGCTGTTTTGAATGGCTATGCATCCGCCTCGATGAACGCATTTGCCGGAAAGGACATATCAACCAGCGGGCAAAGCACGACGATTTCCGGTGATGCTGGGGCCACAAGCAGCAGCTCGAACTGTGCAGAAAATAACATGGCAGTCGAGGGTGGATTCTCAGGAAGCGGAAATCTCAATACGAAACTTACCTCGATTGCTGCTGATCGGGCAGGAATCTATGGAACAAACTCGTTTAATGGCCAGCAAGTCGTCAATGACGATGTGCTACAGGGCATAGCTTCCGGCGAACTTTCCGTCTTCGCAAATGGCATTTATGAAGACAATAAGGGTGACCTCGGGACTTTTGGAGTTACCGCCACCAACGTATTGTTGCCATCGCAAGATAAGTTATCGCAAGATAACGGTGTTTACGCAACGACTGGCTGGAGATGGGCAAACAACGTGCCAATTCAATATCAACTTTCCACAAATTTGATTGGCCCCAGTACGAGTGCTAATGCGAAACTCTGGGCGCAAGAGATCAGCAAGGGTGCTAACGAATGGGATCGCAATACGGCAAAGAACGTTTTTAAGGGTTCTGATACCACGAACACGGCAGGGTCCGCTAACGTCATCATGTTCACCACAAAAGTGCCTAAACAGGGGGTATATTATGGCGGGACGGGAGATGGTAAGAATAACTACATGGCAGTCACGAAGGCTGTGACAGGATCAACCATTGCCGTAGCCTGGACATGGTCTTACAATGACTTATATGTATACGGACCAGATAGAACTAGATACAACAAGGCAGCAGAGTCGGATATCTACTTCAATGGAAACATGAACTGGCGTGTGGCATCTTCTGAGAGCACGGCCAACAATTCCAAATTTGATGTCCGCACAATAGCGACTCACGAAGTCGGGCACACTCTAGGTCTTGCCGACCTGTATGGTCCTGAGGATACGAGTAAGACAATGTATGGCTACAACAGCGGACAGGTAGATTGGTATCTTGGCAATGCGGACAAATTAGGATTATGGAAGCTATACGGTAAGTGAGCTGAGGTAATACAATCGTCCGCAGTGTGTGTAACCTGCAATCCGTCACTTTTTTTTCAGATATTGAACGCGAAAGAAATGATTTGAGTCTTTGGAAAGCTCATCACCATCTATGAGGAAAAGCACTATTCGCAAATGTTTAGCTATCTCTCCTTTCCCAGCTCCCCCAGCGCCTTCTCCACCCGGCTTCGCCTCCCGGCCAGCCGCTCTTCGCCCGCCGCAATCCGCTCCAGCCGGTCCCGGATCATGCGCTCCGTCTCCACTGATGCCGGCCCGCCCGTGTTGGCCCGGAGAGCCACGTTGCTTCGTGGGTCCAGTGCCCTCTCCAGATCGGCTGCGTAAAAGCCGCGCTCGCTCGCCCTGAACCCGGCCATCTCCAAAGCGATCCCGTCCAGCTCAGCCAGGCCCGGCCTAATGCCCGAGGCGGCAATCCGGCCCACGATGCTGTGTGCGGTGCGAAAGGGCATGCCTGTGATGCGCACTAACGAGTCGGCGATCTCCGTGGCTGTGGAAAAGCCCGCGCCTGAACTCGTCTCCAATCGCTCCAGGTTGAACTTGAGAGAGGAGACGCAGCCATCCAGGATGCGCACCGTGCTTCTCGCCCAATCCAGGCTTCGCCACAAATGGGGCGTGACCTCCTGCAAGTCGCGGTTGTAGCTCAGAGGCAGGCCCTTGCAGATGGAGAGCGCAGCCATGAGGCTTCCCAAAACCGAGCCCGCCTTGCCGCGGGCCAGCTCCGCCGTGTCCGGGTTCTTCTTCTGGGGCATGATAGAGCTGGTGGAGGCGTAGAGGTTATCCAGCTCCAAATATCCGAACTCGGAGGTGGACCACAGCACCAACTCCTCGGCCAGACGGCTCAGATTGACCATCAAAATGGACAGATCTGCCAGGACCTCCAGGATGAAATCGCGAGTGGACACGGCATCCATGCTGTTTTCCACCAGGGTCTCGAAGCCCAAGAGATGGCAGGTTCTATTCCGATCGATCTTAAAGCCGGTAGAGGCAAAGGCCGCCGCGCCCAGGGGGCTCTGGTTAACCCGCTGGTAGGCGTCCTCCAAACGGGAGAAGTCTCGCCCGGCAGCATCGGCATGGGCCAGGAGATGATGAGCGAGCGTCGTGGGCTGGGCGTGCTGGGTGTGGGTAAATCCGGGAATGATTGTCTTTGTGTGCTTCTCCGCCAGCTTGACCAACGTTGCCAGCAAGGAGAGCTGCTCCTGCATCAGATCCAGCATTTGGGCGCGCAGCGCCAGACGGATGCAGGTGGCCACCTCATCGTTCCTGGAGCGACCTGTGTGCATCCTGCCCCCTTCCGGGCCGACCTGTGCCAGGATGTGCGCCTCAATGGCCTCATGCACATCCTCACCTCTGCCTAACGACTGCGATCCTGCTTGCATCAGATCGTCGAGGGCAGCTATGATCTTCGAGCAGACCTCCAACGAAATCAGGCCCTGCTCCTTGAGCATTACCAGGTGGGCTTTGTCCACCAGCAGATCGGCTTCGAAGATGCGCTCATCTGCCTTTCGGCTGGAAAGGTAGTCCAAGACATCCTGTCGGCTCTCTCCCAGACGTTGATCGCGAAACATGTCAATCCATTTATGTTGTGTAGTTGGCGTTTACATTCACATACTCGTGGGTCAGGTCGCAGCCAAAGCCGCGCGCTTGTGCATCGCCTAGAGCAAGGTCGATATTGATGGTAATAGTATCCCCTAACATGATCTCTTTGGCCTGATCTAAGACACCATCCACGATGCGGCCCTTTTCTACCAGCGAGACCTTGATGCCGCTTTTTCCTTCCAGGCCCAGAGTTATCCTGGTCGGATCCATCTCCGCCCCTGAGTATCCTACGGCGCAGATGATGCGGCCCCAGTTGGGATCGGCGCCATAGACAGCCGTCTTAACCAGGCTGCTGCGAGCTACCGCTTTGGCAGCCAGACGGGCGTCCTCAACGCTACGCGCGCCGCAGACAACGGTCTCAAAGTACTTGCTGGCGCCCTCGCCGTCCCGCGCCATCATGCGGGCCAGCTCCATGCAGACGTACCGCAGGGCTTCCCGGAAATCCGCCTCACGGCCAATGACCTTTCCCGTAGCCGTGAGGAGCACGGTGTCATTGGTGCTGGTGTCCCCGTCCACGGTAAGCATATTGAAGCTGTCTTGCACGGCATCGGCGAGGCATTCGTGCAATGTCTGCGCCGGAAAATCTGCGTTTGTGTAAAGGAAGCAGAGCATGGTGGCCACATTGGGCTCGATCATTCCCGCGCCCTTGACGATGCCGGCTACGCGTAGCCCCTCATGCTCTACTGCGATCTCTTTTACGCGAGTGTCCGTGGTCATGATGGCCCGCTCTGCTTCCGTGCTCGCTTCGCCGTTGCTGCGCAGTTTCACTTTGGCCTGCTCGAAAAGCTGGGAGACTAGCGGCAGATCCATGTAGCGGCCTATGACGCCCGTGGATGCCACCCCGATCTTCTTTTCATCCGTTTCCAGAAAAACGGCTAAAAGTCGGGCCATGGACCTTGCGTCCTCCAGCCCCCGCGGGCCGGTATAAGCATTGGCGCAGCCGCTGTTGGCGATGACTCCGTCCAGATAGCCGCCTGCCAGATGTTGGGCCGTGACATCCAGCGGCGCAGCTCTCACCTTGTTGGTGGTGAACATGCCGGCAGCAGCTCCGCTGGCCGCGATCAGTGCCAGGCCGTATTTTCCCTGGCGCACACCGCAGGCTCGCACGCCGGGAACGGCACAGATGCCGCCCTCAATTCTCTGCATGCTGCATTCCCAGGCCGGATATGATGTCGCCCCTGGTCACTATGCCCACCAGCCGTCCGTCCTTCATCACCGGCAACCGGTTGATGCGGTGGCGGGTCATGATGCTTGCGGCCTCCTCTACGGAGTCATCCGGTCCCACCTCATGCAAGTTGCCGCTCATGATATTGCCCACTTTCTTCTTGGGAATCTCTTCCAGGCTGGCATGCATCCGTTCCCACTTTACCAGATCTCGGAAGGGAACCTCGAAGACCTCGAAGGGGCTGGGAAGCCAGAGACCGCCTTCCTTCTCTTCCACAGATAAAAGGCGCAAAAGGTCCGATTCCGATACCACGCCCACCAGCTTCTCTCCATCCAGAACCGGCATGCCGCTGATCTTATTCTCGCGCAAAAGAAGGGCCGCCTCGCTCACAAGAGCTTCCGCCTGGACGGTGATGGGCTTGACGTTCATAACATCTCTGACATTCATTTATTTTCACCTAATTTCCACATATTAATTCAGGGCGCCATGCCTGGGAACCACAGCCCAGTCTTCTCATCAAAGCCCGCCATAAGGTTCATGTTCTGAATGGCCTGGCCTGCTGCTCCCTTCACCAGGTTATCTATGGCGGATATGACCACCAGTCTATCGCTATCCGACTCCACCTCAAAGCTTATGTCACAAAAGTTGGAGCCGCGTACCGAGGACAATTTGGGAATGCCGTCTGCCATGCGAACGAAGGGGGCGTTTTTGTAAAACTCGCGGTATATCGAGGCTACCTGGTTCTTATCCTGCAGCGTCTCAACGGCGTCGGGGCGGGCGAATACATGGGCGGTGGTGAGGATGCCTCGCACAGAGGGGATAACGTGAGGAGTAAAGTTCACTTTTATACCTGGCGAAAGGCGGGAGAGTTCCTGTTTGATCTCCGGGACGTGCCGGTGCGTCGTGAGCTTGTAGGGGATAATATTTTGCGACATATTGGGGTAGTGAGAGGTCTCGGTGGGCTCCATTCCTGCACCGGAGATGCCTGACTTGGAATCATAGACCACCCGCTCCACCAGACCGGCCTTGGCCAGCGGGGCTACGGCCAGGGTAGCTCCCGTGGGATAGCAGCCGGGATTGCCCACCAATTTAGCCCGCGCCACCTCAGGATGAAGCTCAGTCAGCCCGAAGACCGCCTCGCGGGGAGCGCGGTGCTTTGTGGCATAGGTCTTCTCGAAGACATCCGTAGGCAGGCGGTAGTCGGAAGACAGGTCGATGACCCGTGTGCCGCCGTCCAGAAGCTCGGGCACCCAGTCCATAGCTGAGCCGTGGGGAACAGCAGTAAAGACAATGTCGCAACGCTTTGCAACCTCTTTGCCACTGAGCGCCTCAAAGCTCTGAGAATAGATGCTCTTTAAGTGAGGATGAACTGTTGTTACGCTTTTTCCTGCCAGCTTTCGGGAGGTTACGGCTACAACCTTAACCTCTGGATGATTTGCCAGGAGTCGCAAGAGCTCCCCACCGGTGTAGCCCGAACCACCGACAATTCCTACATCTATCATAAATTCCCTCACGAGCTAATGATATAAATTCGCCACGCCCTAGCGGCAAAAGGAGGTCGAAAGCTCTGAGAGGCCACGGGCAGCGTCCTCAATTCGTTCCCTTCCTTCCAGAGCGGCCAGCCAGCGATCCGGAATCCAGCAGGAGCCTTTGGCCGCGCCGAAAAGGGAGCCTGCGATGGAGGCAATGGAGTCGGTGTCGCCCCCGCTGCTGGCGGCCATGACGAGCGCCTCCTCCGGCTCAAACCTCATGAAGCAGTAGAAGGCGGCGGGAACGGTCTCTGCGGCCAGGGGAGAGTTTCTGATCACGCCCAGGGCGTCCTCCGGCTTTCGGTCTAAGAGTTCCCCGACCCAGAGAAGCCTTTCTGCAAAATAGGTATCCAGGCGGCTGGCCTGGGAGGCGGCATTTCTCAAGATCATCTTCGGAGGAAAGCCGTTAAAGGAGAGGGCCACGCCTACGGCGACGGCAACCGCCGCAGCCCGGGCTGTGGCAGAGGTGTGGGTGGGCAGGCTTTGCAGGTCGGCATAGCTCTTCACGATGTTCAAATCGGCGTGGTAGAGAAGGCCGATGGGCGCGGCCCGCATGGCAGCGCCGCAGGTGGGAATATTCAGGCCCGACTGCTGCCATGGCTTTCCTGCGATCATGCTCTCCACGGCAGAGCGTGTGGCAAAGCCCACTCCCCGGTTGAGCCTCTCGTCCAGCGTCCAGGTCGTGCCCCAGGCGGCCAGCTTCTCGGCAAATCTGTCCGGCGAGAAGCCCGAGGCATCAATGAGCGACTCGGCCAAGAGCAGCGTCTCTTCCGTGTCGTCAGTGAACTGGCCGGCCAAGAGGCCGCTGTGAAAGTGGCCCTCGGGAGCCTGCAGCATCTCACGAACCATGCCGAATTTTGAGCTGATCTCCGGGGCAGTGTAGCCCTCCGTAGGCATTCCCAGGGCGTCGCCCACTGCCACGCCCAAAAGACAGCCCCGGAAGCGGTCCAATAAATCCATGAGCGGATGAGCGGCGGCCTGGGACTAATAACCATCGCAAGGAACCTTGCTATATCGCTTTGTGCGCTTTGTGAGCTTTGTGGTTCAAATCCCGTAGTCCCCAGGATGATTTATCATACAACTAATATAAACCACAAAGATCACAAAGTTCACAAAGGACGCACAAAGTGAGTCTCTCGTGGACTCTCACCTCAAAGCCTGGGACAAAGATTACGCCAGCCGGGGCCGCCTCTGGGGGGGCGCCGTTATGGATCTGCCCCTCCTGCCCGAAGGCTCCGCCGTCCTGGAGCTGGGCTGCGGCAACGGCAAAACGCTCTCAGCGTTGCCCAGCGACTGGAGTGTGGTCGCCCTAGACGTCTCCCGAGAGGCCCTGCACCTCGCCCGCCGTGCTCGTGCAGATGCCCACTTTATCCTGGCCGACGCCAGTCGTTTGCCCTTGCGGGGGGAGAGTTTCGAATCCGTTTTCGCATTCCATGTGACCGGCCACCTGCTTGCCTCCGGCAGGTGCGCTCTGGCCCGCGAGGCTGCGCGCGTGCTCGCGCCCGGAGGGCGGCTCTTCTTCCGCGATTTCGCTGCAGAAGATATGCGGGCCGGACAGGGCGAAGAGGTGGAGAATGGAACATTTCGGCGGGGCAGCGGCATTCTCACCCACTACTTCACAGAAAATGAGGTGAAAGAGCTTTTCTGCCTCCTTCAGCCCGTCTCCATCGCCACGCACTGCTGGAAGATGCGCGTAAATGGAGAGGACCATCTGCGCGCCGAGGTGGAAGCTGTCTTCCTCAAGAGCTGATGTCCGGGAACGAGAACCGGCCGGGCACAAAGTTGGTAGCGTCCGCTTCTCGGAGCTCCACCTCCTGAATAGTGTAGTCTGTATCATCGGTCTCGAAGACCATGGGAGGGAAGAGAACATGATTGTACACTGTTTCAAAGTCCCCTGCGCTAGAATTCCATCCATCCCCGATGGTGAAATACAGGCTATACTCCCCATCACTTATGCCGTCAACCTCCAGGGCATCCTTAGTCCGTAGATAAACTGCCACCTTGGGCTTGTCCCACCTGTCGGTAAGCACGGCTACGGTGTCCATGGTCCAGTTGTTGTAGATGACCAGCAATCCGTCCCCGTTCCGATTCATGTCGCGGATGTAGGTGCCGGTCTCGGGGCGGTCGGCAGGCAGGGCCTGCGTGCATGAAACGCCAAATATTAATATAAGTATGATAAGGCACATTGTTTTTTGGCGCATGAAATCCCTTCTAAGCCGTTGATATACTTCCTGGTATTTATCTTTTTGATCACACCTGAGCTTAATTGCAGCGGCTTTCTTTAGCAAGCCCGCCCGAGCATTTCTCGCACTTCTTCCCGGTTTAAGACCTGGCGGTGCTTCTGATCCTCCCATATCCGGCGGAAGGGGTAAAAATATTCGTATAGCTCGGGAATGTCTTTGGAGTATACTACTATGCCCTGTTCTATCACGGCCATCTTCAGGTAGAGCGGCAATAGCTCGAAGATGCGAAGGTCGTAGCGATCATCACGAATGGCGGCAATAGCTTCCCTCCATAGGGCGATTTTATCCTCCGCAGACGGGGCAACTATACAGATGTCAATGTCGCTCATCTCATGGCCCATTCCTGTGGCCCAAGATCCGAAAATAAGCACGCCCAGCACGTCCTCCTGTAGAAATGCCAGGTCCTTCTTGGCCTTCTCTATAATTGCCCTCTGATCCATAGCTCCACTGCTCATCAACTCTAGGGGCTTCTTTGAGTAGCAAAAAATATTGTTAAAATTAGACGGCGAATTAATCTACCCAAACATCGCCCCCATGCCTGCCTCCGCCGCCTCTGCCTCGTCCCGGAAAGCCTTGAGCAGCGCCTCGCCTTCCTCGCCCAACAGCACCTTGGCCGGCGTATCCGCGAGCAGCTTCTGGGCTTCCAGGACCAGCTCATCGCGGGCCTTGATGTAGAGGCACATGCCATCTTTCTCCAGCCCCATGGCCTTGCAATCGCGCAACGTGGGCCCGAGGCGCTTCCAGAACTCCTCATCCATCATCTTTTGCATATCGTTGCTGCTCTCCATAGCATAAGTGTAAACTAATTCCACTATAAATTCCTCCTAAAGATCCTGCATAGCTTTCTTGAGCATTTCCGTGCACTGGTCCATGAGCGCGGCTGCCTGGCTGATATCCTCTGCCGCCTTCTCGCTCACCGCGGCAATCTGCACCGCCCTCTCCCGAAAAGAGGCGCTGTGGCTCTCGTTATGCTCTATCCAGTGATGCAATAAATGATTTACTGACTCTTTACTGAGCTCTTTTTCCATTTCTCTATCGCCTTGGGTCGTCGTGGAGCGTGCTACGCAAAATAGTTTTTCATCGAATTGGTTTCCAAGCAGCCATACGAGTCAAGACCTCTTTTTTGGGTAGGCGTCTCCCGGCATTGAGCATTAGTTCAAGAGACGTGCCGCCCTTCGCTTCAGATATTGTGCCCTCCTCGATCATTGCATCGAGAAGCCACAGAGTTCCATGGTGCACTACACCTTCATTAGAGGCAGCTTTGCGCAAAGCCCCATCTCCTGTGAGGAGCACGGCACTCTCTTGCATTGCCAGAACCAGGGCAAAAAGGTCCAGTCGGCCAGGGTGTTTGGGGTACTTCTTCACCAACTCCTCCACCTTTTGCACGCCAACTTCTGATAGCTCTGCCTCCACCAGGCCCAGGCCTTGAAGATTCCAGGAGTAAGGCAAACGAAGCTCAAATAGGATAACATCAGGAATCATAAACGTCCAGGGAAGACGGAGTGCATCCGAAGCTAACTCTCCTGAAAGAAGGTCCATCAATACATTGCTATCAGCTACACACTTCAGCTAACCACTCTCCGTGCTGCACTGCTTCGTTCGATAGGAAAGTCTTAACCGGCTGCCCCAGCAACTCCCCTGCTCTTGTCTCTGAAATTACTTCATCCGCCATGGCGCCCATTACCATCCTCTCGAATCTTCGGGGCAACTCTGGCTCCATTTCATCCCCCGGTTCCTTCTTGCGCCAGCCATGCGAGCTGAAAATCTTGAAGATAGCCGCTTCATTGGCTACAGATATTATCCCCAGGTCATGCGCCCGGTGGACCCAGGCTTGCATGGATAGACCATACTTATGCTTGAGGATATGCAACTCATAAAGGCTGAGTGTGGGCCTTTTCCCACGTAACTCGTATCTTGCCGCAATCTCAGGGACCAGGAATGCGGCTGCAAAGCGATAGGATACCTTCTCTTCATCAAGTCCTACGGGCTTTAGCACCAAGTGTCCGAGTTCGTGCGCAAGGCTAAACCTCTGGCGATCTCCGGGGATGTTCGTTCTGGTAACGATAACAGTTGTCGTGAAGCCGTTCTTCGCTTGGAAAGTGCATGCATCAAACTTCGCGTCAGCATCAATGGCCCCAACTTTAATCCCTTTGCCTTCGAGCAAGTCGGTGAGATTCTCGATTGGACCGTCTCCGAGGCCCCAAGCATGTCGCAAGTCTTCGGCTGCCTTCTCCACTTCCTGGTATGTGGCGACCCATCTCGGGAAGCCATTCGGACACTCAAACTCAGTTATCTCTTGGGAGAGGATTTCTTCAATCTCCAGGTATCGCTCAAGCCAGTCCTGCACTTGCATGAGAAGGGCATCCTGACCTTTTGCAGAGAGGGTTTGGCGTCTCCGGAACTTAGGCTCAATTTCTGTGATGGATCGAGGCCGAAGGAAGAATTCTATGCGGACATTCAGAGCTTTCGCTAGTTGAATCAGGACTCTGGACCCCGGAACGTCCAGGTCTCGCTCATACTTGGATATGGCCTGGGCGCTGACACCTACGTTAGCTGCTAACTGCCTTTGGTTCAGTCCGACCATTTTTCTACCTTGTTTAATCCTCTCGCCTATTGTCATGGGCACCACCAGTTTACAAAAACTCATTCTATATGTAATCTTGTAAACCAAAAAGGTTTCGGTTAAATCGAGCCGGATGACCGGGGGGACGCACGCCGGGTGGCCGCTGGCCAGAATGAGAAAAGGATTGGATAAGGTAGCTATCGCTGCATTTTGGTCGGGATTACTGCCTTGTCGTTATCCTTTGCCAAAGAAAAAGAATAGGAAAATGGAAACTGATTGGAGACGATACCTAATACTGTCTCTTGACCATGTAATCAGCCAGCTCCAGAAGCATTGCTTTTGCCTTTGAGTCGGGCAGAACTTGCAGAGCCAGCTTGCCTTTTTGCACCATCTCCTCCGCCCGGGATCTGGCGTACTCGATGCAGCCGCTCTTCTCCAGAAGGGAGATGGACTCAGAAATCTGCTCAGGCGTAGCATCCTTCTTGCCGAATACCTTTACTGGGACATTGTTGGCAAAAGCATGGATCATGATCAATGTCTTCTTGGCCTCAATCAGGTCTCCGCCCTGCCGCTTTCCTGAAACCTTCTCGGGAGTGATGAGATCTATGACGTCATCTTGCAGTTGAAAGCCCATGCCGGTCAGCCTGCCGAATTCATCCAGTGCGGTGACCACCTGTGGCGTTGCCCCGGATAGAAGCGCCCCCATGCCGGCCGAGGCGCCGTAGAGAACGCCGGTCTTCTTCTCAATCATCTCCATGTACTCAGTCTCGGAGACGCGCTCTTTTGCCTCAAACTCCATGTCCAGCCACTGGCCTTCGCAGATGGCAGTGCAGGTCTTGGAGAGCAGATTCATGGCCCCTAAAATGAGATCCGGCCGGGCTTTCGTCATGCCCAGCACCTGAAAGGCTTTGGAGTAGAGTGTGTCGCCGGCGAGGATGGCTCCCGACAGACCCCAGAGCTTATGCACAGCGGGACGCCCGCGCCGCACATCGGCATTGTCCATGATGTCATCATGAATGAGCGTGAAATTATGGATCAGCTCAATGGATACCGCTGCCGCGACTATTGCGGCTGCGTCGCCGCCCGCAGCCTCTGCCGCCAGCAGCAACATGGATGGGCGCAGCCTCTTTCCTCCGGCATCCACCAGATGCCGTCCGGCTTCGTAAAGGGGGCGCGGATGCACTACTGGCAAGAGCTCCTCGATGGCTCCCGTCACCAGGGCAGCTCGCAATTGCAACTCTCTGTCCAGCTCTTTCGCAATGGTCTTCGTCATTCTCGCTCCACTCCTCGATTGCCTAATCGATCAAGAGCTCCTGGCCGTTTCTTACCAAATGGAAATTGGATCCCAGCGAGTATCCCGTCTCCTCGGCCATCATGAGATAGCTCGTGTGGCTGCCCAGGTTTCCGTGGCTGGGTATGACATGCTCCGGCTGTATCATGCGCAGAAGCTCCCAGTGATCTTCCCGGCAGGCATGCCCTGAGACATGCACATTATCGTAAATCCTGCCACCCCGCATCTTGAGCTTGGTGACAACTGTGTGCCGGTTGGACTCGTTGAGCGGCTGGGGTATGATGCCTGCGGAGAAGATGACCTTGTCTCCCGACTCCACCAGATAATCGGTCTCGCCATTGGCCACCCGGCTCAAGATGGCTCCCGGCTCTCCCTGGTGACCGGTCATGATGGGAAGATACTTGTCCTTGCCCTCAGTCATGATCCGCTTCAGGGCTTTGTCCACCGATTTACGCCTGCCAAAGACGGTCACATCTCCCTGGCCAGCGTACCCCGTTCTCACTGCAGTGCCCCAATACTTTTCCATGGAGCGGCCCAAGAGCACGGGCTTACGTCCCATCTTGTGAGCGGCCTCGATTATGGCCCTGATGCGGGCAATGTGTGAGGAGAATGTGGTGACCATGATACCGGATTTCGACTCCTCTGTGCCGAGGAGCACATCCCAAACCAGGTCCTTGGCTATCTTCTCGGAGGGCGTCTTCCCGGAGATGGAAGCATTGGTGGTCTCGGTGATGAGTGCCAGCACGCCCTGCTTTCCTAAGGCTCTGAGCCGGGCGAAGTCTGGCGGCTCGCCTAAAGTAGGAGACCGGTCGATCTTGAAATCATTGGCGTAGACTATGGTGCCCATGGGTGTATGAATGGCCGCAAAAACGCAGTCCACAATGCTATGCTGCACGCGGATGAACTCCAGCTCGATGTCCTGTGTAACCTGGAATCGTTCTCCCGCTTTCATTACATGCAATGGATTTTTCACCCCGAAGATCTTCTCGGACTTTATCTCCTGATTGATGAGGTCCGCTGTGAACGGCGAGGCAATGATGGGTGCATGATACTTGTGGGCCAGCTTGGAGATAGCTCCAATGTGATCCAGGTGACCATGCGTGCAAGCGATAGCCCTTACCGTTCCGTCAACGTTTTCCATGATACTGTCATCGGGAATGGCCCCCATGTTGATCAGGTCGGCTGCATGCATCGCTTCCACATCTGTGTCCTCGTGAATCTGCACCCGATCCAGCCGGATTCCCATATCCATTACCACGATATCTTTTCCGATCCTTATCGCCGTCATATTCCGGCCAATTTCATTGTAGCCGCCCACAGCGATTATTGAAATATCCTTCATTTTGCCAACTCTCTATAAACAGAAAATGCTCTCAAATCGAAACCTCGCGCCTGCAGCCACTCCCTGGTCCTTCCTAGAACCACGAGAGGAACTTTTGCAAGCTGCGTCACTTCTTTACATCCGGTGAGAAACATTGTGATCCTCAACGCACGGATATAAGCATTCATAACCCTAACAACTGCTTCTTTATCTTTTGTGGCCGGCCTTAGCAGGGGAAGGGCAGCGCCCGCCAGGCTGGCGCCTAGAGCCAGACTTTTGGCAGCATCAAGGCCGCTACGCACTCCGCCCGAGCTGATGACAAAGGCTCCAGCAGCTTTGCACTCGACAATGCTTACCGGTGTTGGAATTCCCCAGCTTTCAAATAGCCTTCCCATCATCTCCAGCTCATCGTCCCCGACCTCTGCAGCACGGAAAGACTCAACGCTGGCCCAGGAGAGACCTCCTACGCCCGAGACGTCAATTATCTTTACTCCTGCAGAGACCAGATCCTGGGCCACTTCCCGAGATATACCGGCTCCGGTCTCCTTAACCATGATCGGCACCGATCCTTTGGCCGCAGATTTCAGGACCTCCAGCACTCCCCCGGCATCTTTGTCTCCTTCCGGCTGAATGCTCTCTTGCAGGAAGTTCAAATGAACGGCAATGGCATCCGCATCTATCATCTCAGCCAGCTGCTCTATGATCTTCGGCCCGGATCTTTTCAGTTGCACGGCTCCGATGTTGCCGATGATGGGAATGTCCGGTGCGACATCCCTGACAGCAGAGAAGGTGTCCACCAGTCTTTTGTCTTCTATTGCCGCTCTCTGTGAGCCCACCCCTAAAGCAATGCCTAACTCTTGAGCCGCCTCTCCCAGGCGAACATTGATCTCTTTAACCTCGGGATGGCCTCCGGTCATGGCACTGATCATAAAGGGCGCCTTCAGCTTTTTCCCCAGGAAGTGGCAGGATGTATCTATATCCGCCTCGTCGATCTCCGGCAGAGCCTTATGCAGCAGCACCAGATCTTGGAAGGGCCACTTTTTCGCATCTACCGGCTTTTCCATACAGATTCTGATGTGGTCGAGCTTGCGGCTGGATGTGGTCAATTCGACCTCGTAACTCTTGTTCCAACAGATTCGCCCTTCAAGATCTTTTCTATGCTGCCCCCATCGGCGGCGTTGAAGATGAGGGATTCTATTCCCTCGTCCGCCAGAGACAGCAATTCAAGCAGCTTTTCCTTCATGCCGCCAGTCACATCCACCCCGGCGCTTCCGCCCAAGGCAGATTCAATCTCAGGAAGCATCTGTCTCGTAACCATCGGGAGGGTGCGACCCGAGACAAGCACACCATCCTTATCGAATCCCATTGCTACAATCTCGGCTGCAAGAGCTTTGGCGAGATAGGGCACAAGCTGATCCCCGGAAACGATCCCCGCTTTCCTTGTAGCGTCCATTGCCACATCACCGTGTAGCACAGGCATGATGCCGTTCTTTAGCATCTCTTTGATAGGCTCCATAAAAAAGCTGTCGATTCTGCCATCCCGAAGGAGAAGGCAGGAGAGGGGATGAACCGGCAGGCATTCGACGCCGGCCAAGCTCAGTGCCTCCACGACCTTTTCACACAGCTTTGCCACACAGCTATGAGTCACTCTCAATCCCTGCCGACTGAATTCATGGGGCAGACCATATTTTTTAGCAGGAAAGTGTCCAAAAGAGCCGGCCCCGTGCACGAGCACCACATCATCTGGGCAGGATGCGATCTCTTCGGCCACGCGCCTGATCTCGTCCGGGCGTGCCGTAAGTTCCCTGCTCTTATCGGTCAAAATGCTTCCCCCGATCTTTAGAACCTTAGTCACAAGTCGCCCTCCAGCCGCACACCCTCACAGCCTGTCACAACCTTAAACGGAACTCCTCTCGCCTGTCTTAAAGCCACCATAAGTGCATCTACGCCTGCGTGCCCTGGTAGGGCAATCATGCAGCCTCCGCCCCCGGCTCCGGTAAGCTTGGCGCCGAACGCCCCACCTGCGCCAGTCGCCGCATAAACCAGTTCGTCCAGCTCCCGGGAGCTGACGCCCAAAGCCATCAGGAGGCCGTGATTGACGTTCATCAGCCGGCCCAGATCCGCGTGGTTATGCTCTCGGATGAGGGGGACAGCCTTCTCCGAAAGGGCCCCTATGGCCTGAAATATGGGATCGACCAGGTCAAAGTAACGTTTTTTCAGGTCTTGCACCTTCTCGACCTCTGACTTTGTATCGTGAGGCATTTTTGTATATCCAACTACCATCTCAAGTGGTGGTAGATCAATGGGCTTAATATCCTGGGAGATTTGCAGATAGCCTCCGTAAGTTGCCAAAGCCGTGTCCATAGGGCTTCCCAGTCCCTGTTGAACCTTTTTTTCCAGGCGATAGGAAATTTCTGCGATCTCCCTTAGAGAGAGGCAAAGCCCATGGTGCGCGCTTATGGCAGCCACTGCGGCCACCACGATACAAGCCGATGATCCCAGTCCGGCTGCCAGCGGCAGGCTGGAATCAATGCAAACCTGAATATCTTTGACGTCAAATTCTCTGAGCACGGCAGAGATATATCTGGTAGCATGTGCCGCCTGGGCTGATTCGAGCCGACCGCTTGTCAGATCCAAGGAGAATCCTTGTAAGGTAAGCTCCTTCGTCTTTATGAGCACGCTGCCGGACAGGTCTTGCACGGTGACTTTTGCTCGCAGGTCTATGGCACCGCCAAGAGCGGTTACTCCAGAAACGACGGCATGCTCTCCGAAAAGGATTATCTTGCCGGGAGCCGATGCCGTAGTCAATAAAGGGCCTCCTCAGGAAAAAGCAATCGCTGCGTACCCGACTACCTGGCTGTAGTCGCCGCTCACGTCTCCACTGGTAGCATAGGCAAGCAGCTGACCGGCTTTAGCTCCCAGGGCAACGGTGGCGGCCGTGATAGTTGCCGCTATCGGGCCATAGCCGCATGCTGTGGCACTGTAGCGATACACTCTCTCGTAAAGCTCTGGAACATCCATATTTAAAATGGCCTCCAGGAGCTTTGCGTCCACCTTCCTGGCAGTCTCTTGGGGCTCATAGTGGGTGAAGTCGCTGCTGGCAATCACGATGCAGCTACGTTTAAGCTTCTGCACGGCCCGCGAAAGCGCCTGCCCGACCTCTAGCGCGGTTTGCTCATCCTGCAATCCCATCAAGATGGGAAGTATCTTGAACCCCTGAAATCGCTTCTGAAGAAAAGGGATCTGAACTTCAATAGAGTGCTCGCGGCAGTGTGCCGTCTCATCATGATCGATAATGCTGCCGGCCAAGGCATCAGCCAGCTCCAGATCCGGCTCGACATCGCCCAGAGGCGTTCTCCACGAGTCACGAGAGAGTGCCACCGGAGAGCCAAGGCCGTGATGATTGGGCCCTATGATAACATAGGTCTCCACTTTAGGCAGACGAGAATAGACTTTTGCTGCAACTTGCCCCGAATAGATGTATCCGGCATGCGGGACCACTGCGCCCTGACACAAAATCTCTTTTTCAGGATGCAGCATGTCGTCCAGCTGATGCTCTAGCTCCTCTCCGCTACCCGGATAGAACTGACCTGCAACAGCCGGAAGCCGCATGGATCAAAACTCCATCTCGAAGTCTGAGATAGTGTATTTGAATCGATCCTCTTCGCCCCGCTCGCGCAGCACCTGACGGGCCAAGAGCCAGTAGATAAGCGTTAGAGCTTTTCTGCCTTTGTTGTTGGTGGGTATGACCAGGTCAACATTGGAGGTCATGTTGTTTGTATCGCAAAGGGCGATTACCGGTATGCCAATATCCACAGCCTCGTTGACCGCCTGGGCGTCGCCGCTGGGATCTGTAGTTATGAGCACATCGGGCTCCATGAAGCCCCGGAAGGCCGGATTTGTCAGGGTATTGGGCACAAATCGACCCACGTTGGCGTTGGAGCCTATAGCCTTGGCGAACATGGTGGCCGGCCTCTGGCCATACTGTCTGGCAGATACAACTAATATATTTGCCGGATCGTATTTTGCCAGGAACTTGGCAGCCAGCCGGATGCGCTTGTCCGTGGACTGGACATCCAGCACGTAAAGCCCGTCTGTCCTCACCCTGTAAATGTAGGGCATCATGTTATTCGTCTTCTGCTGAGTACCAATATGCACGCCGGCAGCCAAGTACTCGTCGATTGGTATGAGAGTCTCGTATTCTCCCGCTACCGTTATCACCTCATCTTCTACCAACTAATTCACCTACCTAATCGATCGCGTTTTACGGTGATGGGAATTACGCCCAGTTTCATCTCTTCAAGCGCTATTTCGAGAGGGTCGGTATTACTGGTATCGATCAACACTGGAGCGCCCATGAAAACTTGCAAAGCCCGTGCTCCTACGATGCGCGCACGTTCATATCTTGTATATTTCTCGCCCTTCAAATAGCCACCTCAAAAGGAAGAGTATGATGGGGTTGCTGAGATTCGAACTCAGGTCACAGCGTCCCGAACGCTGTAGGATGGACCAGGCTACCCTACAACCCCTTCTACTGGTACCGCCTAAGCGTGTTCACGATCTCCACATGAGAGAGAAGCATGCGCCTGCAGCAGTATTTGTCTATTCCCAGGTCATCCAAGACTTTGCCGGGAGGCTCGGTCTTGATGCGCTCCCGGTATTCCTCCCAGACATGAGAGACCACTTTGCCGCAGGAATAACACCTGACTGGAATCAAGCAGTTTCACCTGTAGGACTTTTGGTACTTAGACCTGGCACCAAGTCCGCCGAACTTTTTCCTCTCTTTGTGCCGGTGATCGCTGACGAGGAGATTTCGATCGTACTCGGAGTAAGCTTCTTTCAGTCCGGTATCGCCGGTCCACTCCACAATACCCTTGGCGATGGCCGTTCTTACGGCATCCGTTTGGCCCATGGTACCGCCGCCAGCGACAACGACATCGATATTCATTGTTTTTATCAGATCTCCTGCGATCTGAACGGGTTCTTGAATCTTGAGTCTGGCAAGGCGGGGCTCATAAATCTCTAAGGGCACCTTGTTAATGCGCACAACGCCCTTTCCATCTTTTAAAGTGGCCCTTGCAGTTGCCGTCTTCTTCTTACCTGAGGTATTAATTATCTTCATAGGGAATCCTTCAGAAGTTTGCGCCGAGTCTTCGGCTCAAGGCCCCAAGCTCAATATATTTGTTATTGCTCGCGGTCCTCATCTTAGCAGCGGCTGGTTGCTCTAATGGCATTCCCTTCAACTCTCTGGGTATGCCCACATATATCCGCAGCCGGGAGAATGCATCTCTTCCCCGCCTCATCTTGTAGGGAAGCATGCCACGTACAGTCCTCTTGAGTATCATTTCTGGCCGCCGGGGAAAGTAAGGGCCTCTCTCTTTATGGCCACGGTCCCTTGTCTGACCATACTCAATGAAAATGGAATCTTTTCCACCGGTAACGAGTGCTTTCTCGGCATTGACGATTTTGACCTCTTCGCCTGCCAGGAGATTCTTGGCGGTTACGCTCGCCAGGCGTCCCAGGACCAATCCAGTTGCATCTACTACGATCATTGCTTCACCTCAAAATCTTTATGCCCGATCCCTTGGGATGCTCAGCCATCAGCTTCTCAATAGTCAGACATTTCCCGCCTGCTGCTTGGATCTTGGACAATGCCTGGCTGCTAAAATTAAAAGCTGCCACGGTAACACTGTGTTCCAGATCGCCGGAGGCCAGCACTTTTCCGGCCACGAGTACAGTATCGTTAGGCTGGGTATGCCTATTGATCTTGCTGAGGTTTACAGCAGCGTAGTTGCGACTGGGCTTCTCCAGTCTCTTGGCGATATCGCGCCAGAGGGGTGCGCCCGTTTCGCGATTGGCCGCCTTAAGTTCACCGATAAGACGGACTATCCTTGGATTTGTCTTTTCAAATGCCATTTTTTATCCTCCGCACGGCCCCAATCGGACCGACTCACGCGTGAAATGCGCGCGTTCGAACCTGTCATTTGGTTCATGCGCCCAGGGCATCATTATCCCTGTGCGGAATATTTAGATCGACAATGTGCCAGTATTTAAGGGTTTTCCAAAGGCGACGCGAGGCAGCATAAGAATTTCTGTATTGGAAGTAAGCTCTAAGGTAGATAGATCAGTTGCGGATTTAAAGTACTAACCAAAAGTAAGATATTAATGTACTGTAAGAAAAATACAGTGAAGTAAAATGATCGACATCCTCCTCCCCGCCTGCATAGCTTTTGGCTTTGCTCTGGGAATCATGAGCGGCCTTACCCCAGGCCTGCATCTGAACAACTTTGCCGCCATGCTGCTGGCCATCTCGCCACAGCTGTTAGCCATGGGTCTTTCGCCCTTTCAAATGGCCTCGATCATTCTTTCCGCCAGCATCTCTCAGACGTTCTTTGATGCCATTCCTGCCATCTTTTTGGGCGCGCCCGATTCCGAGACGGCCTTGACCGTTCTGCCCGGCCAGCGGCTCATGCTGGAGGGGCGAGGCATCGAAGCGGTGCGGCTCTCGGCTCTGGGCAGTGCGGGTTCAGTGCTGTTTGCTATTTTTTTGATCATCCCGCTCTCCTGGATCGTATCGAGCTACAACGATTACCTCACAAAATATGTGGGCATTCTGCTTTTAGCCATCGCCCTCATGATGATCAAGTCGGAGAGAGGTCCCTGGATCGAGGGGCAGGGCTCCTGGGTGCATTACAAGTACAAAGCCATAGCAGCATTGCTCTTCCTGACCAGCGGCCTTCTCGGCACATTCGCCTTTGATCATGAAAACCTGGCAAGCTCGCCTTTGGGCCTGGGGCCACAGGTGCTCTTGCCCCTCCTGTCCGGCATCTTCGGCGCTTCCTCTCTCCTGCTCAGCCTTTCCACAGAAACGAAGATTCCGGAACAGAAGGAGAGCAAGATCAAGCTCACCTCCAGCGCCCTGGCCAAAGCGGTCTTCTCCGGCGGCCTGGGGGGATCGGTAGTGGCCTGGATCCCCGGCGTCTCGCCTTCCGTTGCCGCGATCACGGCGCGCCTGGGTGCGGCCCCCGGCCCGGAAGAGTTCCTGGTTTCCATTGCCGGAGTGAACACCGCCAACGCCCTCTTCTCGCTGGTGGCACTTTATGTGATCGACAAGCCCAGGAGCGGCGCGGCAGCGGCTATCCAGGAGCTTATGGCTCTCGACCAGAGCACACTAATCCAGATGATAATAATAGTAGTAATAGTGGCGGCGGCGTCCTATTTAGCCTGCATCGGCGCGGCACGCCTGGCCGGGCAGGCCATATCCCGGCTCAACTACCGGCTGCTCTGCCTGGGGGTGCTGGTCTTTTTGGTGGCCATGACCTATGCTTTCACGGGGCTCTTCGGGCTGTTCATATTCTTCCTGTCCACCGTGGTGGGCATAATTTCGCCCATAGCGGGAATCCACAGGACGCATGCAATGGGGGTGCTGATGCTGCCGCTGATTTTAAGGTATATTTAATTGAGATGAATATTTCAGCATTTTACATACCTTATGGGATTTTGTGGACATATTCTAGGATTCTAGTGATGAGGTGAATGCGTGATATATATACTGAAAGATATTTAATCTTCCAACCAAATATATCCTGTGTGACCATCCAATTACATAAATATAATTTAAACTAATGAATTTTCCGTTAGGTGAACAACTGGCTGCCCTCTTTGATAGGTACTCCGATGACTACGAGTATACCCCCGGAGGAATATTCCGTTTGGTTACTCCGCCACAATGCCCTGAATGTGGAACTTCCATGATCCACAATGGCTCAAACCCTCACACCAAACGATGGCTTGGATTTCAAAACATTTTTTATAAATACTAGTATTTATGTGTTGCGTTAAATAAAACATCTCAACATAAAATGTAAGTCAGATCTCCAAAAGATCCATGTTTGTCAATGCCAAACCAAAAATGCTCAACAGAGGCAATGAAATTTGCAACTTATTGCATCAAAAAAAGATAAATAAAAGCAGCTTATCTCGCCGCTTTTGCCACGCGCTCCACACTGTCTCTGTGGTTGATGGCGTAGCTCTTGACATCACGGTTGGCTGCGGATATGATCTCGTCCGCCAGAGCGGCGTCAGCCTTCTTGGCCTTCTTAAAGGAGGCATTGTATGCGCCCTTGGTCAGGAACATGAGAGCGGTATCCACCCGCCTCTGTGGAGATGTATCCACGGCTTTGGGCACAGTTATGCCGCCGTACTTGAGTCGAACAACCTCTTCGCGAGGGCCTGCATTGGCTATGGCCTTGGCCAGAACGGATAGCGGGTTCTCCTTGGTCTTCCTGGCAACTATGTCAAACGCTTTCTCGACTATGCCGTAGGCCTTGAGCTTCTTGCCCGTGTTCTTCTCCGTTCTCATCATCTTGTTTACCAGGCGCTCCACGATGTGCTGCTCAGACTTCTTGAACTGCTGCTTGGCATGCTTGCCGCCGGAATGAATGACGGACTTGGATGCCAGGTTCATATAGCCCTTTACGCTTGGGTCTGTAACCTCGACCTCAGCCGGATCCCACTTGCCGAATAGCTTCATTTAAATCATCTCACCGGCTTTTCCTTTCTCCCCCGCACAAGCTCCAGAAGGGAGACATTATTGACAGCGATAACCTTGAATCTGACTCCAGGGATATCTCCCATGGATCGTCCCTGACGCCCGCCGATACGATCGACAGTGACCTCGTCATGTTCATCTATGAATCCGATGGCTCCATCGCCCGGAGCAAAAGCCGTAACCTGACGACCATTTTTGATGAGCTGTATGCGCACAGCTTTTCTTATGGCTGAGTTGGGCTGCTTAGCCTCAATTCCGACCTTCTCGAGAACTATTCCCCTTCCCATGGGCGCTCCGCCCAGGGGGTCAGCCTTCATCTTGCTCCCCGACATCCTTCGGATATACTTAGGATCGCTCCACCGGAGCGCTTTCCTATCACTCTCCAGTTTCCTGGCGGCATAGATTCCATTTCCCATTTTATTTCACCTTGAGTAAATCGCAACAATTCGCTATTGAATTATGATATCATCAACGCCGTGATGCCTCTGCGCAAGCATCTTGGCTTTTAATATGTTTCGGCCATCTCTGCCGATGGCAATGCCTTTATCTTTATTTGCTACCTCTACATAAGCCAATCGCTTATTATTCTTGTCCACGACCGTGACATTCTTTATGGCAGCCGGCTGGAAGAGGTTCTCCAAAAATTCCTTTACATCGTCACTGTACTCGACGATCTCGATCTGCTTTCCTACCGACTTCTTAACCCGGTTGATGTTCGAGCCCTTTCGGCCTATGGCTGCGCCCATATCTCCTTTTTTTATGACAAAAATGATGCGTTCGTTCTCCGCATCCACGACGCAATCCCTGGCCATGCCGCCAGTCAAGCTCTCGAACAAAGCAATATATCTGATTCCTTCGGTGGTGAGCTTAAACTCACTCATGCCTCAACACCCCGGATCTCGCGCTGCAGTGCCATTATCTCCGAGTCACCTGGCTCGATGATGGCCAAGGCGGCCACGGAGAAGGGTTTCCCGCAGGCAGATCCGAGGTCCTTGCCTAACCCCTGGTAACCGTAGACTGGAAGGTCCATGGTCTCCAGTTTCATCCTTACATCCGCAGGACAATCTAGAGCGAACACTATGAGTTTAGCCTGTCCGCCAAGTCCTGTTTCAACGGTCCTATTCGATCCTAGCACCACTTTTCCGGTTCTGATGGAACTTCTTAGAGCTCTATCTACGTTTATCATCGTTATTACCTCATCTCTTGATTGCCACCAGGGTAACGTCACCTGTGCCAAGCTGTATGGGCTGGCCCACGATTACGTTTTCCGTCACACCTTTGAGATCGTCTACATCCCCGCGAATGGCCGCATCCAGTATATGATTGACGGTGACCTCGAAGGCGGCTCTGGCCAGCACGCTGGCCTTCTCGCCCGAGACGCCGTGCCGCCCGATCTGTTTCAGCTCTCCGTCCACGGTCATGATGTCCGCCACCAACATGATATGCCGCACGTCTACAGAGAGACCCTGTTCGCGTAGCGTGTCCGTGGCTTCATTGATGATGGCATTTCGTGCCGCCTCAATGCCCAGCACCTCTCCGATCTCACTTATATTGTTGGTCTTGATGCGGGTGGGGTCCACTCCCTCAAACTGCATAACCTTTTTGATCGAAGAGCCTTCCGTGTAGAGGATGTACTCATCGCCTTCTTTGCGGATGACGACGCGTTTGATGCCCTCTACGCCTTTGAGCGATAGCCTCTTGATCTTCTCTACCAGTTGTAGCAGTTCCCTGTAAGAGGGCTCCTTGGGGATCATCACCAGCAGATTCTCTTTTTGATCCACATTAAGACCGGTTTCCTCTTTCAGCCGGGAAGCGACCTCTTCGGCGGTGATCTTGCGCTGCTCCAATGCGCTGGGATTCAGCTCAATGATCACATTCATCTCCGCCAGATCGGTGGCTATGGATCCCAGGTGGAGGATGGAAGAGGACTCTATGGCCCAGGCCACTTCTCTTGCCAGGTCACGATCGTGGGCATAATCCTGATTAAGCTTTATGGTCATGGTGGGTGTCGAGGGGATTTTTCTCGCATCCACAATCTCGATGAGCCGGGGCAAACCCAGGGTTACGTTGATCTCGGCCACGCCGGCGTAGTGGAAGGTACGCATGGTCATCTGTGTGCCGGGCTCACCAATGGACTGCGCCGCGACCACGCCTACCGCCTCGCATGGCTCCACTTTAGAGTGCTCGTAGTCGGAAGCCACCTGGGATGTGATATCCGCCAGTTGCTCTGAGCTTACGGTCACTCCTTTCAGCCCGTTTTGTATTGCTTCCTTGATGCTCGGGGGAAGGTCAAGCCCCACTAGCCTATCTGTGATATCTTTTTCTGTGAGGATCATGCCGACTCCTTCTTCAGCACACTCTTGATGATGCGCTTGACGTTATCTGTACTGGCGTAGTCTCGCCTGGATGCATCCACGCCGTCTTCGCCGTACTGGAACTGGACAATCATGCCCCTCGTCTCCTTGACTGTGCCGTCGTACCTGACCTCCAGGTCCTGCAGAGCATTTACCAGCCGGCGCTGCAAGTAGCCGCTCTGGGATGTTCTGATGGCTGTATCCACCAGACCCTCGCGACCACCGATGGCGTGGAAGAAGAACTCTGTGGGATTGAGGCCGCCTTTGTAGCTTGACTCCACAAAGCCGTGGGCCTCTGCACCCAGGTCTCCTGGTCGGAAGTGGGGAAGCGTTCTGCCGGCATAGCCACGCATGATACGCTCGCCACGCACCGACTGCTGGCCGACACATGCCGCCATCTGGGTGAGGTTGAGCATGCTGCCGCGCGCTCCGCTCACTGCCATGACCACACCGGAGTTGTCCAGGCCCAGGTGACGGCCGGCAATCTTGCCTGCCATATCCCTGGCCTTGCCCAGTGTCTGCATGATTCTCATCTCCAGGGTTTCATCGAGCGTACGACCGGGCAGTGGCTCCAGCTCGCCGGCATTATAGGCCGCGATGAGCTGCCGGCTCTTCTCGCGAGCCGTTCTAGTCGTCTCCTCAATCTGATCCACGGCGGCCTTGGGGATGTCTTCATCATCTATGCCGAAGGAGAATCCCTCATGCATGATGCCTCGTAGTGCGAGTAGCGTCATTCTATCTAAGAAGTCGCTCGCTACGGAGGGACTGTACTCCTTTATTATCCTGTCTGTTATCTTGCCTTTGAAGGCGCCAATGGCCTCGGCATCTATGGTGCCTTTCAAGAGCTGGCCGTCAACAATTACCACAAAGGCATCGTTCTCGCAATCCACGCCTTTGCAGACATCGCAGTTGTAGCAGAAATCTGCTTTAAAGGAGAGGTCCAGGCCCCGCGGCAGGACGAGACTGAATACCTGCTTTCCCGTCCAGTAGGGCTTGCCGTCCGCCACGCCCTCAGGCTCGGGCAGCTCGGATATATCGAACTTCTTGAGAAGCTCCATTACACCGCGCCGGTCGATGGGCTTTCTGCCATGGGTGAGCAGGAATGAGCCGGTCACGTAGTCGTGTATGCCGCCGATGATGGGACCGCCGAATCTGGGCGAGAGAATGTTCTCCTGCACGCGCATGAGAATCTCGGCCTCGGCGCGCGCCTCTTCGGTTTGAGGCACGTGCATGTTCATCTCATCCCCGTCAAAGTCTGCGTTGTAGGGAGGGCAGACGGCCGGGTTGAGCCGGAAGGTCTTGTAGGGCATGACCTTGACGCGATGGGACATGATGGACATTCTATGCAGGGAGGGCTGGCGGTTGAAGAGGACGATATCGCCGTCGGCCAGTTGTCTGTCGATCTTCCATCCGACGTCGATCTGCTCGGCCACCTCCTCGCAGTTCTTTTCTGTGACCTTGACGCGCCTCTGGTCGGGCCGGGTGGCATAATTCACGCCTGGATGGCGATCGGGTCCGCGCCGCACAAAGGTCTTCACAATCTCCATGTTTCGGGCGTTAGCAATCATGGGCACGGACAGCTCCATGGCTATCTCCATGGGCACGCCGACCTCGCCAATGCTGAGATTGGGGTCGGGTGATATGACCGTCCTGGCGCTGAAGTTGACGCGCTTGCCGGAGAGCGATCCTCGGAAACGTCCTTCCTTGCCTTTCAGCCTCTGGGAGAGCGTTTTTAATGGCCGGCCGCTGCGATGACGGGCGGGCGGCACGCCGGATACGGTATTGTCCAGGAATGTGGTGACATGATACTGCAAAAGCTCCCACAGATCCTCAATGATCAGTTGGGGTGCGCCTGCCTCACGGTTCTCCTGGAAGCGCTGGTTGATCCTGATGATGTCCACCAGCTTATGCGTGAGATCATCCTCGCTCCTTTGACCGGACTCCAGGGTGATGGAGGGGCGCATGGTAACGGGCGGCACAGGCAGTACCGTTAAGATGATCCATTCCGGGCGCGCCGTCGCTGGATTCATGCCCATGACCTGGATATCGTCATCAGGGACCTTCTCGAATCTGTCGCGAATGTCCGACGCCGTGAGCTTGTGGCCGTCTTCGATGTAAGAGAGGGGGCGCTCGAACTTGATATCCTTCTGGGGTGCCCCGCAGTAGGGGCAGGTCTTGTTCTTTCGCGCCTCGCTGAAGACCTTATTGACTGTGTCGTCAGTCATTTGACCCAGTCGTTCCAGTTCCTGGATCTGCCCCAGGTACATATTCTTCTCATTTTCCTTGAGCATGAGACGCGAGCAATCCCTGCAGATGGCCCGCAGCACTTTTCTGATTAATTTAGCGAATCCCACGTGAATTACGGGGGCAATTAAGTCGATATGGCCGAAGTGTCCGGGACATTCCCCGGGCCGACCGCCGCAGGATCGACAGCGCAGCCCTGGATCGATGACACCAAGCCGAGGGTCCATAAGGCCCATTTCAATAGGAAAACCATCGTCGTCGTATGTATCTGCGGTAATGATCTTTACCACGCTCATCTTCCGGAACTCTTGTGGGGAGATGAGGCCGAAGCGGATCTTGCCAATTCTCTTGGGAACCGTCATATTTCCACCTAAACCGCGTCTTCCAGGATCAGTCGCGGCGCTACACCTAATGATTTGATCTCGTCGAGCAGCAGCTTGAAGGCATAGCTCATCTCCACGGGGTAGATCTCAGTATCTGCGCCGCAGGTCGGGCAGAAGTCCGCATTTCTGCGTCGATCGTGGATAGCGATCATGCCACAGTGGGTGCAAACAAGCTCTGTCACTTTATCCGACTCATCTACCAGACGTTCTTTGAGAGCCAGTGCCGCGCCATGAGCTATGAGCACATCTCTCTCCATCTCACCAAATCTCAGGCCACCCTCGCGAGCACGGCCTTCTGTTGGCTGACGGGTCAAGACCTGCACCGGTCCCCGGGACCGGGCATGCATCTTGCCGGTGACCATGTGATAGAGCTTCTGATAGAGGATCACTCCCACAAAGAGATCTGCCATGATCTGTTCTCCCGTGGATCCATTGTAAAGTATTTCGCGACCGGTATGGGAGAAACCGAACTTCTTCAAAGCGCCGCGCAAATCCGGCTCGTTCTCGCCCAAAAAGGCGGTGGCATCAACGAACCTGCCCTCGAGAGATCCGACCTTTCCTCCGATCATCTCCAGGACGTGGCCCACAGTCATACGGGAGGGGATAGCATGAGGATTAAGCAGCAGGTCGGGCACTATACCCGATTCCGTGAAGGGCATATCCTCCTGTGGCACAATCAATCCTATCACGCCTTTTTGGCCGTGTCGGGAGGCGAATTTGTCGCCCAATTCCGGAATGCGCTGGTCCCGGCTCTTGACCTTGGCCAGGCGGTTGCCGTTGGAGGACTCGGTGAGGATGACCATATCCACCACACCCATCTCATTGGAACGCATGGTTACGGATGTCTCGCGCCTCTGCTGGGGCGTCAGGCCGAACTCGGAAGGCTCCTCCAAAAACCGGGGAGGACTGGTCTTGCCGATGAGCACATCATTGGGGCCCACATAGGCATTCGGGTTCACAAGCCCATCTGAGTCCAGCTGATCGTAAGCCTCACTGCCTCGCGCACCCCGAACTTCTACGTCAGGAATCTCGAACTTGTCCTCCTGGCCGCCGGGATATTTCCGCTCCTCGGCTTCAGAGACGCGAAAGAAGTGGCTTCTAGCGAGACCACGCTCGATGGAGCCGCGGTTCATGACCAAAGCATCTTCAATGTTATATCCTTCATAAGCGAGTACTGCCACCACGAAATTTTGTCCCGCCGGCCTCTCTTCAAAGCCCACGGCAGCCGAGGTCTTGGTCCGGACTATGCCTCTTTGCGGACTGTTCAGGTAATGGCCGCGTGTATCAGGCCGCAGCCTCATATTGGCGGTGGACATCCCCAGGCATTGCTTGACCATTCCTGCGCCCATGGTATTTCTGGGGCTGGCGTTATGCTCCGGATAGGGCACAAGGCCCGCCGCGATGCCCAAAATCAGCGAGGGATCCAGCTCCAGATGAGTGTGATCGGGTTTGATATCTTCTTCCCAGATGGCAATGAGGGTGTTCTCTTCCTCCTCAGCATCCAGATACTCCACCAGGCCGCCTGACACAAGATCGGCAAAAGTCATCTCGCCGTTCTCTATCTTAGTTACATGCTCCTCGGTGACCTGCGCCTTTCCGTTCTCCACCACAATGAGCGGCCTTCTGGCTCGGCCGGAGTCGTTGTTCATGAAGATCTCATTGGTGTCCTCGAAATAGACCACATTCATCTGGCTGCTGATGCTGCCGGAACGCCGCAGGCGACGCAAATTCATGACCAATGTTTTGGGGTCATCATGATGACCTACGATCTCGCCGTTTACGTAAATTCGCGCGCCACTAATCAAGGCTTCAGCCAACATTACCACCTACCGAAATCACGCCTAAATCCACCAATATCTTTTTGATGTTAACTGAATCGTCTGCACCCTTGGATAGCTCCACACCCTGGGCGAAGTTCTTTACCAGGCCACAGTTTGGCCCTTCCGGAGTCTCGCAGGGACAGATGCGTCCCCACTGGGTAGCATGCAGATCTCTGGCCTCGAAGTGCGGTTGAGACCGGGAGAGGGGCGAGATCACGCGACGCAGATGAGAGAGCGAGGCCATATAGTCGGTGCGATCCAGGAGCTGAGAGACGCCTGTCCTACCCCCGACCCAGTTTCCTGTGGCCAGGGGATGAATCATTCTCTCGGTGAGGACGTCCGCGCGAACCGTGGTCACCACATTAAGATCTCTGTTCCTCATGCTGGCCCTCTCCAGCTGGTATTTTATGTCTCGGGTCAAGCGGTTGAAGGCCACACGGAAGAGATCCTCCATCAGATCACCGGAGAGCTTCAGCCTCTTGTTGGAGTAATGATCCTTATCGTCCTCTCCGCGACGCTCCAGTGCCAACTCGAAGCAGGCTTCGGCCATGCGAGAGAGGAAGAGCGCCTTTGAATAGCGATCCTTCTCTTCCACGCCGATATGCGGCAGAAGGTACCTATCCAGTACATAGGTCGCCCTCTTTTTCTGGTATTCCTTGGCCTGGCCGGCGGCTACGCGCGCACCGATCTTCTCCAGGGCCTCATCGTTGGTCGAGACCTCGGCTTCCTCCAGGTTTTCCAGCATGAACTTGATGATCTCCGGATTGTCTGATACGGATTTCACAATATCCATATCTGTATCCATGCCCAGAGATCGTAGCAGTGTCACGAAGTTGAGCCGTCCCGAGACTGAGGGGAAGGATACCTCCAGGATGGAACGACGGCCGCGCTCTACAATGACCAGGGAGCGATAGCCCTGTCTCTGGCTGAAGACCTTGGACACCTCGATGTTCTCATCATAGCGCTGGTTGTATTCAACCAAAATTTTGTTTGGCGCGAGGTCTTCCAACGTCATGATGACGCGTTCTGAGCCGTTGACCACGAAATAGCCGCCCGGGTCAGATGGATCCTCGCCATAAGCGATCATCTCTTCTGCCGTGAGGCCGGAAAGGTTGCAGATCTTGGAGTTGAGCATGATGGGCAGCGTACCTATGTCCGCCTCCACCAGATCCTTCTCTGTCTCGCCTTCCACTATGGTCATCTCCAGCTTGATGGGAGAGGCATAGGTCAAATTGCGAAGCCTGGCGTCATTGGGGTAGAGCCTTTCAATGGAGCCGTCCGCTTCGCGCACCATGGGCTTCGCCACCCGGATCTTGCCCAGCTTGACATAGGTATTCTCGATATTGGTCTCGATGATATTCACTTCATCGATGACCTTCTGCAGGCCCTTATCTATAAAATCATTGAATGAGTTTATATGATGGTGCACCAACTTGTCCCTGGTAAAATAGGAGCTATAAAGAACATTTCTATCGAGCAAAAGACCACCTTTAATCGATTACCAGCCGGTAAAAGATCGAATGCTTAGCTGTAGCACTTTTTCGGATTACCTTGATGACATCGCCAACTTTCGCTTCAATCTCTTTGGCCGCAGGGTCATTTACGTGAATTTTAGGTAGCTGTGGAGCTACAATGTTGAACCCCTTCAGCACCTCGGCACTCTCTTCCGGCGTGAGCAGCACATGTTCCGGAACCATTTCATGATCTTTTACGGCAAACTTGGTCACTCGAACCACCTTGTTGGAGAAGGAGCAGCAAACAGGCCAGGAAACTCCAAACGGGCTCGGGGGGATTTGAACCCTCGACCACCTGGTATCTTCACACAAAAATTTAAAAGCCAGACGCTCTGCCTAACTGAGCTACGAGCCCCCGCTGCCTGACATGCTTCAAGCCTTTCATGCTGCACTGAGTGAGGAATAAAAGCATCCCACATAAAAGCTTTTTCCTTTGTGGGACTTAGACAAGTCCCACTAGGCGAGCTATCTCCGAGCCAACCTCGGAAGTGGTCGAGCTTCCTCCTAAGTCATAGGTCTTTATTCTGCCTTCAAATAAGTTCCGCTCAATGGCAGAGACTATATCTGCGGCAGCTTTGGGCTGGCCCAGATGCTCCAGCAAGAGCGCCCCTGACCAGATGGTGGCGACTGGGTTGACCTTGTTTAGTCCCTTGTATTTGGGGGCTGAGCCATGAATGGGCTCGAACATGCTGGTGCCTTCCGGATTCAGATTCGCGCCGGGCGCAAGGCCGAGACCTCCCTGAATCATGGCCCCCAGATCGGTGATAATATCTCCGAACATGTTGGGAGCGACGACGACATCAAACCACTCCGGGTTCTTGACAAACCACATGGTAATGGCATCCACGAAGTTGAAGTCGTGTTTGACCTGTGGATAGCCTTTGGCAACATCCAGGAAGACCTCGCGCCAAAAGCCATAGATGTCGCTTAACACATTGGCCTTGTCCACGGAAGCAACAAGGTGACGGGGGCGCGATGCCGCCAGATCGAAGGCATATTTTATGACCCGCTTAGAGCCCTCGCGGCTGACCTCTCCGATCTGATAGCCGATCTCATCGCTATCGGTATCGATATCCAGGCCGAATTTTATATTGTAAAGCTTTCGCTTGATTTCAAAATCGGCGTGGCTCTTGCCCCGGCGTGCGCGACTGCCTATGCCGATGTAAAAGTCCTCCGTATTCTCGCGAACCACCACGAAATCGATGTCCTTGGGAGTCTTATCCTTAAGGGGCGTCCAGACGCCCTCCAGGAGCTTAACGGGCCGCAAATTCACATACTGATCAAAGTAGAAGCGCATGGTGAGCAATACGCCCTTCTCCAGGATGCCCGGCTTCACGCGCGGGTCGCCGATGGCACCCAGGTAGATGGCAGGAAAGCGGCCCAGATCTTTTAGGGTCTCTTCGCTCACCAATTCTCCTGTCTTCAGGTAGTGCTCCGCCCCAAGAGTGTATTCCTTCCAATCCAAAGAGAAGTTGTATTTATCTCCTGCCGCTTGCAAAACTTTTTGGCCCTCGGCTATAATCTCCGGGCCTATGCCGTCACCTGGGATAACTGGTACCTTATAATTCATGTCGTCACCTTAGCCACCTGTCGCCTGGTATATTCCACGAGTCCGCCCGCATCTACAATCTCCTGGAGAAAATCGGGAAGAGGAGTAGTTTTGTAGTGTTCACTGCGAGATATGTTGTGAATCACTCCACCAATCATGTCTATCTCTATTTCTGCACCATCGGCGATCTTATCTTCCTCGGAGCAGATAAACAGAGGCAGGCCGATGTTGATGGAGTTTCTAAAGAATATTCTGGCAAAGGATTTGGCAACTACTGCTTTCACTCCCGCCCCCTTCATGGCTATGGGAGCATGCTCTCGGGAAGATCCGCACCCGAAGTTCTCCCCTGCCACAACATAGTCGCCCTGGGCCACCATTTCTGCCATCTCCGGGCGAACGCCCTCGAAGAGATGAGCTGCCAGCTCCCGCGAATCATTAATAACCAGATAACGCCCGGGAATGATGGCATCCGTATCTATATCGTTTCCAAACTTCCAAGCTCTGCCCGCCAAAAGACTCAACTCCATATCGGTGGACTGTATTCTCATGATTATGAGGTATATTAAAGTAATGCCTTGAAAAATTCAAGGGAAGAGGAAATACTGCTTAAAAATAATAAAATCACAACAGCACATTTTATTACCGGCTAAGGGAATGGGATCTGAAACAGCTAGGTGATGCGAATTGTTGGCGACCATGATCTCCGGGCGCACTTTAGCCCAAGGGGCGGGATGCGAGAGCAAAATGTCCACTGATTTCTTTAAAGCAGTAGCCATATGCCATTTATCTGAAAAGGATTTTAAATCGCTGGGGTTGTCCGAGGGACAGAACGTTTTGCTCAAAAACGAGTTTGGCCAGGTAGTGCTCACGGCTAAGAAGGATGCCGGGCTGCCGGATAGTATGGTATTCATACCCATGGGTCCCTGGGCCAATGTATTGGTGGGAACGGAGACAGGAGGATGCGGCACGCCTCATTTTAAGGGATTAGAGGTGGAAGTGGCCGCGACAAATTCACCGGTTCTTAATATTCGCGAGCTTTTCTTTGGCCTGGGGGCATGAGTAATGTCTGAAACTATTATGATAAAAGATGCCGTATGCTCTTTTTGCGGCTGCCTGTGCGACGATATTAATGTGGAGGTGGAAGATGGAAAGATTCAGAGGGTCAGGCACGCCTGCCGTCTGGGCTCCAGCAAAATCATGGGTCACGCGCGAATACAAAGCCCCATGATTCGAAAGAACGGCGTGCTGGTGGCGGTAAGCTTCCAGGAAGCATACGACAAAGCCGCCGAGATCCTTTTGGCTGCGGCCAAACCCCTCCTGTACGGCTGGGCATCCACGTCATGCGAGGCTGCCAAGAAGGGCATCCTCCTGGCGGAGGAGGTAGGCGGCGTGCTCGACTCCACAGCCACAGTCTGCCACGGGCCGTCCGTCATAGGCATCGAGGAGAAGGGGCTACCCGGAGCAACCTTAGGCCAGGTAAAGAACCGGGCCGACACAATCGTATTCTGGGGTTGCAATCCCGCGGAAGCTCACCCCAGACATTCTCTGCGCTACTCTTCCAATTCCTGCGGTAAATTCACGCCAGAGGGTCGCGAGGGTCGAAAGATCATCGTAGTAGATGTCCGCGAGACCAAGACCTCCAAGAATGCTGACAAATTCATACGGATCAGCCCCGGCTCTGATTATGAGGTGATATCGGCGCTACGCATGCTTGTAGCCGGAAAAGGTGAAAGCATGCCTGACGAGGTGGGTGGCGTTTCCAAGGCAGATCTGGCCGATATTGCAGCTACGCTGAAAGCTGCCAAGTTCGGGGCGATCTTCTTTGGTCTGGGCATCACTCACAGCCGGGGCCGGTACAAGAACATAGACAATGCCCTATCCCTGGTGGCGGAGCTGAACAGCCATAGCAAATTTGTGATCATGCCCATGCGCGGACACTATAATGTCGGCGGAATCGGGCAGGTCCTGGCCTGGTCTTCCGGCTATCCCATGTCTGTAGACTTCACCAGAGGCGGGCCCTATTTCAATCCGGGCGAGACGTCTGCCTGCGATCTGCTGGCCCGAAGAGATGTCGATGCGGCGCTGATCATAGCCGCAGATGCCGTGTCCAACTTCCCTCGCGCCACAGCAAAAGCCCTCGCCGGTATCCCGGTCATTCAGATCGATCCTTATGAGAATCCTACGACGCTTCTCTCCGATGTGGTGATTCCCTCCGCCATTGCCGGAGTGGAGGTAGAGGGCACGGCCTATCGCATGGACGGCCTGGCTTTGCGCCTCCGAAAGATGGTGGACAGTAGCTTTCCCAGCGATGAAGAAATCCTTATGGGAATACTGGAGAGCGTGCATAAGCAGCGCCAAATGACGGCAAACGAGGGGGCTTAAAGAGATGATAATCAAAGGCGGAATTGTCTACGATCCGGCAAACGGCATCTATGGCGATGAGATGGACCTTTTTATTGACAAAGGCAGAATGGTCGAAGCGGCTAAAGGAGAAGAGATAGATGCACGCGGCCTTTTGGTCATGCCTGGTGGCGTCGATGCTCACTCCCACATTGCCGGCAAGAAGGTGAACACCGGCCGGATTATGAGGCCCGATGATGCACGACTGGGCACCGAGCCGCGAACGGCCGTCTGCAGGCCCTCGACGGGCTACACCGTTCCCAACTGCTATGCCATGGGCTACCGCTACGCTCGCATGGGCTACACCACTGCTTTCGAGGCGGCAACGCCCATCCTTGAGGCGCGCCATACCCATGAAGAGCTGGAGGAGATCCCCATCATTGACAAGGGGGCACTCACGCTTTTTGGCAACAACTGGCAGGTCATGGAGTCTGTGCGCGACAAAGACCTCACAAAGCTGGCCGCTTACGTGGCCTGGGGCCTGCGGGCCGCCCGGGGCTACGGCGTGAAGATTGTCAATCCCGGCGGAGGCGAGGCCTGGGGCTTTGGAGGCAATGTCAAGAGCCAGAATGATATTGTGCCAAACTTCGATGTAACGCCGGCGGAGATCATCGTGGGCCTGGCAAAGGCCAATGAGATGCTAAACCTTCCTCACTCCATTCATCTGCACTTCAATAACCTGGGAAAGCCCGGCAACTACACCACAGCTATCGAGACACTGGATCTGTTAAAGGATATCAAGCCCAGCCGCATGAGACAGGTCGTGCACGTGGCGCACATGCAGTTTTCCGCCTACGGAGGAACAAGCTGGCGGGACTTCGAATCCAAGGCGCCGGCAATTGCGGACTACTTCAATTGCCACAACCACGCCACCATGGATATGGGGCAGCTGCTCTTCGGCAGCGCCACCACCATGACCGCCGATGCCCCTCTGGAGTACGGCAATGCCCGTCTCACTCATAATAAGTGGTCTAATCACGATATCGAGCTGGAAGAGTCAAGCGGTGTCGTGCCCATGGCCTACTTCAGAAAGATGCTGGTCAATGCCGTACAGTGGGCCATTGGCCTGGAATTGGCCTTGCTGGTCAAAGATCCCTGGAAGGTGCTCATGACCACGGACCATCCCAACGGCAGCCCCTTTGTGAACTATCCTGAGGTCATCACATTACTTATGAGCAAACCCAAGAGGGATCTGGAGATGGCCACGCTGCATGAGCAGGTACCTAAGCGCACCACACTTGCGGGCATCGAGAGGGAGCTGGATTGGACGGATATCGCCATCATGACCCGCGCCGCGCCGGCACGGGTCCTGGGATTGGAGGACAAGGGACACCTGGGACCGGGCGCTGACGGTGATGTGTCCATCTACGACCTGCGGCCAGAGGAAGTGGACACCAGTCTGGATCATGTCCTGGTTAAGAAAGCCCTGGCTAATGCCAAGTACACCATCAAGGGAGGAGTCGTCGTATCCAAGGAGGGCCAGATCCTGGCTACGCCGCCAGGCAGGACCTTCTGGGTGGATGCCGCAGTGCCGCAGGCGGACACCGACCGGCTCATGATTGATTTGGAGGAGAAGTTCGCCAAGTACTACAGCATTCAGATCGCCAACTACGCGGTGCAGGATGCATATCTCCCCCATGCGAAAGTAATTCGGGCCGGCCTGCCCATCCTCTCGGAGGTGGCTTAAATGAGAAACATCACCATCGTACCTAAGAACGCATTCCGCATCTCGGTAGAGGCGGAAAACATATCTACCGACAAATTTGCACCCCTCACCTTGAGCCAGATAAATAGCCTGGTCGTCTGGCAGGGAAATAGGCAAAAGACGCTATCAGATCTCTTCACAGTAGAAGGCGATGATGCGCCGGCCACTGCGGAGGAGACGACTATCAATCTAGTGGGCGATTTTGCTCAGGTAAAGAGAATAGGAGAAGGCATGACCGCCGGAGTGGTCGAGGTGCAGGGAAGTGTAGGGATGCACGCCGGAAATAATATGAAAGGCGGCCTTTTGAGCATTGCCGGCAATGCCGACGACTGGCTGGCCAGGGAGATGCGCGGGGGAAAAGTCGTCGTCATGGGAAATGCCGGAAACTACCTGGGCGGCGGATACCGGGGCGAGAAGTGCGGCATGCGCGGCGGAGAGATAGAGGTAAAAGGCAGCGCAGGAGCATATCTGGGCGAGCATCTTTGCGGGGGCAGCATTCGCATCGGCGGCGATGCGGGCGACTTTCCCGGAGCTGCCAATCAGGGCGGCACAATCTTCATCGGCGGCAGCACCTATCTGCCCGGCGCAGAGATGAGCAAAGGAACTATAACCGTAAAAGGAGAGGCCAAGGTTCTGCCCAGCTTTCAAAGATTGGAAATCGTGCAGATCGATGGCCTGGCCTTCCAAAAGTATGCCGGTGACAATGTAGACAACGGCAAAGGCGAGCTCCTGGTGGGCGTGGGGTCATCTTGATAAATCGGGATGGAAATATGAGGGAACAACGTTATTATTTTGAGGTGCTCTGACTTGATGGATCGCAGCAAGGTTTTAGAGGTCTTGAGGGGATACGACCTCGATAATCTGCGAATCGGGATGATTGCATCCCATTCTGCCCTGGATACGGCAGACGGCGCAGTGGAGGAGAATTTCAGGACGCTGGCGGTATGCCAGGAGGGGCGGGAGAAGCCTTATGTCAAATACTTCCGCGCCAACCGGGACAAATCGGGCAGAATTATGAACGGCATGATCGACGAGGTCATGATGCTCAAAAAGTTCTCGCAGATTTTAGAGCAGGAGAACCAGGATATTCTCAAGAGGAAGAACACTCTTTTCGTGCCCAACCGGTCGTTTACCTCTTACTGCGGTATTGATGCCGTTGAGGATCAGTTCCAGGTGCCTCTCTTGGGCTCGCGAAACTTGCTTCGTTCTGAGGAACGCGGCGACAAGATGGATTATTACTGGATACTGGAGAAGGCAGGGCTGCCTTATCCCGAGCCAGTCGAGGCGGAGGATATCAAAGAGTTGGTAATGGTCAAGCTGCCTCATGCCGTAAAAACCCTGGAGAGGGGATTTTTCACAGCCGCCTCCTACGAGGAGTACTGCCAGAAGGCCGATCTGCTCTTGCGCCAGAATGTGATCGATCAGGACGGAATTGAGCTGGCCAGAATTGAACGCTACATCATAGGGCCCGTTTTTAATTTGGACTTCTTTTACTCGCCCATCAGCAAGCAGATCGAGCTGATCGGCATAGACTGGCGCTTCGAAACATCTTTAGACGGGCACTGCCGACTGCCCGCGCCCCAGCAGCTTACCCTCAACGATTCTCAGAGCAACCCTGAGTATACGGTCTGCGGCCACAATTCGGCAACGCTACGCGAGTCGCTTTTAGAGAAGGCCTTCGTGCTGGCCGAGAAGTATGTGGAAGCGACGCAGGAGTACTATTCCCCCGGCATCATCGGGCCCTTCTGTCTGCAGACCTGTGTGGACAAGGACCTCAACTTCTACATCTACGACGTCGCTCCGCGTATCGGCGGCGGCACCAATGTGCACATGGCCGTCGGGCATCCCTACGGAAATGCCCTCTGGCGCACCAACATGTCCACGGGCCGCAGGCTGGCGCGCGAGGTGCGCATAGCTCTTGAGAAAGACTGCCTGGAAAAGATTGTAACTTAGAATGCAAAAGGCACATAGATCACAGAGCACTCACAAATAGACGCCTATGACTCAAATATTAGGTCGTCTTTTTGCCTTTGTGTCTTTGTGGTGATGGTGGAAGTAAGCACTAATCTCACATCTCCACTCAAATAACCAAACCATAAAGGAAACGACCATAACCTAAAGCAGATCAATATGACTGATACGATTGAAATGAGCGGAATAGAAGTTCCCAAAAAGCTCAACCGCACGGCCAAGAAGCTGGCCGCGGCAGGCGAGACGCTGGTGCAGATCGTTCCGGCTATCTTGGAAAGCAAGGCATCCCAGCAGATGCTGGCCATCGTCAGGATGGGGATGCTGGACAAGATACTGGGCTATCTGGTGACCACGGACAAAAATGTGCATTTTGTGAGGCCGGGCATCGCCTGGGACAGCGTGCAGACCGTGCCCCTGGATGTAATCGATGATGTGTTGTACGAGAACGAGTTTCACAACAACACTCTGAAGATCAAGGTGGGGGAGCGAGCGGAGAAGATCATCTTCTACGACGACATGGACGGCATCAGGTTCTATCAATATATCAAAAGCAAGCAGTGGCAGAAATGATGAGATTCGTAGCGTGATAATTAAACCACAAGACTACGAATACAAACCACAAAGATCACGAAGCTCACAAAGGACGCACAGAGAATTCGATTCATGCACATGCCATTTTCTTCAAAATGCCGGGATGATGACAAATCAAAAGATATCACCGTCGCCGCCCACTGCCTGCTTAACCCTCTGACGCGAGTGAAGGGGCTCGCACCTGTACCTTTTCGGCCCGAGGGCCCCACGGTGCAGCTGCCTTGCCCGGAGGCACTCTACCTGGGCCTGGATCGATGGGCCGTAACCAAAAACCAGCTCGATGTGCCCCAGTTCCGCCGCTTCTGCCGCGCCCTGATCGAAGACTACGCGGACCTCTTAGAGATGCTGGCCCGCCAGGGCGCTCGGCTGCGCATTTTGGGAGTGGCAGGCAGTCCCAGTTGCGGCGTCGCTACTACGAGCAGCGGCTACACAGGCGGAAGGGTGCGGGAGTGCGAGCACACGCACGTGACCGGACGGGGTGTGTTCATGGAGGAGCTGCTGGCGGAGCTGGAGCGGCGAGGGGTGGCCTTTGCAGCTGAGGAGATCGGGAAAAAGTGAGGGCCGGGCGTGGAATGCTAAGCTAGGCCTGATCCGGCAACTTATTGAAATTGCTTTATAGCCTCATCGGGTGTTATTACTATGAGCTTGAACTCTCCGGGTATTCGGTACTCATTAAGGACTCTGTCGCTTGTAATAAAATAGTCCACCTCATATGCCAGGGCATATCCTAAATGAACAAGGTCTGTAGGCTTCATGCGATCGTCTCGCCAGGCATCGCTGTATAAATTGCAGCATATCTCTGCCACAACTCTGTTTGGATGACGAAACTTAACATCACAGCGATTTAGAAAACTGACGACCTTGTATAGATCATCGACGTTATGTCTGTCATCTCTTCTTCCCGAAGGCTTTCCTTACCTTGGCGAGCATTGCATCCTGTTCCTCTCTTGTAATTGCCTGGATGATATTGCCGTGAATGTCAGTGGTACCGCCATATGGCATAGGATTTTCAGGGTTAAATTTTGGAGCGTTAGATGTCTGGTTCGCCATATTATCACAGTGTTTCATTTGGATGCATTGCATAAAAGCATTGCTCCTTTAATCCCATGGCAAATCAGCTTGATACGTCCCTGTTTCGCCGCTTCTGCCGCGACCTGATCGAACAGTACGTGGACATCTTAGAGATGCTTGCCAACGAGGGCGCAAGCCTCTGCATCGTGGGGGTGGCGGGCAGCCCCATCTGCGGCGTGGAGACGACGAGCAGCGGCTACACAGGCGGACGGGTGCGAGAGTGCGAGCACGCGCACGTGAGCGGGCGGGGTGTGTCCATGGAGGAGCTGCTGGCGGAGCTGGAGCGGCGGGGTGTGGCGGCCAGGGTGGAAGAGGTCGGCAAGAAAGAAGGCACTGGCGGCGATTCCTGAGCAGGAGGCGGGCATGCGAATGCCACAGGTTCATGAGATTGGCTGCCACTTTTGTGGGGGTTGCCAAGTCAGGCCTAAGGCGCTGGATTCAAAGTCCGGTCACGAAGGTGTTCGTGGATTCGAATACCATCCAGTGCACTTACTCTCACACTCACCGAGTTGACTTTTGGTGGCGATAACTATATCTTAATAGCAAAAGAAGACTAAATTTGGTATTGCTGAGCAAAAGAATGGTATTGATTCTGTAAAATGGGGCTGGTATATGGTAACGTTTCTTTTTTGGAATCTTAAAAAAAAGCCTCTTGAACAATTTGTCGCAAATCTCGCAAAGCTCCATGAAGTCGATGTAATAATGCTGATCGAATCTGAGTTAGATCCGGGTGTATTATTGAGGGTGCTGAATGATTCAAATGGATCTCAGTACCATTATTCTTCAAAAAGCCTATGCAGGAAAGTGCAAATATTCACAAAATTCTCCGATAATTTTATTAAACCGATAGAAGAAGATGATCGGCTAACAATAAGGCAACTGGAGCTTCCAGGTCTAACAAAAATTCTCTTAGCGGTCACTCATTTTCCCAGCAAATTCAATTGGGATTCAGATGAACAAGCTTCATATTGTCCAATTCTAGTCCGTTCAATCTCAGGTGCTGAGAGCAAGGCAGGTCATAATAGGACCGTTTTAGTAGGGGACCTTAACATGAGCCCTTTTGAAACGGGAGTTATCGGAGCATTCGGATTGCATGCCGTAATGAGTCGAAGAATTGCAGGAAAACGCAAACGCATTGTACAAAAGACGGAATCACAGTTCTTTTATAACCCTATGTGGCGCTTATTTGGCAATGCCACACGCGGCCCCATGGGGACCTATTATCGTTATAGTTCAAAGCCCAATGAGTATTTTTGGTATATCTTTGATCAAGTGCTGGTTCGTCCTGATTTATTGGACCGCTTCAACGATGATGATTTGGAATTATTGACCTCTGATGGAACCACTTCATTTATATCATTTGATGGGATACCTGATGTTAATATAGCTTCAGACCACCTCCCAATACTATTTAAATTAATGCTTTAGACTTAATATAGAGGTTAAATATATGGCAGATCTATGGCCCAATGATATAGGGAATGCTACTCAAAAGGCTCCTTTAAGTATCCTCCAAGAACAGGCATCAATTTTGGGGGCCAAAACGAAGAACTTGGTAGAGGCTGAAGTCAGGGTTAGCAGTGCTGCTAGAGTGATGGCAGCTGACTCAAAAAATAAACGAGTCGAATTAGGCGCAACAATCAAATTGGCAACAAAAACTGGTGAAGAGTTGGCATCATCTTTAAGCGATAAGGCAGATGACATCTCTAAGGACTATCTGCAATTATTCGTTTATGATTTTTTAATAGCAGCACCGGTTCTTAATAATTACAGTTTTCGCATTTTTACCGTCGCTTATGATTTTAGATTGTACCCAGTCAAGTTTATCTTGGATAAAGATATACAAGACGAGATTGGCAATGTTTGGGGCACGCAAAATATTTTAGCAAAATCTGAAGATGAATTATCAAGTATATTAATGCAAATTTTCTCATCAAATAAGGTGCGCGGAATAATTAACGCTCTATTAGTTCAAAGTGGTGGCAGTATTAATTGAGCCACAGGCTCATGAATCGGTTTCATGTATCATCATGCCTTATAAGAGCTTGGCGAGATCGAATCTATAATCCGAACTGAAGTACCGATGTCATCCAGTCCCCCTCTCACCCTCAGCCTAATGGCCTCCCTCGCCCGGACACGAGCGCGCAGGCGAGACCCCGAGCCCGAGCGGCACCGCCAGGAGCGAGGCCCGGCCCGATGGGCAACCCGCCCTCGCCAAGGCAGCTCACGAGCGGGCCAGCGGCGGTCAAGGGATTGTCACGTGATACTAGGATATGCAATAGGTCAAATGTCCCGGACAAAAAGTCTTTGTGCCTTAGTGCCTTTGTGGTTAGGTTCGTCTGTCGTCGTTTAGAATACCACGGCTAATAGTAACTGCAGACGGAGCATTGATAGAAGACCAATCCGATCTGAAATGCTGCTCATTCGATCTACGCGCCCCCTCACCTCTGGCCCGACCGGCCTCCTGCGCCCGCACACGAGCGCACGCAGCCGGGCCCCCGAGCCCGACCGGCACCGCCTGGAGCGAGGCCCGGCTCCGGATGGCAGCCCGCCCTCGCCAAAGGCAGCCCATAAACGGACCAGCGGCGGTCATGGAATTGTCATGTGATTCAGGATTAGGCGATGGGTCAAATGTCCCGCAATATTCCTGATAAAAAGTCTCTGTGCGTCCTCTGTGAACTCTGTGAGCTCTGTGGTTGGATTCGTTCGTCGTCGCTTTGAAGAGAGAGGCTAATAGTAACCGCAGACGGAGCACTGGCATGGAGACCGAGCCAAGCAGAAATATTGCTCATTCGGCCACCTGCGCCCGGACGCGAGCGTGCGCTGGCGGGCACCCGAGCCCGAGCGGCAACGCCTGGAGCGAGGCCCGGCCCGGAGGAGCTGCCCGCCTGCCAGGCCCCAGGCAGCCAACGAGCGGGCCAGCAGCGGTCAAGTGATTGTCATGCCTTCGCGGCTTCGCGCCTTCGCGTGAGCCGTTAGTAGTATGGACATAATTATCGGCCAATATTAATAACAAACAGAAGACCTTGCTTTCCTAATCCAGCACCCGAACACTCTCCTCGCCAGAGGTATGCGCCACCGGATCAACAGGCCCGACCGGCCCCGCACGCCCGAGCGGCACCGCCAGGAGCAAGGGGCCGGCCCGGTGAGCAGCCCGCTGCCGCCAAAGCCCGGCAAGCTATCACTGATACCTTTATCTGCCTATCACAAAATACTGATATCACCTATCACTGATAGATTTATAAACTTATCAGTGAATAACGATATGAAATATGACGAAGGTCTCTCCCTACGACTCTGATCTGATCACCCTTCTCCGCACACAGCTTGGATTCAGTGAGCATGCGGTAATAAGGCAAGAGAGCACGCTCAGTGACATCTATCCCCTTCAGTTTGACCTGATCATCGAAGACAGCAGCAAAACGTATGTAGTCGAACTCAAACGGATCGTGCGGCTCGACGAACTCTCGCAGCTCGGACTGCTAAGACTGCTCATGAATGCGAGCTGCACCAGCACCGACAATATCGAATTCATCATCGCCGGAAAACTGATAACAAAGGACGTTGCGAAGGCCGCAGAAAAGATCGGCATCAGATTCATCAAGCTGCCAGCCGGTGCGAACATGGAAGAGGCCCATGATAAGCCCGGCAACATGCCTGTAAAACTTACATCTCCCAAGTCCTGGCAGGTTATCTCATATCTCCTCAAAGTGAAGGCGGCTTCCATCCGGCAGATCGCAATCGGATCTGGGGTCTCCTACGGTTGGACTCACGCGGTCGTGCGGGCTCTTGCTGCAAGGGGAATCGTATCAGATACCGGAGGCCATGCAGAGATTACCGATATCAACAAACTTCTCAACGGGATCGCATGGGAGCGTCCGTTCGAAAGGCTCTTGGCCCAGGAGATTCGAATAGCTGCCAATAGCCCAGTTGCGCTCGCACAGGAAATCTGCCTCGTATGCGATGAGCAGCAAATTCCATGCGCTTTTACCAGTTTTACTGCAGGCGAGATTTACACCGGCTACAGCGCAAGGCATGATTCCGCATACCTGTATCTTGAAAAGAAAAACATCGCTGAGCTTACTGGAATGTTTGACGTGCATAGCGATGGAGGAATCATCGCACGGATCTATACATCCGACCGTGATGTGTTCAAGGATCGCAGGATATTTTCCATGCAGGGCGTCTGGCTTGTCTCTCCTGCACAATCGCTCCTCGACTGTGCGGGCCTCGGATATGCAGGCCGCGATTTAACTCAAAAGCTGGTGGAAATCTATGACCAATTATAGCGCCCAACGAACGGTCATAAGTGCATCGCGAGAGGAGCTGATCGAGATATTTCGGTGGGTGTATGCCAGGGAGAAGAATGAGAAATATCCTATCACTGTGCTCGTCGGCGGCTGGGCGGTATACAGCTACAACAAATGGTATGGATCGGTAGATATCGATCTCGTCACCAATAGCAAAACCCGGCAGAGTCTTGTGTGGTACCTGAGGAATGAGCGCGGATTTGTTCCTCAGCGGGATGAGATGGCCCCTACTACCATTGCGAAAAATGCCCACGAAGGAAAGATCCTGATCGATTTCGGCTCGCGTGAGGATCTCTACTTGTTTGAAGGTAGGGGCGAGGAATGCCCGTTCTCACTCCTGGACGGTCGCACTGCGGCACGAGATATCGGTACAGGTTTTCCAGTGGTTGTCCCGGAAAGGACACTGCTTATGATTTTCAAGCTTAAGGCAGCATGGGACCGGTCATTCCGGATACAGAACGGAACATCGAGTGACGAGGAATGGGAGCAAGGAAAGCTGCGCAAGGACCGTGCTGATATTCTCGCACTCCTTTACCCTGCTGCAGGGGGAACAGAGACGGATATTCTGTATTTAGGTGAGCGGCTCCATGAGTTTCCATTCCTTGTGGAAATGCTGCGGGAGATCCCCGACGATAACGATGCAATCAGCATGTATCGCAGGATGAATCCAAAGGATGTCCGGGATTCTATTGAGGGGCTGCTCCAACTCGTGCTAGACTAAATAAAATGAGTTTCGTTAAATGGATTCCTCCCTTCATACCGATCTCTTGCCAGCCCTCACCCGCAGCTCATCCGGCCTCCCGGCCCGGTGGGCTAGCCCGCCCCCACCAAGGCAGCCCACTGGCGAGCCCGCGGCGATCAAGTGATTGTCACGTGACTTGGGATAGGCAATAGGTCAAATGTCCCCACAAAAGTCTTTGTGCGTCCTTTGTGAGCTTCGTGATCTTTGTGGTTGGAGTCGTTCGCTGTCGGTCAGCATGATGGAGATAATAGTAACCACAGACCGAACGCTACTTGCAAACCATTCGAACCGAAACACTGCTCATCCGGCCTCCCCCGAGCCCGAGCAACGCCGCCACGAGCGAGGCCCGGGTGGGCAGCCCGCCCTCGCCGAGGCAGCCAACGGGCGGGCCAGCAGTGGTCAATTGATGTCATGTGATTTAGGATAGGCTAATTGGGTCAATTGTCCCGCAATATTCTGTACGAAGAGTCTTTGTGCCTTTGTGGTTAGGTTCGTCGGTCGTCGTTTAGAATACCACAGCTAATAGTAACCGCAGACTGAGAATTGATAGAAGACCAATCAAATCTGAAATGCTGCTCATTCGATCTACGTGCCCCCTCACTCCCTGCCCGACCGGCCTCCCGCACCGGACACGAGCGTGCGCTTGCGGGCCCCCGAGCCCGAGCGGCACCCCGACGCGAGGCCCGGCCCGGTGGGCGGCTCGATGTCGCCAAAGTCGGACTCAGACAACACGAGCGGTGCAGCGACGGTCAAGGGAAAGTCATGTGATTTAGGATAGGGTAATTGGGTCAAATGCCCCCAAGGTATCCCGACAATAAGTGATGTTATGTTAGCGATCAAATATCTCTATCAATATCCTTCTAACTTCCTTTTTGAGGTCGGAATCGATCTCTCCAAACTCGCCTTCAATCAGAGATTTATCTATTGTTGCCAGCTTGTTCAACTTTATCACGGAATCCCTTTTCAGCCCTGAGAGCTTGAAGCCGGGCATTTCCTTGGTCAGGGGAACATGGACATTGTATGGCTCAGCAGGTATTTTTGAAGAGATAAATGCCACAATGACATCTTCATGCCCTTCATAAATCACAAGGGCAGGCCTCACTTTGGCACCCTTCAGATCGGTAAATGGAAAAGGAATAGCAATGATCTTGTCTTTCATTTGTATCTGACTTTCAGGTCTTCAAGGGTGTAGATATCAGGCTCGTCTTCCAAGAACTTACGCAAAGAGATCTCACTCAACTTCATTATAGCTGCCATCTCTTCTTCTTTCGTCAGGTTATCCTCGTTGATCTGATCAGCATTGATCTTAGGCAGAGATGGCCTGCAGCTTGCTGTATCAGATGATTTGACGGATTTATTGATCTCTTCGGCACCCCTTTCACTCAGTGCCTTGGCTCTTGCTATCGGTATCTTCTTGGTTCTAGCAGCCATTACGATTATCTCTTCTCGCATGCTCTAAATACCTTTTGGAAAGAATTGGATTGGCTCTGTGCGTCCTTTGTGAGCTTCGTGATCTTTGTGGTTGGATTCGTTCGTCGTCGCTTTGAAGAGAACTGCTAATAGTAACCGTATATTTGGGCGCTGGCATGTAAGATGGACCGGCAAACATGGGGCCAATATTTTCCTTCACCTCATCTATTTAAACCAAGAATAAGAACTATAACTGCGAAATGCGCAAACGTGCGTCTAGGTGAATCTATGGCAGGCATATCCGATGAGCAATACATAATCGATGCTAAAGGCAATAGAAAAGGAGTTATTCTTTCCATAGAACGCTATGAGCAGATGACTGAGGATCTTCACGATCTTGCGGTCGTTGCCGAGCGCAGGGATGAGCAGACCATTAGCTTAGAAGAGATGAAGCGAAGGCTGAAGCGAGATGGCATCGTTTAGAATTGACTTCAAGCCATCTGTAGAAAAAGACCTGCGTCGCCTGCCTGCCGAGATTATCTCGCGATCGATGGAAAAAATAGATAACCTTGAATCCGAGCCATTTCCCCCTCAATCTATCAAGGTATCTGGATCAGAAAAACTCCATCGTCTTCGAGTGGGCGATTATCGGATAATTTATGAGGTTGACGCAGTGGAAAAGATAATTACGATTCATTACATCCGTCCTCGCAGCATTGTGTATCGTAATTTATAGAATCTCGTGATTCACGGCAAGCCCTTTCGGAGATAATTCGCGCAGAAATTCTTCTCAGTTCGTCTCCCTCTACCTCAGCTCTGGCCCGACCGGCCTCCTCTGCCCGGACGCGAGCGTGCGCTTGCGGGCACCCGAAGCCCAAGCGGCACCGCCAGGAGCGAGGGGCCGGCCCCGGTGGGCAGCCCGCCCTCGCCAAGGCAGCCAACGAGCGGGCCAGCAGCGGTCAAGTGTTCACCATGCGCTTTTAGGATAGTGCAAACACTCCGGCGATGCTTTTATGCGCTAGATCGTTGGCAGAGACTCGAAGGGGAACCTTTAGAATACGAGTATCTGCTTGACTTCCTGATCTATCTTCTTGAAATCAGAACTCAGGAACTCGACTCTTTCCATGTCGATGCGGATCATGTTCAGGGCAAAAGGCATGGCTGCAATTCTGTCTGGATTGTGGCCTTTTAAATGGAGGACATCCCTATACTCCGGATCCCCTGGGTCCAAGATGATTGCCTGGCCGGTGATCTGCATGCCAGCCAGCTTATCCATGCCTCGGTATTCATCGTAAACTGCGACGGACACCCGATTGTTCAGGAGGATATTGGCAAATTTCTCCCCGCCTTCGCTGAGCAGGTAGAGCTTGCCTTTATGATAGCTGTACTCAATGGGCGTGGCCCTTGCCAATTTTCCGAAAGCAGTGGCTAGTGTGCAAGTGTTGTGCTTCTTTAAAAAATCCACCACATATGGCCCTAGCTCTTCAGAAGGCATTGTCTTGGCTAGGCGTTCCATGGCTCGTTTAGTCTCTAGTGCGAATTCAATTATCTCTTCTTTGAGAAAGAGATCAACATTCTGCAGAGGCTGACCTATCCTATCTTGAAACACCTTTAGTCTACGATAATCGTCATCGTTCAGTTTCTCAAGGTTTAGTCTCCCGCCGAAAGCCTTCAAGCTTATGATCTTGAGTTGATGATCGCTCAGAAGCTTCTGAAGAGCTGCTTCTCCATCATGGCGATCTAGGGATAGGCAGAAGAGTACAATGTTCTTGTCTTTGAGCCAAAATGAGTTCTCTTGTACGAATTGGACTATCTTGGGGTCTATTTGCCCGGAATAAATGGGAGTGCCAATTACTAATAGGTCGATGTCCTTGTAACACTCTTCGAACTCATCGACACGGCAAGCTCTTGCTGGCCCTAGAACCAGAGCGAGGATTTTAGCAGCTTCTTCTGTCGATCCATATCTGCTCTCAAAAATAATTAGGGTTTTTTGCATTGAAAATATCTTTGCGACTTGCAGACTCTTTAATTTTTCCGTCATGTACTTCTTTTGTATAGGCCCAAAATAGGAGGACTACACATCACCGTCCTCTTGGCCCCGCACACGAGCGCACAGGCGAGCCTCCGAGCCCGAGCGGCCCTCCGAAGCGAGGCCCGGCCAGGTAGGGCAGCTCGCTCTCGCCAAGGCAGCCCACGGGCGGGCCTGCGGCGGCCAAGAGATAATCATGCACTCTTTTAGGATAGGGTAATGGGTCAAACGTCCCTGCAAAAAGACTTTGTGCATCCTTTGTGAGCTTCGTGATCTTTGTGGTTGGATTCGTTCGTCGTCGCTCAGCAGATAGCGGCAAATAGTAACCGTGGACTGAGCATTTCATGGATACCGGTCCAGCAGAAATATTGCTCATCCGGCCTCCCGCCCCCGCACACGAGCGCACAGGCGGGCCCCCGAGCCCGAGCGGCCATCCGAAGCGAGGGCCCGGCCCCGGTGGGCGGCCCGCTGCCGCCAAAGCCGGACTCAGACAGCCACGAGCAGGTCAGCAGTGGTCAAGGAATGTTCATGCGATTTATGCGTGACCGGTCAAAGCAGAAATCAATAAGTGTAGGGCAAGAATTGTCTTTTTCTAATTGGGACTTCGCGGCTTCGCGCCTTCGCATGAGCCGTTAGTAGTATGATTATAATTATCAGATAATATTAATAACAAACCGAAGACATTGCCTTCCTAATCCAGCACCCGAAAACTCCCCTCGCCAGAGGTATGCGCCACCGGGTCAACAGGCCCGACAGGCACCGCACGCCCGAGGAGCGGCACCGCCAGGAGCGAGGCCCGGCCCGGTGGGCAGCCCGCAAGCTGGCTAGCAGTTAGAGAAGGAAATCGAATCAGTATAAATCAATAGTTGACTTTCCACTGGAGAATGAAAAGCATCGATCGCCAGACCGCTCCCAGGGTTTTTCGTCCTGATCAATCTGGTTGCCGATAAAGCCTTTTGTTTTGTAACTAAAGTGGACGAACTAGAGGTTGCCTTTGAGCAACTGGTAAACGAAATAGACCACAATTGCGAAGAATGCCAATCCGCCCAGGAACCACATGGTTCTCCATAGGATTGCAACGATTATGACTGCAAGAACCAACAAAAGCAAGTTCTTAATACTTCTCTCGATTGCCATGTCTTAAATGATGTCATCTTCCAATAAAACCGTTACGACAGAAGAATCGCCACCCCAAATGAAAATTCGGTACGCACACAAGAAACGACAACTATAACAGGATTACACTCTGATCAATTGAGGTGATAAACTACGGACAAAATCGATTCAGATATCATGAAAGCAATAGCTGACCTCAAGGTTCCCTACCCAAAAGCAGATAGGATTAATTCTCGGGTAAATATTGATCCGGAAGAGCTTGGGGCACGCCTGGGGGTCTTGGAGATGCAAGGATATGTCAAGAACCAGAGCGAAACGGAAGCTGAGGGTTGTAGCCTCCCCAACGGTATATGTGCGAGCGGGCTAACTAATCCGGGGAGGCGGGCTTTGGCGGGACCGAGGTGGTAATTGGTCAAATGTCCCGCAACATTCTGGACGAAGAGTCTTTATGCGTTCTTTGTGCCTTAGTGCCTTTGTGGTTAGGTTCGTCTGTCGTCGTTTAGAATACTACTGCTAATAGTAACCGCAGACTGAGCATTGATAGAAGACCAATCCGCTGAAATGCTGCTCATTCGATCTACGCGCCCCCTCACCTCTGGCCCGACTGGCCCCGCACGCCATGGGGGCAGGAGGCCCGCGTGGTCACGCTTGCGGTCGAGCGATGCCCAATAGCTTTATTGAGGTTCAATAAAAGAACAAGCGGATCAAATGATATACCTGGATGAGTCTGGAGATTTAGGATTTGGGCCGCGGGCCTCCAAGCATTTTATCTTGGCCGCAGTCATCGCTAGAAATCCCTCCGAGGTTGGCCGTTGTATCAAAAGAGTCAGAGAACAAAGGCTCCCTAAGAAATATAAACAAATTCCAGAATTAAAATTCCATAATTCCAGCCAAACAATCAAAGAGCGCGTCTTGCATGGCCAGGACGGATACGGATATTGCCTATGCTGTTTTGCGTAAGCATCAGGTATATGAACGGCTAAAAAATAAGCAAAAAATATTATACAATTATATTGTTGGATCACTGAGGATTCCTATTTACTGGCATTTAAGAGAAACCTCCGAGAAAAGTGCGTTTTT
>JBAXWY010000018.1:0-49751 GCA_037128175.1 Methanothrix sp.
CAATTCTCGCGGTCTGCAGCCGCGCACTTAGCCGGTCAGTCACCCCGGCACCTCTACCACCCAACTAAGGCACAGGATGCACTAATACTCGCGGATAGCGGCAAATTATGACAGAAGACCAAACCTCGCATCCATTCCCTTTAGTCCAAACACTTCACCTCAATATCGCCGGTAATTTTGGGGAGCACGCTATGCGAGGCTCCAATGAAGAGCAGGCCCGTCTCGCCATCCTTTAAAGAGGCATCAATGGCCCTGGCGATGAATAGATCTCTCTCCTCCAGAAGATTATCTTTGACCTGGTTGTATCGCTCTTCCGCAGTCCGTCTCTCCTCATCCGTTTTGGCTTCCAGAAGCGCCTTGATGTAACCGTACTCTTGCCGGAGCAGATCGGCGCTTTCCGTCGCTTCAATCTTGGCGCCCCTGTCCATGAGCTTTTGCACAATCTGGTAGTTCTTGCTGCCTCTTGCTGCCGTCTCCCGCACAATTCTCTCGCCCAATGCCCCGGCGCAGGGCAGGCCGTCCTGGTAGATACGTAGCTTTCCTACGTCCAGGCCCAGATCGTCCACCTCTTTTTCCAGCTCCTGCCAGAAGCTCTCAATCTTCTTTTGGTTTTCCTGCCAGCGCACCCTTCCCAAAGTTGATATGCCGGCTTTTTCCAGACCAGCGCTTGCCGAGCCCATGTCAGAAGGAGCATGCACGATTCTGATTACTATGAGCTTTCTCATATTCTACTCCCCGCTCCCAACAACCCGAAACCACATGCGCATCTCATAAACCCCTTCTTCGCTTCTCTTCTCAGTATCAAATCCCATCTTCTCAAAGAGCCGCACCATGAATTTATTCTCCACCAGTACCTCTCCCGTAAATCCGAGCAAGCCCTGCCTTTTCGCCAGATAGATTAGATAAGAGAGGAGCTCTCTACCTACGCCCAGTCCCTGGAATTTGTCGCTTACCACCAGGGCGACCTCTGCCAGGTGCATGTCCGAATTGAGTTCATATTGACCAAGACCGATAATGATCTCCTTTTCCTTCTCCACAATCGTGGCCAGGATCTCCATCTTTTTGCTGTAGTCTACAGCCACAAAATCTTGTAGTCTTCTATGCGGCATGTCTTTTCGAACCGAGAAGAAGCGCTTGTAAAGGCTCTCCTCAGATAGACCATAAAAGAAGTCCTTTAGCACTTGCTCATCGGTGATCTTGGCCGGCCGCAGGAACAGATTGAGTCCTTTTCTGGTGGTCCTGTAGATCTCCAGTTCCTCGGGATACATGCCTTTCTCTCCCGGAATGAAGACCTGATCTTTGTAGATGAGAGCCCTCTTCCGGGCCGTTTCCATCAGCCAGGGCCGGAATTTGGGATGAGCAATGGCGATGAGATCCATCGCTCTCTCCCGAATGTTCTTGCCGTGCAAATAGGCAATTCCATACTCAGTTACCACATAGCGAACATCGCCCCGGTTCAAAGTGACTCCAGCACCCTCCTGAAGTGTGGGAACAATTCGAGAGACGCTCTCATTTAGAGCCGTGGAGGGTAGAGCTAATATGGTCTTTCCCCCCGGCGCCAGCACTGCCCCGCGCATGAAATCCGCCTGTCCACCGATGCCGCTGTAGAAGGTGCCGCCCAGAGACTCCGCCGTGGCCTGGCCGGTAAGATCCACTTCCATGGCGCTGTTGATGGCAGTCATGAGCCGGTTTCTGGCGATTATGAGGGGGTGGTTGGTGTAATCGATCCTTTTGAATTCCACGGCAGGGTTCTCGTCCAGGAAATCATAGGTCTCCCGGCTCCCCATACAAAAGGAGGCGATGGTCTTGCCGGGATTGTGGGTCTTCTTCTTATTGGTGACCACCCCTTTTTTCATGAGATTGACAATACCGTCGCTGAGCAGTTCCGTATGAACTCCCAGATCCTTTTTATCCACCAAATTAGGCACTACTGCATCCGGGATCAGCCCGTAGCCCACCTGAATGGTCGAGCCGTCTTCGATGATGCGCGCCACGTATCTTCCGATACTCTGCACAATATCGTTAGGCGCTTTGACGGAATACTCCAGCAGCGGCTCGTCATGGGGCAAAAGGAAATCTATGTCTTTTATATTTATGAATCCATCACCCTGGGTGCGGGGCATGTTCATATTGACCTGAGCCACCACGATTTGAGCCATTTCTACTGCAGATTCGACCACATCCACGCTTATTCCCAGGCTAAAATAGCCGTGTTTGTCGGGAAGAGAGGTCTGGATGAGAGCCACATCCACGGGTATCAGCTCGGAGCGGAAGAGATCGGGAACCTGCGAAAGGAAGACGGGCGTGTAGTCCGCTGCGCCGCGGTTGACGGAATTTCTGGTGCTGTCGCCCACAAAGAAGGAGTCAAGCCGGAAGTTCCCCTGCAGCTTTTCATCGTTGTAAGGCGCTACCCCCAGCGTCCAGACGTGGATCAGCTCGGCATCAAAGAATGCCTTGGGATGGTTCTTGACGTAGTTGACCAGAGCAAGAACCAGATACTGGGGCTCGCCGCAGCCCGTGCCGATGAAAATGCGGTCGCCTGCATGGATATGTGAGAAGATCTCATCTTCGGATGCGAACTTCTCAGGATGTGTCTTCCTAAACTCTTCCAGGAGCCTTTTGTCTTTCATCTCAATTAAACCATATCATAGTCAGCTGATAAATGATTTCCTTTGCCGCCATCTACATAGATCTTGAAGAATAGGATACTATTCTATTATCATAAAACTATCGGTAGTGTGTGAGGTACTAAGATCATTTGATTTCAGCGGCATTTTCCCATAATCCTGCACCCACGAGCCGATACAAGCCAAGCCCCAATCTAGCCGTCCATTAAGCAATGGAATCTTTAAAGAATCTGCAGATCATCATGAGCTAATAGCAAAGGTCGATTCTGCATGGATGCCAAAGATGCCGCATTGATAGCCAAGGGATACTTCGAGGAGACTAAAAACACCAGGTACTTTCTATTCGACGCGCCCGAGGTTCGAAGACTAAACGGCCAGTGGAAGGTCATCTGCGAGATCAGAGAACTCTTCGAAGAGAGCACAAAAAAGTTTGAGATAACTGTGGACAATCAAGACGGGATCATCCTGGATGTTAAGAAGTTGGATTAGGGCACCCAGACACTTGGTCATGGACACAATCCCGCTAATGCTATTATTAGTGGGCGCTTACGACCGATCCTATCTGCTCAAATTCAAGCGGCTTAAGTCCTACGGTTATGTGGAAGAGGACTTTGAAGTCCTTAGAAAATTCCTCCTCAGCACGAAGACCATAACCGTCACTTCCGGCGTTCTAGCTGAGGCAGCCAATTTCCTGGAAAACGATTCTCATTTTTCCGAAATCATTGTGAGGAACATGAGTCTCTTGGCAAAGCTGAAGGAGGTTTACATTGAGAAAGCTAGGATCTTGAACTGCGAGCTGGTTTTCCAATTGGCCTTCACGGATACATCGCTCCTCCTGCTGGCCCAAAATAGCGGAGACTCCGTTCTTACACGCGACAGAAAATTGTGGGCTGCCTGCAAGAAGAGCGGAGTTGATGTATTCATCTCGATCAGGTCTTATCGGCAGGCGATCTGATTTCCCTGCGCGGATGATATGCAATGAATAAGAACTACTCAGAGGTGAAAGAAATGAAGAAGACTCTGGCAATTCTGCTCGCTGCCATCTTGATGATCCTGGCATGCGCGGCATCGGTTTATGCCGATGACGATGAAGGCAATGAGGCTAATGAGAATGAAGCAGGCGAAAGCAATTCAGACGATGACGAAAAGGAAAATAGCGTGCCCGGCTTCGAGTTCGCATTTGCTGTCGGCGCGGCAATAGCTGCGGCGCGATTCCTCAGGGCCCGGCTGACATAACTGCCTGACTTGATAATCTGAAATCCGCAAAACGCAAGTCTGAAATCCTTGCCCTCTTTTTGCCCGGAAGAATCGAAACTGTTAAGGTCTATTTGCTGCAATGCAATAGGCATGACTTTTGCATTCTTTCCCGCGGTGGACCTTCGAGGCGGCAAGTGCGTGCAGCTCATCGGCGGCGTGCCGGGCACTGAGGTTGTGGCCCTGGACGATCCCCTGGCCCAGGCGGAGCGCTGGGTAGCACAAGGCGCGGACCATCTGCATATCATCGATCTGGATGGGGCCATCTTAGGAAGAAGGGTCAACGCCTCCATCTTGAGCCAGATCGTGAAAAAGCTGAACCTGTTCATTCAAGTAGGGGGAGGCATCAGGACGGAGGAGGATGTATCGACTATCCTGGATCTGGGTGTGGACCGAGCCATACTTGGGACGGCAGCCCTGAAAGATCCTGATATGGTTTCACGTCTCTCGAATCGTCACGGCCCGGAGAAGATTATGGTGGCTCTGGATGTAAGAAGGGGGGACGTGACCACGGAGGGCTGGCAGAGGACGCTGGGAAAGAAGGCGGTGGAGCTGGGAAGGCTCTTTGAGGAGAAGGGAGCAGGCTCCATTCTCTTCACCAATATTGATGTAGAAGGACAGCAAAGGGGCATCGACCTGGGACCGACGCGCGACCTCGTGCAGTCGCTCAAAATTCCCGTAGTGGCCGCGGGCGGCGTTACAACCGTTGAAGATGTCCTGGCTCTGCGGGAAGCAGGAACGTCCGGAGCGGTGGCGGGAACGGCAATTTACACCGGCAAGCTCTCCGTGCCCCGCACTCTGGAGTCCCTCCGTGGGGCGAGATGAGGTGAAAATCATGAGGAAAGGTGAAGCGGAAGGACTGTTTCGAGAGTGCAGGGCCAGAGTAGCTCTGGACCTGGATGGCTCAGGAAATGCCGTCGTAAGCTGCGGATCGGGATTTTTGGATCACATGCTTACCGCTCTGGCCCGGACGGCTCTGCTGGACTTGACGGCGCAGGCGGAGCTGGGCTTTTACAGAACACAGGCTCTGGGGGCAGCCATTGGCCTGGCATTAAACGAGAGCCTGGGGGATCGCAGCGGAATTCGCCGCTATGGCTCCTCCTCTGTGCCCATGGACGAGGCCCTGGCAGATGTGGCGCTTGATTTCAGCGGTCGGCCCTATCTGGTCGTGGCCGGAGAGTTTCGCGGAGAAAGGATCGGAGACTTCGAGGTACAGCTCTTGCAGCCCTTCCTGGAAGCGCTCTGTGTCGGCGCGCGGCTCACTTTGCATGTGCGCTTCTACGGCGAGAACGACCATCACAAAATGGAGAGCGTTTTCAAGGCCCTGGGCTTTGCCCTTCGCCAGGCTGTGGCAAAAGAGGGAACGGGGGTACCCAGCACCAAGGGCGTGATTTAGAAAAATATTTTTAACCTAAAAGAGGCCTTCAATCTGCCGAAAGTCAATCCTTGATGTCGAGTCCAGCGTGAGGGGCGTCAGGGAGATCTTTCGGTCCTGGTAGATCGTCTGCACATCGGTGCCCTCTTCATCGCAGCAGATCAGATCGCCGTCTATCCAGTAGTAGGGCCTGCCCCGCGGATCAAAGCGCTCCTGCACCGTGGTCTTGAAGATCTTGCGGGCCAGGCGGGTAACGACGATATCCGTGTCCTCAGTAGCATCAGCCGGCACATTCAAATTCAAGACATCGACGCCTTGGGGAAGGCCGTGCTCCAGCACCTTGCTGGCCACGCGGCGCAGGACTTTGGTGGCTACCTCAAAATTGTGCTTCTCGCCGTGGTGCATATCGAATTTGTCGCCCTGGTCTACCACCTGAATGGATGCGGCGATAGAGGGAATGCCGTAACTGGCCGCCTCCAGAGCAGCGCCGATGGTCCCGCTGGTGGTGACCGTGTCGGTGCTGATGTTTTCCCCAACATTGATTCCTGATACGACAAGGTCAGGTAGCTCGCCTTTCATAATGGCGAAGATGCCGATGATGACGGAGTCAACGGGCGTTCCTGTGACGGCATAGGCCTGAAAACCGTTCAAGTTCACATGGGCGTAGCGCAGCGGCTCAAAGACGGAAACCGATCTTCCTACGCCACTCATCTGCCCGGAGGGCGCAGCTACTACTACCTGACCCAGGCCCTGCACGCTTCTAGCGGCAGCCTGAAGCCCAGAGGCGTAAACGCCGTCGTCATTGCTCACCAGTATGCGATGCATCGCTCTTAACCCAGGGCGCCTCGGATATTAAAAGGCTCTATCTGAACATCTCCAGCAGCCTCTCCACGATCTTGTTGAAGCTCCCCCCCGCTCTCGTCCCGCTCTCAACGAATGTCTGCCCGCGATCGCCCAGGGCGCAGACACCCGGATCGATGGGAATTGCCCCCAGGAAGGGCACATTCATCTCCTCTGCCATTCTTAGTCCACCGCCGGCGCCAAAGATGCTGATGCCCTCATTGCAATGCGGGCAGATCAGGCCGGACATATTCTCCACTATGCCCAGCACGGGAATCTTCATGGCCTTGACCATGTTCACCGCTTTGCGGCTGTCCAGGAGCGCGACCTCCTGAGGTGTGGTTACTATTATCGCCCCGGCCAGCTCGGGAATGAGCTGCACCACGGAAAGTGGCTCGTCACTGGTGCCGGGCGGCAGGTCGATGAGCAGAAAATCAAGATCTCCCCAGTTCACATCCTGGATGAACTGCTTGATGGCGGCCATCTTCATGGGCCCGCGCCAGACCACAGGTGTCTCGCGGCTGCTGAGAATGAGAGCCATGGAGGCAACCATAATGCCGTCGGCCTTCGCGGGCTCAATTCCATCCGTCCCCTGCTTCAGCTTTGCTTCCTCGATTCCCAGAAGCTTGGGAATATCCGGGCCAGTGATATCGGCATCCAGTATGCCGACCTGGAGGCCCTTCATCTGCAGAGCACGGGCCAGGTTGACGGAGACGGTGCTCTTGCCCACGCCACCCTTGCCGCTGGCGATGATGATCTTGTGATTGATTTTGGCCATGCGATCGACTTTGCAGGTGCAATCGCTTTGATCCTTGCAGGAGCCCTTCTGGGCACATGAATCGCAATTGTTGTCTTGTTTTGTCATGGGAGTCATTCCGCTAGTTAGCATGCAATTGTTTATTTTGATTATAATTTAATTAATATTAATAGTAATCATTATTGGCTTTTCCGACGGCATGAAAATAGAGCTTGCCGCTCTGCAGCCTCCTGGATATCAGGCCGTCCTTCTCCATGATCTTGCAGTATTTGATGGCATCGCTTCCGTCTAAACTCAGGTGGCGGCTTATCTCTTCCAGAGTGCTGGGACTGCCCGAGAGCAGGTCTATCAGTCTGTCCCGGATACGGGAGGGAACGCTCCAGTCCCAGTCCGGTATCAGCTCGGCACCGGGGAAAATCTCCAGCATCCTTTGCATCTCCTCCTCGCTCAGAGCCTCCACCGGCTCCGCGGGCGTGCGGACCACCGTGTTGAGCTGAATTCGGTCCGGCTCGGTAGATTCTGCGGCCCGGGCGATCAATTCTGCCTCCTGATCGTTTATGCCCCTCACCAGCATCACCTCCAGCCAGATCTCGCCGGAAAATTCCTTCCGAAAGTCCTTTAAGCCCGCAATCATATCCGCGGCCAAAAGGCCCGGCGCCGGCCTGTTGATGGCCAAAAAAGCCCTTTCGCTCGCTGCATCCAAAGAGGGAAGGACCACATCGGCAGCAGCAACCTCTTTTCGAACCGCAGGGCTGGAGAGTAGCGTGCTATTGGTGATCACTGCTACGGGAGAATCGACGATCTCCTTGGCCTGAGCCACGATCTCGCCCAGATCAAGGCTTAACGTCGGCTCTCCAGATCCGGCAAAGGTGAGGTGGTCAAAAGGCTCGCCCCGTCTAAGTTCGATCTCTTTCAAAACCTTCTGGCGGGGCACGAAACGATCCCTGCAGGTGGTTTTGCAGGCAGTGCGGCCCAGCTCACAGTAGACGCAATCCAGGTTGCAGGTCTTGTATTTGAGCAGGTCCACGCCCATGGACAGGCCCAGGCGACGAGAGAGCACCGGCCCAAAGAGATATCCCATAATTCATTCCCGATCTGCCTTTTTCTTTTACTATTTAGCCGTTCCAGTTGATGGCTAACCCACACACAGATTTAACCTTATTTATTGATAAAGCTTAAATGACTGCATGCCCGAACAATCAGCATGGATAAGGCTCGTGAACTGATCGAAATACTCGGCAAGAGTGATGACTACTTCGAACGCCAGAAGGCGGCATGGGCCCTGGTAAATCTGGGGGAGGCCTCCGTAGACCACACGGCCAAAGCCCTGGAGACCGGCGAATTCTCCGATCTGCGGTATAAATCCGCCTGGATTTTGGGAAAAATCGGCAGCCACAGTGCAGTAGAGCCGCTCTGCCGGGCCATGCTCAATGATCCTGATCACGTGGTTCGCGAATGGTGCGCCGCCGCCCTGGAAGCTGTCAGGAGCCAGGAGGCTGTCCCCGCACTGGTTTTGGCTATGAAACGGGAAAGCTCTAACGATGTGCGTCTGCGAGCGGCAATGGCGCTGCGCAAGCTAGGGGCAGCAGAGGCTCTTCGTGATCTTTTGGGCTATGCCGAGCCCGAGATCAGGGGTATGGCAGTGACGGGTCTTGCCAAGATCGGACACCGGGAATCTCTGCCGGACGTGGCAAGGCTGATGCAGGATGAGGAGATGGAGGTTAGGCGCAGAGCTGCAGCCTTCATGGGAGAGGTGGCCTGCGATGAGGCTTTGAGCTGTCTGGCCCAGGCTTTGCAGGATAGCGAGAGTGCCGTCCGGTGCGAGGCATTAAAGTCTCTGGGCAAGATTAAGGGGGAAGGTGCCTGTGATCTGGCTTTGCGCTCCTTGCAGGACCAGGACCCTCAGGTTCGCTTCACTGCCGTCACAACCCTTGGTGAGATCGGCCATAACAAAGCATTGGTGCCGCTGGTGGAGATCATGTTCGCACAGGAGGACGAGGAGATGCGATCCTGGGCGGCCTGGAGCCTGGGAGAGATTGCAGATGAGAGGGCGATAGAGCCGCTGCAGCGTGCCTACAAGACCTGTCCCACACAAGTGATGAAGATGGCCCGAGACTCACTGGTAGAGGTCTTCAAGACACAGGTATAGAAACTGCTGCGCTAAATTCAATGTGCAGTCACAAGCCCCATCCTTTAGGGTGGGGTAGTTGACGAAACCAGATATACTCCCACTATTATCAAGAGAATGGCGAGCGTCTTCTGAGCAATCGTCTTTCTATCCAGCACCTCCTGCACAATTCCCGGAACAAACAGTCCCAGTAGGACGACATAGATCAGGGTGATGAAGGGCTGCAACGCAGCTACGCTGGAGACCAGGGCCACGGAGCCGGCGGCATAGGCGAAGATGAAGGCCCCTCTGCCCAGGAAGTCAAAGATCTCATCGGCAAGGAGTGCAAAAAGCAGAAACGGACCGCCGCAAAAATATGCAGCAAGCTCTCTACGTACCGTCTTATGCCCCAAAAGCGGCAAGACCGCCAGAAGGCTGCCCAGAGATGACCAGAGGATCAAATGCCATTCGTTCATGAAAGCGAGAAGGTATTTGGCAGCCAGGGCATAAGCTGCAGTAAAGATCCAGAAGACGGCCATATACTTTAAAGCAGGTGAGAGGATAGCAGGCTTGCCTCCTTGCGCTGGCCGGTAGGATACTAATAAGGCGCTGCATACCAGCAAAGCGCCCCCTAAGTAATCTTTGGCGGCAAGAGTCTCTCCTAAGAAAAGAAATGCACCCAAAAAGACGAAGACGGGAAAGACGTAGACCAAGGCTGCCACCCGGCTGGTCTCCTCCTGCTGAAGGGCTAGCAAGTAGGCCGCCCAGAGTACTACCTGGCAGCTGCCTGCCGCCAGGGCATAAATCGACTGGGGGAAGATATATCCCCATCCCAAATAGACCGGGATGGCGACGATTAGGAACTGCTGCATTATAACCAGGGCGGCCAGGTAGGCAATAGGGTCTCGCACGTACCTGTCCAGGATGAACTTATCGATAACCCCGGTAACTGCAAGAGCAGATGCGCCCAGAAGAGAGAGGGAAAACCAGTCCACAATTCTACTTGGGATGCAGGAAAGTTATAGCTTTCGTATTTGGATCAGTTCACATTCTGAATCTGGGCAAAGATACTTATCTTTTAGCATGATAATGCATTACCAATACTTTCAAAAGGCGGGTTGGACAATGGATTGCAGAAAATTGATTCAGGCATGTCTGATTGCAGCCGTCTTAGTCTGCAATTTATCTGTGTCGCTGGCACAAGATGCAAGACACAATGATGATCTTAAGGGTGAATTGCTCTACCAAGAGAACTTTTCCACCAGCAAAGGCAGCCTTTGGGCGGCCTCTTCTGATGGTAATTGGACTTACTATTTCGACAGTGGAAGATACAACATGATCGTCTATCGTATGAATAGCTGGAAGAGCTATGCCATAAAAAATAGCTACAGCAACTTCATAATGGACGTACAGGCGAGGCAAGAAGGCGGCACCAGTGACAACGTCTACGGTGTGATAATCAGAAAGATCGACTGGAGCAACTACTATAATTTCCTGATATCGGGGGATGGCTATTATCAAATGGCCAAAATGGAGAACGGCAAATGGTCTCCGGTTAATTGGAAGATATCGGATGCTATAAACGTTGGAAATGCAACCAATCTTATCCGGATTATATGCAAAGGGGACGCGTTCTCCTTTTATGTAAATGATGTACTGCTGGAAGAATATAAGGATAGCAGCTTCTCATCGGGGAATATCGGTCTGACGGCAGGCACAAATTATGCAATAGGTCCGGCCAGAGTTAGCTTTGACGATCTCTCCATCTGGCAGATAAAAAGCAGCCCGTGAGTGGTCAACAATCCGACTCGATCAGTGAAACCGCATGGGAAAAGGAAATAAATGCTATTGGCCTTAGTTTCGGGCTGCCCAGCCCTAAACTAAGGCATTTTCATTAATTGTCGAATCGATCCTAACCCGGACCACGGGTATGTCTCTTGTCTTCTCCTGGACTATTTCATCCGCTGCAGCCTCTGGATCAAATCCATACATGGAGCGATTTAGGCCGCTGCCTAGAAGGATCAGCCTCATTGCCTGCAGCTTTTCTGCGGAGTCATGGACCTCCTCCCCACGCCCGGAAAAGCGGCCGCCAGGCAGGATCACCTCAACCTCTGGATTGGCCAGCAGGTTCAGATACCACTGTCCTTTCGTCTCTTTTCCCTGATAGCAGTAGATATTCTGCCCGATCCTGGCATAGCTCACCGGAGTATAGCGAATCTTTCCCGTCTTTCTGCCCGCTATCCCCAGCACCATAATATCTCCTGTGAGGGAATTGGATATGATTAGCCCCCAGCCTCTTCGAAATGCCGGGACTACAATAAATCTATTGACAAACCGAAAAACCGCTCTTAAAACCGATTTCTTGTCCATTCATCTCTTCCTTTTGCACCGATGCTTTTTTCTGTTTATGCCGATACTATTATTTCAGTTTAGCCTTTAAGGATAGCTATATTTGGGATGATAATCAATTATGATTTGATGATCCAGAGGAGACTTATGCAACTTATCTGCGACAGGCGTAATGCATTATTGATAGCAATAGTCGCGCTCTTTTTGTCGGGCATGGGTTGTGCGATCGATGCCTCTCCCAAGGACGATGCCTACCACTACATGGCCAATGGCGTGGATGACCAGCTCTACAATGAGTGGTGGTACTTCGATGTAGCGGATAATGACACTCAGTTCCAGGTGGTATATCTCCTCAGCGACCCGGACAATATTTCCTCTGAAAGAAAGATTCAGGTGCAGGCTGTGGCCATGCAGGATGGCCTGCCTAATATCATAGGCCAGCACCAAAGCCTTGGATATGGAGGAGATCGAAAATCTCCCATGTTTGACATTGACAAGAGCGGCTTTTCCACAGAGGAAGAGCCGAACCTGCAGGTCTGGGGTGAGGTCCTGGACAATGCCACCGGTGACCCTATCCGCTGGGATCTAGTTTATCAGCCCACGGCTCGCCCCTGGTTTGCCATCCCGGTTCAGGAGCATATCGGCCACCTCAAGGGTGATTGGATTAAATGGCTGGTTTACATGCCCTCCGCCCAGGTAACCGGCACTCTTACCATCGGCAACAGGACAAAAAGCCTGCAAGGAATAGGCTTTCACGAGCATGCCTGGGGCCGCTTTGCCTTAAGCGATCCTCAAATCACCAGGGCCTCGGTTTCAGTTCCCCTCGAAGGATTCAGCCTGGCATTCGCTGAGATATTGGGCGAGCAAAGAGTGGCATTTCTGGGAATAGAGAAAGACGGCAAGAGCATCGTTTTCTCGGATAAGCAGATCAAACTGAATTATTCAAATGCATTTTACAATATGACGGCTGAAATCTACCCGGCCGCCTATCATGTAGAGGCAGATAACGGGGACTACACCCTGGATCTGGCAGTAGATGTGCAAAAGAGCGCGGCTACTGCTCTCGACTACCAGCCTCCTTTGCCAAGCGTTCTAATCTTCCACCAGGTCTCAATTTTGCAGGGGACACTTGAATCAAAGTCCGGCGAGAAGTTCTCCTTCCAAAAACAGGGCTTTTCCGGATTTACAGCGGCAAGGCAAAATAAGAAAAAATCAGGCGGCAGCTAGAGCCGGCTCAGCAGCGATCCGATCGCAGAAAGCTTTGACCTGTGCCTCATCCATGCTGTTCTTGGGAATGACCATGACTTGATACCCATCGCTTTCCAGCCTGTTAATCAGATCCCGAAACTGGCTCATGGCTACTTTGACCTGTTTAGTCAGATCCGGCATCTTTAGAATGACTATCTTTATTGAAGGAATGACCGCGTCCACGACATAACCCCAACGGGTGGGACGATGCATCAGCACAACTATCCCTCTTCTTCCTAGCTCGGAGATTATGCCGTCAAATTTCGCTATGTCTTGCCTCTCAGGTTGTTTCATTTCGACTCTACCCCATGCCCAATTTCTAATTTATTCTAATCAACATTCATTATTTCGTCCATCATAGCAAAAATTGCGAGGGCATTATATACGAAACCAAGGCCCTCTTATAAATAGATCATTAAGAAATATTGAAGGTTTAGTATCTACCGGGTGATCGGGCAGGTCTGTGCTTCTGATAGCATTCGCTGCAGTATACCGGCCTGGACCCATCCGGTTTGAAGGGGACTTGTGTCTGCTTGCCGCATTCTGAACAAGTAACATCTGTCATTTCTCTAGGACCGCTATTGTAGCCACTTCTGCCGCCGCTACCACTGCTACCGCTGTTTTCATATTTTCGCTCAAACATTTATATTCACTTGCCTTTTGAATCGATTTAAGGAATCGAAACGGTTTCTGAAAACATCTCAACAAATCTCTTTGAATCGACGAATCCAGCATCACTTAAAGAACCGCTCAGGTTATATACTTACCGGTTAAAACGAAATATAATTTATTCTTGCTTTCCTACCTTCTCTTGGTAATTATGGAGAGTATATCACTGTCTTTGAGCTCATGATCCAGCCCCACCGATTGACCGGGGAATTTGGCGCTCTTGCCCCAGACCAGAGCATAGCGGAAGAGGTTCACAAAGTCGCGATGAAGATGCTCGCAAACCGATCTGACGCTGCTTCCGTCCAGTAGTACCAAAGGCTCTTCCAGGTCTGCTTTGCCCCCTTTCGGCTTGAGATAGACGCGAATGAAACCCAGCCGGTCGTAAATAAGTTCCTTTAGCTCCTCCAGGCCCTGAGTAGTGGCGCAAGAGAGTGGCAGATAGTCCCTGTTCAGCTCTTCATTGATCCTGGTCTCTACGTCTCCGAATCGAAGGTCGAACTTATTTATGGCCACCACTGCCGGAATGTAAACTCTGTTTCCGGCCAAAAAATCCACCAGGCTGTCGGTATCTATGTCTTCGCGAATCGTGATATTGGCATTGACAATTCCGTAGGCGCGAATGATATCCGCGATCTGAAACTCCGTCATGTGGGTGAGCGGCACAGTGCTGCGTATGATTATGCCGCCCTTCTTGTCCTGTGTGATGTGAATATTGGGGGGCTGTTTGTCCAGCCGGATTCCTGCATCGTAAAGCTCGCGCTCCAGAATATTCAGCTTGTAGTTGAAGACGTCCCCCAATAGTAATATTATGTCCGCGGCGCGAGCTGCCGTTATGACCTCTCTGCCCCGGCCCTTGCCTTTGGCGGCACCTTTGATGATGCCCGGCATATCCAGTATCTGGATCTCAGCGCCTTTGTATTTCATGACCCCCGGAATGACCTCCAGGGTAGTGAATTGGTATGCGGCAACCTCTGATTTGGAGGCGGTCAGGTGGTTGAGCAGACTTGACTTTCCTACCGATGGAAAGCCCACCAGGGCCACCGTTGCATCTCCCGACTTCTTGATGTAGTATCTTCTACCCCCGCCGCCGCCCTTGATCTTCTGAAGCTCTTGCTGCGCTTTCAGCTTCGCGATCTTGGCCTTGATCTTGCCCAGATGGTGCTCAGTAGCCTTGTTCTTCTGAGTGTTAAAGATCTCCTCTTCCAGTGCCTTGATCTGTTCCTCGATGGTTGCCATTTATTGTCCTCTTAATCCGCCAAGAACAGCGCGCTTTGTCGTCGGATTAGAAATGTTCTTGGTTTCGTAGCAGCAAATGAGGCTTCCCCTTTATAAGGTATGGGTTTGCACGCCTATATAAAAAAATCTTAACGCCAGACTATGCCCGGGTCTCGCAAATCTCCCTGCCCAATTCTTCTCGAAAACGATCTGCTTGAACTTCTCCAACTCATCCGGCGTCATCATTTCCCACCATTCAAGTGGCCTCACTAATGATTTCACGCGGCTGCCAGCAACGACCAGTTCCACTCTTAGATCGCTTTATCGATTTGGCAACATGCGTCGATGAGATAAGATTAATAAAATGATTGGTATACCAGGCGGCCAACATAATGGTGTTGTTTAAAGGGACAATCATAATATGCCCTACCGCCCGTTTAGTTGTTATTAGCAGCAATGTACTCAGTCTTGATATTTATAGGTTTCTGCATATTCAACTCATTTCTGGAATGATCCAATTCTTAATCGCGTCTTCAATAGCGATCTTGATATTTCCTTTCTTCATCCCCAACCGTTTCGCTACCCCGTCTCCAAATGCAAATTAGATTAAAGGCGACAAGCCGAATGAGGGTGTTTATCCTTCTGCTATCCGCGGCTTGGTCCTCTGCAATTCACTCTTGAAATAGCTCAAAATCAGCTCGCAGGCTCCTTACCTCTTGCAGGATCGCCGCCAGGTCCTGGGCGGGGGCGCGCGCGGCTTCGCTCGGCTGGGATGCACACGGGGCTGGAGCGGAGGGGCATGCCAGGAGCCGACGCGAGATAGGTAGGACCAGGGTAAGCTGATCCAATAATTAGATCTGGTTGGATCGGAGGTAGCAAAAGTTAAGCTGGATTTTAGAAAAAATTTAAATTGTAATAACTAATAGTAGTATATTAGCAGCACCTAGCCGGTTAATTTGGCTTTTCAAATGAGGTAATTGACATGAGGAAGATATTCGCTTTGATGCTATTGCTGGCCCTTTGCATTCCAGCGATGGCAACTGATTTGCCTGATATGACAGGCAACTGGTCCGGAGTTATGGATTTTGTGGGATTTGACAAGAATACAGCGTGGCTGCCGAATGAGACGGTCTCCTACTGGCCAGGTGAAGAATATAGCCTGACCATCTCAGAGCAACAAGGACGAACATTTTCGGGGACGATGGTTCCAGGCTTGAGCCCCCTGACTGTGCAAGTTGTGCTGGGTGTCTTGTGCAGCGAAAACGAGTCCATATCAATGGTGGACGAGAACGCCTACTGGTGGGGCGATGTGATCTCGCCGACTGAGATTGAGTTGAACTACCAGAAAGTAAATATGGAAGGGATGGTTGTAGGAGGAGGGACATTCAAGAAAGTATGATGGCGACTTCATATTCGGCATATATCACTTTTTTCCAATAATTTTTATAACCTTGAAAAAGTGTCATAGGACCTAGATGCTGCGTTCACATAGCTCAGCCATTCTGCCAGATCCTTGAGGGCTTGCGAGGTCCCATCCTGCTCATTTTAATACCCACACACGAACAGCGGAGGGCATTTTTCCCCTCTAATCTAGGATAAGTTTTTAAGGATACCTTCGAAAGGTTAACCATTCCAGGTCCATCTCCAGAGGCTCATAAGATGACAAAGCATGCGATCATCACCCTTTCCATAAACGAGGCAGGAACTCAACATCAGGGCACTTTCCTCTTTTACGTCAAGGTGGACGGCGAGGTCGTCTACAGCAACCGGAACCTCTCGCCAGAAAATTACAAAACGGTGCGAGAGATCTCCAGACGCTACAACAGCATGTTCGAAGGTGGCTTTGCGCCTCGATTGGCCGCTGAGAAGCTGAACGCCTTCGGCGCGGAGCTTTTCTCCATCTGGCTTGCCGGGTCCTGGGAGAATGTTAAGGCAAAAGTAACATCTGGATCTCTGCGCCTTATAGTGATCGCCTCGGATGTTCCGGATATATTGAACCTGCCATGGGAGCTTCTTCGCCCACCCTTGGGGGATTTTCTGGGTGTGGATTCAAAGTTCAGCATACGCCGATTTCCACGATCAGGGCAAGAAATCCCCACCTTCAAAGGAGACCTGCGCCCCCGCCCCCTCCGACTCCTCTTGGCAGTCTCTTCTCCGATAGATCTCCTAACCCTGGACTTCGAGCGGGAAGAGGAGTACCTCCTCAGGGCGATCTCTGGGCTTGATGTCGCCTTCGATTCCTGCGACCTCGGTAGCTTCCAGGATCTCCGCGATCATGTCGAGCAGTTTCAGCCTCACATCGTCCATTTAACGGGCCACGGAGCGGTCATCAAAAAGTGCCCCCTTTGCGAATGGCTTAACGAACTCAACGAGGCCGTTTGCAGGAAGTGCTCGGCCTCCTTAATGGACGTTTCTGCCTTGGGCTACTTCGCCTTCGAGGACGAGAGTGGCAATGCCGATATGAGATCTTCCAAGGAGCTTCGAAGAATGTTGGCTGCAAGCGATGTTCAGTGCGTCTTCGTAAGCGGCTGCCAGACCGGCAAAGCCCCGCCAACCGAGGCCTTGGGTGGCATCTGTCAGGGGTTGGTGGACGATGAGGTGCCCCTCTCCATAGGCTGGGCGGCCTCGATATCAGATGATGTTGCCAACCAGTTCGCCCGCTCTTTCTACAGGACCCTGGCTGCTGGTAGGCCTGTGGACCGGGCATTAGTCCAGGCCCGCCAGGCCGTTCGGGAGACGTGCGAGAAGAGAGGAGATCCGTCGTGGACCCTCCCCGTTCTCTACTCAGCCACCGACCAGGGACTTGTCTTCGATCCAGACCCCCGACGGCCAAAGGAGGTGCCTCCGCGCAAAATTGGCCCGCAGCGACCACTTCCCGGGATGATCGAGGGGTACGCTGAACACTTCGTCGGCAGGAGGCGCGAGCAGCAGAGTCTCATCACAGCGCTCCGCGACGGCTCCATTCAGACGGTTATCATAACTGGCCTAGGCGGAAGCGGAAAAAGCTCTCTTGCGACGCGTCTTGCCTGGAAGCTGGAAGGCGACGGCTTTACGCCCATAGCTGTTCCTAGCTCTCAGGAGAAACCGTTGAGCGCGGCCCGTCTCATCCAGACCCTCAGCGAGGCATTTCTCGCCGCCGATCTCGACGACGCCTACCAGAAGCTCTCGAATCCACATATTCCAGCCGATGTGCGTTTGAGATATTCAATCGAGATTCTTAACAAGAACCGCTTCCTCCTCGTCCTTGACAACTTTGAGTCGAATATGGACGAGGCCAAAAGAAGCATACTGGACCAGGAGCTTGCTGAGTTCTACGAGCACCTCCTCGCAAACCTAACCGGAAGTTCGAGGGCAATCGTTAGCTCGCGATACACCCCGGCGGGAAAGCTCCCTCCAAAGGTCAGAGAGATGCCCTTGGGTGACTTCAGCGATGCATCCTTCTTCAAGTTCCTTAGACGAGACGATGTGGTGGACGCGCGCCTCCGTTCGGGCGAACTATCTCATGATCTTCTGCATGAGATCCACCATCTCTTCGGAGGCACGCCTAGGTTCCTCGGCCAAATACGAACCGTGCTCAGGGGCATATCCGTCGAAGAGCTGAAAAAAGAACTGGAGGCTGTAAAGTTTCCCACCGACATTGAAAATGGCGATATGCAGAAGAACCTGGACGAGTATTGTGAGCAGATCTTCACTTCAAGGCTCTACAGCTACCTCAGCCCTGAATCCCAGAGGGCGCTCAGCCGTGCTGCGGTCTACGGCGTTGCCATAAACTTCGAGGGACTGGAGGCGGTTACAGGCGAGATTTCTGAGAACCTGCTCGGATTCGTCCGGGCGTGGCAAGATCACGCTTTCGCTTACCCCAATGCCGAGAGAGGGGGCGGAGAGCTTTGGGTCATCTACGGGCTCCTGCGAAGCTGGCTACTGGCGCAGCTCAGCCCCGTTGATCGGAAGGCGGCGCACAGAGCGGCGGGTGATTTTCTCAGCGGGCTAGTAAATCAAAAGCGATCAAGCGATCTAAATCTTTTTTGGGCAGATTGTCTGCTTTTGGCAAGAATGGAGTATCTTCAAGCTGAAGAATACGAATCGACACGAAAAGTTACAGATAGTATTTCTGTATCATTCATGCAAAGCGGTCTATATGAAGGAGTAAAACAACTGAACAGAGAGCTTCTTGGCAAGTACAACGAACATCCGTCTCCTATGATGTGGATAGGTCAGGCATACTATTATCAAGGAAATTACGAAGCAGCGTATGAATGGACCCAAAGTGCGCTGGCAATATCTCAAAGTATTTGTGATAAGACCGAAGAGGGCTTAGCCTGGCATAACTTGGCCACAATCGATATGGCGAAGGGAGATTACAAATCCGCCAGAGAGAAGTTCCAAAAAGCGTTAAAGATAAGAAAGCATATCGGTAAAAAAGCTTACGTGGCTGAAACACTGAACAACTTAGCATCTATCGATTTGAAAGAAGGCAATTACAAAACAGCCCAGAGGACATTCAAAAAAGCGTTGAAAATCGTGCAGCAGACCGAAAATGATGTGTTGCAGGCTGCAATCAGGCAGAATCTAGCATCAAATTATATAAATATCGGAAAATACGAACAATCGCTTGATCATTTACAGAAAACTATGGTATTATTAAAGAAACAAAAGCATAGGTATGGTGAAGCAACATGTTGGCATGAAATGGCCATGGTAAATTATCATCAAAATAATTATAAAAAATCGCTTGAAATGTTCAAAGAATCGCTTAAAATAAGACAGCAAATTGGTGACACAGCAGGTGAGGCTTTTACTTTATCTAATCTCGGTATGATGGCTGCAAATGGTGGCTGTGCCAAAGAAGGTCTTCATTTAATAATTCTAAGCTCAATGATTTTCGGAAGAATCGGCCATGCAGAACAAAAAAGGATCGAATCATTGGTTAATGGATTGGCATCACATCTCAAATTAACCCAAGAGCAGTTTGACGACATGCGCCAGGAAGTTGCAGAATCCTACCGGCGTTACGGCGGTTGGAGCCTGATCGAAGCGGCTTTCGTCGATGTAGAGTCGCCATCGGCGCAGGAGTGAGTAGTGCCATTGAACAGGCGCAGAGCCTTGTTATTCCCATCCGGTTTTTTGGGATTTCAGAAATCCCCTTAATCAGCGAATGGACCAAGAACAGCGCGCTCTGCCGTCAGCTTCGGAGCATAATAGAATATGCCTAAAAGAATCTCGACGCCAGGCTGTGCCTCGTCTCGCAAATCTCCGTGGCCCAACAGGACGGGCAGGGTGCATCCTCGGGCCGGTCGGGAAGCTGCCCTTCCTTTATCAGCCTTATTCTATCTCGAATGCGCAGCACTCGCGCTCTATCTACGCCATGAATCTCAGCGGCTCGCACCAGGGCCTGACGCGGATACTCCACCAGTCCTTGATTTATATGCGTCCTGTTCTTTTCTCCCAAGAGCAGGGCATAGCCTGCCAGCATCAGCCTGTCCTTTTTCCAGATGCCGTCCTCTGGGGCTTTGCCGGTGCGAATGAGGGAAGGAGTGCTGCCCGGCGCCAGACGGTCCAGCCGGCCCGAAAGGCCTAACCGATCAGAATAGAGGTCAACCTCAGCCAAGCAGGGAAGCAGATGATCCAGGTGCCCGGCCAGGCCCTGAGCAATACCGGCAATCTCTCCTTCCAGCTCCCGGCAGGCCGGCTCCATCTCCTCTGGCTCGATCTCATAAACCAAAGGCAGTTCCGCTTCCAACCTGGTCAGGTTCTCTTTTAGCTGTCCTTCCAGATCGTTTTTTTGGGAAAAAGAGAGCATGAGGCTACGCAAAAGGAGGTGCTTGGTATCGATCTTTTGGGGCGTCCTTCTTAGATTTTCAAAGTAAATCAGCCGGGGGCAACGCAGATAGAGGCCTATTTCAGAGATCCTGACGAGTGTTGGCATCAGTGAATATATGTATCTCATCTTTTAAAAATTTTTTCTTCCTTAGACTAATTTTGGTTCCTAGCTGTTTCGCGCGGATAATAGAATAATCGAGTCCTCTGTGAGTCCTCCGTGCGCTCTGTGTCTCTGTGGTGGTAGTCCGTAAACCATTGGTTATAACCAGTGGCTAACGACGTTTTCACCACAGAGACACAGAGTTCACAGAGAACGCACAGAGCGACTAACTAAAAACAGGAAAAACATAGTAACCTGGGGTTAGCAACTGGAAATAGCGAAGAGCCCTAATCCTAATTTTCGGGAGCATCAGAATTTGAAAATACCAAATTCTGCGATTGTGTCTCATTTTGATCCTCTCTAAGTTTGACCAGCCAGACGTCCTCCCTTCCCTGGCCATAAGAGCTGGTTATGCCGGCTAGCTTATAGCCATCTCTGCTATGAATTACATAGGTGCCGATATCGTCAAAGCTACCTCCCAAGGTCATCGACCACTCTTGTCGGCCTGTGGAATCGGTCTTAATGATGAGCGCATCTCTCCCGGTTTTTTTATTGTCTATTCTTCCTGCAATGATATAGCCGTCTTCCTTAGTCGATTGCAGGGAAGAGGCTGAGCTGCCCCGGTAAGTTTTCTCCCACAGCTTTTGGCCATTAGGGTCCACTTTAATGAGAATAATCTTATTCTTATCCGAGCCGGATTCCGTCCTGCCTACCACTGCATAGCCGTCTTTTAGCTCTACAACCTGAAAGCCGGCATCATCCTGTTTACCGCCAAAGGTTCTGTTCCATAGCTCTTCTCCCTGGGAATCGGTTTTAAGGAGCCAGATGTCGTCTCCACCTTTGCCGAAGGATGCCGTACGTCCTGCCACAATAAACCCGCCGTCTCGGCTCTGCAAGACGGACATGCCCACATCATCTTCCCTTCCGCCAAAGGTTTTATCCCAGATTTTGCTTCCTATGGCATCGGTCTTCAGCAGCCAGAGATCCTTTCTGCCGCTTCCCAGTGATTGGGTGTATCCGGCGGTGATGTAGCCACCGTCATCAGTCTCATTCACAGACCACCCGCCATCCCCGGAAGAAGATACAAATCCGCCAAAGGTTTTGTCCCAGCTCAGGCTCCCGTTGCCGTCCGTCTTGACAAGCCATAAAAGCTCCTCGCCCATGGTGAAGGATTTTGTGCTTCCCGTGACAATGAATCCGCCATCTTCCGTCTCTTGCACGAAGTATCCCACATCCTCTCCCGATCCTCCCCAAATCCGGCTCCAGATGCATTTTCCCAATTTATCGGTTCTGATCAGGAGCAGGTCGCTTCCTTCTCCCCTGGAAGCAGAATTTCCTACCAGGATATTGCCGCCATCCTTTGTCTCCTGTAAACACCAGGCCCCATCAGCGTACCGCCCCCCAAAGGTTAAATTCCACTCTTCCTCAGGCTCGGCCGCCAGAGCCGAAAAACTACTGGAGAGGACCGTGAAAATAAGAATAAAGATAAAAGCAATGCATTTCATTCTCTGCCTCGCGAACTAATCGGCGCCCTGGTCCTGGAATTTGACGGTCTTGTCCATCTCAAAGTTCCCGCTCAAAAACATTTTGGATTTTATACCGCTCTTGCCCATCTCATGCCTGGTGGCGGTCATGCCGTAGTAGCCATTGAAGAGCGCTTTGGAGCTGGACCCTACATTCTGCCTGCCTGCCGGGCTATTCGCATCATTTGCATCAATTCTGCCTGCATCAGCCCTTTGATCATCCGAGTTGAGAATGGGAGAATTGCCGGGAGGGCTGATGATGCTATTATTATCTAAGGTCGAATTGCCTGACGTTGAATTGGCTTCAGTTGAATTAGCTTGAGTCGAATTAGCTTCAGTTGAATTGAGAGGTGGTCTGGAGGGCAATTCGGTTTGGTCTGTGTTGCCGACAACCGGTTCTATCTTCTCTTCTGCCCGGGCCTTCTTCCAGGAATCAAGTCTGGCCAAAGCCTCAGCCATTTTATCCTCAACCTTCTTGGTATCTGTTCCAGGTATTGAGACAACAGCTCCATCCGGCCCGAGGATACCTGCAAAGCCGGATTCACTCGACAATGCCGCCGCCAATAGAAGATCTGCCGCTGCCAAGAACATTAATAAGATTACTATGATCCGCTTCATAATCCCCACCTCATGTGCTCCCTTAATTAATCAAGTCTCCAATACAATTTTAACTTTTCCATAACAAGTTTCATTTTCACCCCGTGGAGAGCATTTATCTCTTCTTAGTATTATCCTTCTCACGTGTACCTGGACTATTTCCCTTATGAGTCCCTCCGGCCCTACCAGGATAGGATGTTGGACGCGGTCTATGATGTTGTGAGCAAAGGCGATCATGGTGTGCTGATGATAGACGCGCCCACCGGCACGGGAAAGACGAGCTGCATTTGCTCGGTTTTAGCTGCTGCTACTGGGAAGACCGTAGTTGCTGTGCGAACGGTATCTCAGATTGATATCTACATCGACGAGGTAAACAAGATCTGGTCAAAAACCCGGCACAGGCCGGAAATAGCCTATATGGTAGGCAAGCAGAAGATCTGTCCCCTGGAAGATGAGTTTCGCGGGGAGAGCGTTTATGCCGGATGCTCCAGGCTTCGAGAGTGGACAAAAAATTATGTCTCCTCAAGGATCGGTAAAAGCAGTGGGAGCATCTATGATCCTGCCTCCGACAGTATTCCAGAGGAGGAGCCCGGCTATCGTACCTTCTGTCCATATTACCTGAGAAGTAGAGAGGGCTTCGAGTTGAACGGAACGGTCCATTTCCGGCGTTCAAGTCGTGCCCTGGATGTAGTGGAGGGCTTAAAAAAGAACATCACACCGCCATCCCGACTAACTCAATCCTGCCAGGGAATCTGTCCTTACGAGATCATGAGCCTCTATGCCAAAAATTGCGACATGGTGATCATGAACTATTCCCACCTCTTTTCCCCGGACTTTCAAGATATCATATTTCAGTGGCTGGAGATGGAATCAGAAAAGGTTACCCTGATCATTGATGAGGCGCATAACCTGGGTGATGCCGTACGGGCCATGAACTCGCGCCTTCTTTCCATGCGCATGGTAGATCAAGCGGAAAAAGAGGTAGAGAGGTTCGAAGGAAGCCTTGGCCAGGCCCGGCTGGAAGAGACGCGAGAAAAGGCTTCCTGGAGACGGGAGGGAATCGGAGTTATACGCCTTCTTCTTCCCCGGCTGAAGAGATTTTTGCAGAGCAAGCAGGAGAGGATGCAAGAAGGGGAGGCGCTCTTGGACGCAGATTTATTCCGCACCTTCCTTTACGATGGTGTCGAAGATATTGATGATGCGCTATCTAATTTCTCAGATGTTGCCGTGGCTGTAGCCGACCTGAATCTGGCGGAAGGCGATCGCGAGAACCTGCAGGGCGACATCCAGCCTAGTTTAGCACTGGTGCTGCTTTACCTCAGGGATGTGGAGAATGCAGAAAAGGATCCATCATACCAGAGAAAGATTGCAGTAACGAGTTCGGGCGGCAGGAAATTTGCGCGTCTGGAGGTCAACAATATTGATCCCGCCGCCAATATTCGTCGCATCACCGACAACATCAACGCTACTATTATGCTCTCCGGCACCTTCTCCCCTCTCGAGGCCTATGAGCTGTACTGTCTCGGCGAGGAGGGCAGGGCACAAAAGCTCAGCCTGCCCAATCCCTTTCCCAAAGAGAACCGCTTGCTAATGGCTGCAAAAAAGGCAACTACTCAACTGGAGATCAGGGAAGATGCGGACAACAGGGAGGAGATATCCGGGCACATAAGATCGATAATAGAATGCGTTCCCGGCAGTGTGGCTATCTTTTTTACTTCCTACCCGATGATGAACAATTACAGGGAGGTATGTCTCTCCTCTTGCCAAAAGGCGGGAAAGAAGCTGTGCGTTGAGCCCCGAAGTAGCGATGATGTGCCCTCTATTTTGCAGGAATTCTTCCGGCTGGCCGGGCGGGGCGGAGGCGTTTTGACGGGTGTATGCGGCGGAAAGCTGGCCGAGGGAATTGATTACAAAGGCGAGGCTTTAAACGGGGTGGCCGTGGTGGGCCTACCCCTGGCTGCATACGATGAGATTCAAAAAGAGATCAACGGCTACTATACCCGAAAGTATGGCCGGGCCAAGGGAATGCTCATCGCCTATACCCTGCCGGCCGTTAACCGGGGACTGCAGGCAGCCGGAAGAGTCATTCGCGCTGAATCGGAAAGGGGGGTGCTCCTGTTCTGCGATCGCCGGTTTGGGGATGATAGCCTGGGCGGTGTCAATGGATTTTTGCCAGATTGGGTGAGAGAGGATTTGATATTAGTAGACGCAAAAGAGGGCAGAGAAATAATTATAAAAAAGATCGCGGAGTGGAAGATGGTGAAACCACCCGAGAATAATACCCGTCATGAGGAGCAGCAAATGCCCAGGAGAGCAAAAGCGGCAAAGCCGGGCAAAAGAGATCTCAGGGAGCTGGCCAGGTCGCTGGGGCTCGGGGTAGCCTCTGCCAAGAGCCCTGCCCTAAAATCGGCAGCAAAACCTGGCCCCAAAGTCTTCGGCGAGAAAAATTAGGGATTTTTCTAAAAAAAGGCTAATTGATCAGGTCCGTCTCCAGAACGTTCAGGGGTATGGCACCCAGGGCTTTTCCAATAGAAGATTTGGCTATGCGCCCGGCATGCTCCTCACTTTCTGCGTTGAATATCTTCATCTCAAAGAGCAACGCCACCAGGGCCGTGCTGGCGACGAGAAATACGCCAGGCAAAGGCTCGCTGCACTCCGGGCAGTCCCATTGACCCATCTCCACCTCGACGAAGTCCATCTTTCTCTGATTCAACCGCTTGCCGGCTTCCGAGATGGCCACACCGATGGCGTCATCCTCAGTCTTGACATCTCTTACCAGCCAGGCACCTTCCAGAAGGACATTGAAATTCGGCATTCAACTAGTGCTTGGAGGACTTATCATATAGTCCTTGTGATGATCAAATGATAATGTGTTAATAGTATACAGCAGAAAATATGAGCAACGATATCCGGCAAACCCAGTGGAAAATCCGGATCGTGTGCGACTGCCGGCCGTTGAGCTGCAAAAGCTTGGCTATATGTTCATAGAGCCGTCACCCTGCGGCCTGGATCAAATCGGCAAAGTGCACGGCAGAGAGCATATTGATCGCGTAAGACAGAGCGGTCACTTTGAGGCGGCGTCTCTTGCGGCTGGCGGTGCCATAGCCGCAGCCGAGCTGGCCATGCAAGGCGAGCCCGCCTTCGCCCTGGTGCGCCCGCCCGGGCACCACGCCGCAGCCAACCGGGCCTGGGGAATGTGCTACTTCAATAACATGGCCATCGCCATAAAAAATATCAGACCCAGGGCGAAGAAAGCGCTGATCATCGATATCGACCTGCACTATGGAGACGGCACCGTCAGCATCTTTCGGGGTGACTGCAACGTAAAGATTGTCAACCCCTGGTCGGTAGATGAGAACTTCGAGTATCTCAACATGGATGAGAGCCGTTATTTAGGCCAGGTGGAAGACGCCTTCCACAACTTTGATTACGATATTGTAGGCGTCTGTGCGGGCTTTGACACCTACCTGGAGGACTGGGGCAAGCTGCTGAAAAAGGAGGACTACCGGAAGATAGGCGAAGCCATACGGAAAGGGTCGGAGAGGTGCGGCGGGCACAGGTTCGCCGTGCTGGAAGGCGGATACCACCCGGATCTGAAGTGGTGCATAAAGAGTTTCCTGGAAGGATTTGGATGAGTTTGCAGTAGATATCCCGTGCTCATCCCCTTGGCCTCTCATACCCCAGCCGGAGAAATCCTCCCCTGGACAGTTTTGTGGGCGGCAATGAGGATGTCAATGTCGCAGATGTTGCCCCGAGACTTCAAACGATCCACCTCAAGCAGGAAAAGGCACACAAATTCGTTCTCCATCTTGTTCATCTCTGCAAATCTCATGGCTATGCCCTTTAGCTGTATGCGCGTCGAGAAACTTTTGGGAAGGTTTCCGTCCACGAGGTTGAATATCAGCCCGCAGCCCGAGTGGCCGAAGGTGGAGGTGGAGGGGCTGATTGTGGTCGGAATGTAATCCTTGAATGTGTGACCCTGGACGAACTCGCCGCACTCGCATAGTATCGTTCTCTTCATGATAACGATTTCTCCTTTTGAGCTTGATGAATGTCGTAGCCTCTCAGAGCTAAAGGGCAGGTTCGTGATTTTGCATCCCGAGCGCTTGCTCCTTCGCCCTAGCCTTTCAGGTCTGCGAAGCATATTATTTCAGCTGTATACTCCGCTTAAGGGGCTTCTTTCTTTAAAAACTTTCTTACTTAAGGAAATTTCGGAATCAATTTTCGCTAATTGTCGAGCTGGTTACATCTACCTTTTAAGCGCGATGCCGAGGAAGTGAAAAATGAAAAAGCCAGTTCTTGAGTACAAAGGCTATCATTTCTATTTGGTTCCACTTACAAGATGAACAATGGCAAAGATTTATGGTTACTTAGGCTTCTGGGTTTACATCGTAGCCCTCTCGAGGACTATCTTATAATACTCGGCTTTATCTGCCTCATATCTCATAGCCTTTTCTGAGGAGAAAAGCACATTCCCTTTTGCATCCTTCACCGTTAAATATAGGTCAGGCAATTCGCCCTCAATCGGTGGGGAATAAGGATAGATGATCGAAAAGTTGCCATTTTCATCAGTGCCGGCATTTCTCAGCAGATCACCACGTTTCTTTTCACGATCAAAGACCTGAACTTCCAAGCCCTTTGCCGGCTTACCATCCTGCTTAAGGACTCTTCCGAAGACAAGCCAGTCCTTTGGATGAAGCATGGGAATTGTTGGGACTAATAAGTCATTCATCTTGCGCAAGGATCGAGCTAACTTTTCAGCAGCAATAGAGTCTTTTTGTGCGGAAATAGAATTGGGGTGTGTTTCTCCATAGGCTACATTCATCCTAGAAGCCTTGTATGCTTTTCGCGATGCACGAATGTCCTGGGCATCAGAAAATTTGCTGAGCGGACCTGTAACCATAGCCACCAATCCATTTAAATCATTTTCGAACAAACTTGTTACCATTTTGACCAAAGCTGATTTAATATTATCACATAATATTGGATAAGCTATTTGGTTATGACTTTGAATATTTTTTAGGCCGAAAACCAAAAGGCATCTGGTTGCCTGATTATCTGTAGCTATATTCATGTATCCGAGCGATAAATAGGAAATCAAAGATCCCCTGAGGGGGCTTTTAATTGAAGGAATTAGCTCAGAGAAACGATTACAAGAAGCCCGAACGGTTGGGGCAAGAGTTGTAACGCTGCTTATGACAAATTCACCAATAGATTCAATTAAGATCTGATTATCCTGGAATGATACATCATCTCCTGAGGCAATTATTATCGGTGAGCCAATTGAATCTTTTACGATCCCATCAAGGCCCCTAATAAAAACACCTTCATCAGTTACGTTTTCAGCTGGAGGGTCATCGATTTTACCCATTTCTTCTGTCTGAAAGGTCACCTGGTTTCCGTGGAAGAGCACTTGGCCATTGACGGCCATATCCGTTAGTACTTCTCTAAGTTTAACGAATGGGACGGCACCTAATGCAATGCTCTTTGGCGTATAATTTTCGCCTACATATTTCTCGCCAGGTCCAATCAAATCAAATGCTGCCAGTTCAAGGGCTATACCGTAGTTGATGATGCACACGCACTGATTTATCTTGGAATTAAGAATTTTATAAACTGGCTGGCTCCATTTGCCAAGAGTTGTGAGAGAATTATCAGCTATCCGCATTGGGCCCAGTCCAACGATGATCAAAGCATGGCCGCGGGGGGTTACTACTACGTTGTCGGTGATCGTTGCAGACGAAACTCCTGCCCGAAGGCCGCTCAGTCCCGCTTCAGCAAGATCATGCAGATATCCCGCAGGCAAACTGCCTCCGGTTACGTGCAGCGCTACTATGCCTGCCTGATATGCTTCTTCAGGCTCTGTATAGTCATTTTTAACTCCATTATCTGTTATGAGGTTATCTTTTATTTCGAGTCCCTGGCACATCGATACGAAAACCCCGCACGCAGGCTCGTGGGGGACATTAAAAAACCCATAACCATTCTTGGCGATATAATTTCCACTTATTCGAAGACCCGAAATATCTCTCAACACAATGCCGCCAACAGCTTCATTATCGAATCTCTCATCGATCCCTTTTTTAGCGCATCTAAATATCCTGTTGCGATCTATGATAAGATCAGCAATGTCGCTTCCTAGCGCCTCTTGGCATTCTTCGACTGTGCCCTTGTCGCCCATAACGCGTACCTTCATGCCATCCTTCAGGTCTAACGTCGCGGTATTTGTTCTCACCACAACGCCGGGACGGGGTGAATCAAATTCGCGGCTCACAGTGGCTGCGTGGCAGTTACAGTCACCATCATCAGTGACGATAGCCCCGGCGCGCTTCATGGCTGGAAGCATGTCGTTCGCGGTCATCTTGGTGACCATGATGTCTCCCTGCTTAACCTTGTCCAGATCGTCCGCGCTGGTGATTATCCGAACGATCCCTATAGTAGTACCCTCTACGGCCCCTATTCCTATAAGAAAGACGGGATCACCATGAATAGCTTTCATCATAGTGCAAATGCCGCTATTATCCATTTCGACTATGAAGTTGTCTGTAATGGTAATTCCAGCTACTTGGCTATCGTCTGAGGTGCTGGTCTTGTCACCCAGGATAATGCCGGCCGACGCTCCAGATATCGAGTTATCTCTAATAATAATATTTTTGGAACCGTCATGCACCCATATTCCCACACTGGATAATTTATTTCCAGAAAATTGTATTACTTTAGATCCAGTTATAGCTATTGCAGCATATTTATAGGTACTTGGGCAAATAAAAAAGTTATTCTCTATAATTATGTCTTTGCTATCCGAGATCATCAGAGGAGATATGTCATCCTCACCTTCAATCTGATCTATTTTCGCTATATTTACTATGCAATCCGAGATTTTTATCAGAAAACAATGATTTTTTAAAAATACAGCATTTTGAGTCGGCTTAACTTCAAAGGTCAGTGAGTCAAACTGTACAAGTGCAGATTTATCTAACTGGAATGCCGGATCTAGGTTTTCAGGCCCAAATATCTGCGTTTGAGGACCGCATCCGTATATGGTTAATACAGCCTTGTACGGTTGATAACCCATCTCTTCGTACTTTGGCCGGAAATCGTTGATTGTGATGGTTTTGAGGAGCTTGTGGCTTCCCGGGAGAATACAGACTCTTCCTGCACCCTTCCCTATCACAAAATCGATACCCTCTTGAATGTTATCAAAGTCGCCATGGCTGGTCACACCATCCCCCACCGTAGCTGTGCAGCAGCAGGAACCGTTGGAGCCCAGTTCCGTTAGAGGCTTGAACTTCTTGCGGCAGTCCGTAACATCTGCAGTGATAACTCCATTGTCATTGCTAGTCCACTTAATCAGAGCCAATTTGCAGTAGTGGTGCTCGATGCCCCTGGGAGGCGCATTTACCAGCGTCTCCACCTCGCCGGTAGTACGAGCAGCGAAGACCCAGTAGTCGCCGGTCGTGAAATTGCTGCCCGAGAACTGGATCCTGATCCCGTCCTCCAGATATATCGGGTTGTCCGTGTTTACAGCAATGGCATCGCTCTTCTGGTCCCATCTGCGGACCTTGGCATGATATTTTACCTGATAGATTGATGGGATCTCCTGGCTCAGGGATATGGTGAACGCGGCCTGGTTTGGCTCACCGACGATCTGTGCCAAGGTCCCCGGACTTCCTGAGAGCTCGGACACATCATCGAGCACCTCAACCCAATCACCATTGTGCAGGGTGAGCACCTGATCTCTACCCAGGCGCTTCAACGTGATTATCTTTCGATCATCTTCACCAAACTCCTCGATTGGGAAGACGACTGAGCCGTTATCTCGGGACCATTTGAAAGTAGCACCTTTCTCCACATCCTTTCCCGACGCCGACATTCGGCCTTGCGTCGCCCACCCTTCGGCCTTTACCGTCAATTCATTCGCGCCATTAATCGTTTCCACAGAATGAAGACCGAAATGCGTTCCAGGAGATACAGAATTTGACAATGCTTGTGTATCGCCGCCATTATGAATCTCGACACGATAAAGGCGGTTCTCCAGCCCGATGTATCCTCCCTCTGCAATCAAGGTACAGGGATTGACGGTATCTCCAGATGGGCTGAGCGAGGTGGTCAGGTGCCCTTTGCTGGGCATGGTAGGAGAAAGCTGGCCCCAGGGTTTGACATCTGCACATTCCTTGACATCTTCGCCAACTTTCTCCACCTTCACCTGCCAGACCGTCTTGATGCGGGTCGTCGTGTCAGGTCCGCCCAGGGCAGTCTCCCTAATTTCGGGATCCTCGATAGCAGTAATATGACGTATCCATACATCCAAATAGACCAGATAGGTTCCGCTTTTACCAAGCTTTGGCCTGCCAGGATAGTCTTTCTGACCGAGGTAGGTTGTGGAATCTTCAAGCTGACAGAGGATGCCATCAACATAAATATTACCTGGCGAGATCTTGAGGTCTTCGTTCTGCTCATCAACTGTTATTTTAAACCCACCGGATTCTTCATCAGCTTTGCCATTGACGGGCACGCCACAAGGACCGATGATATCTCGGGTCCTGATCCGATCAATATGCCTCTGCATCTCTACATACTCATTCCAGTCCGCATCCAGGTCTACCCTGCCCTGCTGCTTGAATACTCCTGAGTAATGCTTCTTGGGATAAAATGGAAATCTAGTAAAATCGCCCTTCATTTTCTTCACATCCTTTTAAGTAACGTAAATGAATCCTGCTTCCAGTCCGAATGGCAGGTACTCTTCCAGCCTGATTCGCAAATTGTCCTCTCGCTGGGGCTGCTTCAGGCTGCAAAAAGCCCCCATCTCCGAGCCGTCTTCTGCTCCGGTTCGTATCTCTTTTGCACAGTTAAGGCTAAGCTGAGCATAACCCGGATCCCCGTAATGAACCGAGGTAAAGGATGGCCGCATCTGCTCTTTTATCTCCTCACTTTCTCTATGGCTCTGGTCTTTGCCAAGGTCTTTTGCCCTTTTTTCCAGAGCGAGATCCGACTGACACCTGTACCTGCGAGGAGTCTTGGACCCCTCTGGCAGATAGCTGAAGCGAACACATCCTGCTTGCTGCTTGTCGGCAACAGTCGGCTCCATGAAGATTGTATCAGAAGCCAATTTAAGCTCCTTCACATGAACAGAACCAAATATTGTAGCACGTTCGAGCTTAGTAGATGGCCCAGGACCATGATCCTGGGGATTGGAATGAAGAGTGCTTTCTGCGAAATATATGGCATACCTATCATGATCGCAGGCATCAATAATACTGTCTTTGACGGTCAAGCAGGTCACGCTTGCAGGAAGGTTTAGAGCCCCACTAATGCAGTGATCGATCTCAATAGAGAGCTTGAGGTTATCTTTGTGCACGGATACACTCGGGCTTTCCGGGTGAAGGGGCTTACCTCCCTCGCCGAGGCTTAAGCCAGGGACTAATGTGCAGTGTTCTATAGTTACATATTCGATATTCTCATTCAGATTAATGCCGCCTTCGATCAGCAGCCCGTTTAGAGCCAGCTTTGATCCAGACTTACCATTTATCTTAAAGATGCCAGGCAGGTTATTATCTCCTTTCAGCCTTATATGGGGACGCATCTGATTGGCAGCTCGAATTACCAGGCTCTTGCCTTCCGGAATCACAGTGTTAGAGATAGCCTCCTCATAAGTGGAGCTGTCAGCAATAGTAATAATAGCGCTGCGAAAATTCCCTTTTGCAGAATCTGCCCAATCCTTCAACGCCTGCTTCAGGGTGGAGGCCCTGCATTTTATTGTTTTATCAGAAGCATCTACATTTTTGCAGACTGTTATCTCCCATTCATATTTCTCTGCCTCTGCCAGGCTGTTTCTTCGCTCATAAGAACCTCCTCCGATGTCGGCGCTAAATCCATAACTATAGCAGACGAATACTTCTCCAGGATCTTTCGCAAAGGTGATCCGACCCAGGCGCAGATCGACTGCTACAGTCATGCCTTGGGGCGGGAGCGCCCAGTTGCTCAGATCCTTGCATGCAACTTTATCGATCGTTACCAGCTTGGCGGATTTGATATCATGGCCGCAATAGATCGCAATGCTCTTTTGGGATTTGAGGTGGTCTTCCCCATCTTGCGATACGTAATAATCCTCGTTGTCAAAATAGAACGCCAGGGGGCGTATCGGTCCAGGCGTGTTGATCTCGCGACAAAGCCCATCCTCACCAAATTCCGGACGGGGTTTGGTAAACAAAGGCGATGGATTGCCGAGAGGGCTGAAATGAAAGCCATAATATTTGCATGAGGAGGACTTTCTTGCCTTAACGCCTATCATCGGATAGCTCCTCAGCCGCCAGAGAAAGAAGCCTATCTTGCGAATGTTGTACCATCCCTCCGAGCGGCTGATAGCTCGAACATCCACAGTATGGCTGATTATATCGAGGGGACCATTGAGGAGGTCCAGTGCGTTTCTGTTGCGCAGGTTAACAGATCCAACTCTATCCACTGCAAAAGGATCATGGACCGGTTCCAACTGGACCGGGTCGGAAGTGAAGCTATACCGCAAGTTATTGAGGTTTTGCGTCCAGCCCAATAGCTCGAAAAATGGCACCACATGCACTCCCCAGCCGGTAACATCTCTGGCCAACTCCTCAAGCATGGATAGAGTTCCCTTTCGCCTGCGGTAGTAAATGGTTTTGGCTACATCTGCCCTTCTGCGAGCTGCCACCTCATTTAATGGATTATTTGCTACCAGATCGGCAATATAGGGTATGACCCAATCTCTGCAGGTCTCTATAAAAAGGTCATCCCAGAGCCCATCTATGTCACGCTTAAGGATATCGGCCTGTTCGCTGATGATCTCCAGGAGGGAGCGAAGCTTATAACCCTGCTCGGCATCCCTGATACGATATATTGAAGGCAAAAGCTCGTAAAGATCCATGATTCTCTTTTCGCTCATTACTGACCACTCCAGAGATTCACTATGATATCTGTTTCAGGATTTTCAACGGCTATCAGTTCCTCAGAAGAAATGTAAAGGTGGCTTTGCACGCTGTCCGGAATACCGACGCCGTTTGCTGTGTGAAAGGTAGCCAGCCTTTTCTTTTGCTCAGAATATGAAAGGTCCTTGAATTGAAGCATGATAATGCGTGCCGCGACAACGCCGGCAACGCACTGGATAGCCAGGTAGAGGTCGCTCAAATGAATTGACTGTCCCAGGTTTAAATTTTCAAACGCCAGATGCTCCTTCAGGGCATTGGTCACAGCCGTTTGCACATCTTTATGCAAAAAATCTGAACCCGATTTGATCTCTACCATCATTTGTAAGGGCATTTTCCTGCGAACTTTAACTCTCAATTTTCGGTTACGGTCTCGACGGACATTTAGATATCCAACCAGTTCTTGAAGGATTGGGTCCATATCTGCATCATCTACACCGGCCACGGTCAGAATGACTGCCTGCTCTTCGCCGTCCCAGTACGAGTTCGATCTTGCCTTGGCCACGCCTTTGAACTCGCGGGCTGCGTCTTCGAAGTCCCTCAAAGACACTATGCGCTCGAAGGTGCGCACAGTATTTGGAGCATTTTTCCTGGCATCCTCCAATCCCTCCTGATTATCACCACCTTCGGCAGCAATAGGATTGATTACGCTCTTGAGTCCTAAAGGACGGTCTAGAAGCGTCTTGAGGGTGTTGGCTTTTACGTTGCCTTCCCGCCCCGATCCCTTACGATATGTGGCGGTTACATTTCCGTTGCCGCTGGACAGACGAGCCCCGTTTTGCCCGTCTCCGAACCGGATCTGTGTCTTGCCTTCGCTATTGATTTCGGATGTATAAATCCGCTCATTTCCAAAGTGGCCATAGAGGTTGTTTGCTTCATGCCACAATATTCCGTCCACCCGGATCAGCAGAGTATTTGCAGCACCATGTGGGGATTTAGCCTGATGGACGAACGTCACCGGTGAATTGCTTATCGGAAATGATTGCAGACCAATTGATGCATCCCCATCGCCCAGAACCTCATCTTTAACAGTCTCGCCGTGAGTTGCCTGGGCAACGTTCCCATAGATGAAAGCGGTTTTGCTGTCCAGAGGCGGGCTCAGCTCCTCATCGATGGTAATAGACTTGAGGCCATGATTGGCAATGGAACCTACTCCAGTAACCGTGGCCAATTGGGGCATTCCATTTTCGTCCCCGATTATCAGAGCACGGTTGAGCTCGATTTTTTCGGCCTGATTTGTTGGAAGGTAGAAGGAATTTCCGGCAATATTATCTGGATAGCAATAGTTGAAGAAAGATATTTTCCCATCAAGCTTATAGATTTCCGCCTCGCGCAAATTAATTTTATCGGTTATTGGTGATTTAATGGTAATCTCACTAACTGTTGCACTCATCGGGCCGTAACTCTCAGAAACCTGGCGAACTTCAGTGATAATGGTTACCAAAGCGAAGGACCGGTTCGGGCAAATCAGAATTTCTGTACCTTTTTTCAGGTCGTCATAGACAGCATCCAGATTTAGTCTCTTAGCATTATCAGGGGGTATTTCGAAGGTATATTCTGGCCGGCCAATTTCTTCATCAGCCGATTCGCCTTCATTAACCCAAATCCATTTCATTTCACCGTTCTTGTCAGGATAAGAGTGAAGATATCTCTTGGGAGCATTATGGCCGAATAGTCTATATTTTTGCACGAACTTGTAAGCATAAGAATTTTCTAAATTCATGTCGGACGATTGAATTTCTGGCTTCCAGACTAAGGCGGTAAGCCCCCCATATTGCTTGAATCCTATAACCTCTTTATCTTCCGTGGAAAAGATGCCGGAAACTGATTTGGAAAAAATCACAAACTGATCTCCCGGAGATAACGCCGCAAAGGCTTTTAGATCTAGATAGCCACTGGTGCCGTTTCCCACAGGATTGCCCTTCTCCAATGGATTGTGACTTTGTGGTTGGGGATAAATCTTCAATCTGTTAATGTCCGCCCTCGCGGCAATGTCTTGCACAGTCTCGAACTTCTGGGGCTTCTCGCTTTGGCCGGGCACACTCTGGACGCGAATGCCTAACGGTATCTGAACTTCTTTGTCTTTCTCCAGAGTGAATGCCAGATAGGTCGAAGCGGCAACTCCGGGCACCAGTCTGTAGTCCAGCAATGCGGCCAGCCGTGTTACAGACTCAGGAAGAAGGGCAGTTCTTAGGTATGCCTCGTTGGCTATCCTCTCCTGGTAGAAAGTCAGAATATCGGCAAGATATGCCCACATCTCGATCAAGGCGATGCCATAGTCATCGCTTGTACGAACCATCCAACTCTCAAGATCAGGACGTTGGGAGATGGCATGAAACATTGCCTGACGAAAGGCGTCATAAGTTCCCACCCGGTAGCTCAGGGAGGACATTCCCGGACGGTTCTCTACCACAGCAGGTGTTGCCGGCGTTGGCAACTTACAGCAGCTGCAAGGGCTCTTACCGGTATCATTACAGCTCATTTCCCACCCCTCATGACCAATCGCAAAGCACCGTTCTCAGGGAAGTTCAGGTCGTTATCCAGCCGGGCAACCTCCAAACGGCCCATGGAGATGTAGCCCATCTCTAACTCGTAGTTGGCTATTATGCCGAATTTCTTAAAAACAGTAACATTCGACGATCTTACACCTTCGACAGTGTCGATTGCCGCATAGATCTGGCTGAGGAAAAGAGACTGGCCAAAGGTGAAGTTATCAGGATGGAAGAAACCTCGTTGCTCATCGGGGAGAGACATGTTGCTTAGAGCTGTTATCAATGCCTTCTCCACATCTCCTCTGAAGTGATACGAGTCAACGCAGATTTCTGCCTCTATCTCCAGCGGCACATAGATGGGCCCATTGATCTTCAGATCGTATCCCGCTTGAGTAAAACGAGAGATCCAATTCTTGACTCTAAGCTTTAGCTCTGGAGTCACGTCGACACCACCGGACGGGTCAACGGTTACAAAGACCGTATGCCAGCTACCTGTCCACCGGAAGGTAGCTACGGCCTTTGAAACCTCTGGACACTTTTCAGCAGCGAGGGCATAATCTTCTTCGGTAACTGCTCTGAGCTGCTCGGCATGAAAAGCTGCAGGAGCTATCTGCTTGACCTTTTCTATGGGCTCCGGGTCCGTGCCGCCATAAGCTGGCAAAGGATTTCGGACAGGTTTTACAGTTGAGGAAGCGATATCGATCTTCGGCCATTTGTCCTTAACCTCAGGCTCTACGATATGGACCAGTGATTCAGAGCCCACGTTTCCGGCCGCGCCTACTCCTACCCTGTAGGAGACATTAATCAGGATCTCATTGCCTCCAGAATCACTTCCAGGCTCATAGTTCGGAGGCGCCATGCCATATTCCCCATCACCAAAACGGATCATGGCACGGCCTTCATTATCCGGTTCGACCGCAAAATGCCGATCAAATGGGCCGCTGTTCATCAGATTTGGCTTTGCGGGTTCCCAGGATTCAGGTATAGAGGTGACTGTGAGCTGCAGTATTTGGGGGCTGGCCAGGTGAGGATCTGTAGCCTGCAGATCTGCGGCAGGGCTATCGCCGTCAGGTTCCTGCCGAAAACTTAAAGGCCCCTGATTGAGGTGAATGCGGTGAGGAAGAAACTGGCTTGGATACTTTGGCTTCTCTGGCCCCAGGTGACTCTCGCCCTCAATGCTACGACCGTGATCTGCGATTGCCATATTTCCTCTGGCTACGCTCATATTTTTCATCAGTTTGCCGTCATCACGAACTGAGGAAATACACAGCGGAAAGGTCAGAGCATCTTTCTTATCCCACTTGACTCTGGTTATTGCCTGGGGCAGTTTTGTGACGGGATCATGGATTGGATCATAAGTGAGCTTTACATCCGTTAGCCTGACCACCTGCCTGTGGTTTCTGTCTGCATCAGCTGCCAGCCCGGTATCAGGACCCATGACCTCTTCGAAGAGGATCGGGTCGCCTCGATGCAGGTCTTCGGTTAGATCTCCCAACAGATCCGTATTTGTGGTGCCACGAGGCAGGCAGCACTTCTCGTTGAACCATGTATAGATCGTGATATCATTAAGATTATCACTAACTGCAAGATCATAAAGTGTCTCGAATACAACGTCTGCTGCAGCCACTGCCAGATCCTTCATCTCAGCCGGAATAACTGTCCCAGGAGGGCTGGATTCCCCGCCAAGGGGGACATCGATTCTAGTGAGGACCTGTGTTCCTTTTGGAATTTTGCCCTTTGATGTCACACGGAAATGAACAAATGTCCGGGCGCTGACTCCGTCATGCATGCAGTAATCGATGAGACCGGCATGCCTTCTAACGGAGACACGCTGTCGAGCCGTCTCAAGATACGCCTCGTTGGCCACAGCATCCTGATAGTAGCTGAGCTGGTCACCGGCATAGGCCAGAAGCTCCAGGAGAGTTATACCCAGGTCTGCCTCGTGCCTTTCCTTCCAATCGGGCACGAGAGTAGGTATCAGATCAAGCAGAGCCTGGCGGAAGCTGGCATAATCCTTGGCCATGTAGTCTATGTTAGGCCTGGGTCCGGTTTTGGCAGGACAATCCTGTCGAGGCTTGCAGTCGAACCGGCTGGGGCAACCGGCCTTGAAACTGAAGTCGCACTGAGAATAGACCGGGTCCAGAAGATGGCTATCGATGACAAGCGAATAATTGGAGAAATCCCCCGCCCGGTCCACCTCTACTTTCAGATGACCGTCAATCTCTTTCTTGACGCCAAGAACCTTAATGTCACGAATACGAACTCCGCCAACAATACGCAAAGCCCCTGGATTTTCCTCTAGATGAAGAGCCGAAGGGTCCTTGAGAAAATATACATGGATAAATCGTTGAGCATCCAGGCTATCCGAAGACACTTCGATGAAATCGATCCCGTTAATATCCAGGGATCGTCGCCGCTCTTTGTTGCAGAATAGGTCTTTGTAAACCGCCATACTTTTCCCCTATTTTCCAAACGCAGGTAAACTGAAACTATCCTTCATTTTCTGACCATTGTCTAGTCTAGTGTAGACCACTTCCACTGCCAGGCGCTCTTCCTGATTTGATATCTCTACCTTCTCCACCTCTATCACATCTGAGAGCCAATGCTGCAGCGAACCCTGCACCAGGAATTGAGTGGCCGTGGCGAGAAGGTCGCTGTTGGGCATGAAGACCATTTGCAGAAGGCCGCATCCGAAGTCCGGTCGGTTCACACGCTCTCCGGAACTGGTGAATAGAACCTGGTAGATCATGTCCCGGATGTGGTCGTCGGCATCGGTTGTGGCTGCCTTACCTTTCACATCAACGCGAAAGGGAAAATCGAGATTAGATGATGACATGAGTTTACTCACTTTTGTCCATATCAATATTTAGATTGACGTTGGCGGAAATTTCAGTCACTTGATTAGTTATAGGATCTTTAAAATTAAATGTAATCTTAATCAAGTTTTGATTATCTCTAAGATATCTGAGGACACCACGTGATATGGCCATGAACAGAAGACTGCGATCTTCTTTTCCCATATCGGAAAAAGGCGATGCTTTAACCTTTTCGAATACATATTTCATCTCTTCTTCGATAGCCAGGGCCATGCTTTCATCCATGGCTACGTTGTCGTCCAGACGAAATTTGCCCGGTTCATATTCATATGGTTTTCCTGGGTAAAGGTAAAGATTCGTCATTCAATCCTCCAAATTATCCCGTCCTGACTTTCATGGAGAGAAGTTCGGGCGTAGCAGGCGGCATGGGAGGCACCGGCGGCGCAGGAGTAACCGGAAAAACTCCCAGAGCCATCTCTCCAGGGTGCATATGAGTTTGGTAAATTATCACCATCTGGTTAAGATACCGTAAAAGCTGGTCGCCGAACACCAGAGGATGGACGGCGTTTTCCACCAGCTCTATCTGAGGGGCATGCATCACCACTTTGAAGCCGGCCTTGATCTTGATCAGCTTCTCTTGCGCTTTTATTGTTATGATGTTACTTCCATCCCCATCGCTCAAAGTGATCGTCTGGCCGGCGTCGTCCAGGTAGACCATCAATCCCTTTTCGCTGCGAAGGATCTTGATCTCGGGCGTGGTATCAGATTGTTTTTCATCTCGTGGCAACTGATTCTCGCCCCACCAGCAGCCGCTCCAGATGGGCCTGGAAACGTCGCCTGCCTCGAACTCTATCCAGACGCCAGCACCAGGCGGCGGAACTGTGAAGATGCCTGACCCGTTTCCGGCATAAGTAGCACATGGAAGCGCAAATCCTGATTCCAGGTCTCCTAACACTTCAGGGACCCTGGCCTTGATGCGCCCCAGATTTTGAGGATCATTGTTATCGGTGACAATGCCCCGGTATTTCCCGTAGAATGGCGGCATGCGAATTTCTTGTCTCCCTTGTCAATTGAAATAGTCGAAAGTGTTTCCCGAATAGATCAGAGCCGAATTTGGGCATCCTCAGAGAAGTCTTCCCTTTTTGTCAGGCCCAGGGCATTTCGTCGCAGGGCGAAGCGCTGGACATATCCTTGTCCCTCTCCGGCAAAGACGTGCAGCACCTTTTCCACGTAATAGAGGCCGCTGAATTGTTTTCCTGCCCCTCTGACCAGGACCGGGCTCTTGGCGCGAAGAATTCCGCCGTAGGCAGCGGTGTTCAGCTCCCCCTCGGCGGTGATGGCCCAGGAGGACTCATCGACCACAGCCTGGGCATAGGTCTGAAGCTCGCCTGTACCTGCCAGACCCGTGCCGCTGAGAAGGACACGGCGCGGCCGGTCGCTCATGGCGGCAGGGCTTTTGCCCAGGTCTTTCAATGATGCCCCTTCGGCCATGGCCGGCTGGTCGGATTGGCTCTCAATCTCCAGGCCGGTGGCCTTTGCGATGACGGGCTTTAGCATATCATATCTTGCCTTGAAGGAGTTGATGTTCGTCGCTTCGCCCATGTTTACAGTAAGAACACCTTGCGGCCGCTCATCTACTTTTGGCTTGTGGAAGTGGCCTGTAGCCCTGGCTGATCCGCCCGACAGGCTGGTCTCCACGTAGCATTCGTAGCCGTTTCGTTTTGCCAGCATTTGGAGAAACTGGATGTCGGTTCCACGCTGAATGGTCTTGGTCTGGATCTCCTGATGCGAGATCGAAGTCGTCTCCACCTCTGCCTCAAAACCGTACTCGCTGAAGAGGGCCGAGGCGATGTCGCTGTCTGCCATGTCCGGCCAGGCTCTGACCTGCTCGTCCAGGTTCATGAGCACGGTGGGGTCCATGGCCACCACTTTCAGTACTGAGTTACCGGGATTATTGGAGAACTCGACATGGGCATCGATGACGTAGGAACTGATGAGCGTCATGGCCTGGCCTTTATCGAGGAATACCTCGACAGTGATGTTAGTCAGGCGGCGGAAGACGTCCTCGTCGAGGATGGTCCATTTCTCGCCGTTCTCGTGGATGGCTACAGACATCTGCAGCCGCAGCATATCCGCCATGCGGGCATGGTCCTCCACCTCCAGCTGCTGGACGGCTGCCAGCAACTCTGTCGAGAGCGGCTTTCCATCGATCAGCAACCGGTAGGATATGCCAGCCAAGGCTTTTCAGTCCTCTGAAGGCGGGATTAGGATCTTCTTTCCGGGATCTTTCACCAGGTTTTGGGGCCAGAGGTCCAAGTTGGCATCGCAGATGCGCCAGAACCGCTCCGGATCACGGAAATATCGATAAGCCAGGTTATCCAGCCGGTCCCCCTGGATTACAGTGTGAGACCTGTCCGCCGGAGTGTCAGCGATGAAGCGTACTTTCTTGTAGAGGACCTCACGGCCTTCGCTGTCCTTGATTATATTGGATTCAACACGCTCGTAGCGACTTCCTTTGAAAAACATAATAGGCACCACTTCTAAGAGAAAATAACCGCAGCCTAAATCCATCATGAACCCAGGTCTCAACTCTGGCCTCACGGGTACTTCTTGGCCAGCCCCTCCTTCAAAGTCTGGTAGGTGATGAAGGTGTCTCTGGCCAGGCAGGGCTGGGGATATTCCATGAAGGTCAGCACCTTCATCCCCAGCTCCACCTTGGCCCGGATGGGGTTGAGCATCTGGTCGAACATCTCCTCGGTGACCGAGAAGCTGGTGAGCTGGATGGGGACGACGCGTGACATGCCCAGGAGGAGCAGGGTTGTGGGCAGCTCGTAAGAATTTATCTGAGATTTATTCTGCTTGGCCAGGTTGGCAATCTGCGTCTCCGCAGATACAGGAGGATACATAAGCAGCTCCAGTGCGGCGAGAGCCGGCTGGATACCGCTCTCCATTGCTCTGGGATTGGCATCTGGCTCGGCGAGCTGATCGGTTGCGTCCAGGATCACAGTCATGTTGATGGTCTCCACTGGAGGGCCTGCAACCTTCATCACATCCTCCTTGGCTCCGCCTGAGCTGCCCTGTTTTGCAGGCGGGGCGCGGGAGGCCAGCGTGCGCTTGAGCTGCTCCGGGTTATACTGGAAGGGTATCAGCCTGGTTGGCTGAGACTGGGCGTCATAGGTTGCAATCCCGCCTTTAATCATGGCGGGCCGGCCGGGGAAATCGGATGGCATGATTATTTCTACCATTTCCATTTAATTGAAAGCAAATAGATATCCTGCTGACAATTATCTTCTAAAATCAATACAATAATAAACTTTTAATTATTATATTGTTTATAGATATTATCACATTAATTAGCTCTTATCTACTATCCTAGACATGCTATTTTTTTGGAGGTAGTGATATTGGTGGCAAAACAGGTGAGTTAGGAAGCGGATTTGGCGCCATTTTCTTTAAGGATTCTATATATCGATCAATACATTCGTAATGAAATCTATATGCATTTGAATATTCAAAGGGCGCAATATTTTTATCAGGAATTTTTAATACCGTTTGGAAATCATACGGGCGCCAATTACCTAAATCATCAATAAGACCTTGAATATCCCCTTGAATAAAATGTCCTTCTTTCCATAACTCGTCTGCATATCTTCGGATATCCATAATTGTTTTTTTGTTTATCCTTAAGGCATTCTTAGCGGTCAAGGCTTCCGCTCTAATAATTTGCTCGGCGGTTAATAATGCATCATCAAGTTCTTGGACACTACCTCCTTCTAGCTTTTCCATAGCAAAAGCTTTTCTTCCAGGTCCAACATCGACTTCGCCGTAAAACTTCGGCCCGACGCTTGTTTTACTAGCTGCCTCAGCTCCTTCAACCTCACGATAGAAAAGATCCAATAAATTCCTATCGTCAGCAGGGTATACTTTGATTACAACTGGTTCCTTGACGCCAGGAATATTACCTTCATAAGCACCAAATCCTTTCCCTTTTTGGGCCAATGTACCTGCATGCTCAAGACCAGACAAAGGCCTTTCGGGATTAATTTTAAAGTTCTTATATCCTTCAACAAATTGCTCTTCGGGTAACACTCCATCTAAACCAGAATTTATGAATACATTTCTGGCTATATCTTCCGTTTCGCCTGTCTGTTCCACGGCGCGAATCGCTTGTGCTGCCCTCACAAAAGAAGCGGCTGCAAGGACGATATCAGTCACCGACATCACGATCATAAGTGCCAGCCAGAATAGGCTCGGATCCTGTTGCGAAATTGCCTTTGCCTTATCAAAAGTGTTACCCGTAGCTGCCTTTTGGATCTCGTAGTCCCGAATTCCCTCCAAAATACTGAGCCCACCAGTGCCAGCAAGTAGGCCAGCACCGAAGCTCCCAGCAAATGTCGCAACACTGCTTCCACCGCTAGGAATAGCAGCTAAGAGCGCACCAATGAGGCTAGCAAAGCCTAGTGTTAGCCTTCTTAACATCTCGCTATCTGCAACATCTTGTACCTTAGTGTCAACCACCTTATCCTCAACAGAACCAGGCTTAACTCCTAATTCTCTTTTGGCTCCGCTGATAATCGATCCTTGCTTCCAAATAAATTTATCATCATCTGCGACCCCGTATATTTCTTCTATGTTCCTGAGTTTCTGATCCATATCCACGCCAACTACTTGGCTCCTAGCTTCCTTGGATCCCTCGGCGATTACTTTAAGCTGATTAAGGCCTTCAGGAGGCCTAAATGAAGCCAAAATCGGATGCTGTGCTTCATGTCGTGTCTGCAGCACCACATATTCCTGTTGGGTCTTTTCAATATCCTCAGTGACCTGTTTATGGGCGGCTGGGTCTTTGATATGCACTAAGTTTTCATTGCACCTGAGTCGCATACCGCTTTCCTCGACATCAGTGCATGCGCTAGTCTTCTCTTCAAAACTCTCGCGCTTATTATTCAGATTCGTTAAATCATTATATTTATTAATAATATCATTAGCAGCAGTTACCATATCTCCAGTATCTTTATTCCCATTTAAGCTATAAGTTGTAGAGGAAATGGTTATTCCGCCACCATATACCATATGGCTTGACCTTGTGATCTTCTGGCTTAGACCATATTTCTCCGCCTCTTTTTCAACAACTTTCTTGCTATCCGCCAAGACTGTTTTCAGGTAGTCAATCGCCTTAGGTCTGAATTTGCTTTTAATATATTCTTTGGCATAATTTTCTAAGCTTTCCAATAATCTGTTAAGAATAGGTATTATCCGTCCTCGCAGCCTAAACTGCTCAGGGGACCAACCATCATTGAATCTATAAGACATAATGAAATTTGAAGCCCCTCTAAAGCCATCCTTTCCAATAACTTTTTTAAGCACTGTTTCAAGCACTTGTTCATCGGGGGACATTGCAAATCCCCCATAATACTCGGTATCGCCTTCAATCCTTGTTTGGACGGTAGCTCTAGCTGCGGGGTATTCTCTAGGGTCCCATCTGCCACCATCTACACGTTGAACCACCGATTTGCGTCCATAAAGCATGCTTTCTTGCTGTATGACGTGTGTAAGTTCATGAGCCAATAGTTGTCGCCCTTCTTTTGTATCAGGAGCATACCACTGATTTCCAAAGACGATGTTATTCCCAAATGCAAATGCTTTCGCATTCACCTTCCTCGCCGCCTCTGCCGCCTCTGAACCCACATACACCTTGACACCACTGAAATCATGCTTAAAGCGTGGCTCAAAGAAAGCACGTGAAGCACTGTCAAGAGGCTGTTCTGATCGAAGATTACTAATAAGGCGATCAGTTACTGATTCGCTTGCTCGATTGGATCTAGTTCTGCGCTGCAAAAGCCTTTTCTCTTCATCTTTTGGGCATACGGCACATTTTTGCTTAAATTTATATTCTACTATCTGCTCAGCTATCCTATCTGCCTTTCTATCCTCAGAACTGCTTTGGATAATGGTACTGTGTCCAGAAAGTAATTTGGTTTGCAGATGCTTCTCTTCTTCCTTTTTTAACTCATCCTCTTCGAAAGTGCCTCTCTCTCTCTGGATCAGGAGAGTACTCTGGCCTGGAAGCAGTTTAGCTTGAATGTGCTTTTCCTCATCTTCTTTTTTCTCTTCTTTTGCCTCAGCATCTGTTTCTCTTTGGATCAGTAATTCACTTTGGCCAGAAATAAATTTGGTTTGAAGAAGCTTCTTCTCATAATCGTCCTTTTTATCTGTATCTTCTCGATTCTCTGACAGCACTAAAGATGCTGTTTGAATCGAGATCGGTTTAATCTGAAGGCGTTTTTCTTCATCGTCCTTTTCCTTCTCTGATGCTAACCCTTGGGCCTCAGGATCGGGCATCCGCATTACTGCATCCGCAACCTGATCCGCTTCCTTCTCGTACTCATCATCAGGAGGATTAACGACGAGCTTGGCCTGGATTTGCTTTGACTGGAGAATGCCCTGAACTAACTGATTGCCAAAAGCTTGCTGCTGCGCCAGTATCGAATTTGGCGAGTACTCAGCCAAGACTAGCTTACTCTCACTCGTTGCTGGCCTGATTAGACGGCTTTCATGCGCTTTATTTTGATGCATTACATGATCAGGCATTTTATCACAATTCCCAGGCATTACTTAAGAATCATAAGCAATCAACAGTCCAAACGGATGATGGCTCATTTGGATGATTTTGTCAAACCCAATTCTTTAGAGGCTATTGACTTCGATACAAACGGCTCTATCAGTTATTACAATCACTATCATCTTCGACCTCCGAGCGCGCTATGCACGCTCTTAGCCACCCTTCCCGCGATCTGCCCCTCGCTCCCTAGATCGGATGCCTTCACGGCAGGTATGGATATTCGGGAAACCGCCCCCGCAGTCATGCCCTCGGCCTGCCCTCCCTCAGCCAGAACCCTTTGTAGCTCTAGTCCAATCGACGAGCGCAGGCTATCAGCCCTACCGGGATCGATATCCAATCCGCTGAGCACGATCCTGTCGATGTGCACGTTCAGAACGGTCTTGCTCAAGTTCTCACCTTTGCATAGTATTTGCCGAACTCCGATTCTGTGATCATCTTGTTGATCTTCGAGTACTCCCTCCGGGCTGCAGGCACGACGTGGCTCATGCCAATGGGCGAACTTTCAGAAGCTGCCAGAAAGGCGGCATTCAGAGCGATATTCCTGATATTGCCGCCGGAGATCTCCATCCTGGCCAGGAGGTCATACTCCATTTCGTCCACGCTTGCCTCTTCAGGAAAGACCTTCTGCCAGATCATCTTGCGGTTGCGGATATCGGGGAATGGCAGATCCACCAGGAAGCGCAGGCGGCGCAGGAAGGCCTGGTCCAGAGCCGACTTCTTGTTGGTGGCCAGGATCGCCAGCCCCCGGTAGTCCTCCATGCGCTGCAGCAAATAGTTGACCTCAATATTGGCATACCTGTCGTGGCTGTCCTTGACCTCTGAGCGCTTGCCAAAAAGGGCATCCGCCTCGTCAAAGAAGAGGATGGCCCCGCTCTCCTCGGCAGCGTCGAATACCTTGCGAAGGTTCTTCTCTGTCTCGCCGATGTACTTGCTCACCACTCCTGCCAGGTCGACCCGGTAGAGATCGAGCTTCAGGTGGTTGGCCAGAACCTCGGCAGCCATGGTCTTTCCCGTGCCGCTCGGACCTGAGAAGAGTGCGTTGATGCCTTTACCCTTAGAAAGCTTCTTGCCAAAGCCCCACTCCTCGTAGACCTTCTGCCTTCCCGCCACCTGGGCGGCGATCTCCTTCAATTGCTTCAAAGCATCTTCAGGCAGGACTATATCATCCCAGGTGGCCACAGGAACCACCCTTTGAGCCAGCTCGCCCATCTCCTGTCCTGCCAGCTCCCGGCAGGCCTGCCAGATGTTGCCCATATCGGGGGCAGAATTTTTTCCTGCCGATAGCCTCGCTTTGTCTTTCGCATACCGTGCCGCCAGTGCAATCTCCTCCGAGCCGAACTCGAACTGCTGCACCACCGCTTGCAGATACTCGCCTGAGATGCCACTTGAGTCCGATTCTGATTTTGATTCAAATTCAGATTCGCGTGGCTCTGATAGGGCATCCTTCCATAAAGCGTATCTTGCGCCGGCATCCGGCTTTGGCACCTGTGCACAGATCATTCCTTCATCAGAATGCCGCCGATCTCTGCTCCCCAGGATGAAGAAGGCTCCCAGACGCTCTATTATCTCCTCGACGAACGTTGCTGCCTCATTGCCGGGCACATCATCCTCATTTGCATCAATAAAAAAAGCCGCCTGGAAGAGAACCGCATCCCGCTCCATGAGTCGATAGATCTCCTGTCGCTCTGGACCTGCGGGCGGAAGCCTCCTCCAGTTGAAGGCAAAGAGCTGTAGCCCCAGGCGCTCGCATAACGCACAGGCCACGGCCTTCCTGCCCGCGCCCTTGCGACCGAAGAGATTCAAAGACAGCCTTCTCCTCGGACCATTCTCTTGATCCCTATTTATCTCCGACAAAATCCAATGCTGCAGAAGATCGACCAGCTCTCTTTGGGGCGAGGAAAGCGGGGCAGATGTGACCGGTTTAACCAAACCGGCAATCTTCTCGTCCATTCTCCCCTCACCTAAAAGGTAGTCAGCGATGCTCTCCTCCAGCCTTAGCGGCCTATCGCCCAACGGCAGAGCAGGCAGATGACCGGGCTCCAGGACCAGCAATCTGGATCGGCGGAGTGCTGCCTCGGGCATGAGACTTAACCTGGCATTGGCCAGATACTGGCCCCGCCCTCCAAACAGGGACAGAGCCAGATGAGGTGTCGGATACTTGCGATTCACATCGTCCTGAATATAAGCGTAAATCCTGACGAAGGCCGAATCCAGCTCGGGAGCCAGGCAGAGCAGCAGCACATCTCTTTCAAAGGAGTTCAGACCGAAGAGCTGGGCAAGCACATCCAGAGGGGCCTGAAATCCAACCTTTGCGATCGCATCTCTACGAACATCATTCTCAGCTTGCGCCTCCGTCAGCAAATTACTTATGTGCGCCGCCTCTTGGTCTCCTTTATAGAACTGCTTCTCAGCTTTTAGGTCTTCGCCCGCCATCAGCCAGTCGGCCTTGACGTCACTGATCACCATTCCCTGATAGCTCTGCAAAGGATCGTTCTTCCACTGCCGGCGGAGCCATAATGCTTTCAGCTGCACAAGCAGTCGCAACCGTCTGATCTCACTCTTGAGATAAGCCTGGTTCAATTCGCTTCTCTTGGCTGCCAAATCGTTCGGCTTTCCATCAGAAGACATCATGGCTATTGAACTAAAAGCATTTTTTCTTCGACATTCTCAACACCGTTTACCCTCACTCTCAGTGGGTAAGATCCGGTTTTCAGTTTATCACTATCAAATATATTGAAGCTAACAGTGCAAGAGGTTTGATTGACATGATTCGATTCAGGTATTTCCGTGTCTCCAACCAACGTCATGCAGCTCGCCTGAGGATTGTAAATCCTTGACCCTGTAATTGTGTACATGGCCCCTTGAACCGCAACATTGTTGATCTTCGGCACCAGCATAAAGACTGCCTGGTTGGAATGGCTCAGGGTATGCTTGACACCAGGATCTCCCATAATAACGTCGAATGCGAGGCTGATGGTCTGGGGGCCCGGTTGAAGAGCCTCATTATCAGGCAGCAAAAATTCTATCCGGCTGTCTCCTTTGATTGCCAGTATACTGTCTGTGACATCAACGCTTCCCAGTATTAATCTGTTATCGCTTGCGAAGTTGCGCCCAAGGATAATCAAGGTGTCACCGATGGCTGCATAAGAAATCAATCGTTCTTTCGATTCGCCTTTTCGAACCATGTGAACCTCATCGATCTGGGGGCGGCGAATTGGCAAAGCATAGACCTTTGCACCACCTTGGGGGCCGACTCCGACCAGCTTAGGCAGGCTTCTAGGTTTGCTTTTCTCAATCTGTACCACGCTGACGGTATAGGCAGCAGATGTTCTGTAAGGCTTGGTAATTGCTGTCCATACCTTTGTTAGGTCTTCCAGGCCTAAAGGATCAAGGGAAATCCTCAGATTCTCAAAGGGATTCTGCAGGCTTAGGTCCTCATTGTTCTCATCCAAATTCTTGATATCCTCTTCTGATATTATTGGATGGTCATGAAATACCCTCATGGCCTCTCCTAGGATCTTGTGAGCATCCAGCTCATCAATTTCTCCTTCTTCGCCTCCCCCCTTGCTGCCATAGGCTGTTAAGAAGTAATGCAGATCCAGGGAAAGAGGGGGATGACCATAGCGGCCGGAGCTTCCCATACCCTGAATCTCTTGATTTTTTAGATAAGCATTTTCGGATACTTTATATAAAAATATATTCACACGTTGTTTTGATTCATTAGATATACTAATAGGCGAAGATACGGTAACATCAATCTTAGGGTCCATTTCTTTTTGCAGAAGGTTTCTAAGAGTAGAGCTTGCTACGAAGATCGCTGTAGAATTGCTCATATTATCTATCTCTCCCAGCCTTGATATCTCCTGACCATCGCAAATTCATCAAAGCCGTAGGTTCTGGCTTGGGGTACAGGCTCCACCGCTGGCTGCGTTTCGGCGCGGATCTCTATGGCTCCAATATTTACGTGAATCTCTCTCGTCTCAACATCACCCTGCTTATTATTAGCAGCCGACCTCTTTTCCCTCATCGGGACGGGAGAGGGTCTATTGGTGGCCGGTTTTATTACAGGCAATCCTTCGCTTAATTCGTTATCCACCATTTTTTGAAGAACAACTTTTCTTGTCTTTCCAGTCAATGTCTGAGGAAATACGTTGGTCTTCAGATTTTCTGCACCAATCTCCTCTGTCTCTCGGCGGGCCAGCGCTTGCATTCCGTCTCCTTCTACCGGGAGTTGGGATAATTTATGCACTGGATAATAGGGTACAGCAACCGGCTGATTTTTTGGAGGGTCATATGGCTCCGAGCGCTTCTCAGCACCTGTACCGGGGTCCAGATCCTACATTCCGCACTTTCAATCCATCCTGTAATAATTTTCGCATTCTCGGCCC
>JBAXWY010000019.1:0-47257 GCA_037128175.1 Methanothrix sp.
CGACGGTAGCATAACAGGAAACATTGCAAGCTACGATGGTGGTGGGATTAGCAACCATGAATACTGCACCTTGAACATGAACGACGGTAGCATAACAGGAAACATTGCAAGCTACGATGGTGGTGGGATTAGCAACTTTGGCACCGTGACCATGAACGACGGTAGCATAGCAGGAAACATTGCATCCTCCGGTGGCGGGATTTGTAACAGCTACGGCAGCATCCTGAATCTTAACGTTGGCAGCATAATCGGGAACACTGCATTATTCTCTGGTGGCGGGATTTACAACGGCGGCAACGTAAACCTTAAAGGAGGTAGCATAACAGAGAACACTGCATCGTTGGGTGGCGGGATTTTCAACGACGACTACGGCACCCTGAACTTGGACGGTGGTAGCATAACAGAGAACACAGCAAATATCGGCGGTGGGATATACTCGGACAACTCGAAGGTTACATTTGATGACACACAAGTTGTCGTGAAATCCAACAAGGCATACCTACCTGATTCGGAATCACTCTGGTATCAGGGATGGGGAGTATACCTACATTCAGGCGCACCGAAAACTACGGGTGAATTCGATCCTACAACACAAGTGACTGGCAACACTCATATTTAAGGAGGGTGCATGTCCGTCATCCACTTTTTAGAACATCTCGTATCTGGAAGTAAGGTTTAGGTTAATATTTTGGCTAGTACAGCTGGGCTGAAATAGACCAACTTATGTGGCGAGATAAATAATCCTTGAACAAAAGTATAATAGGAAATCATTTGATTTGACTTGTATCAGCAACACGTTCTTGCTGATATATTTATATATTTTCCATTCCGGACCCCCCTAAAAAATGGTAATAATTTCCGACCAAGGTATTCCCTGGCGAGCTAGGCTCATTAATCTGGCAGAGGTGGTTGGTCGTAGCAATGTGTTCTTTGTTACGCATGCAGTGGTCTCGCACTCCAAGGAAAGTTTAGATTAGATTCCCATAATTATTGGCGATTTTGGAGGGGGTCCGGAATGGGAAGTTAAAGACTTGAAAACGAAGTTTTTGGCTTTTATCGAGTACTTCAACCAGACAATGGCGAAACCATTCAAATGGACCTACCAAGGAAAGGCGCTCACCGCCTAAAAGAGGTTTATTTAGGCCAGCTGTACTAGATCTAAATATCTCCGGCCATATCTAGTTTCCCGATACACGAATACGCTTTCACGCCATATTTTCTTGTCCAACTTAGGGGTTGACGGGAGATAATTTACGCATTTCCAGATGCATATCTGAAATACATCGTCTGATGATAGCGATTTTCTGGCTACGCAGGCGAAAATTTGGATATTTTATCTCCCGTAAACCCCTTAGTTCTACACTGCTTCGCTCATTTTCACGTTCTAAGATGTCTTTCTACCTAAAACCTGATTAAACGCGGAACCTGGTGAAACCATTGAATCGAACAGTTCGCTAAGGGTCTTCTGAAGCTCTTTCGTCTCGTCAGTGCTGATTGTGTTAAGTATTGTTAAGCATTCCCCATAAAGCTTTAGAGTCTCGGCAAAAGTCTTAGGATCAAGCGGTGAACCTAGAGATCTTTCGTACAAGTCTAATAAAAAAATCTTCAGAAGGATCGCATACGAAAAATCTAGTGATTTGAGCATGAGAGCTGCTAATGTTTGTGCAGAAGCTAACTCATCTTTAGTATTCTTATTGTATTCATTCATTCTTTTAGTTATATTGGTCCTTATATTTAAAATATTCTAAACCACGTTGAATCTTAATTCTATATCACTTCTGTATCACCTGGGATAATTAGGTTTTGCTTAGGTATTTCCCTTGTACATTCAACTCCAATATAGAGAACTTTTTTCCAATGCCGTCGAATTTCGCATAAACCCTTTCGCCCTTCTCCAAATAGAATTTACAGTTAAGACAACGTGATTGATTGGCAACTACATCATTAAGGGGCTCACCGACAGGATGATATGCAGGATCAACATTTGAGCCATCAGCGAAACCAAGTATACCTATAACGATTCTTGCAGTGTAACTATCAAAGTTTGTAATGGTTACAGATTCAATTTCTACAGTCCCTTCGGTGACCTTGGTTTTCAATTCGTTTGCTGTTGCACCTTCCTTTTTGGATACAATATCTCGGTATATTTTTTCCATAATAATAAATCGTAAATCATCATATTTAAGTCTTTTCGACGTTCTCAGATATGTATACAAAGATTTATCATATCTCAGGAGAGAATAAAGATTTAGGAGCTAATTACTATGAATCCGCCTGCCAAAAATCCTTATGAGATCGTTAAGAGGATCGTTCTTGGAATAATTGGCATGGTCACGTTGTCTGTTGGTTTGTATGTGGGATATTTAGGACTATATACTACATCTATTCTCTCCTGGAATTCACCATCGGGTGATTGGTGGAATGGTCAGTTTGTATGGTTAACTATCATGGCAATTTTCACGGTTTTGGCTATAGCTATTCTTTATTTTATATTAGCCGCACTTTTCATAGCTCTCGCATATCCTTTTCTAGTATTCTCAATAAATGGAGTATCGCTTGATGTGATATTTGTCAAACAAATAGCATTCAGGCTTATCCAGATAATAGCACCCTTTATTATAATGGGTGTAATTGTATTAATTTATTCCGAGTATAGAACCTTGGACCCGCATTTGGGAGATTTTACAGCAAAAGATAACTATACATTTTCCCTGCAATATATTAGTGCTACCGACAGACTCTATGATTGCGATGTAGATACAGGTAGTGGATGGAAATTCGTTGTATTGAGGTACTATGCAAATAACACCGGAAAAGAGCCTATAGGCATATGGCCTGGGTCTATTGTGGATGAGAATAGTATCAGTTATTCTAATTACGAGTCGGAATGTCTCCCGAAAGCTGATTATAATGGATACAATTACTCCAAAGACATACCCTCTCAGGATTATAGGTTCGGGAATTTCGCATACAGGATGCCTATGAATGCAATACCGTCTAAGCTAACAGTCATGGTTAATGGAGATTTTATAACGATATCTTTACATAAGAGGCAATTTATATTATTTTAAAATGAATACCCCACAGCTTGCAGCTCGGGTGCGTCGCTGCCGTTTCACTAAATCAGTATATCGAAATTTACATTACATCGTTCTTATGCCTATATTTCTTCCCGTTTACGTGGACCATAGTCCTCTTCATTGCACTCGCCCCTGATGCGCAGTAAATTATTTCTGCATCCTTTTAATTGGGTGAAAGCTCAATGAACCATTATGCTTAAAATTATATATTCGCGATTTTCGCAATCCAGCTACCACACCTTCAGATCGATCCCCTCGATCCTCACCCTTGCCCCCTCAGAGTGCACAACCACTCCCGAGTGCACCTTTTGCATCATGCAGTGCTCGGGCAGAAAGCGCACCGTCTCGCCTACCTCCGGCCTCTTGCCCCGGCTCACCGTTCCTTCGAAGGCGGCCACCATGCAGATGCCGATGTCTTCGGGCGCTGGCAGGCCCTGCAACAGATGTACCGGCCCCACCAGATGCACAGTAACGATTCCCCGGTCGTTCTTGAGCACTTTAGCAAAATGAGTGATGGGGCAGCCCAAAGGCCGGTAGCGGAAGATGTCGCCTTCCTTCAGCCGCGCCTCGGGATTGAAGGGATGCAGATCCTCCCGGCAGGAGGGCTCGCCGCAAAGTGGAGCAAGCGCAAAGTCGGCCTGAAGGCCGTCGATAACGCCGATGATATCCTCCGTCTTCTCAGAGCAGACTAGCAGTGCAGCGATCTGCTCCGACCGGCCCAGGAATCTCTCCTGCTTTAGAATAGTGCACCTGTCTAGCCCGGCCACGTCCACCAGCTTGGCTGCGAACTCCCGGCAACTGGAAAGGCCGCACTCTCCGCAATTGTAGCCCGGCAAGAGCTTCTCGATCTGCAACATTTTTTTCTCCTCAGATTTTCTCTAACTCGATTCCTTGTTTCTTCTTTATTTTGTATAGGCAATGATTATTAACCGCAGAGGCGCAGAGTTCGCAGAGACGCGAAATTTACCCTATTACCAGCACTTGAAAGGAGCAGCATATTGCTTCTGAATAGTCGTCTCCGTTCGTTCGTCCTCCGTGCGCTCTGCGCCTCTGTGGTTTTATTCAGTAAACCCCAGAGTTAAATTATTCCGCTACTATTATTAACCGCAGAGACGTGAAATTTACCTCATTATCTGCACAGATATAGTCGTCTCCGTCCGTTCGTCCTCTGTGCGCTCTGTGCCTCTGTGGTTATATTCCGTAACCATGGGTCTAATTATCGTTACCTTTTCCTTAGACTTCATCCTCACTCGCCGGTGTACTCCATGAAGCCGTCCAGATGACGCAGAACACCGCGGTGGTGTTCCTTGGCGATACGTAGCTCGCCGGTACAAAGAGTGCAGATGGCCAGAGGCGGATTGTGCCGCAAGACCATCTCTCCGGAGATATCCGGCCAGCTGGCCATCAACTGCGCCAGCTCAGCCGATCCCTTGCCGGAGAGCCCGTTGGCCTCAATGATCCGGCAGCCGGGGTTGGCCTCCAAAATGCGCTCCCGGAAGACTTCCCTCTCCGCCTGGGAGACGAGATCGCCTTTGGTCATGACTGCCGCGTCGGCGGTGGTGAGCAGCGGCCCCACTTTTAAGGGGCTGTTGGGGCCGGTCGTAACGTCGATCACGCAGATGGCCAGAGCCTTGTCCGGGTAAGGAGCGCAACGCAGACACAGCCCGGCCGTCTCATTGAGCAGCATGTCCGCATGCTGGGCTGATGCCCATTGCAGCATCTCGTCGAAGTTGTAGATAGCGTAGTGATCCGGGCACATATCCTTGGCCAGTCCCACGGCCACGGGCACCTGCAAGCGCCTGAAGCGGGCGTCGTCCTCGGTCCACATGCAGTCGATCTTGACCAGCGCTGGGGCGTGCCCTGCTCGCAGCAAGTCCTTCACAGCATGCATGAGCACGGAGGTCTTGCCTGAGCCCGGCGTGCCGGCCACCACCACCATCTTCAAGCTACTACCTCGCCCTGGCGAATAGTCTCCCGCAGAGAGGTGAGCCAGCCGTCCACCCGCTCGACATCCTTGAAGACCCTCTGTTCATCTTCATTGGTGCTGATGACCTTGGTCATGCCTCCGTTCTTCATCACTATGCGCCGAGAGGCCATGAGAGCCAGCATGGGGTCATGAGTTACTACTACCACGATCTTCCCCTCGCCTGAGAGAAGGCGCAGAGCCTCCTGCTTCTTTATGCCCGCATTCTCAATCTCGTCGATGAGCACAATGGGCGAGTCGCTGATGACGGCAATGTCCGCAACCATCAGAGCCCTCGATTGGCCGCCGCTCAAAATAGTGAGCTGGAAGGCGGGGTTCACCGGCTCTCCAGTTAAAGTGTTGGCCAGAGCTATGACCTTGTCTGCCAGCCCTGGGTCCTTGCCCCGCGATTTGGCATGCATTCTCAGAAAATCTTCCACAGACATGTCCGCCAGAAAATGCATATTCTGGGAGAGCTGGGCTACCAGCTTCTTCCTGGGGTTGCTTCGTAGCTCCCCAGCCGGCTCAAGGCCGTTTATGAGAATCCTTCGGCCCGAGGGCGTGTCGCCTAAGGCAAATTGCTCAATGTCGGCAATAAGAGTGCTCTTGCCTGAACCTGTGGGCCCTACTATTCCTATTATCTCTCCTCGGGCTATCTCGATCTCGGATACCGCATCGGGATGGCCGTCCTTGTCCACGCCGCCCTGAATCGTTAAAGTCAGGGGCATGGTTTCGATTGTCATGAGCGTGGGGCTCATGGCCTCGCTCATACTCTGGCTGATTGCCTGGCTCATTTCTTGCCCTCCAGAAATTGCACTGCCTGTTCCCAGTGGGAAATGGTAATTTGCGGCTCTATCATGTTCAGGGTATGCTCCTCTTTGATCCTGGCCACGCCGCCGCCTGTGATGTTAAGAAGTATGATATCTTTTGGCTCTATGCTGCCCGATCTTGCCGCCTGCTCCAGCGCCGCCACGGCTATGGCCGGGGCATTAAGAATGTCGATTTCCTCAGACTGCTCAAAGAGCTTCTTGGCCGCTGCTGCTTGCTGGTCGGTTATGCCGTAGACCTCGCCACGAGTCTCCTGCAGTGCGTCTCTTACACCGCCTGGAATGGCGTAGGGAGGCTTTCGGTTGAAGAGAACGTCATCGAACATATCGCAGCACGTAGGCTCGGCCTCTAATCCCTTCCAGGCACAGTAAATGGGTGCATTGGGAAGATTCTGAGCCAAATGCAATCTAGGAAGGTAGGAACCGAAGCGGCCGTCTTCCCTGAGGCGAAGTGCGGCCTCCCAGGCAGATATGCCGCCCGTGCCGCTTCCCACCGCCTGGAAGTAGTGCTTGGGGATTTGTCCAAGCGTCAGGGCAGCGTCGAGCACCACTGTCCCCATGCCGTCCCGGCGGGCGATGTTTCTCGCTCCGCCCTCTGCTGCAAAGCCGGGTAGGGATTGCACCTTTTCCGCTATTTGAATGGCATCGTAGTAATCGCCCTGCACCGCCATCAGTGTCACTTGCCATACGTCTTTAGTTATGCATGTTGTCCACATTCTGTCCAGGGCTTTTTCCGGCACGAAAAGAAGCAGAGGCTGGCCGGTGAGAGAGGAGACATGGGCAAAGGCGCGGGCGGTGTTGCCGGCGGAAGCCACTACCAGTGTGGGGTTGTCGCCCCGCTCCAACAACATCTGCATGGTAGGTGCGGCCTCCAGATCCTTGAAGCTGCAGGTGGGATTCTTCGCGCCGCGCTCCGGCCAGTAGCCGTTGAAGCTGATGTAAAGGTTTTCCAGGCCCAGCTCCTTTGCCAGGCCGCGGCTCTTGTAGGTCACAGGCGCGCCTTCTGCCTTCGCTATGATTCCCTGCACGGGAAGCCAGTCCAGGAAGCGCCAGATGCCGGGCAGGCTCTTCGGCTCTATCTGCCTGGCCTGGTAATCGGCGCGCAGAAGCGAATTGTCATGAGGGCAGGCCAAAGAGTAAGCGGGCTGCAATGATCTGTCGCTCACACATCGAAGCCGATATTCGCCCATAGAGGCAACTTCTCTAAATGGAGAATATAACGTTTTCTATTTGGAGACAAAGTTTGTCCTAATTGTGAAAATAGATATCATGAAAAATACCATTGGCCTAAATGTGAGCCATACTGGATATTAATGCTTTGCCGAGAGAAGGTCTTTCCATCCTTTCAACCCAAAAGTAGAAATATTTGAGATACATTGTCCAATAGTATGCCAAATGTGGAGAGGGTTATGAGGGCCGCCTTCCAATCGGACGAGAGACTGCGGGAAACCTTAAAAGAGGTCTTCAGGGAGCTGGGGCTTTCCGCGCGGGAGTTTTCCAAGGTATCAGCAATTCCGCAAAGCACTCTCTACAAGATTCTCTCCGGTCACAGAGACCCGAATATCACCACGCTGCGCCAGATTGTAAAGACCATCCGCCAATTAGAGGGCTCGGAAGGAAACTTCATCGCCATCATCGCCGCCCGGCCTGTTCTGGACAAGATCAGCGAGAAGAAGATGAAGATTGGAGAGCGGATGCTAACCTTGCGGGAGTATTCGGCCACCACCATCGAGGAGGCCATCATTGCTGCCGTAAGAGCAGAGCGAGACGGAGCCTCGGCCCTGGTTTGCGCCCCCATCGTCAGCCCTACCGTGGAGAAGTTGCTCTCCATTCCTGTGGCCACCATAATTCCCAGAGACAGCGTCATCCGGGCCATTGAGGTTGCGGCCAGAAAGATTGAATAATTGCATCGCATTTGCCTAAGACAAGGAAGGGATGAGAGGGATTATTATGAGTGTTAAATCGGTAGCTACCATGATACTGAAGGTATTATTCATAATAAGTATTTTCTTAGCGGTCGCAAGCAGCCAGAGCACTACCCCCAGCTTTCAAAGCGTGAGTGGTGAATTTGCTCAGAAATGGATAAAGGATTTCAAGGGAGAGAATGAAAAGCCTGTTCCTGAGATAGAAAGCAATAAGAGCGAAGATAACGGCAGCGACTTATGGAACTGGGGCAATGCTCCTCTGGGCAGCAAGATAGTTGATGGCAATCTGGTAACAGATCCCTATTATCTCCGGCCGCTCTTGAATCTGTCCAGCAACTGGCTGGGTGAGACCTACACGGATTCTGAAACCGGCCTTCCCATGGAAACATACTCTGATCCTTTGACCGGGAAAAAGATCTATCGCTTCCTCAATCCCACTACATCAAAACCCTTCTTTACATATTCTACCTATCCGGATGCCAAGACCGGCAATCTCGTCTACGCCTACATAGACCCCTTGACGGGCAAGGAGGTCTATGCCAGCTCTGCGCCCATTGATCTCATCAATCTACTGGCGGGCAGAATGACTGACCAGACGCTCTACAACCAGAATGAGCCGTGGACCAGGCTATAAAAAGTAAATAGATCATAACACGCGAAAGGCTTTTATTTCTCTGCGGCCTTCTTTTGCCCGTGGGGTCAGTATGAAGACTGCTTTGGCAGTAGTAGTGCTAGTAGTATACCTATTAGCATCGGGCTGCTATGCCCAAGACACGAGCCGTTTCCAGAGCGTGGGCGGGGATTTCGGCAAAAAGATGATCAGCACCATAGAAGCCAAGGATACAAAGCCGGTTGCCGCAAGCGGTAATAATGGCAGCCTGTGGAGCTGGGGAAGTTCGCCCAAAGGAACCCTGGTTGTTGATGGTAACCTTATCGGCGATCCTAAATATTCAGCGAAAACGCTGAATGTTGTCAAGAATTGGCTGGGAGATTCTTTCGTGGATCCCTATGGTACGGTAGCTCCTGCATATTCCTACACAGATCCTAAAACTGGTGAGCCGATTAAAACTTATGTGGACCCGATTACAGGCCAGTCTTACTACACATACACGGATTCCAAGTCGGGAAGGGTGATTTACGTCTACTTTAATCCTGAAACCGGAGTGCCGATCTATACCAGCGTTGGGCCCGTTTCCGGCCAATACGTAGAGCCAAATCAATTCGCTCTGCCGCCGGTCTTCAATTAGATTAGATGAGAATGACTCAATTGCGCGAAAGCCTTTTATCGCTTCGCATTGAGGTTAGCTTGGTGGGGTCAGTATGAAGACTGCATTGGCAGTAATGGTAGTACTAATAGCTTGTCTCTTAGCAGTGGATTGCTATGCAGAAAGCACGAGCCGTTTCCAGAGTGTGGGCGGAGATTTCGGCAGGAATGTGATTGGCACCTTAAAGGCCAATGATACACAGCCAGCACCCGTCAGCAGCAATAGTAGCAATAGCAGCAGCAGCCTGTGGAACTGGGGAAATGCACCAAAGGGAAGCCTAATTCAGAATGGAAAGCTGGTAGCTGATCCATTTAATACCTGGAAGTCTCTCAATTATACCGATGGCTGGATGGGAGAAGTTGAGAAGGATCCCTACACAGGATATCCGATTTATGCTTACAAAATACCCGGTACCGGGGAAACCAAGTATTTCTACATAGATCCTTACACGGGAAAGCCGATCTATGTGGATAGAGGTAATGCTATCGGTACTGAAAATGTCGTTGGGAGTGCCAGCTACATACTGCCGCCGGTGTTCCGCTAAAGTGCTTATTGATAAAATATTGGAGTGATGGATATATGAAATATATTGCGATATTCTTATGCATAGTGGGCCTTGCTATGGCCCAGGGTTATACCGACTGGCAGCAAGGCGCTGCCGAGGGGCTCAAGATCGGCTTTAAGATGGGCCAGGCCTACGAGCAGTCCCTGAAAGGAATCAATGTCAGTGGCTATAATGCACAGGTGGACAGCTACAACGCCTGGGTTAGAGAGCACTTTGGAGAAGATCCCATGATGCTCATGCCAAAGCAGAACGCTCCGGTTGACCTGACCAAACCGGTTCTCATCGCTAACAATACCACAGGCGGCGGCATGGTCCATGCCATTGACGGCACCGGCAAGGCAAAAGGGGCGAGCTACACGACGAATGATATGAATCTGCTGCCCGATTCAGCCATAAAGTCATATCAAAAATCTGAAACAGGCAAAAACACGGGCGATGGTTACCTGGGCGGAGTCTAGGGCTTCCAGCCCAGCGCCCTTATATTTTCTTTTTGGTCTTTGCTGATTGAACCATGCAATTTCTTAGTTCCAAAAAACGCCGTTGGATATTTTGGTTTTTCTATTTGGCTGATACCCTCAAAATCCCGGTGATGCTGCAAATGGGCAGGCGGGCCCAGGGGCACGGGCGCGCGGGGGCACACGGCAGGAGACCGTCCTCTCGGAGATCTTGCTTGCCTTTCAGGTTTATATTCTGAGATGCTAATTTTAACCAGGGGTTTACGAAATTATACCGCAGAGTCGCAGAGCGCACAAAGGACGAACGAACGGAGACGACTATTAAGTGTGAGCTTTGTAGAAGCGAATCTTCCCGTGACAACTCAGCCCAAAAGAATTTATCTCAATATCGCAGAATAATTCAATTTAATCGCAAAGAAAACCTCACCTGCGCCAGGCCCAGAACCTTTGGCAGGGATTGCAGAAATTGCATAGATCGACCATCCCTAAAAGGAGCATCTAGGTAAACCGTTAAAAAAATAGAGGTATAAAAATGACCGCAGATAATTCAAAGAGCAATATAAAAAAGAAACTAACTCCACTTCAGTTCCATGTGACCCAGCAATGCGGCACCGAGCCGCCTTTCCAGAACGAATTCTGGAACAACAAAAAGGCTGGTATTTATGTGGATGTAGTATCCGGCGAACCGCTGTTCAGCTCGCTGGACAAATTCGATTCAGGAACCGGCTGGCCCAGCTTCACCAGGCCCTTGAAAGATGAAAACGTTATCAACAAGGTTGATAGTAGCTACGGCATGGATCGGGTGGAGGTGAAGAGCAAGAATGCCGATTGCCACCTGGGTCATTTATTCGATGACGGGCCAGATCCCACAGGACAGCGCTACTGCATCAATTCTGCATCTTTGCGCTTTATTCCGGCAGAGGATCTGGAAAAAGAGGGATATGGCGAATATGTGTTGCTATTTGAAAAATCAAAAGGCTCAAATCTCCAAACGGCCACCTTTGCCGCCGGCTGTTTCTGGGGTGTTGAATCTCTTTTCAAACAGACCAAGGGCGTGGTGGAGACGACGGTGGGCTACACCGGCGGAACAACTCCAGATCCCATCTACCGCCAGGTTTGCACCGGCATCACTGGCCACGCCGAGGCGGTACAGGTAAAATTTGATCCCGGTGTTGTGTCCTACGAAGAGCTGCTCTCTCTTTTCTGGAGGATGCATGACCCCACCACACAAAACCGCCAGGGCCCGGATGTGGGCACGCAGTACCGCTCTGCCATCTTCTACTACAACGAGGAGCAGAGGAAGGCGGCGGAGAGATCGAAAGAGGATTTCGACCGTACCGGGGTTTATGTGAATAAGGCCACAACTCAGATCGTCCCGGCTTCTACTTTTTATGCAGCGGAAGAGTATCATCAGGACTATTTTGAAAAGCAGGGCGGAGGAGCATGCCACGTGTTGAGGAAAAAATAGAATAGTGCAGCCTGCAGAAATCCTGCTGCCTAAATCGTAATGCAAAAAAAGGTCGGACGGCGCATCACAGGGTAAACCTGTAGGCTGCGCCGCTCACGAAGGTGCCTGTCTCATCATAGCTCTGTCCGTTCTTGCTTATCACTATGGTATGCCATATGTTGCCCGGCACCCGGAAGCTGTATACCCCGTCAAGAATATCTGATCCTTTCCCCTCTTTTCCTATGTACTTTCCATCCAGGTAAACATCATACCCCTTTAACCAGCTTGACCGCAGGGTCACATCAGACGTTCCCGAGTAGGACGGTGTGGTCGTTGATGTTGATCCCGCATAAGGCCCCTGATCGGTCCAGCGGCCCGAGCTTGCGGCGTAGACATAGATGTAAATGTAGTTGCTCCAGCCTCGAGAGTGGTACTGCAGTATGTGCCAGCCTGGTGTATCTCCGTTAAACCATTTCTTCTGCCATCCCCCGGAAGCAATCCCCAGGTAATTGACGCTGAGCTGCCCGCTCGGATACCACTCATAAAACCATATGGGACCTGAGACGGAGGTCTGCAGCCACATGGGCAGCCAGCCGTAAAGCCGGCAGCCGGCAACCGTCTGAGGAACATAAGATACGTAAAGCTTGTTAGTCGCTGTAGCGCCCTGAGGAATAACCATCATGGACGAAGAGGGATTGCCTACAGAGTACTGGGCTTTCTGAACATCGCCTGTGACCTGTCCACCAGTGTACTGCATTGCAAAAGCCGCTTCGTCTGCATTAGCCGAGCTGGCTGCATAATCTGCATCAACTGGAATCAAGGCCCTGCTGGTCTCTGTGGCGGGCGGAGCCTCTGTATAAGTGGCTGACTCAGATGGTATCTGCAGGCCGAGTACTTGCGGGCTGTTTGGCGCAACCGGAACCGGAGCTCCGGTAGGTACGGTCGATGAGTATTGATCTGATGGATTAACTTGATTTGCGTATTGACTATCCGTGTAGGTCTGACCAAAGTCCGGCTGACCTTGTGCAGATATCGTCATAAGTAGCAACAAAATACTTATTTTTAAAGCAATACCCCGATGCTTGCATCGGGGATAAAGGGCATGCTTATTCAGCTTAGGTTTGGATCAGCTTAACCTGGTTCCACCTTCATGCGGCGGCGCCTTGGATGCCCCGCAGCTTGCTGCGCGGGTGCGCCGCCGCCGTTTCACTTTAGCCAGAAAATTAGTTTTAATCATGTTTTCTCGCCTCGATTTTATTTTTTACACCCACCTTGCAACCTGTCGGTGACAGGCTAAGATAGATTATCAATCTAGATATTGTTGATAATGTAAAAAACTATGTTTTATATGAACCTCATGAGAAAGTTGTGAGGCGCACCGCCTAGCCAAAAACTGGCGGGAAAAACGCGCCCGCCAGATCACACGAATCTATTTCTATACTAATTTTTTTAAAGCTCCACCATCTTGGCGCTGGTCACTCCCGGCACAGCACATAGCTTCTTCATGATCTCATCGGTTGCCAGATGATCCACGCTCAGCACCATGAGCTGGGGCAAGCCTGCTGCTATGCGGCCCACGTGCATTCCGCCGATGTTGATCTTGCCCTCACCCAGAACCACGCAGCACGGGCCGATGATGTTAGGCCGGTCCTCGATGATGGCTATCACCATATCTCCCTCGGATGGAATGTAAGTATGGTATTCATTGAGCTGAACGATGCGCTTCTCCTTGTTTCCGGAGACTGTGCCCTGCACAACGCTCGCCGAGCCGTTCTTGGTCAGCTTCAGGGTAATGGCATTGCTGTATCCATTGGCAGATTCGGTCTTGCTCTCCAGGAGCTTGACGCCCATCTCCTTGAGAGTCCTCTGGGCATTGACGAAGTTGACGGACCCGTCTCCCATGAGAGAGCCCAAGAGACCAATGATGGCGGATATGGTCACGGGCCTGACATCCTTCTCGGCCAGCGTTCCGCTGTAAATCAGCTCCAGAGTATCAAAGCCCTTTCCCACAAGCTGGCCGAGCAAAGCGCCCATCTTCTCGGCCAATTTCATGAACGGCTCCATGATGGCCAGAGTCTCAGGTGAGATGGCCGGCATGTTGATGGCATTGGTGGGTAGACCCCCTCTAGCGATGGCCAGGATCTGATCGGCCACAGCCAGGGCCACATTTACCTGCGCCTCGGCGGTCGAGGCTCCCAGGTGAGGCGTGACTATGATCTTCTCTTGATCCAGCATGGGATTTCCGGTGGGCGGCTCCTTGGTGAAGACATCTATGGCAGCTCCGGCCACCTTTCCATCCGCTACGGCTTTGGCCAGAGCGGCTTCGTTGATGATTCCACCGCGAGCACAGTTGACTATGCGCACGCCTGGCTTCATGATATTGAACTCGTCCTCGTCGATGAGGTTTCTCGTCTCATTGGTGAGGGGGGTATGCACGGTGATGAAGTCGCCGCCACGAAGCACCGTCTCCAGATCGCCCAGGGTGATGCCCATCTCACGGGCCCGCTCCTCTGTAACAAAGGGATCGTAAGCCAGAATTTGCATGCCGAAAGACTTCATGCGCGCCGCAACCTCTGCGCCAACCCGGCCAAGACCCACCACGCCCAAGGTCTTGTTGAAGAACTCGACACCGGTGTACTTCTTGCGGTTCCACTCGCCCTTGTGGAGCGCTGCATTGGCCTGGGGGATATTTCTAGCTAAGGCCATCATCATGGCAATAGTGTGCTCGGCGGCAGAAATAGTATTTCCGCCCGGGGTATTGAGCACGATGATGCCCCTTTTAGTGGCAGCCTCCACATCCACGTTGTCAATGCCCACACCGGCTCTGCCGATGACCTTGAGCCGGTCTGCGGCTTTGATGACATCGGCCGTGACCTTGGTTCCGCTACGGATAACCAGAGCATCGTAATCCTTTATCTTCTCGATAAGCTCCTCTGGGGAGAGATTGGTGATGACATCAACGTCGGCTCCCGAAGAAAGCCTATTTACGCCTTCTTCGGCTAATGAATCACTGACAAGAACCTTCATGAGCATTCCTTCTGGACGACTAAAGATGTACAAGGATTTGATCCTTTCGAGAGCGAAGACAAAAAGTGGATCATGGGCGAGCTTAGGTCGAGCCGTCTTTGTGCCTCTGTGCCTTTGTGGTGAGCGTGGTAGTAAGCTCTAGCCTCTCATCCCTACCCGAAAAACCAAATCACAAAGGCACAAAGCCACAAAGAACGCACAAAGAAACGTCTATCGCATTTTCGTGCCAAGGTTATCTAGCTGCACGGCAGCCAATTCAGACTGACGGAGCCTAGCGTGCTGTTGGACCAGAGCTGGATGAACTTCTCGATGCTAAATACGCCAGTCAGATCCTCAGTGGCTCGGCTGTAGGTGGCATGGCGGCCCATGAGGTCCGACGTCATGTCTTTGGACTGCCAGGCGATGTGGGCCTTTCCGATGACGTTGGAATTTAGATTTACCTCTAAGGAGGCATTGCCCCGCGTGTAGTCCCTACCGTTATTGGAGGTGTTGTAGGAGCGGCTGACAACCTCCGTCTCCTTTTCCAGGTGCTCAAAATCCTTGTAGGACTCGGTGACGCTCGCGCCGGCATCGTAGTTCTTGACACAAAGGGTATCTTCGGTCTTCATATTGCCCATGGCCTGGTAGAATGAGGCAGGCATATCTGCGAAAGCCGGGCTGAATAAGAGAAGAATCGAAAACATGATAAGCAAAATTCCAAGCGCCCGCATCGGCTGGTTGGATTGTGCAGCTTCTATTTAAGGTGTTGTGCTGCAATAAGTGGACAAGCCATAATACTACTATCGCTGCATGATGGTTATGAAACGCAGCGATAGAGATTATTCAATTTCAGCCTTCACTTCGTCGACACGATCTTGATGACATCCCCGTCCTTCAGCTCGTGCTTCTCGCCAAGCCTCATCTTGGTCTTGGCATCGATGGCGAAGAGGAAGGATTCACCGATGTCCGAATGGACGCGGAACGCGAGGTCACGCGCCGTGCTGCCCCGCTTCATGAGGAAAGCATCGGGCAGGATCACGCCCTTTCTGTCCGTGAACTTGCCCTCATCCTCCACCGGATAGAGCACGATGTAGTCCAGGAGCTCGAATACGGCCCGGTTGATGCACTTTTGCACCCCCGTTCCCCCGTACTCCTTCATGAGTGCCCGGATCTTTTCCAGGCCCGCCGTCTGGGCTTTGTTTAGCTGGCCCACGATCTCAAAGTCGGCGTCACCAGGCTTGTACTTGATCAGCCCCGCCTTCTCGGCCATGCGTAGCGCAATCTCAGCCGACCCGCTCACCGGTATTACCATCTCGTTCTTTAAGGCCAGCAGCTTTTTCACAAACTCGGGAGGCGCTATGTCCATCTTGTTGGCGGCCAGAATCATGGGTTTGCTGTAGGCCCGCAGGAGCATGGCAAAACGGAGCACATCCTCATCTTTCCAGCTTCCCAGATCCTTCTTCATCTCCGTCACAGCACGACGGACCTGGCTGTCAGAGACCCCGACGCCAGCCATCTGTTCCATGAGGACCTGCTCGGGCTTGCCACCCACGCCCTTGTAGTTCCTCATCAACTTGTCCCAGTTGCGCTTGAGAATGCCGTTCAGCCACATGCTGATCTCGTACTCCAGGAACTTGACATCGGTAACTGGATCGTGGTTGGCGAGCCCGATCGGATTGCCCTCCAGGTCCGTTCCGCCCGAGGCGTCCAGCACGTGAATTACTGCTTCCGATACGCGCAGAGCGTCCAAAAACTCATTGCCCAGGCCCTTGCCCAAATGAGCATCAGGCACCAGGCCAGCCACGTCAATCAGCTCGATGGCGATGAAACGCTGGCCGTCCTTGCATCGGCCACAGCCTTCCTTGATGCCCAATTCCCTGCAGGGACAGGGGGCACGCACATAGGAAACGCCGTGGTTGGCGTCGATAGTAGTAAACGGATAGTTGGCAATATCCACTTCTACCAGGGTCGCTGCCTTGAAAAAAGTGGATTTGCCGGAATTAGGCTTTCCAGCCAGCCCAACGGAGAGCATATTCAATCAGTGGTCCTTTTCTATTATTATTAACGGGTGATACCGCTCACATTCATCTCGACGCATTTAGTCTCAAAACGCTTGACCTTTCCCGCAGCCAGCTTTTTAGCAAGAGCCAGGCCCTTCTCGGAGACGGCCTTCTCCTGCACCGCGCCCGCAGCCAGAGTGGCAGCGTAGAGCTTCTCGCCTGCATCTGTGCGGGTGAGGACGGTGGACCAGCCATCGCCCGAGCCTACACTGCCCACGGAGATGTCGGCCAGCTCGCTGGCAAAGTCAAAGCAGGGACCGCATCCCGCGAATGTGAAGGCGTCCGTCTCCTCGATCTTGACCTCGTGAGCCTTGCCGGTCTTGTCGATTACCCGGAACATGCCCTTCTTGATCTCGAAGCGTGCCACATCCTTGGGCATAAGCCCGAATTTGCCCTTCACCAGGCCGGTCATGAGCGCATCGTAGTCGAAGTTCTCCATGCAGAAGAGGCCGACCAGGAGCGCGATTTTGTCCTGACCGAACTGGTAGGGCTCCTCCAGGAGCATGACTTTTCGTAAGCCCTGAATCTGACAGGGTGTGCCCACAAAGCCGATCTTCTTGTAGCCCTTCTCCAGAGCCGCTTTCACAGCCTGGACACTGTTGGAGATGGTGTATTTGGTTCCGGCAGCAGCGACAATCTCCTCGGCGGTGGTAGCCACTCTAGCCACAGTTCTCCATTCTTCATCCCTGTCTGTGACAACGGCGCAGTCGATCACGCCTGACTGCAGAGCCGCCACCAGCAAAGCGGTGGCCACACCGCCATCTTGCGCGTGGGCCGCCAGCCCCTGGGCCTGAGCGGAAACGGCCTTCTTGTAGATTCCCAGGGCCTCGTCCGCATTTCGCGTCCGGCCGAATAACTTGGACTCCATTGCTCCCATGTCCAGGAAGGTCCTGGGGCAGTAAGTGAAGCACAGGCCACAGAGGGGATCGTAATTTACCAGAGCGGGCTTGTTCTCAACGTGCTCAATTCTGGGGCAGAAGGCCTCGCAGGTGCCGCAGCGGCAGCATATCTCCGACTTTATGACCTTATACTCCAGCTCTCCGAATCCACATTCCAGATAAGTGGGCTCAGCAAACTTCTCCTTGGCAGCCATGATCATGATCTCCGAAAGTTGGTGGCTTAAAGATACCTTCCGACCTAAAGCTTTTATGGTTCGAATGGTCTTAAGAGCCGCAATGATCCTGGGCCTGGATATCGGTGGAGCCAACACCAAAACCGCAAGCTCGGACGGGCTATTTGCAAAAAGCGTCTACCTGCCCCTCTGGAAGAATTCGCCCCTGAACGGGGTGCTGAGACTCTTGGCCCTGCAAGAGCCCCAAGCAGTGGCGGTCGTCATTACAGGTGAATTGGCCGACTGCTTCTGCTGCAAGAGAGAGGGCATCGAGAAAATAACAGCCGCAGTGAAGCGGGCTTTCTCCTGCCCCGTCTACTTCTGGGGCGCGAGCGGATTTGCCTGGAACAACCCCCTGGAGCTGGCTGCGGCCAACTGGTCAGCCTCCGCGGCCCTGCTGGCACGCGAGGTAGGAGACTGCCTCTTTGTGGATATGGGCAGCACCACCACCGACCTCATCCCCATCCAGGGAAAGGCGCTGGCAGCGAAGACGGACTTTTTGCGCCTGGCCGGGGGCGAGCTGGTCTACATGGGCCTTTTGAGAACAAGGCTGGATGCCCTGATGCCCGTGGCCATGATCGGAGGGCAAAAGGTGCCGCTCGCGCCGGAGCTCTTCGCCATCATGGCCGATGCCCACTTAGCTTTGGGCCGGATCTCAGAGGAGCGCTATGCCTGCGAAACGCCGGACGGAGCTGGAAAGGATCGCGAGGCAGCGCTGCGTCGGCTGGCGCGCTCTGTTTGTGCCGACCTGGAGGAGATAGGCGAAGATGCGGCTTTGGCCATAGCCGAGCAGGCCTGCGAGAGGCAGAAGAGGATTTTGGTGGCGGCCATGAAAAGACAGGCGGAGAAGCACGGCCTGACGAAGGTGGCGGCGGCGGGGATTGGCGAGGGGCTGATCGCACAGGCGGCGGCATTCCTGGGGCTGGAGTGCCTGAGGCTCTCGGAGAAATACGGGACGGAAATATCGGACGTGTTCCCGGCCTATGCGGTGGCCAGGCTGGCAGAGACGGAGCTATCTGAAATTGCTCTGGTTTAGGATCGGGCTATTACTATCAGGAATATGGATATTACTATGACGACTATTTTTAGCCCGGAATGCGCCAACGCACATTTAATTAAACTTAAATAGTTAAAAATACACGTAATCTATTGGAGCCTTCCCCAAGCGTTACTCCCTTTCGCCCCCGAAGGCTCATACTCCCTTTCTATTCTTATCACGATTACGATTCACCCCCCAACTCTCGCCTCCACGGCCTCGATCTTCGCTCTCCAAGCTGCGGGCTTCCGGGCGCTGATCCCTGTGGCCCGCAAGGATCGTCAAGCCGAAGACGGCAACGAAACTCCGCTAAAAAGTCTCTGTGCGCTCTGTGCCTGCGGTGGTGAGATCGTTAGTTGTTTGGTTATAATTATCGGTTAATATTAATAGCAAACCGAAGGCATTGCTTTCTCAAAATACAGCGATCCGAAAAGTTGCTCAGCCATCTGGCATGCGCCTCCTGACAACTGACTCGACCGGTCTTCCCGGCGGCAGCTCTGCACACGCGGGCAGGCGGGAGGTGGCGGGAGAACGCAAGGGGGCATCTAGATGCTTTTTTTGCTCTGGCATATTCTCTATCTTACAGAATCACCGAGGTGAGATCGTTTAAAATATATTCCGTAAGGTTGATCTAGGATGCAAGACATCAATTCAATGAAAGGGATTGAAGATGACAGGCCTCGAAGAATTGATAAAAGAGCTTCCACCAGAGCTGCATCAAGAGGCGGAGGACTATATCAGCTTCCTGATCGAGAAGCGGGCAAAAAAGCCCAAAGGTGATCTGAAGCTCGATTGGATTGGAGCCTTGGAAGATATGAGCGATCAGTATTCTTCAGTGGAGCTGCAGCATAAGATTCTTGACTGGTGGGACGAAGAGCAAGATGTACCTTCTTGATACCAACATCCTACTTGAGCTTCTTTTAAAACGGCATAAGTATAAAGAGGTAGAGGCATTTCTTCGCCAGACACCTCAAGAGAGCCTCAAGATCTCAGACTTTTCCCTCTATTCCATGGGCATTGTTCTTTTTGGAAGAAAGATGCATGCCCTATTTTCGAAAGTAGTAAACGACTTGCTGATAAACGGCGGAATAGGAATTTTACGACTGGGCGCAGAGGATATGGACAGGATTTCGTGTATTTCCAGGAAATTCAATCTGGATTACGACGATGCTTACCAATATGCAGTAGCTGAGAAGCATAACCTTATCATTGTCAGCCTGGATAGGCACTTTGATATGACCGATCGGGGCAGACGAACACCTAATGATATATTAAATAGAAATTGACTCTTGAATTTCACAGACTTCATGATCTGGTGATGAAAGTATGCCCGCCCGACCGGCCTCCCGCGCCCCCGAGCGCTTGCCTGGCGGCCTGGCCCGCCTGGCGGACGACGGCTGTCGCCCCGGGATGGCCTTTGCCCGCGAACGGCCCCGCAGGCGCAGCCCGAGGGCCCTGGCGAAAAATTGTCCTTCTCTCATCGGAACTTCGCGCCTATGCGCCTTCGCGTGAACCCGTGATCTCGGCCCGACCGGCCTCCTGGCCCCCGAGCACGAGCGCTTGTCAGGCAAGCCATTTCACTCAGACAACATCGCAGCCTGGCCCGGCCCACGGACGGCGGCCACGAGCGAGCAATAGTCGTCTCCGTCCGTTCGTCCTCTGCGTGCTCTGCGCCTCTGCGGTTATATTCGTAATTGTTAGGCTATAATTATCTGCTAATAATAATGGTAAACTGCCATCGTCTCCAAAAATCCAGCCCCCCGGACACGCGCGCGCCCATACGAGAGCCCGCACCCGACCCGCGTGGTGCGGCATTGCCGGAGACCCGCGCCGACGGGCAGGGACGACAAGGAAACCACTGATTACAGAAGCTGAGAATCTCAGAAGATATCATCGGTAGCTCTAAATATTGATCAGGTCCATATCTCATTTAATCCTCTTCAAGATCGATAGGTGCCGAATATGAAAATAAAAGCCATTTATGAAAATAACGTACTCAAGCCTCTCGGGGATCTGAATCTCCCCAATAAATCTCGTGTCAACATCACCATCCAGGAGAGCTTCAGCGATCTTCTGGACGAGCTGGGCGAGCCTGAAGCCAGGGAAGATATTGATGCAGTCCTGAAAGAGACGCGGACAAGAAGATATTATGATTAGGACCGTTTTAGATACATCCATAGTTCATGTTCCTAAGGTTTGTGTGGTGGAAACCGCTGCGGTGGCCAAGCGGCTGGCCGGCAGAACTCTGGCCGCAAGAGCATCAAAAGGAATCCTAAAATCGTATAACGTAGCAGATGAAGATGCTATTTTCTATTGTCGCTTGGGATGTGGCATTAGAGACCGGTTGTTCCGGTTTTGACTCGTATTTTATAGCTTTGGCCAAGAGAGAAGATGCCATATTATTCACAGATGACTCAGGAATGCATCAACATGCCAAAGAGGTCGATGTCAACTCAATTTTGATAAGGAATAACGATCTCAATATGCTTGAGAGCAAGTTAGAATGAGGCTCATGCCTCAGCATGCTTTCCGTCATTCCTCCTCCCGGCCCCCTTGGCACGATCGCTTGTAGGCTATCCTGCACGCCCTGACGACATCACCGGAATTTTGCGTCGGGGCGCTAGAGGATATGGACAGAATTTCTCGTATTTCCAGAAAATGATCCTCTGCATCCCCGGACTACTGAGCTTACATCCGCCACATCGATCCCGCGCACAAGCACGTTCTTGGCAAGGAAGAGGTCCTCTTTGCGTGATGACAGGATGCCCGCCCGGCTGCCTCCTGCGCGCGCGAGCAGGTAAGCGCGTGTCCCCTCACGGCAACAGGTGGCCGGAAATTGCCGGCACACAGGATCTGGCTATTACTATCAACAATATAGGTATTACTATGATGACTATTTTCAGCCAGGAATGCGCCGATGCACATTTAATTAAACTTAAATAGTTAAAAATACACGTAATCTATTGGAGCCTTCCCCAAGCGTTACCCCCTTTCGCCCCCGAAGGCTCATACTCCCTTTCTATTCTTATCATGATTACTATTCACCTCCCAACTCTCGCCTGCTGGCCCCAAAATATTTCACTTTGCTGGCACATCGGGCCTCTCAGCACGCGGGCAGGCAGGCTCACAGGACGCAGGACTGCCCTGCTCCAGAAGTGGCTCTCCAAACCTTTTCCCGGATGGCAGCGGGAGCAAGAGGTGTCATCTTTATTTAGATTAAAGGGTGCAATAGTTATTGATATTAGAAAATCCGGCAACACTATCGATAGAGGTTTTATGACAAGGCTCTGCAATTATTGCGATCCAGGAAAGATTACTGCTACGCGATGGATAAGCTTATTGATTATTCTGCTTTTCGCCGGCATGGCTTATGCATCTCCTGCAGCCTCCTCTAATGCATCTTCATATTCCAGCGGCCCCACAGACGAAAAAGAGCTGGCGGCCTTTATGGATGGGGTCGTGTCTGCCCAAATCATAGCTTATAACATTCCGGGCGCTACTGTGTCAGTGGTCAAAGACGGACGGATCATATTCTGTAAGGGCTACGGATATGCGGATATCGACAAACGCCAGAAAGTTGTCGCCAATCAGACCCTTTTTCGAGTGGGCTCGGTAAGCAAGCTCTTTATCTGGACATCGGTAATGCAGCTCGTCGAGCAAGGCAAGCTGGATCTTGATGCTGATGTCAACATCTATCTCAAAGCCTTTCAGATTCCGGCAACCTTTGCCGAGCCTATCACTCTTAAGAGCCTCATCTCCCATACCTCGGGCTTCGAGGATCTGGCGACCGGCGGACGAATATTTGTTCACAATGCTTCGAATATCATTGCACAAGAGGAATATCTGAAGAATATGATGCCTGCCAGGGTGCGCCCAACTGGGGTTGTCACCGCCTACTCCAACTACGGCTCCGCCCTGGCGGCATATATCGTTGAACAGGTATCAGGAAAGCCGTTTGAGGAATACGTGCAAGAGAATATCCTGCTGCCTCTTGACATGAAAAACACCACTTATAAGCAGCCGCCCCAGCCAAATCTGGCTTCATCCATGGCTAAGGGCTACCTGTACAAAGACAATGCCTTCTCAGAAGAGCCTTTTGAGTTCCTGCAACCCTGGCCGACCGGCTCGATGAGCTCAACCTCAGAGGACATGGCCCGGTTCATGATAGCTCATCTGCAAAACGGCAGCTATGGTGATAGACGTATAATGGAGGAGGCCACAGCACAACGCATGCACAGCCGGCTCTTTTCTAACGACCCGAAGGTGAGCGGCATGGCTTACGGCTTTTATGAGAAGGAGCTAAGCAATCAAAGCCTGATTTTGCACGGAGGCGATACCATCCTCTTCCACACGCAGCTTGTGCTTCTGCCGGAAAACAACTTAGGTCTCTTTGTCTCCTACAATAGCCCTAGTGGAGATAGCGAAGAGCAGGCAGGCCGTGACCTCCTGCAAGCCTTTATGGACCATTACTATTCGACTGCGGCCTCCGCTGGCAAGCCCAAATCCTTCTTCGGCTCCGGGGAAGACTTAAGCAGGTTTGCAGGAAGCTACCGTCCGGATCGAAGCGCTTTTGCGACCTTCGAGAAGGCGGGAACTCTTTTTTCCCAGGTAAAGGTATCAAACGGCCCAAATGAAACTCTGGAGATTGCCCGGCCAGGCCAGGCTGCAAAGCAATGGATAGAGGTTGAACCTTTGGTCTTTTGGCCCGCAGACGGCATAGGCGCTCAGGCGTCCTCGGAAAGACTGGTATTCGGCAAAGACGGCAAGGGTGAGATAAATTATCTTTTCTTTGAAAATAATCCGACGACCGCCTATGAGAAGGTAGTCTGGTATGAAGAAGCCGGCTATTCATTTGGTATCCTTGCCGTCTGCATTCTCCTCTTTCTCACCGCTCTGATCTGGCCGTTTCGCTCAATTTTCGACAGATGCCATTCAAAACAAGAGATGCCCGTCAATCCAGAAAGGATGGCCGGAGCGGCCCGATGGCTGGCGGGAGCAGCCTGCATGCTCAACCTGCTGTTTTTGATAGGACTGATGTCTATTGCCTCGGCCAGCCAGATAAATGAGATAATATACTCGACGCCCGCCTCATTTTTAGCCGTGCTGACAATTCCCTTGATCTCGGCCATACTTACTCTGACATGCGCGCCATTTTGTACTTCGGCCTGGAGGAGGGGCTATTGGAGTCTTACAGGACGAATTCACTATACCTCTGTTGTCCTGGCTCTGCTGACTTTCACATGGTGGCTGAACAACTGGAATCTGCTTGGCTATAAGCTGTGATATTCTCTTTATAGCTTGTCAGGCAATCCAGCCCAAGCGATAACGCAGCCTGACCCGGATTGCCCGACCCACGGGCCGCCAGCCACGAGCGCAGCCCTGCTTGCCGGGCAGCCACAGTCGAGCGGCAACCGGGCGCTTCTGCCCACAGCCCCGCAAGGATAGCGATGCCTGGAGAACTGCCTCGAATCTCTTTGCGCGTCCTTTGTGCCTTCGTGCCTTTGTGGTTTGGTCCGTAGTTGCTGGATATAATTATCCGATAATAGTAATAACGAAATGCCGGCGTTACCAAAATCCAACGCCTGAAAAACTGTTTACCCCGGCCCTGCCCACGGACAGCGGCCACGAGCGAGCAATAGTCGTCTCCGTTCGTTCGTCCTCTGTGCGCTCTCTGCCTCTGTGGTTATATTCGTAATTGTTCGGCTATAATTATATGCTAATAATAATAGCAAACTGCCATCGTCTCCAAAATGAGAGCTTTCCTGTGAAAAAATAAGTGGATTGCAGGCTCCAATGACGCTGCAAGTCGTCAGGCATCACAAAAGATTGTATATCTTCTCGTATTTGCTGTTCAGGTAGTTCAGAAAATCATAAGCCCCTGTCTCGTTTCCTGTTGCCTTCTTCATCAGCTCCGGCGTATCAAAGACGGCACCATACTTGTACACATGCTCCTGCATCCAGATGGCAGGTATGGAGAAGTCGCCTGAAGCGAATCTCTGGTCAAGGTCAGGATGGTCTTTTCTCATGGCCGCCTCCAGCTGAGCCGCGTTCATGGAAGCCAGCGCATAAGCCGGGAAGTAGCCAAAGTTTCCATAAGCCCAATGAACATCCTGAAGTATGCCGTCATTGTCATCGGTGATGTTCAATCCCAAATAATCCTTGTACTTCTGTTTCCAGATCATCGGCAGATCGTCAACGCTGATCTTTCCCTCGAAGAGGTCGCGCTCTATCTCATAGCGGATGATTATATGAATTATGTAGGATACCTCATCGGCATCAATGCGGATGGGAACAATATTGAGCCGATTGATGTATCTATGCATGTCATCCGCTGAGACGTTATCCATGTTTGGTCTGAACTCATTCTTCATCTGAGGCAACCAATACTGCCAGAAAGATAGGCTGCGACCCAGATCATTCTCGAAAATCCTCGCCTCGGCCTCGGCCATATCCATGCCCGGTTCCGTTCCTACTGGCATTCCAACGTACTCATCAGGAATCCTCTGGGCAGCGATGCCGTGACCGCATTCATGAATCACATCCAGAAGGGCAATCTCGGGATTGTGTTCGTCGTAACGCAGGCTGGTCCTGACATCATGCATCCCGATATTGTAGGTTGACGGGTTCCTCTTGGCCTTGACCATAATTCCTGCACTGTAATCAAAGCCTAAGGCAGACGTGAGATTCTTCAGCAGAGCCTCTTGATTGTCCTTTGCATAGGTGGCGTTACCATAGATATTTGTGCCGGAACCGTTTAAGCCGGAATCCTTTATCTTCACTATCAGCTCAATAATATGGGGCTTGATGGTTTCAAAGAGCTTGTCGCACTCGGCCGCGGTCATGCCGGGCATGAAGTCATCCAGGAGGGCATCATAAGGATGCTCCTCGTAGCCCCAATATCTTGCCTTCTCCCGGTTCAGTTCAATTAGGGCCATCAGGTGGGGCTGGAATATGGAGTAATTGTCTTTCTCTCTGGCATTCTCCCAGGCGGCCAGGGATTTGGAAATCATCTCGGACTCACGGGCCACAAAGTCTGGTGGGAGTTTTATCCTCTTGTTGTAATCGCGATTCCAGAGCCGGAGGTTTGCGGTTTCGATCGTAGACCAATTGCTGCCGTTATTGGCAATGGAGAGAAGCCTACCGAATTTTGGATCGATCCACTTCTTATTTTTCAAATCCTCCATGTAGCTTTGAGCCTTGGCCCGATAATCAGTCGCATTCTGAGGCATCGAAATGTCCTGATCCCATTGTGAGAGGGAAATCATCGTATCGAGGTAAGCCATCTCAAGGGAAGTGTTCAGAAGTCTATTGTATGCCTCTTTAGGCGTTATATCAGGAGTGCTGTTCTGGTCGGTGCTGCCTTGCATCTGGCAGCTTGCGCCAATAGTAGTAGCAAATATTGTCATTGTCAGGATAAATCCTATCTGAAGGAAGTTGTATCTCATTATTCCCCACCTACACGAGTATTGAAATCATCGAATATTAAACTATTTCATCTTTTCCTGGTTGAATCGGAAAATTTGCTCTTGGGAGCGTCGCAGGGGCATTTCCAGAGGCCTCCAAGGCAGAAACTATGGCTTCTGCGAATTTTTGTGATGCATCAGGACCATTTCCTGTGATAATGTTTCCATCCTGCACTACTGCCTCATCTGAGACAACTGCGCCTTTGGATTTGATGTGATCCGTTTCAGATGCCGTGGCTCTCTTGCCATTGAGAAGCCCTGCGTCTGCCAGGATCCAGGGAGCAAGACATATGGCACCCATTAGTTTCTTTTGTGCGCTCGTTGACTTTGCTAGAGCTTGGTAATCAGGATCTTCGTTAAGCCTAAGGGAGTAAATTCCTTCACCGCCTACAAAGACTACAGCGACGTAGTCTGATAAATCAACTTCTTTCAAATCCAGATCAACCGGGACGCTCTCACCATTCATTCCTGTAGCAGTCTTTACTCCTTTAGAGGCCAGGACGACAGCGTAACCCCTGCTTTGAAAGTAATCGCGAGGCACATTCAGCTCCTCCTCTTGATACTGCTGAGGGGATAGTACCATCAGGATCTCGTATCTTCCCTTTTCCTGCGAATTGGCGGTGGCGTTCTCCACTTGCGACCGGTTATATCCCGGTTTGGTGTATTCAGGTGTGCTGTATCCCAAGGCAGTTTGACAGGATACCGTCATAAAGTTGCCCGCATATGCTGAGTAGCAGACGGGGCAGGGTGAATAGGCGTTGATGCTCGCGGCCTGGTCGGCAGTCAGGCTGACGACGTATCCGCAGACAGGACACTGCCAGCAAGTGTAGCCCTCATTAGTTCCAGAATCATACTGAGCAAAGACGGGATCGGCTCCTGCCAGGAACAGGAGAATGAATAATTTCTGGAATAGCATCTTCATGGTCAAGAAGATAGTTAGTCAATGAATAAATAGATCACGAATCTCACATGATTAGATGTTTTCATAAAATTATGGATCCTGGAACGAGCCCAGGATCCGGAAAGCAAATTTCAATATCTTCGATCTATTCTTTTACCTCCAGCACAACCTTCTTCAGGGTCCCTGTAAATTCGAAGGGACTCTTATAGCTCTCAGTCACCGGCGTTAGACGGTCTGTGCCAATCTCAAGCCCCTCTTCCCAGGAGTAGATGTTGGGCACAGTCGGAGCGATTGTGGCTTTACCTACCTCTTTTCCGTTGATGTAGAGCGTTCCAATCCCGGTGGCTCCTGTGTTATTTGAGAAATCAGCCTTTGCGGTCTTATCAAAGCTGAAGCCAAGAGTTGACGGCCCAGTTGGAACTTTCGCTTGGGAGGTGATGGTAGTATGTCTTATACCCAAGTAATTGTAGTCAAAGACGAGCTGATTGTTCTGGATGTAAAGTGATAGTCCATTAAATCGCCCTCCAATGGATAAGAGCACTCCCTCAGCACCTTTGTCTGGAATCTCGACATCTGCATTGATGGTGTAGGAGCTAAATTTGGTGTCGGGAATTCCGGGCTCTAAGATGGGAGCCATGCCTGGATAATATGTGAATTTGCCCTTCGAGCCATGTTCCATCAACATATGCATTCGATCATCAAGCGGCAGTACATTGTATTTTCCGGCTTCTGCCCACCAGCGTTCCACCATCTCCAAAACTTTGTCTGGATTCTCCTCTGCTAAATTGTGCGTTTCGGAAACGTCCTGAGAGAGATTATATAACTCCCAAACATCGTCGTCAAAGTTACCTCCTGAGCCACGCGGATGAGCTGTTACCGCCTTCCAGCCATCATACCAGATTCCACGGCTGCCCAGCATTGAAAAGTACTGGACGTCTTTACGATTGGGTGCATCGGGCTGGTCGAAGGTATAGGCCATGCTAACTCCTTCTACCGGTTTTTGCGGTATGCCTTTATATACCTCAGGTGCCTTGATGCCGACTACCTCCAGGACCGTGGGAACAATGTCAATGGCGTGCGTGAACTGGGTTCGAACTGTTCCTTTGTCCTTGATCCCTGCCGGGTAATAGATTATCAGCGGATCGTGGACGCCTCCTTCATGGGTCCACTGCTTGTAGAGCTTAAATGGCGTGTTGCCGGCCATAGCCCATCCTCTCGGATAGTGAGAGAAGGTCATGGGCCCGCCCAGTTCATCTATCTTATTGAGCAGGAAACTAACGTTCTCTTCAGGCATATTATTGAACGTCATATACTCGCTGAATGAGCCGTTCGTACCTCCCTCCATGCTGGCGCCATTATCGGAGACCAGGATGATCATGGTGTTGTTGATCTGATCCGTCTCCTCGAGATAATCGATGAGCCGACCGATCTGATAATCAGTGTGATCCAGGAATCCGGCATAAATCTCCATCATGCGAGCGAAAAGCTTTTTCTCGTCTGCTGATAGACTGTCCCATGCCTTTACATCGGCGTTACGCGGTGGAAGCTCGGTGTTTTCCGGCACGATGCCCATAGCCTTTTGCCTGGCTAAGGTCTCGTTCCTGACAACATCCCAGCCCTGGTCGAACTTACCTTTGTACTTGTCTATGTACTCCAGGGGAGCCTGGTGTGGAGAGTGGCAGGCACCAAAGGCCAGGTACATCAGGTAAGGTTTGCCTGGCTGTGCCGATTGCTGATCGTTCACGTATTTTATTGCCTGGTCCACCAGATCCTGTGATAGGTGATAGCCCTCCTCGGGCGTGGCTGGCGGCTCGATCTGGCGCGTATCAGCGATAAGAGTGGGATACCATTGGTTGCTTTGAGCTTGCAGGAATCCATAGAAATGGTCGAAGCCCCGGCCTGTGGGCCAGTTGTCGTATGGACCTTCTGCGTTGATATCTTGAACAGAAACGAGGTGCCATTTGCCCAAGGCAAAGGTATTGTAGCCTACTTCCTGAAGCATCTCGGCCAGTGTTGCTGTATTCTTGGAGAGGTTTCCGTTGTATCCGGGATAGCCGACCGCCATATCCGTAAGCGCGCCTATGCCTGCCGAATTATGATTTCTGCCGGTCATAAAGCAAGCTCTGGACGGTGAACACAGAGCGGTTGTATGGAAGTTGCTGTAGCGCAGGCCTCCTTGGGACAGACGATCGATATTCGGCGTCTCAATCGGGCCGCCGAAGCTGCCGATATGACCAAATCCCACATCGTCAAGCACAATGTAGACGACATTGGGTGCCCCTTTTGGCGGCTGGATCTTCTCCGGCCAGCATTCGGTAGAGTCTTTGTAGGTCAAGCCGATCTTCTGGTTGTCGCATTTTGAGCCATTCTGCATAGAGACGGACGCACCAGATTTACTATTGGCGGCCTGAATAACCAGAACGGTTTCTTGGGGTGATACGACGTCCTCGTTAACCACATCACCCAGAGTCGAACTCTCCGTTAAGACCTTTCTTCTGTTCGTAACCATTTCTAGGCCTGACTTTTCAAGCGAGCCGGTGTTGGAGCGACTCCGATCATCGGCGGCTAGAGTCTGGCTGACTGACTGGCTGTCTGTAGTCGCGAGATTGTCTGATAAGCCCGCAGAATCGTCATCGGTTGCGGCGAGGCTATCAGAGACAATTATAGCGAATAAAAAAACCAAAAAAGCCATAATCATGCTTGCTCTTTTTGGAATATGAATACCTCCTTACATCTATATGTATTATTATCATATATCACTTTTACTACTGGAAATAATAAAAATAATATCAGCATCAAGGACACTATCAATCACGATTTTGAGCTACTTAATGCCAATGCAATATGAAAAACTAAATACTAAGAAGCAGAGAAAGGAGATGGAAGGTGCATAAAATGAACAATATCAGCTTTATTCTTTTGGTAATTTGCATTTCAGCATGGTCAGGCTTGGCGGGCGCTGCAGATGAACTCATTGATTTATCGTCCCAGGCATCCGAATATGCCGCCGCCGAACAATTCATACCCGTGAATGCAGTTGCATCCATGTTCAATGTCAGCGTAGATCCCAATTGGATACCGGGCACGCAATCGTTCTGGTATCTGAAGGAGGGAAGAAATGGCCAGGAGTTCATGCTTGTCGATGTCCAGAATAAGACCCGGATGCCTGCATTTAACCATACATTGCTGGCAAAGTCGCTTTCTTCAGCCGTGGGCGAGCTAATTGATCCTGCAAATCTTCCTTTCTCTGAGATCACAATGCATCAGGGAAGAGACGAAATTGGATTCATGGCCTTTAACCAGACAATGCAGTTCAACCTTCGTAGCGGCCAAATGAATGAGGTGCCTTTCGGGCAGGAGGCGGGACCTGGGGAGTCTCTTTCTCCTGATGGCAGGTTTGCGGCATTTGTCCGGGACCACAACCTTTGCATCAGAGATACAAAGACTGGTGAGAAATATCAGTTGACTGCAAACGGATCAAAGGACTACGCGTTCGCTGAGCGCTCGGAGACCGTATCTCACCCAGTAAGCCAGGATCGTCTCAATGAGACTCCCATGCCTTATGCGGTCTGGTCTCCCGATTCTCGAAGGATTGCCTCTTTCCGGATGGACCAGAGAAATGTTACCGCGCTGCATCTTCTCCAATACGTGCCTGACAACAACACCAGGCCAACGCTCTGGACCTATCGGTTTGCCATGCCGGATGATGAGCATATTCCGATGTATGAACCAATTGTGATAGACGTTCTTTTGAAGAAAGTCGTCCCTGTATCCTATAAAGCCCAACCCGAGGTATCTCTGATGGATACGGAAGATGATGTCTTGCAATGGTGGAGTGATGACGGCCAGGTGCTCTACTCGCTTTATGCAGAAAGAGGAGAGAAGGCTCTGCAACTCCTGAAGACCGATCCAAACAACGGCCAAACCGAGAAAATCCTTGAGGAGAGCGGGGAAACCTACGTCGAAGCCAACCTGGATTATGGCAGCAACCCTAACGTTCGGATCCTGAAGAACGGAGACGTGGTCTGGTTCTCTGAGAAAGATGGCTACGGCCACCTGTATCTCTATGGCAAAGATGGGAAGCAGAAGAACGCCATAACCTCAGGCAAATGGGTCGTTAGGAACCTTCTGTACGTGGATGAAAATAACTCACAGGTCTACTTCACAGCAGGAGGCAAAGAGCCGGGTCGCGACCCCTACTATCGCCATTTATACAAAGTGAATTTGAACGGTAGCAATCTACAGCTACTCACGCCGGAAGATGCGGACCACAACGTTCAGGTTGATCCCAGTGGGACGGCATTCATAGACACTTACTCCACAGTGGAAGAGCCTCCTGTAACGGTGGTTAGGGATCTGTTCGGCAACGTGACCCTGACTTTAGAGGTAGGAGATATAAAAAACATCACCGATATGGGCTGGAAACCACCGGAGAGATTCAGCGTAAAGTCTCTGGACGGCAAGACCGATCTCTACGGCCTGCTCATCAAGCCGACCAACTTCAACGCCTCCCTAAAATATCCCGTTGTGGAGACCGTTTATCCGGGACCCTGGATTATAGTCACTGCCAAATCCTTCCCTGGAGATCTGGCCTGGGTCAACAGGATATTCTGGAGAGCTCAGGCCGTAGCTGAGCTCGGATTCATAGTTGTCACCATGGATGGACCAGGCACATCCTACCGATCCAAGGAATTCCACGATGCTTCCTATGGCCATCTGGGCGATGCCGGAGGACTGACGGATCACATCAATGTCTTGAAGCAGTTGGCTGAAGATCGGCCTTACATGGATTTAGGCAGAGTAGGAATGTTCGGCCACTCGGCAGGCGGATTTATGACCGCTCAGGCTCTGCTCACCTATCCTGACTTCTACAAGGTGGGTGTAGCCTCAGGCGGAGACTATGATAGCCGCTTTTACGGGGCTTATTGGGGCGAGAAGTACGAGGGCCTGAAATCGGATTATAGGGAGCAGCTAACATCTCTAAAGGCCGGCAACCTGACCGGCAAGCTGCTGCTTATCGCTGGAGATGCAGATGATAACGTTAATCCCTGCATGACTATGCAACTTGTCAACGCTTTCATAAACGCTGACAGGCCATTCGACCTGCTGATCATGACTAACAGGAACCACGATCTCAGCTACGATACTTACTATCTGCACCGCCTCTTCGGCTACTTCGAAGAGAACCTGAAAAAACATGGGCAGCCAGAACAGGCTGCTCAGTCCTCTTTTTTATCCGGCCATGCTGAGGCATCAGCCTACCAGCGTTGAAAGAGCTCGTTTTTGACAATTATTTCTAACGCTTCCAATATCATTCGCTTGCGAAGCATCAATCGTAGCGAAGCTTGGGCTTTGCATCTAAAGTAAGATTTTAGCCCTTCTTTAGTTGCAGTCCTCAGACTTTAGTTGCAGGAATTCAGGATGTATCCCATTTTCGTACATCCAATGGATTACCACGGTCAGGTTATACGCAATTATTTTAGCAAGTAATTCATTCACCTGAGCGGTCGGATTCTTGGATTTCAGAGTCTCGCCAAACTTCCTCTTTATCGCGGCGTTGGTGGCTTCGATATTACTTAGCTTATGATAGGCGTTCCATGCCTGAGTATAGGTTAGGTGTACTTTCTCAGTAACGGTTCCTGATGAGGTGTCCTTTTCGATTTCAAGGTAGTATCGCGTGGCCTGAATATGCTTGCACTTTCCGCCACGATAAACGAAATCTGGGCAATCGCATGTCATCCCATTTGGCGTTGCTTTGACTTCGTAGAACCCACTGCCTGATTGAGATTTTACCTTAAATGTGTGATCGTTGACTTTCTTGATTTGGTCGTCTTGATTAGCGATTGCCGTTCCATTTTCCTCGCGGAGATTGGTAATTGCACTTAGGGTCATCCTCTCAATTAGTACAATTGTACCGCTTACTATATATACGTTATCGTACATTTCTAACACTCATGACAGATGGTCGGAAACTTTTGGGCAGTACAAAAGTCAGCACCGATAACAAAGTTACAATTGTAAAGGATGCCGCCACACTTTTAAAAATAGGCAAAGGCGATATACTTGCTTTTTATCAAGAAAATGGTAGGATCATCATTGAAAAAGGATAAAGCAAGTACAATTAAATCATAGGAGCGATAATTGCTTTCAATAGGAATGGTCCGGACTGGGCCGCGAAACTTCTGGGGGTTTTAGTATGATGCTTGATACAGGCCAACTTGCGAAAATTACGTCAGATTCTGAGTTATCTCACCAAAATTATGAGAGAATAGCTGAGTTCATCCAAAGAAATGAGGTTGTAACACAAAAGGATATAAGAGATGGCACATCACTTGGAAAATCTGTTGTTATGCGAGGGATAAAAGAACTCAAAAGTGAAGGCTTAGTGATTATAAAAAAGGAAAAGGAGGGGCGACAGTCATTATATAAGTGGGTAGGTGGAACTCCCGCTGTTGAGGACGAACTTGAATCCGCTACGAGTAAATTTGTTACCGCATCACTACTAGCTGAAACATACGATTCACTAATAAACGACGCTTTTGCATTATTCTCTATTACCTTCAGTGGATATGGGTGGGAAGTTATTGCAAACTTGCGAGAGGGAAGGACTGACACAGAAATCCATCAATCTTTGGGAAATGATGTATCGCTTGATAGCATTAGACGTATATTAGTCATTAGCGATGCGCATAATTTGATAAAAGTAAAACGCATCAGAACTCCTGCCGGGGTTGATAAAATTAGATTATTTGAACCTTTGTATAGAATAGAGTGCGTTAATAAAGATTATCTAGAATATATGTTATTATTTAGGGGATTAGCTTCTGCAATTCAATATAGGATGGGCGGTCAAAAGACTCCAGGATATTCTTTATTGCACGATAAAATATTGGATATGGATATCCAGATGTTAATACAATTGAAAGAAAATATAACGAGTAAAGCAACAAGGGACGAATCGGGGCTGTTTATGAAATTGCTTTCCAGTTACGACTATGCTTCCGATCTCGATAGGGTATATGGTGATGTGAATTGGAGGCTAATATTGAATCAAAGCAAAAATCTAAAACTTAGTGATGATGACCACCTCATGGTATCCAATAATTTTTTATTGAACAACAGATTATCGAAATAGTGGGATGGAATGATATGAGTCAAGATTTACCCCATTTTGTAAAACCATATGAAGAACATCCTCTTGTGAGAAAGATTGGACAAACTGAATTATCTCAGCTTGATGATAAGCTGCTAAATGATATTATTCAGGCAGAAGACTTGATCTATAGGGGACTAAGAGAATATTATAAGGCAGATAAAGAAAAAAGGCTAAATTCTGGAAACTTTGGGTCGAGCGTTCAAATAGCCAGAGCATGGGCATTTAGCGATTTAGCTTATCCTGGCTGTAATCTAGGAGAATTAATCGAGAAAGTATATAATGTTACAAAGACCACTAATAAAACACAATATTACAAACACATGAACGGCTCGGTTATTCCGAGATTGATAAGCAATGGTTTTGCTTCGATTGACTTTGACAAGGGTGTAGTAACCGACTTAATGCCATATGCCGTTCTAAGCAAATTGTACGTTAAAAGGGAGTTGCTAAATAAAAAAATGCTATTTGATCAGCAAGTTAATCAATTTACAATATTGAATGGTGTACAAAACTGCCCCATGCTCAAGAATGATTTAGAGGCGACTGCAAAAAATCCCGCGTTCTTTACGAGAGACCACAATGCCTTGGAAGAAATTGATGTAATAAGATCAAGAGAGGTTAAGGGCAGAACATTCACGCTTTCAAAAGCGTATTTGACTGGAGATAGGACATTAGAGGCATGGAATACTATTTTAGAATATGATGATAAAAGACGTGGCGGCTTGAAGCAACTGTTTGATATTATAGGGCATTTAGGTGGATGCGTTTCACAAAGCGAAATATCCTTGCTGACAAGTAGAAACGCGCGGCAAATCGGCCCTCTGATGAGACACATTGATAAATTGGGTTTAGCGCAAAAAGTCCAGACGTTAGAACTAGATGATGCTTTAAGTAGGCCCACGAGTGGAACTAGGCTTAACTCCAATTATTCGAAATTAAACAACGGTCAATCAATTCTCATCATGGCAAGGAGCGTTCCTGAGGCATACGGCATCTTGGTTAGAGTTGCAAGGGAAGGATTATTTAATCAAGATGAGCTGACCAGCGAATTTGACCCTGATGGGAGTTCGGTTAATAAAGTAAGGAATTCACTTCAAAATATTGGAGTTCTAATAGAGGACGACAAAGAGGATGGAATTTGGCGTGTTGCTCAGGATAACGAATCCGAGGAATTCTTGGAAGATGTAATAAAAGTCCTAAGTCATACCAGGAGCATTCTGGGGGAAAACATTGATATCAGCAAGAAATTGGAGAATGCGATTCCAGATGATGAGAAAGAAATAAGACAAACATGCAAAGCTATAGAAACGGACTTGTTAGACTTCTTCGATCAAGAAGAAAGGAAATAGCTTCTTCTTTTTTATATCTCTAAAGAATCTATATTGAATATAACCAATGCATTGATCATATCTGTCACTTTAGTTGCAAGTATTAGACTTTATTTGCAGGATCTACTTTAGATGCAAAGCCCGAGTCTTGGGAAAGTATTTATACCCATTATCAAATCACCGAATGATGGATCTATCTGTCATAAATGAAAAGACATTAGAGCAGGCGGGGATTGTAGCAAACTTCTTTGCGGGCATCCTTTTGGCAATTGAATATTTTGTATTAAAAGACAGAATTGACCAGATAAACGATCTCTTGGAGCAAAACATATCGAAAGCCTACAGCAAGTCCTTGAAAATAGTCAAGGCTTATGCGAAATGGAATCGATTGATAATTATTACTATTATTACAGTGATTGTTTTTATTGCTATTTATCAAACTATATCTTACCATAATGCTTTGGTTAGGGACTATGTCATATACTACTACAGCCTGGTAAAACCCATTCTCATACCTCTGCGCAGGATACTTCTGGCCTCTCTCGGTGTGATATCTATTATGTTCGTTATTTTATTTATCACCCATTCTACACCAAAGAAAACCCTTGGTGCCTTTGGCATCTTGCTTTTTATCGTAGGTAATATATTGCTGTTTCTTCACACCCTTTTATAGATTACTGACCTCGGAAGTTTGGCTAACCTGGGGGCTACCCTTTTCTCTTTTCATCCAGCCTTGCCATGGCATTTCTTATACTTCAGGCCGCTGCCGCATGGGCAGGGATCGTTTCTTGCCGGCTTAACAATCATTTGTGAGATCTGACCGTTTTTCATGTAGTTCATAATATTGGCAGGAGCTTTACCCTGGCGAAGTTCATGGGCCATAAACCGCATAGGTCCATCGATGTGCCTGAAGAACTCCTTGTAACCCGCACATAGATAATTGAGACCGGTTTTACCGTCCAAAGTTTTGATAAAACGGTTCTTGGGGCATTCGCCATTGCATACGAAGCAGACCTCACATCGGCGGCAGTATGCGGGCAGGGTATCGAATTTATCCTGGCCGAACTTTCGCTGCTTGCGTGAGCCGGCTAACTGGGCCATGTTCCTCTCGTTAATATTGCCCAGCAGGTGCTTGGGCTCCACAAAGTGATCGCATGAGTACATATCGCCATTGTGCTCCATAGCCATGGCGGTTCCGCAGGTCGGCGAGAAGGCACAGATCCCGGGAGGTACTCCTGACCAGGCAGCCAGAGCTACATCGAAGATCTGCACATAGGTCCGACCTACATCCTTTCGAACCCATTCATCGAAGACTGAGATCAAGAAGCGGCCATACTGCTCAGCCTTCACGGAACGATCCGTAACCTTATCGCCCTCCTGAAAGCCCGTATCATTATCTCTTTCTACAATGGGAATAAATTGTATGAAATTCGCCTTGACTTCATCTCTAAGAAAGCGGTAAACCTCTAATGGATAATTTGCATTGGCGGCATGAACTGTTGTCAGGATATTGAAATCCACCTTATGTTTTCGCATGAGATGGGCCGCTTCCATTACCCGATCAAATGTGGGCTTTCCTGCTTTATCTACCCGGTAGGCATCGTGAAGATCTCTCGGTCCGTCCAGGCTCAGGCCGATGAGGAAGTTGTTGTTATGGAAGAATTTGCACCATTCGTCGTCAAGAAGGGTACCATTGGTCTGCATGGTATTCTGGATAATCGTTTTCGGGCGCTTATATTTTTGTTGATATTGGATTGATCGCCGGAAAAAGTCCAGGCCCATCAGGGTCGGCTCGCCACCCTGCCAGGCAATGGTCACCTGCGGAATATGCTGGGCCTCAATGTACTGGCGGATATAGGTCTCCAAAAGCTCATCCGACATTCTGAAACTGCTGCCGGGATATAAATCCTTCTTGGATAGAAAGAAGCAGTACTTACAGCCCAAATTGCACAATGCACCCGTGGGTTTGGCCAGGAGATGAAAACCAGACAGTGCGTCCGCCTTGCTCATTGATAGATATTGTCTCTTTGGGGTTAATTAAACTTCTCACCAGTTCTAAAAAAAATAAAAATGGAGACCCTTTCGTCTTAATCAGCTTGCGCCTCCCACAATTGGATATGCCCGCGATGGCGTATTGGGATATTTTCTCATGCTGGCCACAAGCTCTCGATAGATCTTTTGGTATGCAGTTATTACGAAATCGTGCTCTCCTGCAATGTTATGCTGCTCACCGGGATCTATTTCAATGTTGTACACTGCCGGAATCTGGCCGTAATCGCTTTTCGGTCCCTGGAAGGAGTCGTAGGCAACCCGGTGAATCTTGAACTGATGCCAGCGTACGGCTGCTGGTGATGTCTCAGCTGCACTCTCAGTTCCCATATACCATGCCACCCATTCCCGGCTGGAATTATTCTGTCTTCCCAGCAGGAAATCTGATTGATCTATGCCGTCAATGGGCCTATCTGTGGGGATCTTCCCGCCGCCTAGTGCTGTAAAGGTGCTGAAGAGATCCATGAGACACATAATCTCGTTGGATGTCCTTCCTGCCTCGATCGAGCCCGGCCACCACAATAGGCAGGGAATGCGCACGCCGCCTTCATAGGCTGTACCTATTCCGCCCCTAAATGGCGAGTAGCCTGCATCAGGCCATTGATCGAGTGTCGGTCCGTTATCGCTTGTGAAAACCACGATCGTGTTATTGTCTTTGCCTGTGTTACGAAGCGCATCCAGAACCATGCCGATATGATAATCGGTCTCCATTACCGCATCGCCATATGGACCCTTGCTGGACTTTCCGGCAAATTTCGGGTTAGGAACACTGGGGAAGTGCGTGCGGACTAAGGGAAGGTATATGAAGAAGGGCTTTGTGGAGTTTGACTGATTATCGATGTATGCAATTGCTTTGTCTACACACTGCTCATCAACAAATGCCAGAGTGGTCAGGTTTAATGGTGACACGAGTTTGAGGTCCCCGCCTTTCTTGGCTTCCACCAATCCATAAAATGGATCCGGCGATTCCCAAGTGGGATCGTAGCCGATGCGTTCATGGAGACTATAGGTGTTTAGGTGATATAGTGTGCCAAAGAATTCATCGAAACCCAAATTTTGAGGCATACTTTCATTGACATCCCCCAAATGCGACTTGCCAAACATAGCCGTGTTATAGCCGGCATCGGATAGCACGTTCGCGAGTGTAATTTCTTCAGGAGATATGCCGGCCTTAGAGCCTGCAGCCGAGGCCAGGGTCATGCCCGTTCTGATGGGGAGCCTTCCGGTTAGCATTGCCGCCCTGGTCGGTGTGCATTGCGTCTCCGAGTAACAGGAAGTCAGCTTAAGGCCTTCTTTGGCCATCTGGTCCATCCTTGGAGTCGGCGCACCTAATACATCGCCGCCACCGTAGCAGCCAGGGTCCATATATCCCATATTATCGGCCAATATTATTATGATATTTGGCCGGGGAGCCGGCATGACGTCCTCATGGAGAACCTGGGCTAGGCTTGAATTGTTTGATAAAGCATTTTTCCTATTCGTTAAAACTTCTGCACCTGGATTCTCTGGCGTTATCTGGTCAGAACCATACCCTTTCAGATCAAATGGTATGGGTGACAGACCAGTGTTACCCGAATCGAGGCTGCTGGCAATTGAAATTAAAAAAAACCCTGCAATTACCAATATAAAACCTTTATTCATGGTTTTAAATCCTCCACAATACGATGGACATTCGTTGTATATTACATTACCCCCAATTTACGGATGCATTCGAACGGATGTGTATTTATGCCCGTGCGAGGATATTTTGGGCTAAGGATTTTATATTCACAGCACCAACATCTAACGTATGATAGGAAGGGCAAGAAATAATATCATTAACAAAGCATTTTTTGAAGAAAAAAAAGGCGTTAAGATTCTGCATATTAAAGGCAATCCATACGAAATTGGATATCAGAACGGCTATCTTTTAGCAAATAAAATTGATTTAATGATAAAAAGAACGCTTCTAGCGACCGCGGCTTACGTCGCCCAGCAGACCGGCTCGGATCTTGAAATGGCAGAAGAAATGATATGGATTGGCCAGAAAAAAGCCGAACCGTTTGTCCCGACGGAATTTAAAGACGAAATGAGGGGAATTGCCGATGGTGCAAATGACGCCGGAGTGGATGTGACTTTAAAGCAGATCTTGCTCTGGAATACAAACTATGATCAATGGTGCATCTATTGTCATCCCCATTACTGGCAATGCATAGATAAGACAAATACAGAAAGTAATGGGCTAATGCAATCTCCATCCGGAGGATGTAGCAGCTTTTGTGCCTGGGATGAGTGGGCCGGAGGAAACGGGAAACTGATCTTTGGAAAAAATGAAGATAATTTCAATATGCCGGAACAACTGGATAATCGTATGATGGTCATAGCCGACCCAGATGACGGATTTGGCCATGCATTCATGACCTATCCTGGGATGATTGGGCTTGATGGCGGTGTCAACGAGGACGGACTTGGGATGATGACGCAGTTGAATTCCATGCAAGATGAAAGCATGGAAGGCTGTGGTATTGCCATATTCACTCGATATTTGCTGACCCATGCAAGCACGTTAGATGATGCCATCAAGATTTTTCGAGAAACGCCGCGTTGTGCCGGCATTGCCTATCATGTAGTAGATGCTAAAGCGAAAAAGGCAGCCGTAGTAGAAACGTCTTCCAAGATGGTTTCTGTCCGTTATCCCATGCCCAATGTCAAAGCGCTGTGGCAAACTAATCATTCCAATTGCTATCCGGGCTGGATGGGCTATTCAGGATACAATATGGTAGCTGATCAGGTTATGGTTAATGAACTCAAGGATATTTCCTCGATCGAGAGATGGCAGAACAGTCTTTTGGATCCTTACAACTTTTACGTTCAAGCTCCTAGCCGTTTTGAAAGATATGGACAGTTAATACACGAGTACTATGGCCAAATAACCGTGGAAAATGCCATAAAAATATTAAGTGATTGCTATGATCCTTATACGAAGATGACCCGCCCAAGGAATTTTCCCTCGTGGACAAACAATATACTCTGCTCGATATGTGCTCTATATCCAGATTTCGCTTATCAAGCAAAAGAGCCTTTGGGCGAGTTTAAGGCTCATGTCGCCAATATGTGGAGTTTTATTGCTTATCCCGAAACCGGTGATCTCTGGTTGGCAATAAAGGATTTCCCTGCGCAGTATGGCGGATATGAATATTTCAACTTGAAAGAGCAACTCTGTAGATAGATGGTTAACAAAATATCACGATTTGGATTTAAACTCGAAAAAGGCGGCGTGCATACTTCACGAACTATGATGTTAGAGGATTTGCACACTCTTCTGTCTTACGTGTGCAATCCAGGCTCCACCAAAACGGATTACTTAAGGGCTATTAAAGAAGATAATTGCTTAGGCAAACGCTCCGGACGAAACAGAAAACTGACCGCAGGTCACCTGATCTCTCTTTACTCTCTTGACCCTTCTGTTACCATTTTCCGTTCGCTTCTTTATTTCTGGAATAGAGATATCGAAGGACAGCCTCTTCTTGCTTTGATGTGCGCCTATGCAAGAGATCCATTGCTTCGGCTTTGTACTGCTTTCATTCTGAAATTCAATAAAGATGAAATCGTCACTCGAAAAGCTCTGGAAGAGTATATCGATTCTAAAGATTCCGGCCACTTCAGCATGGCAACGCTAAGCTCAACGGCTCAAAACCTTAATTCTACATGGACAAAATCCGGCCATCTCACCGGAAAGGCGAAAAAGATGAGATCAAGAGCAAAGGCTACTCCGGGATCTGTGTCTTACGGGCTATTTCTTGGATATCTAATGGGATTTCGCGGAGAGGCGTTATTCATTAACGATTTCGCCCTTCTTTTGGATTGTTCCAGGGAAAAGGCTATGGAGTATGCACAAGAAGCATCACGCCGTGGATGGATAGTATTCAAACGTGTGGGGAATGTGATCGAGGTTCAATTTCCAAATCTCCTCACCGTAGAAGAAAGGGAGTGGATTCGTGACCAAAATTAAGAGGCTCATACTGTCTTACAGCAAATTCATTGCAATTCCGTGGCGAAGTGATGCGGCTGCCGCTCAGCGAGTCATTTTCTGCGTCTATGATGAGGTGGATGAGCTCCGCCTGCGGGCAAAGATCGAGGAATTTGAGATTGCCACGAAAAACTCCGGTCACGAATGGACTGTCTTTGATCTTACCGACACTTTTGCCGACTGGCTTGCAGCTCAACGATATGCACAGACATACTTCCAGAGGCCCGATCTTCTCTGTGCACTGCTTTCCAAGTATCTCGTTTTTATCACAGAAGAGTTTGAAAAGTTCCTTCAGACAAATTCGATCAAAGAGGATTATGTTGTTGCTTTGACGGGAGTAGGCTCACTTTTCGGTTTGCTCAAGGTCAAAGAAGTCGTGGAAAAGCTTGCCCCTCTTTTTGGAGGAAGGCTGTTGGTGTTCTTCCCAGGGAGCTATGAAAATAATAATTATCGTTTGCTGGATGGTTATGATGGCTGGAACTATCTGGCCGTGCCGATCACTGCGGATAAGGTGTTTTAATCGAGATGGCGAAGATGTACAATCGAGAAGTCTATCAAAAAGATCCTGCTGCCCGAAAGCTTGTGAATGAGGGAGTAGCCAGCGTAAATGACGAAAAAATGGCTGTGCTCCGTTATGAACTGGAGACCTTTGTTTGCGATGGGCAGTATGAGAAGGGATTGGCGCACATCCTGGAGACTTATCTTAAGAACATAGACCAGGCTCAGCAGCCAGCAGTATGGGTGAGCGGATTCTATGGATCAGGAAAGACCCATCTCGTTAAGATGCTGCGCGCTTTATGGGTTGATTCATCTTTCGAGGATGGAGCAACGGCACGCGGCATTGCCAACCTGCCCAAAAATATAAGGGATCTGCTTATTGAACTGAGCACTCAGGGCAAGAGGCAGGGTGGCCTTCATGCCGTCTCCGGCACCCTGGGATCAAAGGCGAGCGGGAGCGTTCGACTGGCACTTCTCGGCATAATTTTCAAGTCGGCTGGACTTCCTGAGCAGTATCCTGTGGCCCGTTTTGTCATGTGGCTGAAGAGCGAAGCCATTTATGAAAAAGTTCGGGAGATTGTGGAACAAAAGGGGCACAACTGGCAGGAGGAGCTTGACAATTTTCATGTCGGAGAAGGATTGTATGGGGCTCTTTGCCAGGTAAAACCGAATATCTTTTCGCCATCTTTACGTGCCGTTGAGATTCTACCTCAGCTCTACCCTAATGTCGCAGATGTAAGCAGCGATGACATGATCAAAACCATTCGCCAGGTTTTGAGCAGGAATGGGACTCTGCCCCTTACCCTCATTGTGCTCGATGAAGTTCAGGCATTTATCGGAGAAAATAGCCAGCGTTCCGAAGATGTACGAGAGGCGGTCGAAGCCTGCTGCAAGAACATTGGCGGCAAGCTAATTTTTATCGGTACGGGTCAGACGGCGGTAACCGGCACCTCCAATCTCAAGAAGCTGGAAGGCAGGTTCACCATTCGCGTGGAACTCTCGGATGCCGATGTCGATGCGGTTATACGTCAGGTTCTGCTGGCAAAGAAGGCGGATGCATTTTCTCCCATTGAGCTGATGATGCAGACCAATCTTGGGGAAATCTCCCGGCACCTTTCCGGCACTACGATTGGCCACCGGCAGGACGATATTCCCTACTTCGTCCCGGACTATCCCATTCTGCCGGTTAGAAGGCGCTTCTGGGAGAACACTCTGAGAGTTCTCGATCAGACTGGGACCGACAGCCAGCTACGTAATCAACTGAGCATGGTGCACAAGGTAATTCAGACCAACCTGGATTATGAACTGGGGCATGTTGTACCGGCTGATTTCCTTTATTTCGATTCGGCGGATAAGCTGCTACAGTCTCGCATTCTGCCCAGAAATGTTCATGAAAAGACCATGAGCTGGATCAAGGGCTCAGAAGATGAACGTCTCATGGCACGCTCCTCTGGTCTCGTCTTCCTCATCAATAAGCTGGCCGGAAGCAACAATGAGATCGGCATCAAAGCGACAATTGACACGCTTGCCGATTTGATGGTGGAAGATCTCTCCAGAGGGAGCAGTACACTACGAAGCCGGCTTCCCGGGCTTCTGAACAAATGTGAACTACTCATGAGGGTAGGGGATGAGTACCGGATAGAGAGCGACATTTCCCGGGAATGGCGTGATGAGTTTAAAGGCCAACAACATCAATTAAACAGTCAGGCACATCGCATCGAGGCGGAGCGGGATGATCGCATTCGCCGAAAGTTCGGTGAACTGGTGGGCAAGCTCTCTTTGACTCAAGGGAGATCGAAAGTGCAGCGAGATATTTTTCCGTTGTTCAATGCACAGCTCCCTCTGGATCACAATAAAAAAATCTGCGTCTGGGTGCGGGACGGCTGGAACGTTGAGGAGGAATCGGTTCGAGCGGATGCCATGCAGGCGGGAAATCAATCTCCGACGATCTTTGTGTTAATCCCCAAGCGTTCCGCAGATGACCTGCGTCACTTTTTGATTGATTACAAGGCGGCCAAAGTAACTCTGGATAACCGGGGTGTGCAGAATACTCCGGAAGGCTCTGAAGCACGCTCAGCCATGGAAACAACTCAGCAGAACGCGGAAGGCAAAATCAAAGAGTTCCTGGAGGAATCATTCTCCGGCGCACGGGTATTCCAGAGCGGCGGCAACGAGATTACTGGGAACGATCTACTGGAAAATGTGCTCTTGGCTGCGGAAAACGCCTTGCAGCGTCTTTATCCGCAGTTTCATCTGGCAGACCACGTGGGATGGGAGAAGGTCTATGCCAGAGCCAAGCAGGGATCGCCCGATGCCCTCCAGGCCGTCGGCGCCGGCGACGAATGTGAACCTGCCAGAAATCCAGTCTGCAGGGCCATTTTGGAATTCATCGGCGCCGGCAGCCGAGGCGCGGATATTCGCAGCCACTTTGAGGCTTCGCCTTTTGGATGGCCAAGGGATGCAGTGGATGGCGCACTGCAGGTCTTGCTGGTGGCCGGCATTATTCGGGCACACGATGAACGCGGCAAAGTGGTAGAAGCCAAGGAGCTGGAGCGAAAAGCGGTAGGCAAAGCTTTGTTCAAGGTTGAAACTCCGAGGCCCACCACAGCGCAGTGCATCCAGGTTCGAAAGCTGTTTTTGAAGGTGGGCTGCCTGGCCAGGCCCAATGAGGAATTGATGATGGTCCCGCAGTTCCTGCAAAAGATGGGCGAACTTGCCATTCGAGCCGGCGGGGAAGCGCCCAGGCCGGCAGAGCCGGATACATCAAAGCTGGATGAAATCCGGCGAACTGGGGGAAATGAGCAGCTTTTGGGCCTGTTCAACTGCCGCGATGAGCTTGACCAGGCAATAGATCAATGGGCGAACCAGGCGGATCGCATCGAGGCCAATTGGGCGAACTGGACGGCGCTCCAGGAATTGCTAAAGCACATGGGCAGCTTGAAGGCAGCCGAGGAAACCAGGGGGCAGGCGGAAGTAATTAAAAGGCAGCGCATGCTTCTGGCCGAGCCGAATTTAGTAAAGCCACTTCTTAAGTCACTGGAAGACGCGCTTCGCAGTGATTTTTACCTTCAGCAGAAGAGGTACTCGGATGAGCTGCAAGAGAGGATGCATGATCTTTGGGCAGATCTCTACTGGCAGCAGTTGAAGGAAGAGCAGCAGGCCGGCATTCTTAGGGACTGCGATATCACAGAAGCGCCAAGACCTGCCCTGGGAACTTACGAGGAGTTGATTGCAGCCTTGAAGCGGTATCCTCTGGCCGGCTGGGGAGACCGGATCGATGCCCTTTCCGGTCGCTTTGCCAGGGCCAGGGAGATGGCTGCCAGGGCTCTGGAGCCGCAAATGCAGACCGTGCATATCCCGCGCCGGACCCTCAAGACCGAGCAGGATATCAATGCCTGGGTGCAAGAAGTGACCGATCAGCTCAAATCTGCGCTCAACAAAGGGCCGGTTGTGATTCGATAAGTGGAGGCCGATTCAATATGATCAAGAAGTTTTCCATCAAGAATTTCAAGAGCTACCAGGAAGCAGAGATGCCGCTTTCCACGCTCACCTTCTTTATCGGAGCTAACGCCTCAGGAAAAAGCAATGCTCTGGAGGCGATCCGGCTCTTATCCTGGCTGGCCAAAGGCACTCGTCTGGATGATATCGAAAGAGGAATCCAGGGAGCAGGAATGCTTGTTCGGGGAGAGCCGACCAATTTATTTCGAGATCCCGAGCAAGCCCTAGGAATAGGCTGCAATCTGTCGGGCATACCGGATGATTGGGGCCGGTTATCTCTGGAGGTCTGCCTGATTTCGGATCACCTGATCATCACGGGCGAGTTTGTAGGCAAAGAATCTGAACAGACACCATCCTCCACTCCGCTCTACAGGATAGATAGCCCGGCTAATGTGCAGACTGATGAGATCAGCGTGATGTACAACGATTTTAAAGAGGGACCAATTAAGCCGCACATTCCATGCTCCAATCGCCAGGCAATTTTTTACCAGCTCGATACGCCGGGGCGCTTTGATAAGGAAAACGAGAGGTCTCAGAGAATCATTCCTGCCGCGGTGAAGGCGATTCGGGAAATGCTCCGGGATGTGGTCTTTCTGGATCCGCAGCCTTCTGCCATGCGCGGTTACGTCCGGGTCAAGGATGATCGGATGAAGGAGAATGGCGAGAACCTATCAGGAGTTCTTTATAAAATTTGGAGTGGCGACCAATCTGAAAGGAGGGCGCTGCTCGAATTTGTTCGCTTCCTTCCTGAGCAAGACATCCTGGATATTCGATTTGTTAAGACGGAGACGAATGAGGTAAGGGTCAGGCTGGTGGAGTCCTTCGGCGGCAAGGAGAGCGTGGTTGATGCACCTGTTCTCTCTGATGGCACGCTGCGAGTTTTAGCGGTAGGAGCGACGCTGCTCTCAGCGCCTCGGGGATCTCTGGTTATTATTGAAGAGATTGATAACGGAGTTCATCCCAGTAGGGCTAAGAGCCTCATTATGCAGATCCGAGAGATTTCTCTGAATCGCAATCTAAGGGTGCTGCTGACCACTCACAATCCTGCTCTGATCGATGCCCTACCCGATGACTGCCGGGGAGATGTCCTCTGCTCTTACCGGGACCCTGACAAGGGCGACAGCCGCATCGTTCGGCTGGGAGATCTGGACCGATTTCCTGAACTTGTGGCCCAGGGGCCGCTGGGGCAGTTGATGACCAAAAAGGTGCTGGACCGTTTTCTGAAAGACAAAAGCACCCCGGAAGAGCGCCAGAAGGCGGCGTTGGACTGGCTGGATGATCTGGAGAAAAGGGTGTCGTAATGAGCGCAATATGCCTGATCGATACCTCGGTGTTCATGGAGATTCTCAACGTTCCAGGAAAAGCATCGCATCACAAGAAGACAGCGGATCTTCGTTATTTTAATTGGCTAACCTCAGGTTATAACCAATGGTCACGAACTACCACCACAGAGACACAGAGCGCACGGAGGACTCACAGAGAACTCTATTATTCCATTACCCACTCGAAACAGCTAGGAACCAAAACAAGCTCCGTACCTTTGCAAACAAGCTCCGTACCTTTGCAGACAAGCTCCCATCTTTTGCAGACAAGCTCCCATCTTTTGCAGACAAGC
>JBAXWY010000020.1:0-46714 GCA_037128175.1 Methanothrix sp.
AAACGCACTTTTCTCGGAGGTTTCTCTTAAATGCCAGTAAATAGGAATCCTCGCTAATCCCTCCTATTAATTACGTTTTCATGGATTTTGTCGTCAGACTAAATACTTTTTCTCGGACAGCTTTCTGCCATTTGATTTTCACCGCCAGAACTGCCACCAGTGTTTCGCCCTAGCCTCTTCCTGGTCTGGTGGTAATGATAGTTGGCTCACGGTTTGCGTGAGCTGGCATACGTGGCCTCGGAGAAGATTTATTTATCGTTTTTCAGGTTCATAGCCTCGCGAAGCTTATCCGCCTCATTTCTTGAGGTGGCCAGCTCCTCCATCAAACCGCTCATATCCTTAGTGGCCTGCTCAAGTTCGCCCTGCAGTTTATCCTCCCTGGCCTTCGCTTGTGTGGCCTCTTCCCGGGCATTCTCTTCGGTACGCTTGAGGTGCGTTATCTCCCGCCACGTTTGCTCCTTTTCGGTGCGAAGTTGCAACAGCTCGTGGTGCATCTCTTCCGGGTTTGCGCCGCCGAGGTGCAGGTATGATTCTATCGTTGCAAAAATACGGTGCATTGAGCGGTGCATCTTGCACCATAGGATTAATGCATATCTATTTTTACCACCTGTAGAATTCCATAACTTCAGAGGTCAATAGCATTATGCCGTCAACAAGCCGTCGCCTGGAATATTTCTCCGAATCGGTCATCCGCAAAATGACCAGAATTGCCAACACTTATGGAGCTGTCAACCTCTCGCAGGGCTTTCCGGATTTCCAGCCGCCAGAACCGCTTTTGCGGGCTCTTGAAGATATAGCCATGAAGGGACCGCACCAGTATGCAGTAACCTGGGGCGCTCAAAATTTCCGAGAAGCTCTGGCTAAAAAGCAGTCCCGGTTTATGGGCCTGACAATCGATCCGGAGAGAGAGGTCGTTGTCACCTGCGGAAGCACAGAGGCCATGATGACCGCTATGATGACTGTCTGCAATCCGGGAGACAAAGTTGTTGTGTTCTCGCCCTTCTATGAGAATTATGGTGCGGATGCCATACTATCCGGCGCCGAGCCTATCTTTGTGCCATTGCACCCTCCGAACTTCTCCTTTGATGAAGAAGAGCTAACAAAGGCGTTTATGCAGAGACCAAAGGCGTTGATTCTTTGCAATCCCTCCAATCCCACTGGAAAGGTTTTCACAATAGAAGAGCTGCAGTTCATCGCAAATCTGGCTGATCGGTACGATGTATTCGTAATAACCGATGAGGTCTACGAGCATATTGTCTACAAGCCGTACAAGCATATTTATTTCGCATCTTTGCCGGGCATGTTCGAGAGGACCATTTCCTGCAGCTCTCTATCCAAGACATATTCCATCACCGGCTGGAGGCTGGGATATCTGATAGCTCCGCCGGCAATAATCGACGGCGCAAGAAAGGTGCATGATTTTCTGACCGTAGGCGCGCCGGCACCCTTGCAAGAAGCGGCAATCACTGCACTTGGCTTTCCTGATGAGTATTATGAGGGGCTGTGCGAGATGTATACGGAGAAGAGAGACTTCTTCATCAAAGGACTGGATGAGGAAGGATTCACTTACACCTATCCCCAGGGAGCCTATTATGTGATGATGGATATATCCGAGTTCGGATGTCCTGATGATACCGCGTTCTGTGAATGGATGGCAAAGAAGGTGGGCGTGGCTAGCCGTTCCGGGCTCTAGCTTTTTCCGGGAGGATGTAAGACATTTGATACGCTTCCACTTCGCCAAGAAAATAGAGACTTTAGAGGATGCCCTGCAAAAACTCTCCACACTGAGGAGCAAAGCCAAAAAAGGAATTGATTGAGAATCTCAGAAAAGCTGAGGCTGCTCCTGAGGGTCAACTATACGCCAGAGGTTATCTTCCCGTCCGTTTCCGAAGATATCTCCTGCGGCTTGGTCCCTGGAAGAGAAGTAGAGCGGCCAGCCCTTGAATGTAGTCTGCTTTGAGCCATCGGTTCTGGTTATGCTGGCAAAGTCAGCGGTATTCAGACTGTCCGGCACGGTTATCGTTTGGGCATAGAAGGGCGGCCACTTGGAGGCGCAATCGTCATAACAGGTGCTCACGCCACTGGCACTGCCGTCATTTGAGAAGTAATAAAGAGCAAAGCCGCTCTGATTTACCAGATAATTGCCCTGAAATTTATTCGCCGTGAGGTTCACAGTGTAATTGCTCTCCGCCAGAGCCGAGATCGAGAGAATCGATACGCACAGGAATAAGAGCACAAGCTTGTGGCTTCTTGACATGTTTTTCACCGCCAATTTCTTATCGGCCTGATAATTAAGGATTTGCCATTGGCTCGAAAAATAGGATTTTCATAACTGATCACATCGGATGGCAAACACCGCAGGGCACATAGCCCTTCATTTTAGCATCAATAAAACTGGAGAACCATATTTCGTTACCGGGGCTGATTTTCTTGGCCCAGCGGCATTCCGGATAATGGTATTTGTCAGATTCTGTTGAGCCTACAAATTTCTTACCGGCAGGGGGACCCGAATTCACATCTGCTTTTACCCACCATTCTCCTGGGTCAAATTCGTTGTCCTTGACATCTTCTACCCTGGCATGTCCTGCGTCCACAAGCATGCGGTTAAAGAGATCTCCCACGGTGCCGTTGGCATTGGCCAGAAAGACAACACAGACCTTACGTCCATATCGATCCAGTCCGGTTTTATTGTCCAGATCAAGGAAAACCAGCTTTCCCAAAAGCTGCTTTCTGGTGTATTCTTTCGCTTCCGGTCCGCCTGTTGTCGCAAGCTCAGGACTGTCGACGTCAGCCAGCCGGACAACTCCCAGGCCCTCTACAGTTATGGTGTCTCCATCAGTTACATAAGTGACTTTGCCTCTGGCTTCGTCAGAAAGGGCCGGCACAAGTGGCAATAAAAGCACCAGCGCCACGAATAATAAAGTCCATCTCCTCATTCTTTTTGCCTTCTATTACTATGTTACATTATTCTGGAGTTCTTCTACCTTAAACACCTTCCTACAGCTTTTATACTCTTACTACTATAATCGGATGAAATGAGGTATTAATTATGAGCTTTCTGATTAAGGTAGGTAATTTTAACTTCGAATTGAGAAGGAAGCTATTCCACTTTTTTTTCGGCCTTTTTCTGATATTCATTCTAATTTATTCCTGCAGGAGGAATCTAATAATTTTTCAGAGCTTCGTTCTCATCTTTGGCAGCATAATGATCGTCTTGATGCAAAAAGGCTGGAAAATTCCTATTGCTGGTTGGCTTGAAGAGACATTTGAAAGGGAGAATGTCAGGTTTCCCGGCTATGGAGCTTTCTGGTATGTTGTGGGTGCGCTGCTTTTGGCTCTTTTTCTGGGCAATACCGATGAGATTGCTGCCGCAATTGTGGCTCTGGCTGCAGGAGACTCGGCCGCCACGATTTTCGGCATACGAGGTCGCCACCCTCTTCCCTACAACCGGCACAAAACGATGGAAGGATCGGTTGCATTTTTTGTCTTCACTCTGCCGGCTTGTCTGTTCGTGGGCTGGATGGGGGTAGAGCTGGCGGCTTTGGCGGCAGTAGTGGAAAGCCTGGACACACCGGTGGACGACAATCTCTTAATTCCCATAACGGCCATATTATTTTTTATCTCCTAAGCAATGTAGGAGACGCTGGATCTGTCAAAGCCCTGCACCAGTTCCAGTCCCTCATCTTCCGGCTTCCAGGATATATCGGGGTAGGCCAGATGCTTGATGAACTCGCTGCTGTTCAATGCCATCTGCGCGGCCAGGTGCTCTTCTCCCAGAGCCTCTCTCGTGATGGTAAAGACCTTTGACTTCACATCTGCCTCATCCAGGTAGCCCAGGGAATGGATGTATTCATGCAGCAGGACATGAAAGACGTAGGGCTTGTAAAGCTCAGGACGCGTCTCTTTGATCCTTTGCAGCGGGATCTTATTAAGGACGATGACATTGGTGCCGGTGGTGAAGAAGCCTCCGAAAAAGCCCTGCGGATGGTTTCCCAGGTTGGCCATGCCCAGCATCAGACCACCCCGGCTCTTGCCCATGCTCTTTAATACCAATGATTTGACCAGTTCGAATATATCAGGCAGGGACTTTGCCTCATCCAGTCGAGTGCGGTAATCAGTGCTCATTTGAAATGCATATAGGCCAGTCTAAGTATATAATACTAACTTAAAGTTACTGACGGTTGGAGCCACCTCATGATATTAATAATAACTCATTCTCTCTGCTGCAAAAGCCCTTTCTCTAGACCAATCTCCATCCAGGCCCAGGCCCAGATCACGGCCTCAAAAGCCCTGATAAGGTCCCCCTTCTCCAGAAAATACTGGCAGTCGCGAATGTAGGCGGAGACATTCTCCAGGAACTCTCCATCCCCGGATACTTTCTCGTAGAGGTCCTCGGCCTTTTTTTGCCATTTCACGGTCTCAGCACGCAGGTCTTCTTCCAGTTTTCCCTCCGTGCTTCTCCGGGAGCCACAGGCGGGAGATGGCTTATTTGCCTCTTCAATATTTCTTCCCGGGCATCCTTTTTGCGTATTCATTTCCCATGGTTACTCGGGTCATTTTCGGACTTTGTGACGCTGGTTACATGGCTCTCATCGACCTCTACATCGACCATGGTCTTGACAGCGTAGCCCTCCGCCCTCAGTCGCTCCACGCCCTCGCCTCGCCTTATTACGACTACTACATCCTTGACAATTGCGCCCGCAACCTTCAGGGACTGAAGCGTGGCCAGAAGCGTTCCGCCCGTGCTGATGACATCGTCCACCACAATGACCCGATCGCCCTTATTTATGCCGTTTAAGAAGAGCTGCGACTTGGAGTAGCCTGTGACCTGGGAGACCTCGATCTCGCCGGGCAGGCCGTATTTGCGCTTTCTTATTATCACTAGAGGGATGTCACAGATGATGGAAAGGCCTATGCCTATGGGAATTCCCATGGCCTCCACCGTCACAATTTTGTCTACCTCCAGATCGGCAATGCGCATGATATGGCCGGTAACCTCCCGGATCAGCTCCGGCCTGACCTCGGGCACGCCGTCGGTGATGGGATGTATGAAGTAGTTGTATTCGCCCCTCTTGAATACGGGAGCCTCCAGTAATGATTTCGTGAGCCTTTCCAGCATTTTTGAGCCTCAATTCTATGCTGATGCGAAATTCAGGAAATAAAGGTGTTGGATGAGGGCGAGAATTTCCGGAGCGGGATTTGGGAAAGTGATGCGTTACGGAGAAAAAACCGCAGAGGCGCAGAGGACGAACGCACGGAGACGACTATGGGTCTTCGCTATTTCCCGTGTCTAAACTCTGGTTACTATAGTTTTCCAATTGTTAGTTAGTCGCTCTGTGCGTTCTCTGTGAACTCTGTGTCTTTGTGGTGGGAGTTCGTTAGTAGTATATATAATAATCGTGCGATGATTTAGAAAAGAAGGAAGCTTCCCAGCTAATTATAACCAGTGGTTTACTAACGATCCACCACAGAGACACAGAGCGCACGGAGGACGCACAGAGAAAAAAAACGAAAATTATGGGTTGGGATCACACGCATGCTATTTCTTAGGTTGGAATTATAGATATGATGATTATAACCCCGGTCTACGGACGGCCACCACGGGGCAAGCGCGCACCAAAGAAATTTAGGGTAAATTTCAAGTCTCTGCGGTTAATAATCCGATAAGGCGAGGAAACTAAAAAATATCGAACTACTGCAACCAGCAAATCAAATCCAAACTAACTCAATTATTAACAGGTACATACTTATACATTTTCTAAATATCTTAGAGGTGCAAAAATGTCGGAGAATAAGAGTTCCATTGAAGATGGAAATGACCTCATCCCAGCCAGCATGCTGGCCGCTTTCGCCTATTGTCCTCGGCTCTGCTACCTGCAGTTTGTGCAGGGCGAGTTTTTGGACAGCGCCGAGCTGGCCGACGGCAGATTCCAGCACCGTTGGATAGATGCGGAGCAGGACGCCGTGCCTGAGGACTTTGTGCCTTTCCACGCGAGATCCGTCTCGCTCTCCGCCCCGCAGGCGGGCGTGTGCTGCAAGATCGATCTTTTGGAGGGCGACGGCCAGGTCGTCACGCCGGTGGAGTACAAGCGGGGCGAGTCTCCCCGCGCGCCCGCGGGCCTGTACGAGCCACATCTGATGCAACTGGCCGCCCAGTGTCTGGCCCTGCGGGAGAACGATTTTTCCTGTGAAGAAGGAATGGTCTACTTCATCCGCTCCAAAGAAAGGGTCCCGGTGAAGTTCGACGCCGCATTGATTGATCGAGCAAAGTCAATGCTAACGGAACTACGAAGCACTGTGGAGCGGGGCGAGATTCCCCCGCCCCTGCGTGGAAGCGTGCGTTGCGATCGCTGCTCATTGGCGGGCATCTGCCTGCCCGACGAGGCAAACCTCTTGCGAGAGATGGAGGCGGAAAATGCGCTGGTGGGCAAACCTGAGGAAGAGAAGATCAGAATGCTGCTTGCCTGCCGGGACGATCAAGTGCCGGTTTACGTGGTAGGCCAGGGCAAGACGGTGCGTAAGCGTGGAGAGCGTCTGGAGGTCTGGTCTTATGAAGAAGGCAAGGTGAGCGAAGCCCGGATCCGGGAGATATCCAAGGTTTGCCTTTACGGGGGTGCGGAGATCACAACTCCGGCCATGGTGGAGCTGATGCAGAGGAATGTGCCGGTGCTGCACTTCTCCCATGGCGGCTGGTTTCTTGGCATCTGTCAGGGCATGAGCCACAAGAATGTGCTTTTGCGCATCAAGCAATTCCAGTGGGCCGGTGATGAGGAGAAGTCGCTTTCCATTGCCCGGAAAATCGTATCCGGAAAAATAGAGAACTGCAGGATTCTCCTGCGCAGAAATGACCCCGAGGTTCCTGCCGGGGTTCTGGAATCCATGGGGCGGCTCGTCGGCCGGGCGGAAGGCGCACCCAGCATGCAGAGTTTGCTGGGATTCGAGGGAGCGGCGGCGGAGGAATACTTTGGGCGCCTGGGCAGCATGCTCAAGAGCTCTTCGGGCTTCTCTTTCCAAAACAGGAATAAGAGGCCGCCCAGAGATCCGGTGAATACCGTCCTCTCCTACCTTTACGGCATCCTGGCCAAGGAGCTCTTCTCAACAGTTCTGGCTGCGGGCTTTGATCCTTACCTTGGATTTTACCACCAGCCCAGGTACGGTCGACCGGCATTGGCTCTGGATATGATGGAGGAGTTCCGGCCAATAATAGCGGATTCCACGGCGCTGACTCTCTTTAATAAAGATGAGCTGACAGAGAGTGATTTCATAAAGACTGGTATCGGCATATCGCTAACTCCTGAAGCTCGAAAAAAGGTTGTTGCAGGCTATGAGCGCCGGATGCAGATAGAGGTAATCCATCCCATCTTTGGCTATAAGGTGAGCAATCGAAGAGTGCTGGAAGTACAGTCCCGGCTTTTGGCCAGGGTTCTTTCCGGCGAGATCAAGGAGTATCCGGCTTTCGTAACCAGGTGAGTATTTATGAGCGGACTGAATTGCTTTGTAGTGAGCTATGATATCATGGACAGAAAGAGGCTTTGTAAAGTTCATAAAGCCATGTTAGGATTCGGGCAGCCGGTCCACTATTCTGTTTTTCGCTGCGATCTCATTCCAAAAGGCCGGGTGGAAATGGTGGCTGTTCTTACCGAGCTGATCAAGATCGACGAGGATCGCATAATGATAATCGACATGGGTCCGACGGAAGGTGGAGTAGATGGTAGGATTGAGTTTCTGGGAGTGCACCATGAGGATAAAGAAGAGAAGTTTATTATAGTATGAAGTTGTACAAACGCGCCAGTGGGTCCGGGAGGTAAATGGGCTATCAAGTGGTCCAGTATTACGAAAACTCCCGAGACGACATACGCACTTCTAAGATAATTACGTATAGTTGACGGTATGCTCGCGAAGCAAGAGCATATCGAATTCCTATCTTTGAATGCATAAACACTTGCAAAATTATTGTATAGTTAACAGAATGCTCGTAAATCGGCTTTTTTCCGATAGCAGTAAAGGCCGAAAAACGGCAGCTATTTCCATGACTGAAAAGTCGTGGCTCAATTGAAACCTGAATTGCTTTTACAGCTCTCTTTAGGCCTTTCTCGGCATTTCCATGACTGAAAAGTCGTGGCTCAATTGAAACGAGGTTACCGTCCCGATCAGGGATGGTCTGGAGATATTTCATTTCCATGACTGAAAAGTCGTGGCTCAATTGAAACCAGGAATCCAAGAGCTAAAATGAAAATCCCGAGCAAACAGATTTCCATGACTGAAAAGTCGTGGCTCAATTGAAACCCAACATTGTCGTTTTTCCTTCCTCTGTCGGTGTAATATTTCCATGACTGAAAAGTCGTGGCTCAATTGAAACAAGCTTTTGCTTTTGCTGCGGCGAGTTCAGCGGCCTTCATTTCCATGACTGAAAAGTCGTGGCTCAATTGAAACACAGCTGAAACTATTTCTGTCGGAGTTCCCAACTTTTATTTCCATGACTGAAAAGTCGTGGCTCAATTGAAACCACTTTTGCTAGTCCGTTGAGTCTCATCAAAACCCCTATTTCCATGACTGAAAAGTCGTGGCTCAATTGAAACCAGGTATAAGTCGTTATCAAGTTCCGAGTTATTCGGTACTATTTCCATGACTGAAAAGTCGTGGCTCAATTGAAACGAACTGCTCCCGTTACAGGGTTAATGTATATTGTCTTATTTCCATGACTGAAAAGTCGTGGCTCAATTGAAACCCTCCTTGTTACCGTAGGAGATCACGATTGCCTTGTATTTCCATGACTGAAAAGTCGTGGCTCAATTGAAACCATTTGGTAAAGCTGGCATATTTGGAAGCGGTATTTTGATTTCCATGACTGAAAAGTCGTGGCTCAATTGAAACGTATATGATCCGAAGAACCCATTCAGAGAGTCCTGATCGATTTCCATGACTGAAAAGTCGTGGCTCAATTGAAACCCTTAGATGGATTAATAAACTCTTTTAGAAACGCCATCATTTCCATGACTGAAAAGTCGTGGCTCAATTGAAACTCTAGCATTGTTACGTTGATACGTGCTAGTGACACTAAATATTTCCATGACTGAAAAGTCGTGGCTCAATTGAAACACCGCGTCATCGTAAGTGGCCTGTGTCTCGTCAATGTCATTTCCATGACTGAAAAGTCGTGGCTCAATTGAAACATTGAACCGCTTAGTTTTGTTGGCAACGGTATATCGCCATTTCCATGACTGAAAAGTCGTGGCTCAATTGAAACGAAGGTTGGATCTAGGTCGCAAAGTAGGCCACCGCCTACATTTCCATGACTGAAAAGTCGTGGCTCAATTGAAACTGTAATAGCATGAAAACACCGATATATGCCATGAACACCGATTTCCATGACTGAAAAGTCGTGGCTCAATTGAAACCTACCTTCTTATTAAGTACCATCTTTATACACCTCTCTATTTCCATGACTGAAAAGTCGTGGCTCAATTGAAACTTTTTTCCTGGCTGAATGAGCCAACGGATTCTATTCCATTTCCATGACTGAAAAGTCGTGGCTCAATTGAAACTACACGCCATTAGATATTCTATCCAAGTCATTTAAAATCATATTTCCATGACTGAAAAGTCGTGGCTCAATTGAAACTGAAGGTGTCGAAATTGGTGTTGTATTCATCCATTGAATTTCCATGACTGAAAAGTCGTGGCTCAATTGAAACGATATTAATGTTTTTGCGGAATTCATCGTAATCACCTTCAAGATTTCCATGACTGAAAAGTCGTGGCTCAATTGAAACGAATAATTTGTAATGTTCTTAGCTCTCTCATTCATATAATTTCCATGACTGAAAAGTCGTGGCTCAATTGAAACTTTAACATGGGATGACCTCCTAAATGCCCACATAATCATTTCCATGACTGAAAAGTCGTGGCTCAATTGAAACACCAATATTATATACTTCAAGTCTGTCCAACTTTTTGGATTTCCATGACTGAAAAGTCGTGGCTCAATTGAAACACTGCTGTCTTCATGTCTTTTACCTCTTTTCTATTAGCGTATTTCCATGACTGAAAAGTCGTGGCTCAATTGAAACTCCACATGTAGGCAATTAAATCTCTAGGGCTCATTTTTATTTCCATGACTGAAAAGTCGTGGCTCAATTGAAACCCAATATCCAATGTTGATTTTCGCAATTGTTTCTGCTGTATTTCCATGACTGAAAAGTCGTGGCTCAATTGAAACCCGGGAGTTGTTTCAAGCTTATTCGCAAGAACCTCGAAAATTTCCATGACTGAAAAGTCGTGGCTCAATTGAAACCCAATTGTAATCCTTGGTCAAATGTTTTGATATTGTGGCTATTTCCATGACTGAAAAGTCGTGGCTCAATTGAAACTTTCGGGATTGATATTATTTATCTCCCAATTCCCAAATCATTTCCATGACTGAAAAGTCGTGGCTCAATTGAAACCCGAATACTGAAAGCACTGCGGCTATCACGACCAAGATTTCCATGACTGAAAAGTCGTGGCTCAATTGAAACGCAAAAGGAAAATGGCGCCGGGCATCTACTGATAGCTGGATTTCCATGACTGAAAAGTCGTGGCTCAATTGAAACCAGGCAAAGTACTATTGCCCCAGTCAAAATGCTTTCATTTCCATGACTGAAAAGTCGTGGCTCAATTGAAACTTTGGTTTCCGTTTTCTCTTGCCAGTTTTACGGTTTTAATTTCCATGACTGAAAAGTCGTGGCTCAATTGAAACAATTAACTTGGGTTAACATTTGGCTCACCTGTAACGAATATTTCCATGACTGAAAAGTCGTGGCTCAATTGAAACTCGACATACTGCAGAATTCGCGGCAGCGGCTTTTTGGGAATTTCCATGACTGAAAAGTCGTGGCTCAATTGAAACCCCAACACTTTCGTGCAATCCTACTCGGACGCCTGTATTTCCATGACTGAAAAGTCGTGGCTCAATTGAAACCCAAGGCGATTAAAGTACGTTTCATCCGTGTACGCAAAATTTCCATGACGAAAAATCGTGGCTCAATTGAAACAAGTTGTTGAATTCTTCTATTGATACGTAGTCCTGTCATTTCCATGACTGAAAAGTCGTGGCTCAATTGAAACTTGTACAACCTGTTTGTAGGTTGGCTGGGCAGCGTTTGCATTTCCATGACTGAAAAGTCGTGGCTCAATTGAAACGGGAGTATTTGTAGTCTATGCCGTGACCACCTCCTGCTATTTCCATGACTGAAAAGTCGTGGCTCAATTGAAACGTAGCAGCTCTCGCCACCGCGCCGTTTGATCGATCCGATTTCCATGACTGAAAAGTCGTGGCTCAATTGAAACCCGTCAAGGGAAGATGCGTCGAAAACTTCATAAGTTGATTTCCATGACTGAAAAGTCGTGGCTCAATTGAAACCCTATAAAACCCAGGGAATGTGCTTTTTACCCAATGCCGCATTTCCATGACTGAAAAGTCGTGGCTCAATTGAAACGAGTTATTAGAGGGCTACTGGCGTCAACCTGGAACTGATTTCCATGACTGAAAAGTCGTGGCTCAATTGAAACGCGGAAATATTCCATAATCTGAGTTCCAGAGTCACGTAATTTCCATGACTGAAAAGTCGTGGCTCAATTGAAACACCAAGTGGGCTGTCTGCAAAGTTGGGCTTATCAATGATCTATTTCCATGACTGAAAAGTCGTGGCTCAATTGAAACCTACTGGAAGAAGACCCTGGAAGAACTGCTGAACCTAGTCCATTTCCATGACTGAAAAGTCGTGGCTCAATTGAAACTTCCTCCGGACTCAATTGCCTCACTTAGCTGTAGTCCTTATTTCCATGACTGAAAAGTCGTGGCTCAATTGAAACTAATTTACTACACCTAGTACGTCGTCATCATAGAACAGATTTCCATGACTGAAAAGTCGTGGCTCAATTGAAACGCCCATGCGCCCCGTCGGGGGCTCACACGTGGCGGATGGGAAACAAGATCTATCGACATTATGAATTCAGTTTTCCATGGGAAACTTTCGGAAAATGAGTATGTTCGATTTCCTTTGCTGGATAAAGTGCGGTCTCTCAATCGCCTTCTTGCATTTTACGACATAATGCTACTCCGTCCTTGCTCAACGCATAAGTCATCTCTCCTCGGGTTGGATGCATTATGACATATCCCAAGCTTATGAGCTTACGCAATGCTTTTTTAACCTCTCGTCCTGCCTCTGTCTGTCTGCGGGCGAAGGCCTTCTCTGGGACGTGAGCAGACTTGCTCATCTTGCATGCCCTGCAGATGCTGAGCAAAACTGCTCTATCAAATTCCATCAGCACACTTAACAGAATATTCTAAATCTATTTAATAGTTTCTAATACAGAGAAAAGGAACTTGAAAATACGGATAAGATATTCCAATATATTGATATACTTACAGAACGCTATTAATAAGCATGCAGTCAAAAGCAAGACGTCCTGCAATAGAGAGAGCAAGGGACGCACGGCTGGAGAGGGGCGGCGATACCGATTATGAGCTATATGAACTGATTAGCGAACACTCTGGACAGGGCGCTTATGAGCTCTCTAAGCTGAATGGCTGGACTGCAGGCCGCACGCACTCATCAATATTGCGATTGGAGAAAAAAGGGCTCGTATCTGTGGAGCGTATTGTGCAAGGTGGGAGGACAAAGCTTGTAGTTCGCCCCAGGCCCTGGCAGGAGTTCTTCACTCCAGAGGAGCTTGAAGAAATGCGCCAGCCCGGATACTTCGAGGAAGTCGAGAAAATGGTGAAGCGAACAGAGGGCTGAAGGTCCGCATAACTGCACCCTCTCATTAAGGAGTAATAGATTCTTAAAATAGTAATAATAGATCTCTCGTCATTGCCTTTATGCTGCCTCTTCTGTACATGCTTGTAAAAACATGATTACTCGCCAAGGGACGATAGGATTTTCACCTCCACCTTTACCGGCACGGGATACAATAGCTCTGAGCCGATCCTTTCCATGATCTCTTGCAGCATTCGGGCATATTCCTCCGCCCGCTCTGCCGGGACCTCCAGCAGAATTTCATCGTGAATGGAGCCGATTATCCTTGCCTCTTCTGAGGATATTTTATCGTAGACCTCGCACATCACCAGCTTGATGAGATCCGCTCCCGTTCCCTGGCAGGGAGTATTGTACATCTGGAATTTGGAAGCCCTAATTCCGGTTCCAAAGCGCGGCCAGATCCTTCTGCGGCCTAAAGCCGTAGCGGTGCAGGTGAGCGGCAGGAAAAAGTATCCCTGAATGCAGTTGTGGAAGTAGTGCAGCACGGTGTAACTCATCTCTTGAAGCTGCCGCTCCTGCCAAACTCTAACTCCCTCATAAGTTTGGAAGAACCGGGTCTTTGCCTCCTCTGCCTCATCCAGAGACATGAATCTCCCGTAATCGGACAAAACCCGCCACTGCAATGTCTTGGCCGATCCGCCGTAGATGAGCAGGAAGTTCATGATCTTCGCCGCCTGACGTTGCTGGTCCGTCACCTGACTCATGTCGGCGCCACTGATTTTGCAGGCGGTTAGCCTGTGCAGGTCAACTCCCGCCCGAAATGCTTCCTGCATGGCCCTGTCCCCAGAAAGAAATGCCATGATGCGTAGCTCAATCGCAGAGAAATCGGCCTTAACAAACCTCTTCCCGGCCTCTGGCAAGAAGAGCCTCCTTATGGCTGTGGCATCGTCCCCCTTCCTGGGAATCTGCTGGGCATTGGGATTTTTGGAACTGATTCTGCCGGTGGAGGATGGGATCTGGAAATAATGAGGATGGACCCGGCCATCTTTGGCATGAACATGGCTTAGCCAGTTACTCAGAAATGCTAGAAGGTGAGATACATGCCTGTAACGAAGGACCGCTTCGGCAAAAGCACAGCCTGCGGCGGCCAGACCCCTCAAGATCTCTGCCTTGGTGCTGATTACACCGTAGCCCCGGCTCTTCAAAAAGGCCAAAACATCTTCCTGCCGGTCGGGATTTAGATAATAACTCAGTCTTTTGCCGTCCTCTGAAACTGTGACGAAACCTTTTCTTCTGGCCTCATCATGCACCGTCCAGACCAGATTGCAGATCTCATTTTCTTCGTCCTCGACTTTTCTTTTGGCCTGATCAGAGTCCAGATAAATACCCGAGATCTCCATCTCCGCCAGGGAGCAAACGGCTCTAAATTCCAGATCTGCAATCTTCTGCAAGCCGTTTTTAGCCAGGAGTGCTGCCAGGATGTCGTGAAGCGGTAATAGTACGGCGGATTCTTCTGCAGCTCTCCTTTCCGTCTCATTTTCACCGTCCAGGATAACGCCCAGATGCCTTTCCGCCAGGGCAGCAAGACTATGATCGGGAATATTCTTCTTCCAGGGATTTTTGGGGGAATGAGAGGGGGTAAGATAATAGTAGCCCGACCAGCAGATCTCTGAAGCAAGCATGAGGTCGAATAGATTGCGGGCATCCAGCTTTCGATTCTCCGAGGTCCTGATGAAAGCGAGGGCAGTCTTGGCATCGAATAAAACTTTCCTGATCCGGATGTTCTCCAGGAGCCCGGCCAAATCGCTCAGAATAGTCTTTCCCAGTTCAAGGCAGTCGGCAATGTAGACGGTATGATTGGGGAGCGCGAGGGTTATAAGCCTGATTTCATGGCTCAAGGGGTCCGGGCCGGTCTTGAGCAGGTTCAAACCGCAAATCCCAAATTTCTCGATCTCTTGAAGCGCAGATTCCCATGATTCCGCTGTGGTAATGCAGGTTAACAGAGGGCTGATCGTCATCTCATTTTCAAGAATGTTTCTTCAATTTATATGATGATTGTCCTCTATCCAAGCCACATGATCCATCGAATAGCTCGATGTCAAGAATAGTTATATCCATTGAAAACTATATAGCTGCAAAGGGGAGAAAAAATGGATCTCTTTGACCTTCTTGGTAAATTCGCTAATATTGTGCAGCTCATAATGTTCTGCGTGTTTGTTTGGGCGACCGTAACCTTGCTCATAGCCAGAAAGAGGATAGAGCGAAAATTGAATTTGCTGGAAAAAGATGAGAAAAGCGTTCGATCAAAACGTCGCATCGCCATTGTTATTGGGGTCGGGAAGAACCCCCTGGCCTCTGTGGAAAAGTTCTTGGCGGATAATAACTTGGCAGACATTCCTATCATAAACTGGATCTCGGACGGATTTTTGCAGGCCGGGGATTACACGGCAGCAATGGCAGAGATCAATGATCTGCGCAGCCAGGCATTGAAGCTCGGCGTCAGTGAAGTACTGCTGTTCTACGCGGGACCCATCGACCTGGCCATGTTTATCGGAGCCAGCTTCAGTGACTGGGTGCCGATAAGAGTCTATGCCTTTACAGACACCGGAACTTACCAGCACAGGGTCACAGTGGGAAGGGAAGCGGCCAGATTATGCACTATGACCGACGAACTGGTCAAAGGATTGGAAGGAAAGTTATAAACCACCTTGCTATCGTTTCCCAAATCCCAAATCCCGCGCTCCGAAAAACTGCTCGGCCCGCAAGCATGCGCCACCTGGCCCTCAGGCCCGCCCTGCCTCCTGCCCCCCATTCCCCGCCAGGCAAGCCAGACCTCCCTGACGACAGCGCCGCCCAGGCTGGGCCCACAGGTGGCAGGCACGAGCGCAGCCGGGACCCCCGGACAGCTGACGGACGCTGCTGTCTTTCCATGACAGAAATGCCGTGGCCCAATAGAAACACAAAATATATCTACTTACAATCCTTACAGAGCTACTATGCGCAAAATCAGTGGCGAGGTTGAAGTCAGGCAGATGCCGGAGCATGGAGATAGCATTGCCCAAGAAGTCATGCCAAAAACCACGCATGTGACCGGGAGGATGCCTGCTACCAGCCGCATTCCCGTATCAAGAGTCGTCTGGGAAGAGCTATCAGGTCTTAAGAGTGCAGGAGAGACTTACGATCACCTCCTGGCAGAGATGATCGAGAGAGAAAAAGAGCGGCGGTTATTTGAGGATATGGATCGCATTGAGAAAAGGGGCAAGTTTGTGGCGATGAAATGGTAAACTTTTGTGTGCTGATAGATGAAGATGCACAGGAGTTTCTGGATAAGCTTCCCAAAAAAGCAATGAGATAGCCAAAACCAAGCTCCGGATTCTCGAAAGCGACCCATTTCCCGGAAAAGGCGGCGACAAAGAGTTGCTTCGATCTTCAAAGCATGATGATCTCTATAGATTGCATATTTCCCGATCATATACTGCTTTTTATCGTGTTTCCCAAGACGAAAAGATTGTAAGAATTCTATGGCTCGGAACTATCGAACAGGCGCATAAAAAATACTTGCGAGTCTAATGTTCCCAAGCCCGGGTAGCCTGTTAAATTAACTATACATGCTTGTAAAAACATCTATATAGACTGAGTTTGAGATAAATCTGTGGTGGAGATCTATGGTTGCACCGTTTGAGGGATTGTTTGGTGATACAAGCGAACTGAGAACGATACAGTTTCTTTTGCCGGCAAGTGATCTGAGGTTTAACATTAGCGAACTAGCGCGTGAGACGCGCATCTCTCGCCAGACCATGATGAGAGTCGTAGCGAAGCTTACAAAATGGAACGTACTAAAGATAGCTGGAAGACATGGCGGCGCAAATTATTACGCGCTCAATCAAGATTCAGGCTTCATCAAGACTTTCGAGGACCTGGACAATTTGATCATAGAACAGATGGAAGGCGAAGAGAGTAAAATAAAAATGGTTACAGCATCCCAGGAACAATGCCCTGTTATCTCATCCCTCCCGCTTGAAGGCCATGACCTTTCAATGGCAGCTCAAATCCCTCAATGACCAGATCCCCAGCGTTGCCTTTTCGCGCCAGCCCTTCTTGTACCTAGGAAGCGAAAGGCTAAAATCTCATTATTGCTAATAGTCATGATAATGTTTGGAGAATACATCCTGGCGGCTATGAAGAGAGCTACTTACGAAATCATCGATGACCCTAATCCATATTATGGCGAAGTTCCTGAACTACAGGGCGTTTGGGCCACAGGTAATACTCTTGAAGAATGTCGTAATGAACTACAGAGCGTTATCGAGGGCTGGATTGCCTTAAAGCTGAGGCTGGGTCATCCCATACCGGCAATAGGCGGCTATATTATTAATGCCTCTGCGGAGCCTATCTCCATTGTCGAATAAACTTGTGCCGGTTTCAAGGCGTGAGCTGATCAGGCGATTGAGTAAATTGGGATCTGTTGGTCCTTATCCTGGTGCAGATCATGAATATATGTCCCGGGGATTGGTAGAGACGCGCATTCCCAATCCTCATGGCCTTGCCTCTTCTGAGGATATTTTATCGTAGACCTCGCACATCACCAGCTTGATGAGGTCTGCACCCGTTCCCTGGCAGGGAGTATTGTACATCTGGAATTTGGATGCCCGGATTCCGCATCCAAGCCACAAATAGTCAGCTTAATAATAAAATATGAGATGTTATTTCTAAATTTTTAATATATATTACGCAATAAAAAGCTTTATCTATATGCAAATATATCTCTTGTGGAGGAGGGAAATTGAGCTGTGTGAAATCCCCGTTGAATTCAGCGTCGCGTCATTCTGTGTGGAAAATATGGACAGAACGCTCAGTTTTTCTTTGAATGCATCAGTAGGCATTGTCTTGACATTATCGTTATCGTCTTTTTGCGGGGCGAGACGATGCCGATAAGACCTACTGTTGCTCGCTTTGCAGTGGCGAGCAAGAATTCCCCGCAACTTACCGATACCATAATTTTGGCGGATCGCGTCCACGCCGCTCTGGTCAGCCTCTCCAATGGCTCACGCATATTTACGGGATGTGACGAGCAGGGAAGACCATTGCAGGGCAACAGGCATGCGCATGTCTTCTGCGAATCCAATAATGCATTGGCAAAGGGCATTGATGGTGAGATCACTCACATCACCATTTATGCTCCGGCGGGCTTTGAATCTGAGGATCAGAGGGCTGTGCAGGATCTGGATAGAGTCTGGGGTGGAGATGACCTTAAGATCCAGGTGATTCTGCAGGGATTCGGCCAACCGCAGGACTTTGGGGGCATAGATCTGGAGCGCGGCCAGTGCCCATTGCTGGCCCGCTCCCGCGCCTGGGTCTCTCGCACGCCTTTCCTGCCCACGCGCCATCCCAAAGTCACGCGGGCGGGCGTGCTAAAGCGGGACGCGAGCGGCCTGCAGATCGGAAGTAGCGAGCACGAGCTGAGACGGCTGCTGGGGCTGGCAGGCTTTCCTGAACCGGTTCTAGTGGAAAAGGTGGCCGGCACGAGCCTGGGCGGTCGGAACATTCCGTGGCATGCCTTCCTTCGCCGGAGAGAGACTGGCAAGGGAAGGCCGGCGGCGAATGGTGCAGGCTACGGCTTTAGGATAGAGTTTCCTCTGGCGGTGCAGGGGCCGCTGGCCGTCGGATATGCGAGCCACTTTGGGATGGGGGGATTTTATAATGGACAAGAATAAAACCAGGGAGATCATTCGCTTTATCCTGAACGGATTCGAGGTGATCGACCTGGCGTACGTCTTTGGGTCTTTTCTGGAGCGAGATGACTTTCATGACATTGATATTGCCATCCTTCTCTGCAAAGAGCAATCACCCTATCAAAGGTTCAAGTTGGCTCAAAAGGCGGCCAGGATTCTTGAACAGGGAATCCAGCCGAGGGTTGATTTCGATGTCAGAATCCTCAATTATGCTCCCGCCTATTTTCAGTATGAGGTCATCAGCAAAGGGATAGTAGTATTGGAGAGAGATCGGGAGAGAAGAGTGGACTATGAAGCCGATCTAATATCTGAATACCTCGATTTGAAGTACATGTATGATCTCTTCGATCAAGCCTTCCTGGCAAGAGCCTGAAATGAGAGTGTTATCAAGTCTCAGAGAGCTGGAAATATCACTTAATGATTGGGAAAGATACCAGCGGTATTCCTTAGAGATGAGATTAAAGAGCTCTTGGGCAAAGGCTACTGATCGGCTCTCCGTTAAGGTAAATCCCGCTTAGCAGGATAGGTTGAGTACGTGGGCCTCCCGCACGCCCCCACCAGTCCGGGCGCCTGCGCGTGCGGGCGAGCGGGCGTGGCCAGACGCGCGGGGGCAGCAGATCGGGAATGCGGAGCACGAGTTGGTGCGGATGCGGGGGCCGGTGGCACGATGGAGCGCACTTTGGGATGGGGGGATTTGTGGGTGATGATGACGAATTATGAGATATTGAGAACTTCAGGAGTGTGGTAAAACGTCACGCAGCATAATAGATTGTCCGAAGAAGCCATTTAATGTAGATCCTCATCCGGATATGATTGAGAAGCTCTACAATATTCAGGTAATTACGCCGATATTCGGTGGTGGTGTCAAAGCCAACGAGAACGATCCTGTGACACCGATCAGGCCTTCAAGCATTCGAGGGCATCTCAGATTCTGGTGGAGGGCAACGAGTGGTGCGAAATGCGCAACTGTTGCCGAGCTTCTACAAAGAGAGGGTAAGATATGGGGGACGACGTTGAATCCCAGTCAGGTTGGATTGCAGGTTGAAATAAAATCACCAGGAAAAACATACCCGTGTGCTTATTTCCCGGAAAACAAGAACTTTCCTCGGTTCGAAAGAAACCATCCACCCTATGCGCTCTTTCCATTCCAAGGGAATAAAAGGGATGGCATTCCTCCAGCCAACTGTACATCCAATGTTTCTTTTGAATTGAAACTGAATCATCCAAAAAGCTTATCTCAGGATGTAGATGCTGCCGTTTGGGCCTGGACAAATTTTGGCGGAATAGGTGCCAGAGTGAGGCGTGGCTGCGGTGCGTTGTACTGCAAGGAGCTTTCCCCTAGGAGAGAATCACTAAATTCATGGTACAGATCATCCCTAGAGGGCTTTGGTGTTGAGTTATCCCGCTTGCAGGATTGGCCAACTCTTCCGGATAGATTCCTCGTCCAAGATAATAATAGTAACAATGTATTGCAGGGATGGACAGATGTGGTGGGCCTCATGCAGACCTTCAGGCAGGGCCAAGGCGTAGGCAGAAATCCTGGATCAAGCCCAAATCGGCCCGGTCGCTCCCGCTGGCCCGAGCCGGAATCAATAAGGAAGGCTACTGGCAGCAGATTCTTACGGCACTCAAGGATGCCTGCAATCCCTGATGATGCCTTCCCCAGAGCAGAGCTAGGGCTGCCAATTGTATTTCACTTTAAGGATAATGATGATCCCAAGGATACTGAGCTATACCCGGTAGTCAGGGGAGAGGAGAAAACAAGAATGGCAAGTCCTCTGATCTTGAGGCCGATGATTTGCAGAAATGGAGAAGTAATTCAATTGATTCTCAAGCTAAAATCCTCTTCTCCTGATGAAGTAGTGCTCAAAAAGGCATCAGGAAGTCCACGCTTCAAAAAATTGCGAGATCCTGCGCTGGCCAACTATCCAAACTCACCCCTTGGCAGTCTGAAGGCTGGAGCACCAGCCCGCTCGTCATCAGGATCTGCTCTTGAAGGTTTCCTTGCCTTTGCAAAAGAATATGGATTTGTAGAGGTGAACTAATGGCATCGTATCTTTATGTTCTATCAATAGGGCCTGTTCAGGACTTCATCGTTGCTGCTCGGCGAACCAAAGACTTATGGTATGGATCTTATCTTCTCTCCGTCATCAGTAAGGCCGCAGCAAGGGAAATTTCTCATTTAGGGGGATATCTGATATTTCCTGGACTTGATAAAAGAGATTTTCGATTGGAGTCCCTGGAAAGCGACTTTAGCGTAGCCAATGTTATTCTGGCAAGATTGCCTGACGGATGCGAAAGCCCGGAAGTAATCAATGAAAAAGCGCAGGATGCTGCCAAGAGAGTATGGATTGATCTGGCCGAAAAGGCAAAGAAGGAAGCTGGAAAGCTTGTTCGCCAGGATAAAATAGGGCAGGATATCTGGAATGACCAGGTTGATGATGCAATCGAATTTTATGCAGCCTGGGTTCCAGAAGGTGTTAGCTACGATCGCATGAAAGTAATGCGGCTATTGGCAGGCAGGAAATCAATCAGGAACTTCAGGCAGCCCAAGGGCTTTTTTGGCATTCCCAAATCATCTCTTGATGGTGCCAGGGAGAGCGTTATTCAAAGAGATAAAGCTCTTCCCAAATGGCTTTCTATGAAATTGCGCTTGAGTGATGCAGAGCAGCTCTGTGCCGTTGGACTGACCAAACGACTTGGCAGACGGCCGGACGGCAAAAATGCAGTATTTCCATCAGTCGTTCGAGTAGCTGCCGATCCGTGGATTCGAGGAATCAGAAGGCATCCTGGCGACAAAGCCAATAGGATTCTTGATGAGATAGAGGCTTGCTGCCGTGAAGGTGAAAACAGTTTTTCGACTGGCATAGGAGATAGGCTTTATCAAGAGTTCCGCTCGGACGGACATATTCTATATCCATCTCGCCTGGCCAGAGCTAAAGAGGATCTCAATGATATCTTAGATCAGGATGAAGACAACCCCTATATAGATGATCTCGTTAAGCTGGATCGAATTGAAAAAGCTGTCAATCAGCTGCAGAAAAAAGATGATGGCGGCCTGGGACTTGGTGAGCCTAACCAGTATCTAGCTGTATTGAAAGCGGATGGAGATCGCATGGGAAAAGCTCTTTTCACCATTGATTCAGTCGACAATCATAGAGCCTTTTCAGGGCTGCTTGCAGAGTTCGCGTCCGATGCAAAAAGAATAGTAGAAGAAGAGTATCACGGATGTATGGTCTTCTCTGGCGGAGATGATGTCTTAGCTTTCTTGCCTTTAGATACCTGCCTTGGTGCAGCCAGAGCTCTTCATGATGGATTTAGAGAAAAAGGAGAAAAACTGACTGCACTTCAGGGCTATAGTTGCAGTCCATTAACGCTATCTGTTGGAATTGCCATCGGACATTACTTGGAGCCGCTGGAAAACCTGCTTAATTTCGGAAATGAGGCTGAGAAGGCCGCAAAAGATGGACGAGATGCTCAAGATGAAAGAGACGGCCTTGCCGTTCATATCTATCCACGGAGTGGTGCTCCCATAAAGATCAGAGAAAAATGGCTGCCCGAGAAGGCAAACGGCCTGGATGAACGTCTGCGCAAATGGGCTAAAATGCATTGCGAAAACAAGCTGCCAGATAGTGCTGCCTATGAAATGCGAGAATTAGCAGAGGATTACAAGGACTGGAAAACATCCTCAAAAGATGAGGAGGATAAGCTGAGAGATCTTATCGCTTCTGACGCATTAAGGCTTTTAAAACGAAAAACCGGCATCCTAGGACCGGCTCAGCTCCAAAAAGAAGACCTCAAAGGAATGTTGATGAATGCAGAGCCGTACCAAGCAATCAGCAGAATGGCTTCAGAGCTCATCCTCGCTCGGAGGATTGCAGTTGCCATGAAACAGGCTGGAGATGAGAAATCGCCTAAGCAGGTAAGGCAAACTCAGGAGGTCGCTTAATGGTGCTTTATCTTAAAATAACTGCCCATGATCCGCTTATCGCCAGAGATGGTCGCCCGTTTGGCCTGGGAATCCGAATGAAATCTCTAGATTGGCTCTATCCATCAGTTCTTGCCGGTTCCTTTAGAACTATGCTGGGAAATGCATGCAACAGCAATTTCGATGAGAAGACTTCTGAGGATTTAAAGCGGATTTCTATATCAGGTCCATTGCCATTCTGGCAGGGCAAACTCTATGTCCCGCAGCCGAAAGATCTTCTGGTCAAGGAAGAAAACAAGAAACGAGAACTCAATGCATTTGCTATTCGACCTGTGAATATTAATGGAAATGATTGGAGAGATTGTGGCTGCGATCTTCCAACGGGAGGGTTATATCCAGCAATGCTGCCCGGCAGTGTTGATGGCGAGTTTAAGCCCGCCAAAACTCCATTGCTCTGGTCGATGGAAACCATGAAGAAATGGCTGGCAAACGCTAGAGGTGAGGGCTTTCAATCTCCGCCCGATCCGGAGAAAATTTCGGGTAGAACTGACTTCTTGAATCTGCCTAAAAAAGAAGCTAGGACTCATGTCAAGATCGATCCAAAGGTCGGAACATCCGAAGATGCCAAGCTCTTCGAAACCATCGGGCTTGATTTCACTATCAAGGGCCAGGAAGAAAAAATCGAGCTTGTTGCCAGGGTTGAAGACGAAGGAAAATATGCAGATATTGCATCAAAGATCGATTCACTCAACTCTATCGGAGGAGAGAGGAGACTGGCCAGATGGAAGGCGCTCAAGTCCCAGGAGGGATGGACCTTCCCACTGGATTTAGCTTCTGATTTTTCCGGCAAGAAGAAAGTGCGTATGGTTTTAGCGACCCCAGCTATCTTTTCGGATGGATGGGAGCCAGGATGGCTTAAAGACTGGCCACCGAATGAAGAGCCCGATTATTGGCCTAATGGATTGAAGCTGAGGCTCGTATCGGCATGCATAGATCGCTGGAAGGCGGTCTCCGGATGGAGCCTGGAGAAAAACAAGAACCGAGGCCCGGGCCCGAAGCGCATTAGAAGACTTGTGCCTGCCGGCTCAGTTTACTTCTTCGAGATTGATGGGGATCTGGATGCTGCATCTATTGCCAAAGACCTTTGGCTGAGATCGGTCTGCGATAACGATCAAGACCGACGTGATGGATTCGGCCTGGCTTTATGGGGCATTTGGGATTATGCAAACGAAAAGATGATAATAAAGCAGGATTAGGAGGTGCAAGATCATGGAGAATAACACTAGAATGTACTGGTTGCAGACGATAACGCCTTTGCACGTTGGAGCCGGAAAAGGAGTTGGATTTATAGATATGCCTATCATGAGGGAGAAGGTCACAGATTGGCCGCTGGTTCCCGGCTCGGCAGCAAAGGGCGTGTTGAGAGATCACTTCTCCCAGAACGGAAATGATGAACAGAAGAAACTGATAGATGTCGCCTTTGGAAAACAGATCGTGGATGACTCATCCAATGCAGGTTCTTTGATTCTCACCGATGCTCACATCGTCTGCCTGCCTGTGAGGAGCCTCTATGGAACATTCGCTTACATCACCAGCCCGCTGGTTTTAGAGAGGCTAAAAAGAGATCTCGAAGCGGCAGGCTACAATGACCTTCCTCCAACCCATAGTCCTGCAAGAGACGAAGTCTTGTTAGCGAATGGATCGAAGATTTCCGGTGAAGAACGGGTTTTCTTTGAAGATCTGGATTTCAAGGCAAAGGAAGATGAAAATGCCCAGAAGTGGGCGGAAATGCTGGCAGGAGTAATCTTTCCTAAGGAATTAGCCAAAGATGCGGTCTGGAAAGGCATCTTTGAAGAGAGGTTTGCAATCCTATCTGATGATTGTTTCAACTTCCTGTCAAAGACTGGCACCGAAGTGACGGCGCACATCAGGATTGAAGATGATACGAAAATTGTGTCCAAGGGTGCACTCTGGTATGAGGAGGCCCTTCCTGCGGAGGCGATACTTGCAGGGATCGCCTGGTGCGACAGAGTTTTCGGCGGCAATGGGATAACCCGGAGCAAAATATTGGAAACATACTGCACGAAGGATAAGTTGGACCTGCAGATGGGTGGAAAAGCAACCGTCGGCAAAGGCCGGGTTAGGTGTCAGTTCAGGAGGAGCTAGGACTATGGACGAGAAGCATCAAACCCGACAGCAAAAGAGGGCGCAGAAAGCTTATGACTGTATTCTCTCCCGAGGCAAAACTGATGAAGAATATAGCCAGCTTGCTAGGAGATTTCCGGCCCTGGTGCAATCCTGCGGGCTGGCCCAGGCTCTGGCCTTTGTGGCGGCAAAGGAAGGGCAAACAGGAAGAGATTACATCGCTCATATCTCCCAGGTTATGAATGAGAAAGGAGACTTGGGCGAGTCCAGCAGAAAATCGGATCTTATGAAATATCAACGGCTAACTTATGAGGCCATTGAGTCTGCAACCTGGCTCAAGCGCTACTCTGAGGCACTACTGGAGACTGATTGAATATGGCTGATTCATGCAGAGCTGCTATCTCAAATTGGTGGACGCAGGAGCATCCGGTAGGTGCAAACGCCGGTCTACTCAGGGATAGATATCTGAGAGTGGCAGTGAAGGATAAGGCAAATCATCCCGGAGCACGCAGGGATCTTTTTGAGGTGATGCGTCAATCTCTGGTTCAATCGGAAGCGGTCTATCAGACTGCATATCTGCGTCAATTATCCGCCCGTCAAGAAAACTTGCTTCAAAAGCCTAAAGCGGAAGGCTTCTTTTGCACAAAGGGGAGAATGGTGATTGGCCTTGGTGGCGAGAACGTCCTGGAGACAGGGATCACACTTCATCACACCTATGGTACTCCTTTAATCCCCGGAACGGCTCTAAAAGGCTTAGCTTCCCACTACTGCGACCAGGTGTGGGGCGAAAGAGATCAGGGTCAAGGCTTCAAGAGATGGATAAAAGGAGAAAACGGTGGCGAATATCACAAAGCCATCTTTGGAACCACCGAGGATTCCGGACATATCATTTTTCACGATGCCTGGGTCACTCCCGAAACAATAGCGATGTCACTTCAGCCGGATGTTATGACGCCGCACCACGGCGATTACTATTCAGGCGAAGCAGCGCCCACAGACTTCGATGATCCCAATCCGGTCACATTTCTCTCCGTCGTGGGGACCTTCCACATTGCAGTCTCATGTGATGTTCCGGGAGAGGAAGGGCAAAATTGGGCAAAGCTTGCCTTCGATCTGCTCTCCGAGGCTCTCCGTGAGTGGGGCATCGGCGGCAAGACCAATGCCGGCTACGGGAGGCTCGTCTTGGAGAATTTAGGTGAAGTGGATGGCCCGTCATCGGAAAATACAAAGGATTCAAAGCCTCCGGTTCCAGGCCCTGATGTGCAGAGGCCGTCGAAACCGCCCCAACCTGCCGCCAAGAAGCTGAAATACAAGAAAGGCGATACCGTGGAAGTTACCAAGGTTGCCGATCCCAAAGAGAAGCGAAGCGCAGCCTACTTCATGGCCGATGATGGCGTCGGTGGACAAGTTGTTCTGGGAACGCCGCCTTCTGTTGAGATGGGTCAGAAGGTCCGCCTGGAAATAAACGGAGTCATGGAAAAAGAGGGGTTGTACAATTTTGCCGCCGTTGGCGCTAAGAGAGAGCCCCCTCGGCAGGCCAGGGACAAAAGAGGGCGAAGATGAAGATCATGGTCTGCCTCATCAGCGGGCAGCACGTCCCCAATCTGCTCTCCATAAGGTCGGAGACTCCCGTTCCCGATCAGTTGGTCCTGATTGTGACGCCACTGATGAGGGCCAGGGATAAGCATAATCAGCTCTTGAATGCCCTGGCAGTCGGTGGGCTGGATTATGGACCCAGGCATGATATCAAGGATCTTACGAAAGAGGATTCCATCTCTGAGACTTACGACCTGCTAAAAAAGATCCATAAGGAACACCTGAATGATGAGTTAGTCGTGAATCTCACTGGTGGAACAAAGCCCATGTGCATTGGTGCATACGAGTTCTCCAAAGAGAAGCACCTAAGAACCCTCTATGTTCCTGAAGGCAACCAACACGAAGCTAAAGATCTACTTGGAGAATCGTCTGTAGATTTGAAACACCGGATTTCTACTGCAGAGTTTTTAGAGGGCTATGGATTTGGAGTCCAAAATCCAGGCGATCTAAAGATATCAAGAGAAAGAGCCGAGGATCTTTTTGAGCTTGCTGCACGGTTGACGGCCAATAACGAAGATCATGGCCTCAGGGGAATGCTGGGGAAAATCCAAGGCCTCATGGAAAAGAAGAAGGAGGACGATCGGAAGGGATGGAATAGAGACGGACTCATTCTTACCGAGGAATCAAACGTATATCTGGATAACGAGTCTCTCAGATCAAAAATAGCATCAAAATTGGGTCTGAAGACCAAAGATTCGATGCTCTTGGGAAGCCTGGATAAGCACCGAGTGGAATTTCTGGCAGGTAAATGTCTGGAAGTCTTTGTCTGGGGAATGCTCAATCCCTTCGTCAAAGATGAAAGGATCTGGGACCTAAATCAAGGCGTCAGAGTCGGAAAGGCTTTTCCGGGTGAGGATAATGATCTGGATGTCTCCTTCATGATGAATCAGTCGCTTTGCACCGTGGAGTGCAAGACCGGAGGCCAAGAGCATGATCCTGCCGGAAAGGATGTGCTCTATAAAATTGAAGCGATAAAATCCGGTCTTAGAGCAATACGGGTTAAGACCTATCTGGCAACGACCTCTGATAATGTAATCGATACTCAAAAAGGCGGTATTAAAGAGCCTCTTCTCAGAAGGGCGGATATTTATGAATGCAAAATTATTGCCGGTGGCAAACTCAGGGAGCTGGCCGAGCTTTATTTCTTGAAAAGCCCTAAACTGGCCGAAAGAGTTGCTGAAGAATTCGAAATTCGAAAGGCGGTTAAAAGATGACCGCTCCCGTCATCTACTCCATCGCCGTCTCCTCGCCCATTACCCCTGCCGAGCCCCTGCCCCCGCTGCCCGAGATCCCCCGCGGCTCGCTCGTGATCGTGGAGGGACGGGCACCAATCTGGCGCTACGGCATGGCCCTGCACAGGCTGCACGGCTCGTCCGCTGCCGCCGTGGCCTTCTACGATCCGCGGCTAGGGGCGGTAGTGGTGGCCAGCCACAGCCGGGAGTGGCAGGTGGGCCAGGTGTTGGAGGTTACGCTGCCTGCTGAGCAGTAGAGTGCCATATTTCCGGTAGGCGAGACCCATGCGTTCAAGGCCCGACAGCGGAATATTTGCAAATTTATAAAAACCAATGGAGCTAGCTGGCTATGCCATCTCCACAGCACAGTAGATTGAAATGAGGTGAATGATATAGTCATAAGGGGGGCGGAATTAGGGTGTTAATCGAGGACATCAAGGAGCACATTCTGCTAGGTAATTATATAATAACATTTCATGCCCACAGAAGGATGGATGAGAGGGGCATTTCTACTGAAGATCTGGTTAATTTGATATTGGATGGAAGTATAATAGAAGATTATCCAGACAGCAAGCCATGCCCCTCTGCTCTCATAACTGGCATTGCTAGCTGGCAATGCTGTCATGCTGTGGTTGCGCTGTGCGAAAACCACTTGCGTATTGTCACAGTCTACTGGCCGGAGGATGGAAAATGGATAGACCATATGACGAGAAGAAAGAGTTGATCCCTGACACCTGCAACTGCGGTCGAGGCAGATTGCATCGTGGCTTCAAAGAGTATGTCACTAAAGTCAATGGGGGCGTAGTGGTGATAAAAAACGTCCCGGCTTTGATGTGTGACCTTTGTGATGAGGCTTATCTCACACCGGAAGCGTCAAGAGAGATTGATAAGATTGTGAAGGATTTTCGTGAAGGAAGGCTTTTGGCAAAGCCCATTGCGGCCGGCGAAGTCGAGCTTAAGATGAAGGAAGCGGCTTGATAGGATTGACATGCAAGATGACAAAAAAATGACCGCTCCCGTCATCCACTCCATCACCGTCTCCTCGCCGCGTGGGCTCGCTCCCGCCGCTGCCCGACGTCCCCCACGGCTCGCTCGTGATCGTGGAGGGCCGCGCTCCGGGGGTCGGACAATGGCTCTGCACAGGCTTCACGGTTCGCCTGCGGCAGCCCGGGCAGCCGATCCGCGCCTTGGGTCAGTGGTGGTGGCCAGCCATAGTCGGGAGTGGCAGGTGGGCCCCGGTGGTGGATGTGACTATATCAAAACCAGTAGCAGAGTTAGGGTGATGCAACAAACAAAGGAAAAGGCTACCAGCTCTTGAAAGAACTCTGTTTCGATTCGGATCATTATAAATTAGAGGAGGTCGATCCACGCGACATCCATGAGATTCGCATCAAAATGAGGGGCTGCAAGACAGCGCATGGGTATCTCCGACGGCCTGGTGAGGGTTTCTGTGGGCATTGAGGACAAAGAGGACATTCTGGCCGACTTTGCTCAGGGGCTGGCCAAAATTTAAGTAACCAAAAGCAACTTAAAGAGGTAACTAATTAATAATGTGCGAAGGAAAATATGACCGAAAAGTCTTGCAGGTATTTACGGGTATTGATACTCCTTATTTTACTTAGCTTCTTTTGTATTGTTCCGACCATTGCGGAAAATTCGAATGTTTATTGGGCCCCATGGGTAACAAAAACCACGACAGATTCTGCCACCATCAACTGGCGAGGAGAAAGCGATGTTTCGGACTCAATAGACTATGCCACGTCGAGCTATTTTGACCAGCATCATAGTTTTGAAAAAACGATCGCATATCATGCAACGGCCCCGTATAAACATGTGGAGCTTAACGGCCTTGAACCAAATACATCGTACACCTACCGGGTAAGACCTTCAGGCGATGAGTTTGCATTTGGCGACCGCACCTTCCAAACGATGCCGGTCAGTGGTCCGTTTACCTTTATTGTGATCAGCGACTCGCAGGAAGGTCATAATTATACTGAGATGAAACGGTTCAGATACGTAGCAGAGGCTATCGCAAATGAAACTGATGTGCTTTTTATCCTGCACGGTGGGGATTATGCCGGGCATGATAGTAAGGATTTATGGGGTAAATTCTTCCAGGCTGGCGACGAAATGATCGCAAAATTTGCAATCTTTACCACGATCGGAAACCATGAATATCATAATTCATCGGGTGTTACACCGACTGCCGCTGATCAATACCATTGGGCATTTGACAACCCCCTGAACTATTTCTTTGACTGTGCTGGTATCCGGTTTATCATTTTGGATACTCCTGATCCGAATAATGCCAGTAGCGATGATCCGCATACCTCCTTGGCCCTCACAAAGAGTCAGGAATCCTGGCTAAGAGATAAGCTGGACAATACCATGTTAGGAACATTTACCATACATCACCATCCTATCTGGGATTATGGCCGGACTACAATTAATTCTGATCTTGAGCCATGGGAAACCCTGTATCATACCTACAATATCAGCGCTAATTTCGCAGGCCATACCCATAATTACCAGAGATATCAAGTGAATGCGATTCCCTATTTCATTGTCGGCAATGCCGGAGGTAGGTTCTCTGACCTTACTGGTGGGAACCATTCGGTTTGGTACAGGTTCGGACAGACGAGGGAGCTAGGGTACCTTAAGGTCACTGTAGATCCGGCACACAATACAGCAACCGCACAAGAGATTTTCGTCGCCCAAGTTAACGAGGATGATGACGATGAGACACCTATGGTCTATGATCCGCCGAAGATCGCGGATGCGATAACATTCCCCCTCAAGTCTCTCTTCCCAACACGAAAGTTGGAAACATGGGATATTAAGCAGATCCTCATCAAAAATCAGACTGCGGTTTCGTGGGGTAGCGGAGCTGCTGTGAACAACGTCAATTTAAAATATAATAGTGCAGCGAGGCCGAAATAGACCAATGTTTTGACTTCGCGGCTTCGCGTGAAACCGGACCCGGTTGAATCTCACTCTCGCTTAAACCTTAAACTCAAACCCCAATCTGCCCCTTCAGCCAATCCCAGCTATCTTTTGCCGCCCTGTCCAGCTCCTTTCCTGCCGACTCCTGCAGCCTGGGAAGCAGATCCTCTGTGAGATTCTTCTGTAATTCCTGACCCAGACGTTGCAACGGCTCGCTTTCTGCCAGCGAGCTTTGTCCGTTTCGCCAATCCTTGGGATCGAATTCGTTATTGGTGAAGTTCTCTAATTTGGCATGACCGCTATCCACTAAAAGACGATTGAAATTGGGAGCTGCTATTGGCTGGCCGTAGAATCCGGTGAGATAAGCCACAGAGATTAGCCTGCCGTAGCTATCCCGGCCGTTTGCTGAAAGATCATCGATGTCCAGGTAGACCCTTTTGTTCATGAGCAAGGCAAAGGTGAAATCTTTTGCTGCCGGCCCATTTTCCGATTCCATCTCGGGAGAGTCGACATCTGCCAAGCGAATTCTCTCCACACGGTAGGCTACTTTTGCACCGGCCTTCTCTATGGTAACGTCGAAGGTGTCGCCATCCACTACGTTTGTGACTATTCCGTAGGCCTCATCCTGGGCAGCCAGGGCGACTAATGGAAAGGTAATAAGCGAACTTGATATACAAAATAATAGTAGTAATAATATCGTTACTAATCTAGCTATGGTCCCTGCTCTGTAAATCGAGATGGAAATCATGCGTTGACCCCTTTGATCTTATTGAGATTGCTATCGGATAGTGACTTAAAGCTGCTGTACCATTATTTTGAGTGTCATAGATCTATTTATCGAACCGTTAATAGCCGTCAGCCTGTAAGTGGTGGTCTCAATCGGCTTAACCTGCATAAAGCCCTTGAGTTCTACCTCGCCAACTCCCTGGTCGATCTCCACCCGGGCAGCGCCGATCACGCTCCAGCTTAAGTTGGAGCCGTCCCCAGGGCTTACCACTACGGGATCGGCACGAAAGGACTCAATTATGGGATAGGGGGATCCGAAGACGTTGAGGGCCAGCAGGCCCCCGCCAAGGATAGCCGCCAGGAGCATGATCCATATCGCAATTCCCTTAGGTGTTTTCCAGAACGACTTTTGCTTTTCCCAGTAGTTCTTCTTTTCAGCCATCATAAATATACTCTACTGTATCAGCATATCTCAGTCTTATGCTCACGCCGAGCTATCTTATATTGACCGGGGCATTGGTCACAGATCACATTCAGCCCTCGGATCTGCTCGCAGGCTAAAGATCCCTGACCCTTTCTTCGGTAGATATTATCTAACAGGCTGTCCACCACACTTGAGTTTGCTTTTGCCTGGAGCAGGATTTGTCTTGATTCTTGAAGAGCGAAGCCTGCGTCCTTCAGTTCAAATCCCAGTGCCATTCCGGTCTTCCATCCGGCAGGGGCAAGGTCTACTTCCCCGGAGAGAAGCATCCTCAAAAAGCAACTGCGAAGATTGGGTGATCGGATCAAATCGAATTGCTTTCTCACATTGGTCCTCAGATCATCTAAGGAGACGTGCCGTTCTTCCAGGCAAGAAGTGCACAGCTTCATCTCGTCCGTGCGAGATTCTGCCTTTGAGGCTAAAGAGGAGCTGCCACAATTGGCGCACGAACCTGACGAATAGTGCACCTTCTTTTCATTTAAGAAATCCATGTAGCCCTCAAATCGCGTAGTTCAACAACTCTGGTCTGCAGAGATTTCACACTCACATTATGAACTAAGGCTGCAGCTATAAGGTCTCCGTATCCGTCTGCTGCCTCTTTGAGAATATCATCCATGATTTCATCATCTACGATTTTTTTTGTAAATTGCATTGCTATCACTATTTCTTTCTAATATTAAATTATTATCCTGTCATAAGCATTTTCCGCGGAAGATCCTGGACCAAGAGAAGTCAGTTATCTGCCACACAAGGTTTTGGAAATCAAAAAAATGCAGGAACCTATTTCTTGGCCCTGCTTTTATCTGATCAAATAATTATCAAACAACTTAGTATCTTCTGGGTGGCCTGGAGGCACCGGCTGGTCTTGCAGGCTTGTGCTTCTGGTAGCAATCGCTGCAGTACACGGGCCTGGATCCATCGGGCTTGAAGGGAACTTGACATGTCTTTCCGCACTCTGCGCAGGTGGCATCGTGCATCTCTCTGGGGCCGCTGCTAAAGCCGCCTCTGCTACCGCTTCCATATCTTTCCATTTTAACTCACTTACCGTTTTATCGACTCAAAGAATCGACTTATGCCACAAAAACATCTCAGGAAATGTCCCTTGAATCGATGCCATTGCAACCTTACCTACACACCGATACAAGTATATATACGTGTTGGTCAACAGGCATTCTACTTTCAACTATTCAAAAGGCACTCTTTGCTTAGCAAGCGATTCATTTTCCATCTTTTTCAGGGCATTTCTGGTGTGATTCAGGAATAGGGAAACGATCTCCCCTCTCTCACCTAGGCCGTGCCGATCAACCACAACTTCATAGCCCTCCTTTTCCAGGGTGCTCTTCCAGGACAGAGGGCTCTGGCCAAAGATATCGTTTTCTGCGTGTCCTCCCGCCACAAGCAAGAAGGGCAAGAGCCGCACAATTTTCACCCCCGAGCCCTTCAGCTCGGGCAAAATCTCGGTAAGACTGGCAAAGCCTTCCATAGTGCCCAGGAAGACATTCTTGTGATCTTTTTTCAATACCATGGACATGAGAGAGTAAAGAGCATCGGCAGGGTGGCCCGTGCCGTGGCCCACCAGGAGCACCGCCTCTTTCTCCGGGTCCCGGCGATATGCGGGCCCGCTGCAAAAGGCGGGCAAGAGGGATGAGACCCTTCGGCAGTCCGGCAGGTCCGATAGCAGAGGCAAACCGATCTCCAGGCTCGAAAATGCTGGCTTTGTGCCCTTCCATCCCTGTACCAGCGCTGCCACCTGGTGAAACTCAACTCCTGGCACGATCTGCAGGGATTGGACGACCACGCTCTCAGATCCCAGGCCGCATAGCTCCTCGCGTGCTGCCGAAAGGCTCTGGACGCGGATGCCAACATTTTCTTGCAGCCTTTTCCTCATGAGATGCGAGGTGATGGCCAGCCGGACCGGAGAGCCGGGAAATATGTGCTCATAAGCTTTTCGGATTTGGTCATAGGTGGCCAGGGCAGGAAGAAAGAGAGTGCCATAGGCGGCAAGGATAATTCCGATTGGCATCAAATCCGCTCCATTCAATACTCACGCCCGCGGATACGATCCCAGCACCCGGATCATGGCAGCTTTTTCTTTTATGGCGGCTATTGCCAGCGTTACTACTTTGTCATCCACATGCCCTTCCAGGTCGATGTAAAAGTAGTAATCTCCGAGGCCCTTGCGACTGGGGCGTGACTCTATTCTGGTCAAATTGATACTATGCCTGGCAAACTCCTCTAAAATGGAGAAGAGCGCACCGGGACGATCCTTATCCAGGTAAACGACCAGTGAGGTTTTGTCCCGTCCGGTGGCTACGGCCATCTTCCTTGAAGCCACAATAAAACGGGTTACATTGTCGCTTGCATCCTGAATCTCTCTGGCCAGGATCTGCAATCCATATTTCAGAGCTGTGTCAGCTCCTGCTACCGCGGCAGTCTCCGGGAACTCCTGGGCCAGGCGGGCGGCATGACTGGTGGAGCCAGTGGTCCTGATCTCGGCCTCTGGATAGTGCTCGCGTAAATACTGCCGGCACTGGGCCAGCGCCTGGGGATGGGAGAGGATGACCTTGACGTCTCCACCCTGGCCCACCAGGCAGTGTCTGATGGGAACGTTCACCTCCCCCACAATCACAACATCCAGTCTCAAGAGCAGATCCATAACGGTGGTTACTGCTCCCTCCAGGCTGTTTTCTACAGGGACGATGCCCGCTTCCAGCCGGCCGGCCGCAGCCGCCTCCAGCACACCCTCAAAGTCATTAAAATAGACGATGCTGGCCTGTGGCCTGCCTTTAATCCAGAGAAGAGCCGCCTTTTCCGAATAAGTTCCCTCCGGCCCCAGAGCACCAATCCTGTAGCTCAAGTTATCTCCTTTGCTTTTTCATCCAGTTCAGCCATCAGTTCCACGGCTCTATCCACGCTTATCCTGCGCTCGGCAGCCATGCGGGCGGCGATGATCTCAATCAGATCGCACTTAGCCCCTGCCTGCACAGCCACGTTCTTGGCGTGCAAAGACATGTGCCCTCTCTGAATGCCCTCTGAGGCCAGGGCCCGCAGCGCTGCAAAGTTCTGGCACAGGCCCACCGAGGCGATGATGCGGGAGAGTTCGTCTGCGCTCTTAACGCCCAGAATTTTCACGGCCGTCTTGGCCACAGGATGAACGCGCGTCGCTCCGCCCACCAGGCCTACGGCCACGGGCATCTCAATAGTACCCACGAGGTCTCCATCCCTGTTCTTCTCATAACGGGTTAAAGATTTGTAGCGTCCGGCGACCGATGCAAAGGCATGCGCTCCGGCCTCCACTGCCCTGGTATCGTTTCCAGTGGCCAGCACCACGGCCGTCACTCCATTCATGATGCCCTTGTTGTGGGTCGCGGCGCGGTAGGGGTCAACCTCTGCCAGCTCTGCCGCCAGGAGTATTCCATCCACTACCTCATGGCCGCCGATCTCCTCTGCCTTGAAGACCGCCTTTGACCGAACCAGGCGAAGATCGGCCAGATTGGAGATGATGCGCAGATACACCCGCCCGCCGGTGATCTGTTCGATGCGCGGTGCGAGCGCTTCGGCCATGGTATTGACGGCGTTGGCGCCCATGGCATCCCGGCAGTCCACGATGAGATGGGTCACAACCATCGGTCCCATCTTGGAGTCAATGACATAGACCTCGATATCCTTGACACCGCCCCCGTACTTGACCAGCATGGGATCTTTGTCGTTGGCCATCCTCATCAGATCGTCTTTATGAAGCAGAATCGCCTGGCGGGCCGCAAAGGGATCACCAATTCCCGTGGCCTGAATCAGGGCGCGCATGACGGGCCCCGTGCTGGAGGTAAAAAAGCCGCCCGTTTCCCGTGCCATTCTTGCGCCGTTGCTGGCCGCGGCGATGACGGAAGGCTCCTCGGTGGCCATGGGTATGAGCACCTCTCTGCCATCTATGACAAAGTTGGTGGCGATTCCCAGCGGCACCTGGAACATGCCTATCACATTCTCCGTCATCTTGTCTGCCTGGTCAAGAAGAAGGCCCGTCTGCACCTGGGCTATCTCTTCCGGCCCCAACGCGGCCTGCTCGGCTACGGCCAAAAGCCTCTCGGAGGGAGCAAGCTTGTAAAATCCCGATATTCTGGAAGTCATAGATCTCAGTTCCTTTGGAAGGGGAAAAACTTTATTCCAGCCGATGGATTTATTTTTATGGTCCAATCTTCTTCTTTTCCCATTGCAAGAGATATTCTAAAGCTGGAAAGCATTGTGGGAAGGCTCAGTCCCGTGCAAAAGATGTTGCTTGGGACTGATGGGTCCGTGACCAGCCTGCTGGAAGTTGTCACAGGTTGCCCAGTTGAGATTGAGACTCTGATGCAGAAGGTAGTGCCGGCAGATGAGGTTGTCGCAAAAGAGCTTCAAGTAAACCCTGGAGAGGAGGTCAATTTCAGGGTAGTGCTTTTGAAGACGGCAAACAGCCAGGAGGCGCTGGTCTATGCAGTCTCGCATACGCCCTTAAAAAGGCTCGATGCGAGCTTTAAAGATGACCTTACAAAGGCCGATATTCCCATAGGAGTTATCCTGAAAAAACACCGCATCGAATCGCGGCGCGATATTACAAGCACCGCATTTTTGCCTGCCGACCCGGAGCATTGCCAGGCTTTTGGCGTCTTTGCTCGCGAGATTATGCTCACGAGATGCTATAAGATAATTCGCCATGGCCAGCCGCTCATCGCCATCAAGGAGGCATTTCCCTACAATAGTTTCCGAGATGAGCGACGGGTTGTGATCCAGACGCCTTCCCGATTGCATCTGACCCTGACCGATTTAACGGGCAGCAGCGGTCGCGTTGACGGCGGCGTGGGCGTCTCTTTAGATGAGCCGAACATATTGCTGGAGGCGGAGAGATGCGAGGATCTGGTGGCAGTGGGAGAGAATGCAGATCGCGCTCTGGCTGCAGCCCGCGCGGTGCAAAAGCACCTGAATCTGGGCGGGGCGCGTCTGCAAATCAGGAGCGGATACAGAATGCATGTGGGTCTGGGCGGGGGAACGCAACTAGGCATTGCCGCAGGAAAGGCGCTTTGTGAGCTCTATAACAGGCAGCTCTCTGTGCGCGAGATCGCTCGCATCATTATGCGGGGTGGAACCAGCGGCATCGGCACGGCTGCCTTTGAGACGGGCGGCTTCTTAATAGACGGTGGGCATAGCTATGGACCGGGAAAAGACAAAATGAGTTTTTCCCCCTCGGCTGCCTGCGGCGGCGTGCGGCCGGCGGCGGTAACTGTGCGCCACGAATTTCCTCGTGACTGGAAGATCATCCTGGCCCTGCCCGAAGTCGCCGCGGGCGCTCATGGAAAGAAGGAAGTTGACATATTCCGGGATTACTGCCCGCTGCCCATAGCCGAGGTGCATGAGCTATGCTACCAGATCCTGGTGCGCATGGTGCCCTCTTTAGTGGAAGAGAGCCTGGATGATTTCGGAGCGGCCGTTAACCGAGTGCAGGAGATCGGCTTCAAGAAGATTGAAGTAATGCTGCAGCATCCCGTTGTTCACCGGCTGATGGCCTCCATGAGAGAAGCGGGAGCTGCCTGTGCGGGACTCAGTTCCTTTGGGCCGGTCGTGTACGCCATAACGGATACAGAAGGGCGGGATATTGAGGCCGCCGCGAGCGAGGCCATGAGGGATGTGGGTGGAGAGGTTCTCATCACTCGCGCCAGAAATGAGGGTGCGAGGGTAAGAACTGCCTAGCTATTCAAAATTATAGTGAGAGATGATTAAATGAGCGATATCAAATCTTTATTGGAAAAACTGAGCAATGCACACGGCATATCGGGCTGGGAAGGATCCATCCAGCAGATAGTAAAAGAGGAGATTGCGCCTTACGTGGATGAGATCCGTTTGGACAAATTGGGAAATCTCATCGCCACCAAGAAGGGAGTGACCCCCTCCATCATGATCGAGGCCCATGCCGACGAGATCGGCCTCATGGTAAAACATGTGGACGAGAAGGGATTCCTTCGTTTTATTCGCATCGGCGGCTGGTTTGACCAGACCCTCCTCAACCAGAGGGTCATCATCCATACCAGATCCGGCCCCATCACCGGTGTCATCGGCTGCAAGCCCCCTCATGTCATGAAGGATGAGGACCGAAAGAAGGTGGTCGAGGCCAAAGATATGTTCATCGACATCGGCTGTATCAGCCAAAAGGAAGTGGAGGACCTCGGCATCCTGCCCGGCACGCCCGTATCCATCGATCGGACTTTTGCCACTTTGCAGGGTGACAGAGTAACCGGCAAGGCCTTCGACAACCGGGCCGGGCTCATAGTCATGATCGAGGCTATGAAGAGAACCAAATCTAAGTCCACCATTTATGCCGTGGCCACGGTGCAGGAGGAAGTTGGCCTGAAGGGCGCCAGGGTTGCCGCCTTCGGCCTGGATCCCGATCTTGCTATCGCTGCCGATGTGACCATTCCGGGGGACCATCCCGGCATCGAGAAGAAGGACGCCCCCATCGAGATGGGCAAGGGACCGGTAGTCGTGGTGGCCGATGCCTCAGGTCGCGGCCTGATCGCTACACCTCAGATCATTGAATGGATAGCAGGCACTGCCCGGGAGTTTGAGATACCCGTGCAACTGGAGGCCTCCGACGGTGGGACCACGGATGCCACTGCCATCTACCTCACCAAGTCCGGCATTCCTACGGGCGTTATCAGCGTGGCCACCCGCTACATCCACTCGCCGGTGGAGGTGCTGTGCATCAGCGATATCGACAAGGCTGCAGACCTGATGGCCAGGTGCCTGGAGACGGCAGGGAGATACTTTAAAAATTAGTTTTTCATAATATATTTTTTTTAGTTGCGTTATCCTGGTTAATCGTCGTCTCCGTTCGTTCCTCCTCCGCGTGCTCTGTGACTCTGTGGTTTTATTCGGTAAACTCCCGGGGTTTGATTACTCCGCTACGAATATTAACCGAAGAGACGCAGAGGTCGCAGAGACTCGAAATCAACTATAAAAAAATCAAAATATAAGAGGCCTCGCCGGAACTATCCGGCAGTCCCCTCTAAACAGAATTCAGCTTGAACCGATGAGGCTAATCACAAAGAAACCCAGGATCACACCTACTACGAACACAACAGCGAACGAGGTGTAGATCAGGGATCCAGCTAATACAAGAGCTTCCATATAATCATCTCACTACCAGTACTGGGATCGTTGCCCAGTAGAGAACCTTCTGCACTACGCTGCCAATCAACAGCTTGGAGGCACCGGACTCGCCATGGCTTCCCATGACAATCAGGTCTGCCTTCTCAGCTCCGGCCGTATCTATAACCGCATTTGCGGGAGCTCCAATTCTGACGATTGTATCTACATTGACGCCGATCTTGGCACCCATGGCCTTGAGATCGTCAACCGCTTTTCGGCCCGCTTTCTCCAGCTTGGCCTCTACTTCCTTTCTGTCGGCCCCAAGCTGTCTAACTGCGCTGGCAATAACGACCTCGTTTACTATGTTGAGTGCTATGACCTGTGCGCCGAGTCCCTTAGCGAGCTCCATGCCCTCCTCAGCGGCTTTCATAGATTTGTCTGAGCCATCTGTGGCGATCAATATCCGCTTGTACATCCTATCCCACCTTTGATGCGTTTATCTCACTGACATTGTATAAATAGCTATCTTCCTGATTCAAGAATTCTAAGGGCCAATAGCGCCGCATTTTCTCCATTATCGATGCCGACGCAAGCCACAGGAACTCCGGGCGGCATTTGAACAATTGATAAAAGTGCATCCAGGCCTCCCAGTTTTGCACTTACCGGCACTCCAATGACGGGGCGCGTCGTTTTTGAGGCTATAACGCCGGGCAGCGCCGCGGAAAGGCCGGCAATGCCGATAAAAACGCGAGCATCCGTCTGGGTGATGTAGTCTTCCAGCTCCTGGGGATTACGATGTGCGGAGAGAACTTTATGCTCAAATGACGCTCCCTTCTCTTCCAGTTTGCTGGCGACCTTGTCCACAATTGCCTGATCCGACCTGGATCCGGAAATTACTGCAATATCAACCATAATCTATCCTTGATTTCGGCCCTGCAACTCATGTTGCTTATTCACGCTCATCATAATCAGGGTCTCGAAGATGCTTTTGACTGCACCCGTGTCCAGGTTTAACTCCGTGGCCAGGTCCATGGCCTGAGATAGGACCCTCTTCTCGCGTTCTGGATCGCTGATCGGCTTTCCTTCTGCTCTTTTGGCCTCAAAGATCTTTTTAGAGATGCCTATGCGCTGATAAATGAGCCTTATGATCTGCTCGTCGATCTGCTCAATTTCGCTGCGATGCTCTTGTAGCCCCATCAAATTCCCCGGCCCTTAGATGCGCACTTATTATTCGCTTTCGTTCTTATCACTCTTCCGCCCAGAGGTCTCCAGGCAGCTTCCAGAGCGTCCATCTTATCTTCATCAATTATTGCCGCATAAGAGGGTCCTGTCCCCGAAAGGCTCACTCCTTTCGCTCCCGCCTGCAGCGCCAGGAGCATGGGCTCTGCGGGCAGGCCCAAAGCCGCGCAATAGGCCAGGCCGTTCAGGGTCATGGCCCTGCCGTAATCGCCGCGCATGGCCAGATCATAGATCACATCCGCCATGGGCGCAATGAGCCGGGAACGGGAGATATCGGTATCAACGGAGAAGAGCTTTCGCTCGGGAACCAGGAGCATGACCATGCAAGAGAACTCCTCCCGCTTGAGGAGAAGCATGCATCTGTTGTCGGTAACCACAATGCCGCCCAGCATTGAGGCCAGAGCGTCGTCCAGAGCCCCGGTAATGGTCACCCCTACTTCCCGGGCGGCGGCCACGCCGATCTTGGCCGCATCTATCAGGTCCATATCTTCCTGCAAAGCATCCAGGGTTGCCAGGACGGTGGCGTTGGCCGCGGTACTGCTGCTCTTGAGACCTCCGGCCACAGGAATCTCGCTGCTGGTTCGCACCACTGCGCCGTAGGAATAGCCCAGTCGCTCCAGCACCATGCGCACACAGGTCTCGATGAGGCGAGTGTCCACGCCGGGAACGTCTCCCAAAATGTTGCCGGAATTGTTCAGTTCCACTTCGGCATATATTTTGAGCTCGATTCCAAAGGCCGCCCCTTTCCAGGTGGCCACTGCATTAAGAACTGTGGCAGCGCCGTTGGCCCACGCATATCCTTTCATGATTGCTCCATCTCAAAGATCTTCTTGAGCTTGTCCAGCTCTTTTGCAAACTCATCTTTGCCTTCGCGAGTATATTTTGCGATCATCTTATTCAGATATTCTAGTTCAGTGATGGATGAGATGAAGATGGGCTGATAGCAGCCCAATTCAACAAGCGGCAAAACCTCGACACCGCCTTTGTTTGTACCCTCTTCCAGCCCTTTTACTACTACTATGAACGCGAAATTCTTGTATCCCAGTCCCCTGGCAATGTTCTTGGCGAAGCTGTTCATCTGCTGCACCCTTCGAGAAGAGAGGTCTTTGTAGGCGGCAACGGAATCCTTGTATTCCACAAACATGATGGAATCATCGGACCAGAGCAGGGCGTCGTACTCCACCACAGCGATGGCATTTTTTAGAGCTACCACATTAAAGAGGACGCCGCGACACCAGCTTATGTTAAGGTGAAGCCGAAAGTCCGCTTCCGTCATTGGCGCGTTCCTGGGCTTCAGAACATAAGGGTCGCTGGACAGTTCAATCATGAGTGGATCGTTTCTCTTTTCAGTAAATGGACTTTTCCTGTGTTTAGCCTCGCATCAAACTCGACGCCAGATCGAGAACAGTCCTGGGCCGGGAGAGCAAGACGACAGCAGCGGCATAGCCAGCTTTCTTGACAAATGAGCCGTCCGAGATAAGGCGTTTTCCAGACAGGCCGCGTACCAGTCTGTCGATCTCCTCATCCTTCATCATGGCCAGAGTCTGCAAAGATGCTCGACCCATGCGGTATTGCCAGTAGAACTCTCTTTTCCAGAGCTTTTCATATTGGGAAAGACCTTCCCGGGATACATCTCTCGTCACCACAGCCTCTGCGGCCACGCAGCCGCAGATGGTGCCGGCGCGCATGCTGTAGGCCAGACCGCTCTGGCCGGCAGCTCCTCCCGTGACCATCAGAGAATTGGCAGCGATATCGCCGGGCAGCACGCAGATGGGGTCGCCCCCTCGCCTCACAGCATGAATCTTGAGATTCTCAATATCCCTGTACTGCGTTGCTTTGTAGGTCTTAAACCGCTTCAGGAAATCCCGGAAAAAGGGCTGCACATTTTGACCGTGGCCGCGAACGAAAACGCCCAGCGTGGCGTGATCGCCACCAGCAGGCGAGAAGGTGGCCTTCCAGCCGGGTGCCATGCTGCCGATCCAGTACTGGAAGAACATCTCCTCGCCGAGATCGGGATGCTCGACATCGGCTTCCATGGCCCAGGCAATGTCCTCGGCATGACGCATGGGCACCAGGCCTGCTCCGCGAGCCAGGTGGGAAATAACTCCTGAGGCGTCCACCACCACCTTTGCTTCAATCTCGCCCTCATTTAAGAATACAGTTCTGCGACCGCCATCCAGCCGGGATTTCTTGGCGACGCCGGCCAGGAGGCTCACCCCAGAGCTTTGCGCGAGGCGCAGGTAGTGTTCATCGAACTTCTTTCTGTCAATGAAATAGCCTTTAGCCGGAATGCTTGCGCCCTGGCCGGAGGGGGAAAGAATGCGCATGCCTTCCAGCTCTTTTTTCAGGTAGCAATCCTCTACTTTGATGCCTGAGGTAGCGGCCATTCCCTCAAAGAGGGTATTGGCGGCGTGATCCAGGCCGGCCAGATCCCTGTCCAGCAATATTACCCCGGCTCCGCCTTTTGCGGCAGAGATCGCAGCCATCAGGCCGGCGGGCGAAGCGCCCACTACCAGAACATCGCACTTCACGAGAGGGATTGGGGCGTGCGATGAGATTAAGTTTTCCCGAGGGGCGAGAAAGAAAATATGAATGGTGGAAATTTTAGGTTCCTCGCTGTTTCGCGTGGGTAATAGAATAATCGAGTCCTCTGTGAGTCCTCCGTGCGCTCTGTGTCTGCGGTGGTGGTAGTCCGTAAACCATTGGTTATAACCAATGGCTAACGACGTTTTCACCACAGAGACACAGAGCTCACAGAGAACGCACAGAGCGACTAACTAACAACTGGAAAAACATAGTAACCTTAGGTTAGCAACTGGAAATAGCGAAGAGCCAAATTTTATAATACTATTATTGGTGGATTAATATTGTCGCAAACTCATGCTGAATCATTCAGGCTAATTGGCGATGTTCACACGGGCACACACGTACCCGCGTGGGCCCGGGCTCGCCCCCACACCCGCAAGCCCCTGCGCGCGTCCTCTCAGCAGGCACCTCTTGCCCGAGCGGGGACGGGTCTTCCATCAAAAAGACAGGCTGCAATCGTGCACGGTTGCTTTGGCTGCGGGCCTGAGCCAGGAGGCCATAAACATGCTCCCGACCATTCCTTACGATATGGTGCTGATGGACTGCCAAATGCCTGATATGGATGGTTTCGAGGCCACTCTCTCCGTCCGTCAGGAAGGATCGAAGGCGCTCAATCCACATATTCCCATCATGCCATGACTGCCGTCACCATGCAAGGTGACCGGGAGATGTGTATTCAGGCCGGTATGAACGATTTCATTGCCAAACCGTTCCAACAAAAAGAACTGGCGGAAACACTCACCTGGTGGTTGGCAATAACAACGAATGATAACCTTGAATTGGTATCAGGTCACACGATAAAATCCTGCATCGAACTCCGAGGACAGTCCTAGACCCAATTAACCCTACAATCCAGATATGCTAAAATTTTATAGTAGCAGTACAGATAGTATCATCATGAGTGTTTCTGTGATGCGATTGGCTTTGGTGGTGTTTTTGCTTTTCGATCTGCTCTCTACAACTACAATTTCATCTGCAATCGAAGAAAAACCTTCCGAGCAAGTTCTGTCCAATAGCCAACTACCTATCGATATGAATTTTAGCCAGACCTTCAAGGATCATGTACAGCTCATGGGCATGAACTTGAGTGGCATGAACTTGTCTGGGACTAACTTGAATCATTCTGAGCTGCAACGATCAGATCTTCATGGGGCAAACCTTAGCCGGTCACATTTGAACCAATCCAGTCTCTTCGATGCCAAGCTTGCAGGAACAAATCTTCGCGGAGTAACTATGGTACAAGGAGACCTTCATGGCTCAGATCTCTCCCAGGCCGATCTTCGAGGTGCCAATATGCCTGTGTGCAATTTGTTAGGCTCAAATCTGACCAATGCGAATCTAACAGGCGCATTCTTGGCGGGCTGCTACTTAACCGGCGCAAATCTGAATGGTGCAGACCTATCCAGTTCCTTTATAGACCAATCTTTTGCGGATCGTTCAACTCTGGTTCGTACTAACCTGAATAGAGCCAGCTTAGGGGGCGTGAAAATGAGCGATGCAAACCTGAGCGAAGCCTGCTTCATAGGAGCGTTCATGGATCGTTCTACCTTCCGTAATTCCCAATTGGATGGTGCTAATCTGACGGGAGCAAGCCTGGTCGGGGCGAACCTGATTAATGCCACCATATGCAATGCAGACCTCAGGGGCTCAGATCTCTCCGAGACACGACTTTCTGGAGCCAAATTTATCGGGTCCAATATGTCCCGGTCAAGTGTGGTTTTTGCGAACTTGACTCGCAGCAATCTGAGCGGCTCAGACCTTTCCTTCTTGATCGGTTCCGGGGCAGCCTTTCTGAAATCGGATCTATCCCGTGCCAAACTCACAGATGCGTTCCTGGAGGACGCCATGCTTACCGGAGCGAGGCTTGTGGATGCAAAACTGAATCGAGTGACTGCATCATGCGCTTGCTTTGAAGAGGCAAACCTCACTGGTGCTGATCTTTCTGATGCAAATCTCGCAAAAGCAAAGCTGACCGGAGCGATACTCAAGGATGCTAAACTGAACAGAATTAATGCCTCTTCAGCCGCCATGGCCGAAACGGACCTAACGGGAGCTGACCTCACAGATGCTCGTCTAACAGATGTAACGCTGACCGGAGCGATACTCAAGGATGCCAAGCTCCAGGGGGCAGATACTACTGGAGCTAACATGAGAAACTCGGATCTAAGGGGTGCGGATCTGAATGGAACGAGGCTCGTTGAAACCAATCTGGTAAACTCTAATATGAAAGGACTGAACATGCGCCATGCTAATGCCATGAGCGCAAAGATGAGCTGGGCTGATCTGAGCGACAGCCGCTTGTCGTCGAGCCAGCTTTCAAGGGTGGAGTTTTGTGGAACTAACCTGAGTGATGCTGATTTGAGCGATGCCGATCTGACCAGGGCTTATATGATGAGAGCGAATCTAACTGGTGCAGACCTGAGTCGTGCGGACTTATCTTATACAGACCTTACTAATGCCCGGCTTAAAGGTGCCAATCTGAATTCGGCAAAACTTGACTACACAGCCTTAAACGGAGCGGACTTGACCGGGGCAGATTTGGTTTTAGCCAGGCTGCAAGGGTTGAACCTTGTCGATGCAAATTTCCTTCGATCCAGATTGGAGGGCGCTACGCTGCAGGGACCTATGCTCATCCAGAACGTCAATTTGAGCAAGTGCAACCTCAGGAATTCCAGGCTGGAGCTGATACTGCTGAAGAATGTGAGTCTGGCGGGGACAGATCTAACAAATGCTGACCTTTCCATGATCATGATGATAAATGTGGACTTTGACGGAGCTAACCTGGAGCACATAAAATACGACGAATTCACCTTGCAGAACCTTCTTAATTCCAGGCTGAACAAAACCAGCATGAGCGAGGATTTAAAGAAAGATTTGGATAGGCTGCGGGGCCAAATGATTGACCAATCTTAGGTGAGATAGATGGCTCGCGTGATAAATTCAAAGATCTGGGTGAGATTTATCATCCCGATCTTTATCCTCATAGGTTTGCTCCATACCGCCCTTGCATCGGGAAACGATATCTCAGAATTAAGAGATCGTCTATTATCATTTGAGGACACCAAAATAACTGTTCAAGACCTGGCTTTTTACCTTGTCACCCATAGCTATGATGCGATACCTAGAGATGGTTACGTAGAGCTACAGCTTGATGGAGAAAGTTATAGGCTTGTCCCTAATGGGAACGCGCCTGGTGTATGCGATATTTTTCCATTAAATGCAAAGAGTAAGCTGGCTAAATAGAGCTGGAAGAAGCTTAAGTCAAAGTCATGCGACTTTACTGGTAATCATCTGGCTATGCCGCATGGATAATGCCTATTGATGTGAGTTTCGTATCTGCGATTACGTGCGGTGGATGAGATTCTCGTACTTGCAAGAGCCTAGAATCAAAGAAGTTAATCAGGAATTACAGAGTTCATAGTTTGTGTCAGAACGGCTATAAAGACAGGAAGTCGTACCTAATTAGCTAAAGCAGGACGGAAAGAACATGATACCTTGGCTTCTGGCAGCATCTGAATCATTGGTTTACTGGTCGTTTCAGATGGCCATAAAGGAATACAAGCCGCGGTTTCGTCAAGGTTCTTGGGCGCAGCCTGGCAAATGTGCCAGGTTCATTTCAGCCGTGCGGTGATGAACAATATTCCAAATAAAGATAAAGAAGTAGTAGCAGAGAAACTCAGACAAGGATTCGAAGATGAATCCAAGATGGCGGAATTAGCTATTGAGCTTAGGCAGAAGAGGTATTCAAAGTCGGCTGATACAATTGACCGGTTTAGCCAGGACATCTGGAATCACAGGGCGTTCCCAAAAGAGCACTGGAAGAAGATTCGGACAACCAATGGACTGGAACGGATAAATAAAGAACTCAAGAGAAGAAGCAGAGTAGTCGGTGCCTTTCCGAATGAAGCATCGCTTCTAAGGCTTGGAGTCGCCATTCTCATGGACATCAACGAGGAATGGCTGACAGGTAGAAAGTATTTATCTATGATTGAGGAGTAAATGGGTCTGGATACGGGGCCAAAGATTTACAGAAAACATGGCACACAACCCCTAAAGGAGCTGTAAGATGTTTTCTGTTGTTTCGGCATCGAACTCCCCGCCCGCGAGAATGCGCCGCAAACTATCGATTTGTTGCGGTTCACCTGCATCTTGGTTTTCGTCCAGTGCATCCAGACACGCTTCACAGAGGACGGACTCAACTTCATATCCTGCGCGATTCTTTTGGTGCTCTCGCCTCTCTTTTTGGCCCGAAT
>JBAXWY010000021.1:0-44478 GCA_037128175.1 Methanothrix sp.
CGGACTGGATCACAATAGTCTTTTGTGCAGGGATTGCCGTCGTTGCAGTTCTTGGGCGTATGCACGCATGCAGTACCATTGAAAGAGTCGATAGTACAGGGATTTCCATCATCGCAGCTTGTCGCTGTGTGGTAGCATATTCCTTCAAAGCAGTAATCAAAGGTGTCGGGATTTCCATCATCGCAATTCTTCGGTTTATGCTCGCACTTTCCATCGATGAGGGTATCCTCAGTGCAGGGATCATGATCATCACAGCTCTGGGGGTGGCGGGCCATGAGCGCCTCGTCTGAGGATAGGGCAGTGCTATTATTTTCGCTTATGATGCTGCTGCGATCTCTGCTATCTATGGGCTCATTGATACAGTGGCCATCTCTGCAGGAATCAATAGTACTGTCATTTCCGTCATCGCAATTCAATTGTGAATAAACACAGCTTGTTCCATCATAGGCATCCGTGGTGCAGGGATTGCCGTCATCACAGGTGGGCTGTGCGACTGGCGGTGCGATTGCCTCTTCTATGACGATTTGAGATCCATTGATAGTGGTATTCTCTTTAGCGACCTCATTTTGTATTTCCGGCAGGACGGGGCTAAGAAATTCCACTGAATAGCTTTTTCCGGACAAGGGCATATTGACGCAACCGGATGAGCCGCAGAAGTCTGTCGTGCTGGCGTTCCCGTCATCGCAATTCACAGAATCATGAACGCAGCCGTTAGCTCCGTAAGAATCTATGGTACACGGGTTGTTATCATCACAGCTTACTGGTATATTGACAGCTTCCTTTAATACAGGAGGCTCTTGCTGGCTTTGTCTTGAACCCTCTCTATGCGCCGTTCTGATATCTGCGTCTTTTCCAGATAGCCCCAACGCAGAGGAATTTGCATTATCGCAGCTCTGGGGCGTATGCAGGCAAATCGTTCCGTCGCATTGGTCCATGGTGCAGGGATTATTATCATCACAATCCCCGCACTGGGCCGAAGCAATGCTTGTTAATAATAACGCACCGAAAATAAATATGATATAAGATACGCAACGCTTATTTCTACTCATTTCTTTTTCCACACATTTCACTCCCATTAAATTAAGGAGTTCTTTTTATATCTAATTTTCGCTCTTTAGAAGCTCATTTTTTGGTGATGTCAAGAGAAAGAGCTCAATGTAGTCTGCCGGGCTTTAAGCAGCTCCTTAAGCAAGTCGCTTTGCATGATGAATTTTTTTAAAGGCAATTGCAGCTTGCCGCAAATATACCACAAAGCGCTCTTCATATCCTCGAAGGACAAGGCCTTCTCTTGCATGGCATTTCTCACATTCTCCCTCACGTTAAAGACACCTAACGGCACATATCCCGAATAAGCCTCCCGCAAGATGATCGCACCTGCCTGTTTTTTCTCGCGTGCCAGAGCCTCCAAGACAGCCATTTTGCAGGAATAGTAGCATCCACCCACCCGGGAATAGCCTTTCTTGCCAACATTTTTCTCATAGTCGGAGAAAACCAGCTCTTCATTCCCCAGGATGCAGAGGAAGGCCTCCATCCACTCATACTGCCATGACGTGGGTAGGAGAAGGACCGCGTAATAATTGTTGAGGCTGAAAAACTCCCTCACCTGGCAGCAATCGATGGGGTCATAATCCCTCACCTTTTGCAAAAGCCGGTTTCCAAGGGTGCTGTCACAGGCGGTGATGGACCAGCGTGTGGGAACCAGGCGGCGTCTTTTCTTGGTACCCATGGTTCCCATGGAGAATGCCTTCTGAATGCTGGAGAAAGGCATGCCCTTTTGGTGCAGATCAACTACAGCGTCCGCCGCCAGGAGGTCGCCGTCGTAATAGACCTTCTCTAAATTCGGATCCCACCTGGCATTGCTTATTTCCAGCTTTTCCAGAGGCGCACTCGGACCAAAGGGAGTGTGCTCATCACTAAAGGACATGCCTTTAGGGGCGTGGTGGAACTCGGCTTCACTCTCAATGGAGGAACCGGAGAGGGATATGTCCCGAAGTTTGTCCAAGTAGCGACCTTGCAGCTGTGTGACTTTGACGGATCTTTTGCCTCTGATCAGGTTTAGCCGGTATCTTATGATCTCCTCCTGGGTCTTCTTTTCCGGTATCCATGACTCAGGCCGGTCCATGATGATGGTGTCGCCATGCAGAGGTGCGATCATGGGACCGGCGTAAACCTTAGGGTAGTTCCAGCTCCCAATGAAGACGGAAGGAGGAGTGCTGCCATCCAGCTTTGTGCCCACTTCCTGCGAAGGGATATACATATTGGCTGTCAATTTTTTCAGATAGGCTTCCTTGCCTTTGATCATAATTGAAACGATCCGACAAATTCGAATAAAAGCATAATGGACGCGGGGCGAAAGTGTTTCCCTGACATTTCTCTCCCCGGCCGGCACGGGAACATATTTACATTCAAAACGCCAATAATTTGTCGAGGTGTCCTCAGATGAAATGGACTGTGATAATAATAGCATTAATGATGCTGCTATGTACCAATGCATTTGGACAGATGAACCCCTATTCCACCACCCCAACGGGCGGCGCACCCACACCCAGCACTCCCAGCAGCGCAGAATCGCTGGGGCTGCAAGTGCCAACGGACGTCACAGCATCCCAGCAAGCCCCAAGCGCGCAGGAGAGTACGCAAACTCTAATGAGCGCGAGCCAGGATGCAGCTTATGCCTTTGCGCCTACGGGATCAAGGGCCACCGCGACCAATCCGGTCTACAGCAAAATGATAATAACCCCCGGAAGCTCCGCGCCCAATAGCCTTTATATCTCATATGCACCACGAACCGTGGCAAGCTGCAATCTTTATGCCAACCTGCCTTTATGGATGAAGACCTCGGGAACAGGCAATATCTGGTTTTATGAGTGGTATCCGAGCGGCATGCTGGATACTAATTATGCAGGATTCGTCAATTACCCGGGCTGGTACAAGAGATGGTTCTCTGCTGATACTCCTGGCTGGCACATCCTCCAGTATTATTGCGGCGGCTGGAGCAACTATGTCTACATTTACGTCTCCGGCCCCAGCAGTTATTGGGTCAATCCGAACCCGAGTCCCGATCCTATGCCATATCCGTATCCCTACTGGGACAGCCCGATAACCTACACATATCCTCCCACCGGCCATACTTACTACTCTTATCAATGGACCACATCCACGGGAATTGATTAAGAGGAGTAAATCAACCGAAAACCGGGAAAATCAGCACCAGTGTAAACCTGTGATTTCCTTCCCCTGCTGGGCCAGGGGAGGACGAACCTTTTTTTGCCGGCCTTCAACCGGCTGGTGTAAAGGGGTCGATAATTCTCTTGCACAACTCTCGCCCATATTTTTGAGAGCTGTTGCCCGAAAATCTATTTTAATAACATGCACTTCAGCTCTTCTTCGATCGCCTCATTCATCTGTGAGCAGTAGCCATGCACGTTGCACCCAACGGTGTGCAATCTCTTTGGCTGCACTCCTCGAGCATAGGTCTGCTCTGCCAATTGATAAGGTATGATGGTATCATTACGGGAATGGATCATGACCATTGGGCGAGGTGCGATCATGTAAAGGTAGGTCTCGGGATCGATGGACCGGTAGAATCGGACCAGATTCTTATCCACTACACCTGCCGAAGCGATTGAGTCATCAGTTCCATAGCCGCAGGTGCTGATGGCCAAAACGCCCTTGGCGGCAAGGTCCAGGGCACAGGCCATGATGGCAAAGCGGCCTCCGTTGCTCTCCCCGGCATAGATGATGAGCGTCGGGTCGATCTCGGGCCGGCTGCGCAGTACTTCCCCCGCCGCCAGGGCGTCATAAACCATTCTATGCTCCGTGGGCTCAACGCCTTTTAAAAACATCTGTAGATCGGCTTTTGCATCGATTCCCCCCAAATTTCTCTGGTCAAGGGTGATGCTGGCAAATCCCAGGTCGGCCAGGTACCTGGCCAGCTTCTGCTCCCGCTCTTTGCTAACGGTAGCGCCGGGCAAGAGCACAATGCCGGGAATGCTTCCGGTCTTTGCATCTCCGCCCAGTTTGGACCATGGGATTCTCAAGAGCGCTGCAATCTTCGCATCACGACTCCTGAACTGGACTGCAGAAAGGGTGCTGTTGCCGTCATCCTCGGGCGGGCTCAGATTGTATTGGGGCATGGATACTTTGTACTCTAAAATTCCTTTCTCGGATACGGTCCATTGCCCGGCGGATGTGCTATCCGGAAAAAAATGCCATCCCAAAAAGAGAGCGATGACTCCAACCAGAAGCATCACTGCGGTGCCCTTCCTCTGCTCCAGCATTTTCGAATGCACCACTTCAGATGGAGGGTTTCCATTGTTCATCGGCCAATTTGGTCAAGGTGCCGTTTTTATTCAATTCATAGCCGATGGGAATTTTTCCCCAGCTCCACAGGCTCGTAGGTGCGTTGTTGTTTGAGCTGTTTGGCTCTGTTTGGTTGGTTTGATTTTGGGTAATTGTGGCGTTCTCTGATTGGTTGGCTGAATTGTTGGTGAAGTTGGCCAGGATTGTCATGCCGCTTTCCTGGTTGATCTTAATAGCTTCCAGTGACTGAGAGCTGCATGCCAGTGCAAAAAGGATTAAAGCCGAAATTATCAAATTTCTCATACCATATCTGAATCGTTTCCTTATTTCTATACTTTTCCTTTCGAGCTAAAGTCATGGACGTTTCTCCGTGGTGTTTGTATCGTCAGCCGTTTTTTTATAACCAGCGGCTAACGACGATCAACCACAGAGACACAGAGCGCACGGAGTACGCACAGAGCGACTAACTAACAACTGGAAAAAAATAGTAATTGGGAAATAGCGAAGAGCCAAAAAAAGGTGTTTTCTATCCATGTCAGGCTTTTAGGCACGAATCTTTCTTGAACGCGAATTTCATATCCGAGCTGTCCACTTGCCATGCCCCCAGACTCTCGTCCTTTAGAAAGCCCATGGAAAGCCATAGCCCACCCGGAAATGTGCTCTCACCCGGGTGCTCTTCATTGAACCGGCAGAAGAGACCATAGACGGCATGCCATCCCTCTCTCCCCATGTGCGGCCTGCCCTCCAGAACATATTCTACATCATCCCAGTTGGAGACGGCCATCGTTAATAGAGCGATGAGCACGTCGCATTCTTTTTGGCAGGAGGAGAAGACGGCCCTTACCTGTTCTTCGCTTAAGATCGATTTCATGAGATAGGATTTCAGTGATGCGCTCCGTGCGCATCCCCGTGCGCGCCGTGGGGCGCAGCATTGGATCCCGCCTTGACAGCCAGGAAATCCTTATCGATATAAGCTTGATGTGCCAGGTCCAGGCACTCCTTGCACAGATTAAACATTTCATCCTTGGGGCCGTGAATAGTAGCCAAATTGAGCTTGATAGGTACAGTCTCCTTCTCAACAAGACACAGCGCGCACTTCATTTAATTCACCTTGCCAGTGGCTCTGATTCAAACGGTTATAAGCATTTCCTTTCAGGCGTTCCTTGCCACCGGCGGTAAAGATCGTTCTCTACTCCGAGTAGATCGAGCACCCGGCCTACCAGCACATCCACCAGATCATCCAGACTCCGGGGCCGGGAGTAAAAGGCAGGGCAGGCCGGCAGGACAACCGCTCCCGCCTCGGCAGCCGCAACCATGTTGCGCAGCTCTACCAAGCCTAAAGGAGTCTCTCTGGGAACTATTATCAGCCTCCTTTTCTCTTTGAGACAGACCTGCGCCGCCCGGGTGATGAGCGTGTCCGAGGAGCCGCAAGCAATTCCAGAGAGCGTTCCCATGCTGCAGGGTATGACAACCATGGCATCAAAGAGATGCGAGCCGCTGGCGAATGGCGCGGCGAAGTCGCGGGACGCGTAAACGTGGTCGGCCAGATCTTGCACATCCGCTGGCAGAGAATCGGTCTCAATTTCAATGATCTTTGCGGCCGTTTCGGTTATTACCAGATGGGTGATGCAGCCCTTCTCCCGCAAGACCTGCAAGAGCCGAATGCCGTACTGTACACCCGATGCCCCGCTTATGCCCACAACGATTTCCACATAGATCTCCCCATTTGCGTTTTGTGGTTTTCCGGTTGTTAGTTAGTCGCTCTGTGCGTACTCCGTGCGCTCTGTGTCTCTGCGGTGGATTGGTCGTTAGCCACTGGTTATAAAAAGCGGCTGACGGTACTACCACCACCGCAGACACAGAGCGCACAAAGGACTCACAGAGGCCTCTATTATTTTATTACCGACTTGAATCTATCTATGTTGTATATCAGGTCTCTCTCGCGCAGGACTCTCATCCACCTGTCATCTCCTCCATCCTTAGTCGCAGAAGAAACTCACGAAAAGCATCTTCGTCGGGCCGGTCCGGCAAAGGGCTGGCCTCATATGCCTCTTCCAGTTGGCACATCTTTTCCGTGACCTCCTCGGCCCCTGGCGTACCCAAAGCGGGCGCAAAGCAAATCTTGCCTCCTAAGAGGAGCTTTATCCCAAAATTGAGAGTCCTTTGAGCCGTCCTGTAGCCTTTGCCCCCCATCTTTGGCTTTTCCTCGGATTTGATCTGGCTTTGTGCCATCCCTTTGACGGAGTGATATGTGTCGCGGCAGAGGTTGGCCTCTACCAGGGCCGATAGCTCCTCCTGGATAATAGAAGGCTTAATGACGAGCGGGCTTGTGACATACCAGATAGCGTTGACGTTTCCTTTGATGAGCTGATTTATGAGATGGCCGATCTCCCAGCCTAAGGTGTCATAAATCTCTCCTCCTCGGGCCGTTATCTGCTGGCGAACTGTAGGCGAAATCCTCTCTCCCCGCAAGAGAGACCTGGTGGGAGCGATATAGATCATCACCAGGTCTATATCGCTCTCTTGAATTTGCATGCCCCACATGTGCGAGCCTACACAACTGATAAACAGGTTTTTCATCCTGTTGTTGGCAATATCCGCCAATTCTTGCAGATCAACGCATAGTTTCATATTCGTTCACCGATTAGAATCATTTGCTATTCTTTAGCCGCTCCATCGTCGCCGCCACCATCAATGGCAAGGTAATGGTTGCATCAGCGTAAACCGTGACGAATTTCGCGTTTTCCGATATCTTGCCCCAGGAGACTGCCTCGGAGAGGGTGGCACCAGATAGACCCCCGTTCTCAGGCGTGTCCGTGGTAAGCTGGATCGCGAGGTCGAAGCTATTAGGGGTGACGAGCATGGACTGCAGGGCGAAGTTCTTGGGAGCGCCCCCGCCTACGATTACTATTCCCGATCTCTCGCATCCATAGCAGATGTCCACGATCTCCTTGATATCGGCAAAAGCATCTACATTAAGCTTTTTTGTCTGGCTGTACATCCAGGCCTGCAGGCCGATCATGGAGTCAGGAAGCGCCGGGCAGAAGATCGGTACATTCATCTCGTAGGCCGAGCGCAGGATGGATCTCTCGTCATTAATTTGACTGCCTAAAATGCTCATCAGCTCTCTTCCGGAGAGCCTCTTTTCCGTGTCGGGCAGGATTCTTTGCATCAGCTCCTCAAATGCGGCAAAGTCCTCGTCCCTCAGGAATACATCATAAATGCGGCTTTTCCCTTCCGCCCGCAGTGCGGCATCATCCGACTCCGCTGTGCCTAGGCAATGGCAGCCGAAGGACTCGATTATGTCATGGACCAGATTTGCTCCCGTGATTACCAGCACATCCACATGGCCTTTTCTGATCAGATCGGAGACGACATTTCTCATGCCCGCCGGAACCATCGCGCCGGAGAGAGCCAAGAATTTGGTGAAATCTCCAGAAAGCATTTTTTCATAAATAGCCGTAGCTTCCGCCAGTCTTCTAGCTCCAAAGCCGCAGTGGCTCATTCTCTCTACCAGGGCATTTACACCCATCCCCGGCTCGATATCCAGTTGGTGCACTACATCCATTTAATCACCTTAATAATGATAATATTCTTCAGAATTGTCCCTGAAAATTATGATTGAACTTATGCAACGCGTTATTTTTTCTCATAAACCTTTTATACCAGGCCTTATGTTTAGCTTTTACGGAGGGTAAACAATGGCCGGCGAACCGATGGCAGTGGTTAATTATATACCACTTATTATATTCTTGATAATGGGAGCTATAGTGCCCATTGCGGCTTTGGCTGCTATTAAGATAATAGCGCCCAATAAGCCAAAGCGTCAAAAGCTATCGATATACGAAGGTGGGCTGAAGCCTATCCGCGACGCCAAGATCCAGTACAGCGTTCAATATTACCTTTTCGCAATCGTTTTTGTTATATTCGATGTTGAGGTTTTATTCTTATATCCCTGGATCTATGTCTACGCGAATAAAGCAATGCAGCAGTTCATGATCTTCGGATTCATGAACTACGCCGTCTTCGAGATGCTCCTATTCATCGTTGTACTGCTGGTAGGACTTATCTATGCTATTAAGAAGGAGGCTTTGCGTTGGGTATAAGCGATGTCATACCCGTGCCCGTAGCAATCGATGAGGAGATTGAGAAATGGACCATCTTTGGCCGACCTGTGGCTGAGGTCTGGTTCACAACTACGGAGAAGATCCATCAAATAATCGAGATGGGTCCTATTAAGAATATCTTCAACTGGGGCAGAAAAAATTCGGTATACTTTTTGATGCAGCCCATGGGGTGCTGTGGTGTGGAGATGTTCGTTTTCGGAGCTGCGCCCTATGACAGCGACAGATTTGGGTGCATTCCGAGAAACACACCCCGTCAGACGGATGTGATGATCATCTCCGGCTACTTAACCAGAAAGTACCTACCGGTCTTCAAGAATCTCTGGGAGCAGATGCCTGAGCCCAAGTGGTGCATAGCCATCGGCGAATGTGCCATTTCGGGTGGACCTTTCTATGATTCCTATAATATCATCCAAAACACAGGCGATCACTTCCCCATTGATGTCTTCATCCCAGGATGTCCACCAAGACCCGAGCAGTTCCTAGAGGGCCTCATCAATCTCCAGGAAAAGATCAAACAGCGCAAGGACAAGCGAGACTATTAAGGAGGGATCTTTTCTTGACAACAGCAAACGAGGTCTTAAGTTCCATCCAGTCCGCATTTCCAGGAGCCGTCTTGGACTCCAGGGTGGAATCGGACCGGAGGCTATGGGCCACAATCGACTCTAATAAGATTTTGGACGTCTGCAAACACCTGAGTTCTAAGCATAATTTTGATCACTACTCGGGTTCTGCTGGCGTGGACTGGATAGCCAGAAAGGAGATGGAAGTAGTAGAGATCATGGCCAGCCACGGTGCGCATCAGGTTGTGGCCATGCTGAAAATAAAGACTCCCCGCGAGAATCCTTCCGTCAAATCCTTGACCGGCCTTTACTGGAACGCCAACTGGTATGAGCGAGAGATCTGGGAGATGTTTGGCATAAATTTCGAGGGCCATCCCGAACAGTACCCCTTGCTTCTATCTGATGAGCTGATGGGCGCCTGGCCCTGGAGAAAGGACTACAAGGGCTATCCCGATCTCACCACGGGCGAAAGGGCGGTAGAGATCACCACCCCGGATGGCTATACGGAATACCGCATTCCTCCCACCCCAGCAGAGGTCGAGGCAGGAACGGTCGTAGTAGAGCGTCCCAAGTATCCCTCCTTCCGGGAGAGAGAAGAGTTGGAGATCAAATCAGATTCTGAGATGATCATGCACCTGGGTCCTCAGCATGCCATGGTTCCAGGTCCCTTCTTGCTGGATATTCTGGTAGAGGGTGAAAGAGTAAAGAAGGCCTTCCTCGATCTGGGCTACATCCACAAAGGCATCGAGAAGATCATGGAGAACAGAACCTGGCTGCAGGGCATAACCTACACGGACAGAATGTGCTACGTGGCCTCTCTCTCCAACAACGAGTGTTACTGTGGTGCCGTAGAGAAGATCCTCGGCCTGGAGGTTCCACAGAGGGCGCAGTACATCCGCGTCATCTTAGAAGAACTTTCCAGAATTCAAAGCCATCTCATAGGCACAGGCGAGTTCCTTACACTCGTCGCAGGTGTCGGTTACGCACCATGGCAGTACATGATCATGGACAGAGAGAAGATCATCTCCTTGATTGAGAGCGTTACAGGAGCCCGTCTGACTCACACCTTCGTGCGCTTCGGAGGGGTTAGAAATGACCTTCCGGAAGGCTTCGCAGAGCAATGCAAAAAGGTATTGCCCTACATGAAGTCAAGGACGGAAGAATTCATTGAGCTCTTTGCACAGGATCCGATTTATTCTGCCAGGATGGAGAATATAGGTTCCATCACACCCGAGACTGCAAAACGCATGGGTGTGTCCGGACCACCGCTTCGAGCTACGGGTGTTGCCTACGATATGAGGAAAGAGGATCCCATACTGCTCTATCCTGATCTGGATTTCAAGGTCATAACTGGAACCAGGGGAGACTCTGCCGACAGAATCGATGTCCGGCTGAGAGAGATTTTAGAGAGCATTCACATCATTGAGCAATGTCTGGACAGAATTCCATCTGGGCCCATCAAGACCGAGGCAAAGATTCCCAAGAAGGTTCCGGCGGGCGAGGCCTACTACCGGGTCGAGGATCCCAGAGGCGAGATGGGAATGTATGTGATTAGCGATGGTGGCGACAAGCCCTACAGAGTAAAAGTCAGAGGGCCATTCTACGCTACCTTCCAGACTTTGACTCCACTCTTAGAGGGTGTCTACATTGCGGATGCAGTAGCCATTGCCGGTAGCATGGACGGCTGCCCATCCGAGGCGGATAGGTAGGAGGGAGAGGATTTGGATGGAATAATAGAGATCATCACTCAATTCGCCGCAGAGGAGCCGGCGATATTCGCCCTGATTATCGGCATTATCGGTGCTGCGGTTATCTCTGGTGTGGTCAACGTTGGAGCCATGCTAGTGATCTGGGGCGAGAGAAAGGTGCTGAGTGATTTCTGCAATAGGTATGGCCCCAATCGTGTGGGCGGAAGATGGGGCATACTGCAGCTTGGTGCCGATGCCATTAAGCTCTTCACCAAAGAAGATATCATTCCTGGTGATGCTGATAAGGCGGTCTATGTCTGGGCACCGATAGTTGCATCCATGGCTACCATGCTCGTGGCAGTGGCCATTCCTTTCGGGGCACTTCATATAAACGGCAAAGATTATCCGCTGGTAGTGGCAAATATGGATATCAGTGCCCTCTACGTAGAGGCAGCCTTAAGCCTGATGGCCATAGCCGTTTTCATGGCAGGCTATAGCTCCAACAATAAGTATTCAATTCTGGGCGCCTTCCGAGGCATTGCCAGAATGATTGCTTACGAGGTTCCCATGGGTGTCTGCGTCATTTCCGTGGCGGTCATGGCTCATAGCCTCAACCTGGTGGAGATCGTAGAGAGCCAGACGGTTTGGTATGCCTTTGCTCAGCCCCTGGGATTTGTCATTTTCGTTATTGCCTTGATCACCGATTTAGGAAGAATTCCCTTCGATCAGAGCGAGGCAGAAGAAGAGATCATATCCGGTTACAATACCGAGTACAGCGGAATTCGCTGGGGTCTGCTCTACTTCCAGGAGTACAATAACGCGCTCTTGGGATCCATACTGCTGACACTCTTATTCCTGGGCGGCTGGCATGGACCGATCATACCCATACCGATCCTGGACATAATCTCTCCTTTGATCTGGCTTTTCATGAAGGTGGTAATCGTACTGTGGTTCTTCATTTGGGTCAGAAGCTCGCTCTTCCGCCTGCGCATCGATCAGGTAACCGACTTCGGGTGGAAGTGGATGCTGCCGCTCTCCCTGCTGAATTTGGGATGGGCAGTCCTAATCGGGTCCTACTTTGCATGAGGTGGCATTGAGATGTTGAAGATAAAGTTATTAAAGAACTTCAGCTGGCCTTTGAAGATAGCCACGCAGGAAATCGAGATCACAAGGCTCTATCCAGAGAAAATGATGGAGCTTCCTGCTGCGGAGAGAGGCATTCATGAGCTGGATGCTACCACATGCATCGGGTGTTCATCCTGCGCCAGGGTTTGTCCCAACAACTGCATTGAGATGGTCCATTTCAAATTCGGGAGCCCTCTCAAGAACAAGAAGATGCAGTTTCCGCAAATTGACTTTGGCAGATGCATGTTCTGCGGGCTATGCGTGGACGAGTGCCCAGTGGAATGCCTGAAAATGGGCAAAAAGGTCATAATGGCTGGCTGGGAGCGCAAAGACATAATAAAGGGTCCTGAATTCCTGGCGACGAAGAGGTTCTCTGCCAAAGAGGTAACTGATCTCGAGGCTGAGGGCAAGAGGATTGCTGCCGAGAAAGCCGCTGCCAAGAAGGCGGCTGATGCCAAAAAGGCGGCGGAAGCTAAAAATGCCTCGAAAGAAGGCGCAGCTGATGCCAATGGGGCAGCCAATAAAAAGGCAGCTGCAACTGAGGCCAAGCCTAAGGAAGGAGGTGCTGCCTGATGTCGCAAAAGTCGGGCGCAAATGTTATTCGGACAATCTTCGAGCTACTAGTTTTGCTTTTAGCTCTGGGTGTGATCTTCGGTGGCCTGGCGTTGATTGTAATTCTATCGCCCTGGTCGCAAACGGTCTTGGATAAGCTATTGGCCTACGATATACGATTTGCCATTGAGCTTTTGGCCTTCCTGGCTATAGCTGCAATCATCGTGATATTATCGGCTCTTGTCGTCTACGCCAAAAATATAGTTCACAGCGCTCTTTACCTGCTGGGAAGCTTTGCAGGCGTGGCCGCTTTGTACATATCCCTGAATGCTCCCTTCGTGGGTGTGGCTCAGATTCTGGTGTACATTGGAGCCGTCGGAGTTCTGATACTCTTCGCCGTGATGCTCACGAGGAAGACGATAATGGAGGAGTCCCATGGTGAAATTTAAGATAATTATCATAACCCTGGCCTTCCTGGCGGCTCTCTTCGCTTCGTTCTCCCTTACCGATTGGGGGGCCAGCGAAAAACAGCCGACAAGTTATGAGCCTCAGGAGGGATTGAGGTTGCCGGAGAGCGGCATTGGAGACGTGGGATTGGAGATATTCACCTCTTACGTCTTTGCTTTTGAGATCTTGGCCCTGGTCTTGACGGCTGCCTTGGTCGGAGCGGTTTGGGTCGCACGAAAGGAGGTTGCCTGAGGAGGGCGACAACCGATGACAAGGAGGGAGATTTACCGATGATACCGTTGGAGCTTTATATACTGCTGGCATCCACGATGTTCACCATCGGCTTGTACGGACTCTTTACTCAAAAGAACGGTGTCAAGCTTATGATGTGCATCGAGCTCTTGCTCAATAGCGCCAACATCAATCTTGTCGCCTTCTCGGCGTACCAGCCTAATGTGAATGGCCAGGTCTTTGCCCTGTTCTCCATTGCGCTGGCAGCGGCTGAAGCAGGTGTTGGATTTGCGATATTGATTGCGCTGTACAGGCTATACGGAACTATTGACCTGGACAACATTAACGCCATGAGGTGGTAAGGAATGTATGCCGATTATGCATATTTGATTGTAGCCCTTCCTGTACTGGCCTTCTTGCTATGCCTATTCGTTGGCTGGCATCTGCCCAGAGGCGGAGGCTTCCTTACCGTTCTGGCGACATTTGCAGGTCTTGTATTATCTCTGGGGATATTCTCGGAGATATATCCGGATAAGATAATTCATCAGTCCATGCCCTGGTTCGCCAATTTCAACGTGGGCATACTGATTGATCCACTGGCGCTTGTGATGCTTCTCATGGTAACCTTCGTGGTTACACTCATCCACATCTATGCCAATGGATACATGAATGGAGATCCGGGCGCAGCCAGATACTTCGCTGAGGCGGCACTTTTTACCGCTTCCATGCTGGGCCTGATCTTTGCCGATAACCTGCTTCAGCTCTTCATATTCTGGGAGCTGGTGGGACTGTGTTCGTATCTTTTGATCGGCTTTTGGTACCGAAAGCCCTCGGCTGCCGCTGCAGCTAAGAAGGCTTTCCTGACAACGCGCGTGGGAGACGTTCTTTTCCTGGCAGGCATAATTCTGCTCTACAATAACCTGGCCAACCTGAACCTCGCTCTCAAACCCGGAGAATACCTCTTGCAGTTCCCGGTGATCTACGCTCATATCTCACAGATCGCTCCGGATCAACTGACTTTGATCGCTCTGGGACTCTTGGGCGGCGCAGTGGGCAAATCCGGTCAGTTTCCCCTGCATGTCTGGCTTCCTGATGCCATGGAGGGTCCAACCACCGTATCCGCCATGATCCACGCTGCGACCATGGTTACAGCAGGTGTTTACCTGGTGGCCAGAATGTTTCCGCTCTTCTACGCCGCGCCCCATGGGCTGACGGCCGTAGCAGCAGTAGGTGCATTCACAGCTCTATTTGCAGCAACCATGGGCCTGACTTCCTTCGATATCAAGAGGGTGCTGGCCTTTTCCACCGTCTCGCAGCTCGGCTTTATGATGGCCGGCCTGGGAGTGGGCGCAGCAGTAGGAACCTTTGCCGTGGGAGTTTCTATCTTTCACCTCATCGGCCATTCTTTCTTCAAAGCGCTGCTCTTCCTTTGCGCCGGATCCGTAATTCATGCCGTTAATACTAACGATATGCGGGAAATGGGTGGCGTAGGAAAATACATGAAGTGGACCATGTACACCATGCTCATAGGCTCTCTCTCTTTGGCAGGATTCCCCTTATTTACGGGCTTCTTCTCCAAGGACGAGATCATAGTAATCGCTTATGAGTACGGTACGCTGATCAACTTCCTGCCCTACATATTCCTGGTCTTAGCCGCCGTTCTGACTGCTATCTACACCTTCAGAATGTGGTTCTCGGTCTTTACCGGAAAGGAAAGATCAGACTACGGCAAACACGAGTCTCCCTGGGTTATGCTTGGGCCGCTGGTGATCTTAGCTGTATTTGCCTTAGGATTCGGCTATGTGGCGCAAGAGGACTTCTACAGTTACCTTGACTCCAACTTCAAGCATTACGATCTCGACTTTGTTGAACTGGGCGTAATCGGAGGCCATGCGCTGGAAGAGCACGTCGCTCCAGCCGCGGAAGGCGAGCTTGTCGCTGCTAAAGGAGAGCACGAAGCTGCTGCCAGCGAAAGAGAAGCGGGCGGAGAGGAAGGACCGGGAGAGCCCTGGTACATCCAGATACTGCCAATCATTGTTGCTATTGGCGGCATTCTTACAGCTATGTTGTTCTACTGGGATAAAGTCAAGAAGTTTGACCCAAGCCAGGTTACCGGTGACAAGGATCCCATTAGGAAATTGCTGCTCAAGGGATACTACCAGCATGAAATCATGACTGGCTGGTTCGCGGAAACGGTAGTCTACGGCACGGCTTTGATCTGCAATACGATCGACATCAAGCTCGTAGACGGCTGGTTGAACTGGCTCTCTGCTTTGGTTTTGGGCTTTGCACAGCATGTAAGAAAGGTTCAGACCGGCATAGTGCAAAACTATGTTACGGCGCTGGTGCTGGGAGTTGTGGTGCTGGTGGTTGTAATTACTCTGGCTAAGGAGGTGGGCCTGGTATGATCTCAAACGTAATCTCGCTATTGATTGCCATTCCCCTTCTGGGGGCGGTGATATCCTTCTATGCGGGAACCAAGGCCAAATTCGTGGCCCTAATCGCCTCGCTTATACCTTTAGCCCTATCCCTGCAAATGTACATGGAGTTTGACAAAACTTCGAAGATAATGCAGTTTGTGGAGAGCTACAACTGGGTTCCTTCCCTTGGCGTCAAGTACACTGTGGGCATCGACGGCATAGGCTTTCCCTTAGTTCTGCTTTCTACAATAGTATCCGTACTGGTAATAATATACTCCTGGGGAGAGACAAAGAAGCCTAACCAGTACTTTGCCCTGCTTCTGCTCAATGAAGTGGGCGTGCTAGGTGTCTTTACATCTCTGGACTTCTTCCTCTTCTACATCTTCTGGGAGATTGTGCTCATACCCATGTTCTTCCTAATTGGATCGTGGGGCGGACCGAGAAAAGACTACGCTGCAGTCAAGTTCTTCATCTACACCCACGTGGCAAGCCTGGTGATGCTGCTGGCTATCTTCGCCCTGTACTTCACCTACCAGATGCCCGACGGGTCGAGAACTTTCGATATGCTGACCTTGCTGGCAGCAACAGCAGACAAGACCATATTCCCAACCAGCATGCTCAATATCATCTTCGCTGGACTGCTTCTGGGATTTCTGGTCAAGATGCCTGCCTTCCCCTTCCATACCTGGCTGCCGGATGCCCACGTCGAGGCACCCACAGCCGGTTCGGTCGTGCTGGCAGCTCTGCTGCTTAAGATGGGCGGATACGGCCTCTTCCGGGTCATATTGCCCATGCTCCCCCATGTCGACAAGGCATTCGTGACCATCATCGCCATCATCGCGGTGATATCTATCGTCTACGGAGCCTTCATGGCGCTGGCACAGAAGGATATCAAGAAGCTGGTAGCATACTCATCCGTCAGCCACATGGGCTTTGTCACACTCGGTGCTGTGGCCTTCACCTGGATGTCGGTTACCGGAGCTATGTTCCAGCAGTTCTCGCACGGCATCATCACCTGCGTCCTGTTCATGTCCGCTGGTACCATCCAGCACGTGGTGGGGACCAGGGTTATTGCCGATCTCGGTGGCCTGGCTGATCGCATGCCCAAGTTCGCAGTCATCATGATGGCCGGATTCATGGCCTCCCTGGGACTGCCGGGTATGAGCGGCTTCGTGGCCGAGTTCATGGTCCTGACCGGGTCGTTTGCAACGTTGCCAGTCTACACCATGATCGTGGTCTTCCTAAGCATAGTTACAACGGCTGCTTATCACCTCTGGGCCCTGCAAAAGGCTATGTTCGGACCGATATTGAAGAAGTACATGAATGTGCATGAACCACATGCCTACGAGCTGTTCTCCATGGCCATGATCATAGTTCTCTCTTTGATCTTCGGTCTACAACCCGGTCTGATCACAGATATAATGGGAACAGCGGCAACTCAGGTCATGGAGCCTGTAATGACCCTGACCCAGATGGGGGTGATCTGAAGTGGAATTTTCACACTACGCACCCCTCTGGGGAGAAGCGCTACTAACAATCCTGGCAGTGCTCGTTGTACTGCTGGGATCCCTGATGAAGAACAGCGGCAAGCTCATGGGATACCTGAGCGCAGCCGGGCTGGTGGCAGCTCTGGCGCTGGTGGCCTCCAATTTGACCATCAAGCCAACTCTGTTCTTCTTTGATACCATCTCGGTTGATGCCCTGTCTCAGTTCTTCAAGGTCGTCTTCCTGGTAGTATCGCTGCTGGTAGTAATAGCCTCCATGTCCAAATACACGGGAAAGGGCGCAGACGAGTACTTTGCACTGCTGCTCTTTGCCACCGTGGGCATGATGGTGGTCTCCAGCTCCGTTGACATCATCACCCTGTTCGTGGGCTTTGAGCTGGCCAGCCTGTCCACCTATGCCCTGGCGGCCTTTGATAGAAGCCGTAAGAACCTGGAAGCGGCCATGAAGTATTTCATCTTCGGCTCTGTCGCTTCTGCGTTCATGCTCTTCGGCTTCTCGCTGCTCTACGGCATGGCAGGATCTACTCATCTCGTGGATATCGCCGCAGCCTCCCTGGCTAACTTTGGCCCGGCAACGCTGGTGGCTTTGCTCTTCGTCATAGTAGGATTTGGCTTCAAGATGGCACTGGTGCCCTTCCATATGTGGGCCCCGGATACCTACGAGGGCGCACCGCCCCTGGTCTCGGCGCTTCTGGCTGCCGGCTCCAAGAAGATGGGCTTTGTCGCTGCCTTCAGGGTAATTCTCATTGCCCTGGTGGCTCTGCGCATGGAATGGTACATGGCCTTCGCCATCCTGGCCGCCGTGACCATGACGCTCGGTAACCTTGCGGCCTGCTGGCAAAACAATGTGCGGCGCATACTGGCATACTCTTCCATTGCTCAGGCGGGCTACATCGCCATCGCCTTCGTAGTGGTGGGCGCGGCTTATGGAGCTGCTCCGGTTAATGTGCTGAACATGGGGCAGATTCGAGCCGATCAGTTGGGCATTGCCGGCGCGCTGCTGCTCATCCTGGGACACGCTCTCATGAAGACGGGAGCCTTCATCGGCACGGCATTGGTCGCGAGTAATGTGTCCAAGGAAAGCGAAACCGACCCGGATGACATATCCAACTATGCCGGTCTTGCCAAGAGGGCGCCCATAACCGCGTTTTGCATGCTCATCTTCATGTTTGCGCTGGCGGGCATACCCCCCACGGCGGGATACATCGGCAAGTTCGTGCTCTTCAGCTCGGCCATTTATTCCGGTCTGGTCTGGCTGGCAGTGCTGGCCATCCTCAACAGCGCTCTGTCGCTGGTGTACTACCTGAGGATAATCAGCTACATGTACCTCAAGGAAGCAGCCGGCCCCAAGATCAAAGAGCAGAAAGGATATGTGGTAGCACTCGTCCTGACGCTTTTGGCAGTGGTCTGGATCGGTGTCTTCCCAGAGGCATTCATCAACTGGGCAATGCAGGCAGCAGCAGTTCTGCTGCCTCAATAAAATTTTTTCGGTTTTTTGGTTTTGCTATTCTCCACCTCGATCTTTCCTATTTATTCATAACAGGATTGCGCCTTGTAGTCGGCGATCGTGGTTTCCGACTTCGCGCCATTCGGGGCTTCCCGCGATATCCTGTGTATCACACGAAGACGCGAAGACGCGAAGTCTCGACGAGAGTGGGTCAATTCTTACCACATCTTTATGTGATCGAAGGTTTTAGATTATGGTGATGGAGGAAGCTGGAATGGGAAAAAGATCGAAGTTGCTTACGCCACCAATGGATGTATGTACGACCACATCTTAGGAACTTCCTACGTGGGACGCAGATGCAGTAGTTAACGATCTTCAGCCATAGCGGCAACGCCTGGCTAACCAAGGGCAACGACGATGGCGACATCGTCCGGCTGCCCTTCCACGTCTTTCCGCAGCCGCACGAGGCCGCCGCCCACACATGCGCGGGGGGGCCGCACAGGCGTCCACGAGAAGGAATAAATAATTTGTAGTTCTTCTCGATCGGGGTGGACTGCTCATGGATCAACTTCCTAAAACATCTTCATGCAGTCCGAAATCAACTATTACGATGCGATTATTATCATAATCGATTCTGTAACGAATGACCCAATGGTCCTTAAGGTGAACTTCTCTATCCCCAGCTTTATCATGACTGAGGGGTTTACCGCATTCTGGCTCACGGCAAAGCTTTTCGAGTCTCTTTTCGATCTGTCTTTCCAGCCCTTTGCCTTTCTTCTTGGCATCGGATAAAAGCTTACCAACCGATTTAGGGATAAACAGGTCAAAAGGCGTCTTCGTTTTGCCAAGAGGAATAAACCTTAACATATTTCAAATCTTTTCTAGATAATCTTTTAATCCCTCAGATGAGGTAATAAGCGTACCTTCCCCGCGCAAGTATTCCTCCCAGGCCGCGTTTGTTCTAGCCAAAGCGACTGGATCTCGGATTAAAGCCCGGTCTGTCTTCTTTTTCCTGGAGAAACGATGAATCATTGCCCGAACCCAAGATATGTTAATAGTCATCTGAAGCTCCTTCTATCACAAATGTAATAAACTCCCTAGGATTATAAGTTTTCCTGTCGAATGATCGATGGCCACGCTCGTCCCTCTGCTCGGCTAGGCGGACTAGCCCGCTCCCGCTCGCCCTGCTTTCTGGGGCACACAGACGCGCCCCCGGCGGGCCTCCGCTGCCCAGCCCCCACAACGCCCGCACGGCAACCTGCAAGACCTCATCAGATTAAAGAGAGGCCAGACGGCCCGCCTATTTTATCTATCTGAATGCGGAAAGATAGGACTGTGATCTCATGTTCGTTCTAACTGCGGTGATTCACAAGGAAGAGGAAATGTACATCGCTGAGTGTCCTGAGGTTGGGACAGTGAGCCAGGGTTTTACTGTGGAAGAGGCCGTAGCCAATCTTAAGGAGGCTACGGAACTTTACCTTGAGGAGTTTCCCTTGGAAGGAGAACTCAAGATGGCTTTTGTGACAACCTTCGAGGTGCCACAGGTTGCCAAGACTTAAGGATTGTCTCTGGAGAAGATACAATCAAGATTCTCTGCAACAAATTCGGATTCGATATATCCGGTAGCTCCAAAAGTCACATTCGGCTCTCAAAGATGACTTCAGAGGGAAAGGTAGGAACAGTTGTGCCAAAGCACCCCGAACTGAAGATAGGCACATTAAAGGGCATTTTGAAGCAGGCCAGAGTGGACCCGAAGGATTTTGCGGAATTTCTATAACTTCAATTCAGGGCAAAAAAATCGACTTCAGTACGAGAACTCAGCCTCCCAGTGCCCCGGCGGGCCTCCGCTGCCCAGACCCCGCACAGCCGCACGAGGCCGCCGCCCACACACGCGCGCGGGCGGGGGTCGCACGGGCATCTACGAGAAGGAATAAATAATTTGCAGTGCATCTCTTGATATCAGTGATTGGATCACGGGGACAAAGAGCTTGAATATTTATAGCAAATTACAGGAGAGCCGTGCGGAGATATTAGCCATCGCTGCCAAGCATGGAGCCTACAACGTCCGCATCTTTGGCTCAGTAGCCAGACATGAGGCCGATTCGGCCAGCGACCTTGACCTGCTGGTGGAGATGGAGCCCGAAAGGAGCCTTCTCGATCTGGGTGGACTGCTCATGGATCTTCAGGAGCTTCTAGGTTGCCGGGTTGATGTCGTGACCGAGAAGGGGCTGCGCGGACGTATCCGGGAGCGCGTCCTCAAAGAGGCTAGGGCGTTATGAGAGATGACAGAGAATGGTTGCTGGATATCCTGGAAGCAATAGAGAGAATTGAGAAGTATTCTTCCCGAGGCAGACAGACTTTTGAGGAAGACGAATTGATCCAGAACTGGATAGTGCACCAGCTACAGATAATTGGCGAAGCTCTCCGCTCAATATCTGACGATTTTAGGATAGAGCACGACGATATTCCCTGGAAGGAGACCATTGGTATGAGAAATATCCTGGTCCACCGCTATTTTGATCTGGATACGGATCTGGTCTGGAAGGCAGTAATCAGAGATCTGCCTTATCTGAAAGAAAAAGTAAGATCCGTCTTAGAAGAATATGACAAAACATCTTCTTGAAAACTGTCTGATTGGCTTATTCCTTTCAGGTACCGGGCCCTTGCGAGCGAGCCCCGCGCCCCGGCTGGCCTCCGCTGCCCGGACCACGCACAGCCGCCCGGAGTCGGGGCTGTGGTCAGGAGGAGGCAGCGGATTGTCAGTCCAAAGATTCATATCCAACCATCAGCATAATAGTAAGAGAGGCATACTAGCATGGCACGGCCAATTGAATTAGGCTTAATCCTGGAAGGCGAAGATGCAGAAGAGTTCTTAGAGGATATCAGGAACCCCAAAAAACCCACAAAGGAGCAGATGGAGATGTTTCGGGAAGCCATCCGGATATACAAAGAGCATCCTGCTTCATGAAGCTCTTTCCTATCGATCAGCTTCGGGTAGAATATTTAAGAGAAAGTCATAACATCTCGTTTTTTAGTTGCAGCAATGGCGACCTGAATGATTCTTGAAGAGTGATGCAAAGAAATCCCAGGAGGATCTGATAAGCAGGACATATTTGTGTCTTTGGCAAGACAGCATACTGGGCTACCTGACGCTTGTCACGGACACGATTGAAGTCAAGCTGATAGAAAAAGATGATGGCGTGGATGGCTATCCCTATCCCAGATATCCCTCCATAAAAATTGCCAGGTTGGCTGTTGAGGAAAAGTTTGAGGGATGTGGCATAGGGCGCTTTCTGTTGTTTTGGGCTACTGGTAAGGTTTACCAGTTGTCTAACGAGGTCGGATGCAGGTACATAACCCTGGACTCGAAACGCGAATCTCTTGGTTTTTATGAAAATTTCGGGTTTAAGGTGATAATGAAATATGCAAGCCGCAACTTTCCGCCCATGTACCTCAACATGTATCCAATTGTCTTGCAGATGCGGCAAGAAGATTCTGAGAGTGTGGTGTGATGTCCTGCTGCTCAAGCTCGATGCCGACGGCAACATCGTCCGGCAGTCCAGCCGGGGCGCATGCGAGAACGCGCCCCAGCGGGCCTCCGCTGCCCGGCCCACGCACAGCCGCACGAGGGCAGCCGCCCAGACACACGTCAGCCCGCCCTGACAAGCTGCGTTAGCCCAGGCTGGGCCCACGAGCGGCTGTCTAAACCATGCGAAGAAAAAGTCTATATCTCATCGAAGATTATATTTCTTTGATGTTTGCAGAATATATTCAGGCTGCACTGGATAGCAGCGCATCTGGCGTCGGGCTACCCTGTCCCTCCTCTTCGACTATCCAAAGTACTATGCCAAAGCTAAGAAGAAGAATCGATCACTCAATGCAAGCATGGTAATCAGAACCCTCGGACTAAGGGGGATAGCCTGTGGAGAACCGACCTTTGGCTTGGGCCAGACTGCCCGGGTAAGAGTCGGTTAGTCGAAGTAAGAAAGCCCCATCCTTTAGGGGTGGGGAGGAAGTCACCGATGAGTGTGCATAGCGGCGGAATTCTCTTATTCAGGATAAAAGACAAAAGGCTCGAGGTGTTGCTTGTCCATCCGGGTGGCCCTTTTTGGTCCGGAAAAGATAATGGTGCCTGGTCGATACCCAAAGGGGCATTTGAAGGGCAGGAAAGCCCACTCGAAGCCGCTAAAAGGGAATTCAAAGAGGAAACCGGCTCTGAGGTTACAGGACGGTTCACAAATCTTGGCACAATAAGGCAGCCCAGCAAAAAGATTGTGCACGTGTGGGCACATCAATCTGATTTAGATGTGGCTTTTGCCACTAGCAATAAATTCACCATGGAATGGCCGAGAAAATCAGGAATCATAAGAGAATTTCCAGAGGTCGATAAAGCCGAATGGTTTGATATTGAGATAGCCAGGAAAAAGATCCTGAAAGGGCAAGCCGGTTTTATTGATAGACTTCTGGGTGCGATCAATTATGGGCCAAAAAAAGAAGCTATTAGAGGGCCTTCTTGACCTTATCCACCAGCTCCGCCCGGATGGCGCTTCTGCGGTCTCCACCGCAGACGATGCCCCGTACGCCGATGATGTCCGGCTGCAGTCGCCCGAGAAGCTCCAGGTGGGCGAAGCTGATGCTTCCGGCAATTGCTACCTCCAGACCGGCGGCATGACCCAGAGCAATAAAATCCAGCAGATCCTGCTCGCTCATGAAATCAAAGGTAGGCTTCCCGTCTTTGATGGCCGTGTCCACCATGACCAGGTCTGCGCCGGCTTTGGCAGCAGCCGCGGGCAGGAGCCGGGGCGAGATGGATCCGACCCGGGCGTAGTCGGAGTAGCCTGATGCAACTACCTTCTTACCGGCATCGAAGTCCTTGACCGCTCGCACAATGCCCACCAGCATCTCTTCCGCTTGAGCCGGAGTCTTCACACCCAAAAGGCCCGCCTTTACGTACTCGGCACCGGATACGGCCGCGCCTAAAGCCGCCAGGCTCGCTGTGCCCGGTTTGAATTCCAGGTCGCCGATGGTGGCGGAAACCGGCACCCGGCCTTTGGCCAGGTCTACCACAGCCCGGATGGCCCAGGGAAAGTTCGCGCCAAGTGATCCCTCTTTGGGATTTTTTACGTCAATTATGTCTGCACCGCCGGCCAGAGCCGCTTGTGCTTCATCGATATTCATGGGGCTAACCAACAATCTCATATTCATCCAATCCCGAAAGGAGCAGTCGTGCGATGTATCTATGTCCTCGATATACTTAATGGTGCTGTTGTCCATGCCGTGCGCGGAGAAAGAAGCAGTTATGAGCCGATAGCCGGCTTTTCTAGAATCGTTTCCACATCAGAGCCGCTGGGCATTCTGCAAGAGCTTCGACCCAGAGAGGTTTACGTCGCCGACCTTAACCTGCTGACGGGTCGCGGCGATAATCTGGCGGTCATAAAAAAGATATCGTCCGTGACCAGGACCATGGCCGATACAGGGATTTCGAAGTCCGGCGATCTGGATCGTCTGCCGGCATCCGTCTCTTTGGTATTGGGCACGGAGACAGCCTCGCTGCAACTCATTGAAGAAGCGGCAAGAGAAAAGAGGGTAGTAGTAAGCATCGATATGATGAAAAGGAAGGTGCTTGCCCGCGATCCCGAACTGGCAGGGAAGACGCCCTTGCAGCTCTTGCAGAGGTTAAACGGCCTGAAACTGGAGGGCGTTATCCTTCTGGAGCTGGATCGTGTGGGTACATCTGCAGGACTAGACGGACCGTTTCTGGAGGAGGCAACGGCAATCGCTAAACATCCCCTCATATTGGGAGGCGGCGTGAAGGATGAAGAAGACCTGAGGACTTTGCAGGAGATGGGCTTTTCAGGAGCGCTGCTGGCTACGGCTCTGCACAATGGCAGAATACCTATAACGCGAGTGCAGTGATCTGACAATCCTTCATTCCTGTAATAACATATTGTTAACTTTACTTATGGTTTCATACATATTTGCGCCTTCTTTAGTCGTTCTGTATAATATGTGACTCTCTTGGCCGGCCTCTAATAAATTATTTTTAATAAGGATTTGCAAATAGGGATTTACCGTTCTGAAGTTAAGGTTGGCTTGATATACGATTCTTGTCTTGCTGGCACCATTTATACATATTTCCAGTATTCTAGAAAATATCTCCTGTTTGCTTCTTTTCATGGTCAAACTTCCTGCATTTTTATCATCACTATAGAGAAGAGATCATCTTGGATCATATAGACGATTATGTATAGTTAGAAACTACAGATCTGACCAACACTATTCTCCTTAACATTGATTCGTATCAATGATTACTGATTATAGATTTTTTTTTAAAAAGCATAGCAATCCTGAGCTTCAAAAATAGTGATATGTGCTCGTTGGCAAGAAAAAGATTTGGGTCTGGAGCAGGACGTAGCTGCCCGGATGATGGGAAGTAAAAAGAATATGAAATAGACTGGTTCTTTTACAGCTTCCTGTGGCAGAACCACCAGTCTTCACAGACCATATCTCCGCCCGTCTTCCTGGTAGCCGCTGTCTTTTCGTCGCCGGGAGGCGGAATGATCACCTGATCGCCGATAAGCTCATTGTTGGGCCAGTTAGCGGGAGCTGCTACCTTGTTCTTGTCCACAACCTGCAAAGCCTTTACTGCTCTTACGATCTCATCCATATTCCTGCCTACTTCCTGGGGATAGAAGAGGATCAGGCGGACGGTTGCCTCTGGGTCGATGATGAACACAGCCCGCACGGTGTTGGTAGCTTTTCCAGGATGGATCATGCCCATTCTCTGTGCAATCTTTCCCTGGTCGTCGGCAATGATGGGGAACTTGATCTCTACCTTTAGATTCTCTTTGATCCACTGCGTCCACTTCATATGGGAGAAGACCTGATCGATGGACAGGCCGATTAGCTCGCAATTGAGCTTCTCAAACTCCCCTCGCCTCTTTTCAAAGGCCACAAATTCCGTTGTGCAGACTGGCGTAAAGTCTGCAGGATGGCTGAAGAACACAAACCACTTTCCTGCGAAGGCATCGGGCAAGGTCATCATGCCGTGGGTGGTCTTCACCTCCATCCTGGGCATCTTGTCCCCAATAAGCGGAAAGCCACCCTCGCTTCCACACATGTTATGCATCATTCCCATATGCTTCATTCCCATTCCCATATGTTTTCCCATCGGCGTTTCCATCTGACACATGTATTTTCCCTCATTTTACAACTATGAGATTTACAGTCTACCCAGTAATTAAAGGTTACTATCATCAGGTGAGCAAATGTCATCCCATGCAGACTCAAAGGTCGGTTATCATGCGGCACACGAGGTGCGATCTGTTACATGCGCGACAAAATGGCTTGAGCTAATTTTGTCTGCTGCAATTATTCTAGATTAAGATGCATGCATTATGGCTCACGCTTTTACAGGATTTGTCCGATTTGCCGGCTCATAACCCTAGACTTTTTTAAAAATATATCCGGTGCCATGAACCCAGGATAGACTACAGCTCTTTTAGCCAGAGCATTCCAGCATTCCCAGCAATTCAGCTTTTTCTCCAGTTCTTCAGCTACCCAGGAGGGAGCATTGGACTGGCGTATCTCGGCTAAGATTAAATGCTTCATGATACTGCAATCCCGTTCGTCCACTGCGTCACAGGTGTGTTCAAAAAAAATGCCTTCCTCAATGAATTCATTCATATGTAACTATTAAGCATTATAAAACTATTTAATCCTGCCGCCAATCCACTAACTTGATAACCCATAACGCGGCATAAAGGTTAGCAGAGGTGCCGGCCCTGCCCAACATCATTCCCGACTTTGAGCTATCTGTAGTCATGCGGCATATCGCCCACAAAAAGAGAGGCACTTTCCTCTCTGTAGCGGCTATTGCAATAGCTGTGGCCATATCTCTCATATCCGTCTCCATGCAGGATGGATTTCAGGGCATGCTTTTTGATATAATCGTTGAAGATCTTCCTCACATCACAGTCACACCCCGGGAAGGTGATGACTACATTTACCTTTACAAGAGCCTCATGGACAGGATATGGGCCATTCCCGGTGTGATTGCAGTTTCGCCCAGCCTTGGCATGGAGGTGACATTCACCTACAAGGACAACGTGGAAAGCGTAGCCCTGTCGGGCGCAAATCCGGTCGATGTAGACAAAATCTACCACATAGGAAAGTATGTCTTCCAGGGAGACCTCTCTTCTATCCAGGATGGCAAGAAGGTGGTCCTGGGGGAAAAGCTGGCAGATCGGCTGAAGGTCAAGTTGGGACAGACGATCTTTGCCGGCATCCCCGATGAAGGAGGCAGCAACCTGGTGGTCTCCGGAATCTTCCGACTGCCCACGGGATGGCCCGAGAATATCGCCTTCGTATCCCTCTCCACAGCCAGAGACTTCTCCGGCAAAGGAGATGTGGTCTCCTCGGTCGATATAAGGCTGGAGGATGTCTATTTGGCGGATGGCGTTGCCGCAAATTTGCAGGGGCAGGGATACAAGGCGGAAAGCTGGCAGACGCTTTACCCCGAGATCTTGAAGACGCTGGCCATAGAACAGTTTCAGAATCGACTGATTATGTTATTGATAATGATAATAGCCGCCTTTGGAATTGGCAGCGTAATGTACATGCTGGTTAATGAGAAGACCAGCGAGATTGGCATGTTCATGGCCATGGGAGCCTGCGGCAAGAACATTAGAAATATCTTCCTCATGGAGAGCCTAGTATTGGGTTTGATGGGCGGCTTGCTGGGTGGCGTCCTGGGGCTTGTCGTTGCCCTTTATCTAAAGAGCCTGGAGATCAAAATGGAAGCGCCCGGTGGTCAGGAGATCACTCTGCCCGTGGTGATCAATGCGGGCAGCTTCCTAACAATAGTACTGGTGGCAGCAGGGCTCAGCGTGATTGCCGGCATGTATCCAGCCTGGAAGGCGTCCCGGCTTGATCCCGCTCTGGCCATCAACGGTTGAGCGAAGTGAAATGAAGATGTGCAATGAGGATTTAGCAAGGAAGGCAAAATGTACGAGTTCACCGTAGCCAAAAGTCACATCCTCAGAAATCCCAAGTTGGCATTCTTCACAATCGCCGCAGTGACGCTGGCCGTTGCAGTAATTGTTGTATTCATGGGCCTTTTGGGCGGCTTTGAGGAGGAGATCATCACTACAACTGTTGAGAACAATCCTCACATTTACGTCCAGCCCAAGTCGGACGAGAAGTACATCTATCTCTACAGGACGGTCTCCGCCCATTTGTGGGATTACCCGGGAGTGGAAGCGGTCTCAGCAAGGTTGATGGGAAAGGCTGCCGCCAGGTACAAGGATAAAGTAAGAGGTGTAGAATTCCTGGGCGTCGATCCGGCGGATGAGGACCGGCTGATGAAGGTTGCAAAGGATATTGTCATAGGCAACTTTCAGGATCTACAGAGCAGAAAGTTTTCCGCGTTCATGGGAACCAAGCTGGCCGAGGAGCTGAAGCTACAGCCTGAAGACGATTTTATTCTGGCCAGAGGAAACATATCCATGCGGCTGAGAGTTGCCGGTCTCTTTGAGACGGGATCAGCCAAAGACAAGTCTCTGGTCTACATCCCTCTAACGACTGCCCAGGATCTGGTGGGGAAGGGAGATGTGGTCTCCGAGGTTGACGTTCGAATAAAAGACATCTACCAGGCGCCTTACATCGTCTCAAACCTCAACTCAATATTTCGCTACCAATCCAAATCCTGGCAGGATATGAATGCCGACATCCTCAAGCTGATTCAGACTCAGTCCATCTTCTCCTGGATATTCTATCTACTCATATTCGTCATTGCCGGCTTTGGCATAGCCAACACCATGATAATGATAATAAGCAGGAGGACAAAGGAGATCGGCATTCTTATGGCTATGGGAGCCACCCGCCGATCGATTCTCAAGATATTCATGCTGGAGAGCCTGATCCTGGCCCCGCCCTCAGCCCTGCTGGGAAGCCTTTTGGCTTTTCTGACAGACCAGCTCATAATGTCCTACGATATCCAGCTTCCCTCCGAGATCTACATGGTATCCAGGATGAACATCACCATGAAGCCGGAGTTCTTCATTTATGCCATTGTCTTCGCCCTGGCTGTGAACTTTGTGGCCGGTCTGTATCCTGCCTGGAAGGCCTCCCGCATGGACCCGGTGGAGGCTATAGGGAGTATATGAATTAGTTATCAGAACCCGGTTTTTTCCCCGACAGTCTTTTCCCGATAATGCTTCGAAGCGGCTGGATCTGGCCGCGCTTGGCGCTCATGGGTGCGACCTTATCCGTCCACTGCGTCCAGGGAGGCATCATGCCCAGCCGCTCGCAAATAAGATCCAGTGCTCCATCCACGTCCACCTTGGCTATGCGATCCATCTTGTTTGCCGCCAGAACCACATCGAGCCCCATATCGACTAAGAACTCCCAAAGCTCGATCTCAAAAGGCACCTCGCCCCGCCCTTCCCAGCGATCGGCGATATCCAGGAAGGAGGCGGCATCGATTACCTGTATGGCCATGATGATCTCCTCTGCATTCTGCTCGAAATACTGCACAATTAAGTCCTTGGTCTTTTCCTGATCGGCCTCTGAAGCTTTGAGCATGAAGCCGTATCCAGGCATATCCACATAAAAGATGTCACCAACCTTTGCCTTGAAGGGGTACCTAGTGATTCCGGGACGTTTTCCTACTCTGACCTTAGTTCCTGTAAGCTCCCAAAAGAGAGTGGATTTGCCGACATTTGACCTGCCGATGAGGACGATCTCCCTGGACATAATTATCATAGGGAAGGGCAAGATTGAAAAGGATGCCTATGCAAAGAAACCTGGCTGAAATGATAGAAAAAACAGGATTGACGAAATTGGAGAGAGATCCGAAAAATGTAGCTTTGCAGCTCCTCTCAGCTACATCCCTGTCGGACGGGCGGGTCTTCAGGGACCTGGACGCTCCCCGCTACACCACAGTCGATTACTATCGCATGGCATGCCACATGATCTTTATGTGCCAGAGGTGCGGAAATTGTTGCACAACGGGCGACCCAATAAGGCTGCGGCCGGAGGATGTGGCTGCCATAGCAAGGAGCCTTAAGATCCCTATCAACAAGGCTCTTAAGAAGTATACTATCCAGGATCCGGAAAAAGCGGGAGTACTGGACTTCAAGCATATCCTGCCCTGCAAATTTTACGATTTATCAGCCAAGGGCTGCAAGATTTACGACATCCGGCCCTGGTCCTGCCGCATCTTTCCCTTCCTGGGAATTTATGGATCTGAGGATCGAGTCTTGGTAAACGAATTATGTCCCGGATCGGTCGAGACCATGAATATCCTGAAAGAGGCAATAAAAATCGTCAGGGCAGATACGAATATGTCTAATGCTGCCGATCCTGCAAAAGTAAGAAGTGCAAAAGTATTTTTAAGGGAAGCGTTGAATTCGATTTAATAATCTACCCATCGTCTTATGGCGATATGTTTATATTCGAATACTCTTTAAACAGGTTCTATCATGGCACAGAAATCCGTCTCAAACTTGCGCGTTAAGATTCTCAGCGCTTTATCCGATCCCACCCGGCTGCAGCTGCTGGAATATTTATCGAGAGGCGAGCGCTGCGTCTGCGAGATTCACCCCGCTTTTCAGAGATCCCAATCCACCATATCCAAGCATCTGAATATCCTCTACGAAGCGGATATCCTGGAGCGCAAGGTAGACGGCAAAAGGACAGTCTACTGCATAAAAGACCCGCAGGTATTCGAAATAATTCGCATGGTAGATTCCCTGGCCCTAACGCAGATATCACAGCTTGCAGAGGCCGGAAGAATTCTAGAGAAATCATTGAACAACAGGAGCTGATTTTACGGTTACATACACCATCATGGCGGCCTTTCAAGCAGGACTGCAAACATTGCTGGAATACTTATCGGCGCACGTTTTGACCTGTCTGATACCCGCATTTTTCATAGCAGGTGCCATAGCAGCACTCCTCAAGACGGAAATGGTGCTGAAGTACTTTGGAAAAGATGCTCCAAAGTGGTTATGCTACAGCGTAGCAGCTACATCCGGAACAATACTGGCGGTCTGTAGCTGCACCATACTGCCCATGTTCGCAGGAATAGAAAAGAAGGGTGCAGGGATAGGTCCAGCAACCGCTTTCCTTTTCTCAGGACCTGCCATAAATCTCCTGGCCATAGTCCTCACTGCCAGAGTTCTTGGATTGGATCTAGGAATTGCCAGGGCAGTTGCAGCAGTATCTATGGCGGTTATCATCGGCCTGATCATGGCTGCCATATTCGAGAGAAGCTCTAAGAAATGCGAGATTCCATCAAACAATGCACCAATTCAAGCTGCACAAGCGACTACCGAGCCCCAAGTTGGCCAAACAGAGCGCATATCTGTATTATTCATTGCGCTCCTGATTGGTGTGTTGCTATCTGCCACCTCGAAATTCGAATTCTCGATTAAATGGACGACCGTAGCAGCATTCATAGTGGCTGCTGCTTATGTCCTGACAAGATATTTCTCCTCCGAAGAGAAGAGCGCCTTCTTTGGAGAGACCTGGTCTCTGACCAAGAAGATCTTTCCCCTACTGGTGATTGGAACCTTCATAACGGGTATTATTGGTTACTTTATGCCCACCGAGCTGCTTCGGACCCTATTAGGCTCGAACAGCTTCCTGTCGTGCTTTATTGCTTCTATCGTGGGCGCTTTGCTCTATATGCCGACCCTGCTGGAGGTACCAATCGTAGGGACGCTGTTCGGTTACAGCACAGGAATAACTGCTGCAGGTCCGGCGCTTTCTCTGCTCCTGGCCGGGCCATCGCTGAGCCTGCCAAGCATGATAGTAATCACGAGAATCATAGGCCTAAAGAAGGGGGGTGTTTATATCGGCCTGGTGGTGATAGTCTCCACTCTCGTGGGTATGCTCTACGGAGCGATTGTCCAATAATTTTGCAGCTCCAATTACTATGATACATCCATCCGGGAAGACTGGAACGAAGGCCGCCAAATATTGTATCACAGCAATCTTGCTGATAGTAGCCTTAGTCATGGCTTCATCGCCTGCCTTCGCCAGTGATAGCTCTCAGATCATCATAATTACCTCTCCTGGATGTGCTTCTGAAAATGCTCTCAAAGATCTTACCATATCGTCCATGGCTACCGTCTTTGCAGCTGGCCTTTTAGCGGGCTTCAACCCCTGTCTTCTGGCCATGCTGGCATTTCTGGCAAGCTCAATGCTGGCAAGTACGGGCCAGAGAAGAGATATCCTGATTATGGTGGCCTTCTTTTCCCTGGGTACATTCGTGGTCTACATTATTTTTGGAGTGGGCCTATTTAGCGTTCTGCAGGAAAAGTCCACTGCCGCTATGTTTCGCTTTGTCCTGGCAATTGTCCTATTATCTTTGGGAGTAATGCAGTTGGAGGACGCGAGGAGGCTGCAACGTGGAGGCACGTCCCTCTTCCGCACGGATTGGACTAAGAAATATGTCAATAGTGTCATTGCCAGCCGGAGGATCAGCTCCTATTTCCTCTTAGGAGCGCTCTTCTCGCTGGTAAGGGCCCCCTGTGTGGGAGGGGTCTACATAGCTATCATCGGCATAATCTCCAGCCAAGGATTTGCCTCGTCAGGGCCAATTTATCTGATGATTTATAACCTGGGAATAGCACTTCCAGTGCTGCTTCTGGGTGGAATCATCGCATTAGGTATGAGTCCAGAGCAAGTGGATAATTTCCGGAACAAACACAGAGTTGCCATCCGGTTGATAACGGGAATCACGCTATTATCTCTGGCTCCGCTCATCTACTGGCAACTGATTTAGGCTAAATAGAAGATTGAGAAGAAGGCAAATTAAACACTAGTGGTGAATGAAATGGTGAAGATAGAAGTCTTAGGAACAGGCTGTGCCAAGTGCAAGAGCTTGACAAAGAACGTAGAGAAAGCAGTCCAGGAACTGGGCATTCAGGCCGAGATCATGAAAGTAGACAGCATCCAGGAGATCATGGAACGGGGAGTGATGATGACCCCCGCCCTGTACATAGATGGGAAGTCCGTTATGATGGGCAAGACGGCTACCGTGGAAGAGATCAAGAGAATGCTCAAGAAATAAGAAGGCCATTCATGGAAGAGAAGAAGAAGTGTATGTGCGGCTGCTCGGATGTGCGCGTTGTGGCCTGCTCCGGAGCCTCAAATGTGGGACAGATCGCAAACCAGGCGGCAATTGAACTGGCCAAAGAGAAGGTGGCCGGATTCTTCTGTCTGGCAGGTGTGGGCGGTCATATCAAAGGAATGGTTAAATCGGCAAAGGAGGCAGGCTTAATGGTGGCCATAGACGGCTGTCCGGTACAGTGTGCCGCCAAAACTTTGCAGCATGCCGAAATTGAGCCGGCCATACAGATAATTGTGACGGAACTTGGAATTGAAAAATCCCATGAGATCACATTCGATAAAAAGGATTGCCTTATAGTCGTAGAAAAGGTCAAAGAAGAGCTGGGCTGCAAGCCGCCTGAACCGAATTCATGCTTGAATCGTGGAGCTAAGGTTTATGATTACACTGAGTAGGCCGTCAAATAATTCAGATCCCATTAAAGGAGAACGCAACGGATTCTCCGTAGCGAAGACGATGATCATTTACGTGATCATTTCCATCCTTTTGTATGGACTGGTCTTGACTTCGCCCGTCCTGGCGGGCACGGAAACGGGCAGGTTTGCGAAGGTGCTTGTCTCCCCCGAGAATGTCTCCACAAAAGACATTGTGCTCGACATCAGCCCCAGCGCGACCAAGTACATGGAAGGTGCCGTCAATATCAACTACGAGGGCTTCTTAGGTGAAGGTGGTCAGCTCAAGCCCGTGTCGGATATGGCAAAGCTGCTGGGAGATGCGGGCATTTCCCAAAATGACTCCCTGGTGATAGCAGGCGAGTGTCTTCCCTGCGGTGGCGGGCCATCCCCGGCAATCTTCACCTACTGGCTGCTCAAGTACATGGGACACGAAAAAGTTAGAATCCTGGATGGCAACATGGATGACTGGGCAGCAGCCGGGCGAAATATCAGCAATAAGTCGGCCACAAGACAAAAGACTGAATATGTTCCCCAGATTAAGCCTGAACTTCTCGCCACCTATGAATTCGTCATTAACGGCGGGGCTCAGATCGTAGATGCCAGGCCGGCCAGGGACTACGGCATGGGCTCGATTCCCGGAGCCGTAAACATTCCTTACGAGGATGTGCTGGAAAATGAGAGCATAAAGCCAGAGAAGGATCTGCAAAAGGTCTTGGCCGGGCTGGATATGGATCGGCCCGTGGTGGTCTATACCAATGTGGGCGTCGAAGCCTCACTGGTCTGGTTCGCGCTGACCCTTTCCGGTTACGATGCTAGGCTCTATTCCTGGCGTGACTGGCTGGAAAATCAGCCCAAATTCAACTTCGAGCTGGCTGATGTAGAGGCAAAACCCAACCCCGTGAGGTCTGGCTCGACTACGACCATAACGGCATCCTTCCAGGTGAAACCGATGGCTACTGCGGGCAAATCCTCAGGCGGTGAGGCCAAGCTCACAATCAAGGGATGCGCCACCTGCGGATTTGAGGGGTTCGCTCTGGGCACATCTGGTGCTTCTGGTGCCTCTGGAAACAAATCTGGGACGATTCAACTAAGCTCCTCCGGAAAGACATCGCAGTCAAGCACCGCAGCGCAGACTGCGGATAGTGCCCTGCGCTGCACCGCCATTGTAAACGGCCCAGATGGCTCTGAGGTAGCAAGTACAAGCCTACTACGCACCTCTGGATACAAATTTGTAGGGATCTGGAATGCCAAGGTCGATCCGGGCGTGTATAAAGTGAGTATAGTCGCTTCGCAGTCCGGTTCCTCCAAAACCTTTCCGGACGTACTGGAGGTTAAGGTAACGTGAGGGATGCGAAATACCAGCCGAGATGTACCAGGGAGCCGGACCCGGCCCCTGGGATTATCTCCCAAAGGTCTGAGAGATCCAGTCTTTTATCTCGTCTCTGACCTGCCGGAATGCCTCAAGCTGCTCCTCCTCCGCTCCGCTAGCCGCTGCAGGGTCCGCAAAGCTTTTGTGAATGACCTCTCTTGCTTTGGGATTCTTGCTGGGAAGTTCGAGCTGCGTGCTGCAGATAGGACAGGCTTGTTTGGCCCGGTCGCAAACTGTGACCGCCAGGTCGAATATCGTATCCTGAAATTCTTCGGAAGATTTGGAGCGCTGCGCGGAGATATCGATGCCGATTTCCAGCATGGATCGCACAGCGCGAGGATCGACGAAAGTGGCCTCGACTCCGGCGCTGTAAGCTTCATATCGATCACCGTGCATGGCCCGCAAGAGGCCCTCGGCCATCTGGGAGCGAGCGGAGTTGTGGGTGCAGAGAAAGAGAACCTTCTTCTTATCCTGACCACTTGCGTCTGCTGTCATCTTGTGTCTCAATGCTCATCATAATAGATCAGCATTTTGATTGCTCATCTGTATGGGATTTCAGGCAATTTTGAGGAGGCGATAACCTTGAAATGCTTTAATATCCTTTTTACAGGGGAATGACCAGGGACGGGCAAGAAGCGAGAGAGATCTTGCAGGAGATTGAGGCGCTCTGCAATATGCACGAGAAGCTAATTCAATCCTCTGAGTGCAGGGAGTTTAACCGTCGCACTGCCCTGCTACTGGAGAAGCTGGAAGACAGAGGATTCTCTCGGCTGGCTGACAGAGCCATGGATCTACTGGCCTCCTGCAATCCCAAGGACCTCTCCCAGTGCGACAGTGTGCAGCGGGCCAGGGATATACAGGAGAGGCTGAGAGAGCTGGCCAGGGAGAGCTTTGGCATACACGAGTGATTTGCCCGCTGGATGAGGGCCGGGGCTTGGCTGGACCCTGGCTTGAATCTCGCCAAAAAGCTGGCAGATAGATCGTAATTGCGATAAAGATATATGCAGAAAAGACAATATTACTATCGAGGAGTTATGATCAAAGAGACTAAACGGATACGATTGCACATAGAGACAAAAAATAACAATCATAAGCCAGTATCAGCCGTTATAGTCGCAGAGAAGTTCCAAAAAATTCAAAATATAATTTGCTACATAGTTGATGATTTAGAAGGAAACGCATCACGCAGACGTGGAGATTTTCCGAATAGCGTCAAAGATAGGTGCGAGCTGGTGCTCACGGGCATGAGCATGGGAAGCCTTGACGCGGAATTGAGCATATCTGATTCGCAAATAGTTTTACCTGGTGAAGAATCCTATGGTGAGAAGGCAATCGCTATCAGCAGTGAAATTGTAAAGGCAATCTCAAAAGAGGGTGACGTATTCGCCGTGGTTTCAAGATATATAAAAAATGAAGAGCGATCATATCGAATCATTAGAGAATTTGAATCAATTTGGCCGGATGGCGAATCGAGATATAATATTCATTTGAACTTCGGCAAGACTCCTGTTATACTCCTGGACCCTGCCCGAAAGAATGCTCTCCGGGCCGTACTTTCCAGGCCACCTGAAAATACGGAGAAATCCGTGATGGGGCGATTGATGGAGGTCAGAGTGGATCAAAAGCGAAGCTTTCAGATCGATACGATGGAAGGATTGGTGACCTGTCTATATGCCCCTGCACTAGAAGAAAAAGTTGTTGAGAATATAGGTCGATTAGTTCTCGTTCGAGGTGTCATGGCATTAGAGCGAGGAAAATATAATTTAAGCCTAAAAGATGAGCAATCGCTGGAAGGAATAGACTGGCTACCTTTATCGGATGTGATGATTGGGGGAAAATCAATAAAGCTAAAAGAGCCTATTTATCTCGATGTATCATATGAAGGTGATAGTTATATTATATCAAATGATAGATTTCATTTAAGAGCTGAAGACCCCAGTTTGAAAGCTGCAATCGCAGAGATCAACGAGGAAATTGAGATCCTATGGGAAGACTATGTTGAAGTCGGCTTTGATGAATTGAGCCAAGATGCACTGGATCTTCGAAGAGAGCTGATTTCGGCATTGGGCGGAGAATCTGCTGATGCCCAAGCGTAAAACACGCCGGATCGTATCATCCTTAACCAAGAAAGGATTCATCCCCAAAAAAGGTCGATCGAAGCATACAAAATATACCCTATTTGTGGACGGAAAAAAGACCAGAGTATTTACCTGGATAGGTCATGGCCGGGACGAATACGAGGATCAATTGTTGAATGCGATGAAGAAGGAGCTGCGTCTCGAATCATCTCAAGAGTTCGATGATCTTATTGACTGTCCAATGTCTGCGGAAATGCTAATTTCATTGCTGGTCAAAAGATGGGCAATCAAGACATAAGAGCTTAAGAAATCTAGCCTGTCGAATCGAATAGGATTGCCGTCATGTCTCCATCTACTGAGGTACAGAGTTTGGCTAAATCCAGTTGAGAGGATTGCTAGATCCAAATCAGTGGTTCTGATGTGGTATCAGTGGCTTGCTGAGATTTTGGCCCAAAAGAGCCCAGCCAAAGGTATTTTCCCGAAGAGGCTGGCTGCTCTTAGCTAATCAACGATTGTAGGTCGCCGTCATGAAATGTTGCGTGCGAAAGGCAATCGATTGTATATTTAAATGGCGTTTGCAGAATGAGAATGGATTTTATCATGCCGAAAATAAAAATCTGGCAAATATTTGCTTCTGCTGGATTTGACTTTTTGCTTTGGCTCAGGAAAATAAATATATCCAAAGGCCTAGATGACTTAGAAAGTGGTGATAATTATTGTATAAAGTTGATATTACAGGAAAGAGACTTACTAAACTCAATCCAAAAAAATTTTTAGATATTGGGGCGAAGGAACGATTTGATATCGAGGAGTGGATTGCAAAATCGCCGGATGTCTTAGGAGAGGATCTTCTGGTAATTCAAAAGGAGCTTCCCCTACCCTCAGGGATTCGTCTAGATATTCTGGCGATTGATAGAGATGCGAATCTAGTTGTAATCGAACTTAAACGTGATTTATCAGGCTGCGACGTTGAATGGCAAGCTATCAAGTATGCCTCATATTGCTCAAACTTTATCTCTACTGATATTTTTTCGTATTTTGCCAAGTATCTTGGTTCAGAGGAAAATATAGATATTGCTAAAGAAAAAATTGGTGAATTCATCGACGAAGAATTGGATAATTTGAACCAGAACCAGCGTATTATTCTTGTCGCGAGAGAATTCCATTCTGATGTGATTTCCGCGGTGTTATGGCTGCGTGACAACTACGAAGTAGAAATAAAATGTATTAGATTGCAAATATATGAGGATGAAAATAGAGGTTTGTTCCTCAATCCAGAAGTAATAATACCATTACCAGAAGCTGAAGATTATGTAGAAAGAAAACAAGTAAAAGAAAAAGAATCGAAACGTTCCTTGAGCAGTTCATTTTCGCTTGAAAAAGGCAATTTCGAAAATTCTGATTTAAGGAACAGACTGAATGCGACATTAAATCGGCCGGGAGACTTAACGCCCAGATTAGTTGGCCTAATAGAGATTCTTTTAACTGAAGACAGAGTATTTAAACGGGAAGAGATTAAGGAGAAATTATTTGAAAAGAAAGTAGGCTCTGATATTGGACGAACAGGAGCGTATCTAAGCAATCTCTCCCAATTCCTAACAAAGAAATCAAATCCTCATTTACGACAAGTAATAGAGTTCACAACAGATGGAGAACATGGACAGATGAAAGATAATTATAAAATTACTTCAGAATATCGTGAATTATTGAAATCTCTGATAGATGAACGGGGATTCGATGACGCTTCCTAGAAGTGAGATATTCTATTGGAAGCATTGAGTGGTGATTGAGTTATATCTCATATAAAAATTCTCCACCATTCAATTCTAATTTCTTCTTGTGGAATGCTAAAAACTGTATCATTTCCCAGGGGATCAACTGCCCACATCCATTCTGCATCAGTTAAATCTCTTCCAAGTTGAATGCTCCTTTCAGAGAGAAGCTTGAAAGTTCTATCATCTCCAAGTCTGCAATACAACTTTAGTATATAATTACCTCGTATGAACCTTCGATTTTCTTGATTAGCGAAATAGATCCACTTTGAAATCGTAGATTTGGATTCAACTGAAAATGGATTAACTGGACGATCTTGTGGTGAAGGAAATCCTTCTCGCTCAGCAACGAAACCCTCGATGAGCGGAAGATACAATAATCTCTGGTCCCCACCACTATGCCAAGGCTCTAGCGAAATAGCTATTCTGTCGATGACGCCTGATCTATAGCCAGTGTTAGTGAAGACAAGACTTGTACCGATCATTGTTCCATTTCCGCTGTTAACAAGTTGAATGGACCGAAACGCGGAACATTTAATATCAGGGCCTCTCCAATAATTATACCATATAGTAATAAGGGCAATAACACCCGATAACCCTGATAAGCTTGACAAATATTGCGCCCAAAGGGGCAAGTCGCTACATGGCATCCTAATTGACCATCCTCTCATCCGGGTTTGCTGAATTAGATAATTCACGTTTGAGTGATATTATATGGCTATCCTCTACTTAAACAAATCTGCAATACGAATCTTAAGCTAGAATTTTACTAAAGCAGATGCCCTAAAAAAGCGGCTCTATTTCATTGAAGATCAGTAAATTCAAGAGATTTTGATCTTCTTGGAATTCCGCTCCAGTTGACTCATTGAATCCAAATGTAATCGAAATTCGAAATTATTTGCGCAACCCTTGAATCCACCATTTTTTTTAGATTTTTTCCGCCATCCAAACACTCATTGCCCTAAATCCATCATTACACTACATCTACATCGATTGCATCGCCCATATCCCGGAGGACAATGGATTCTTCGCTATCAGGCTGAAATGGCTAGCAAGATGCATCTCAGCTGATCAGCTTCCGAAGATTGCAGAAGTGGCGAAGAATACGGCCATGAACATCAGTTCGCATCGCAACCCGGCATAGGATGCAGGTCTGATTTATAGATATTCCTTTGGCCGTTGCCCCATGTTTCTTCCCACATTCACCACATCTTGAATCCCAGGTACCTCACCGCATAGATCAGCCCGATCACGATAACCGCCACCCCGAAGACCTTCGTCACCCATTTTCCCGCTGAGATGTACTTCTCGCCGATCTGCCCGCCCACAGCCCGGGAAAACGTAGCAATGGGAATCACCGGCACGCCGTGCCCAACGCCGAAGACAAAGAGCATCAGGCCACCTGCCAGGGGAGTTACATCCTGGGAGATGAGCCAGATGAGCACGGGAAAGACCAGGGATACGGCACAGGGAGCCCAGCCCAGGGCGAAGAAGACGCCCAACGTGAAGGCGCCGATGAAGGCCGAGTACTGAAAGAGGCCCATAGAGAAGTGGACCAGCCTTTCCATGATGCCCTTCTTCTCCGCCGCACAGTCACCAAGAATGTCATCGGAATGAGCCCGGCGCAAAGATAGTCTAGAGCGCACCGGCTCGATGATCTCTCCGATGGGCTTGATGATATTGATGCCCAGGATTACCATCAGCAGGCCGGCGGCCAGATCGAAGAAACGGGCCTGGCGAATGAAGACGCCGATGTCGGATAGGAACAGCCCCACCACAAAGAAGACCATGGCCATGCCTAAAGTGAAGGCCACTCCGATCATGAAGCCCTCCTTGGATGCCGAGGCTGACTTTTTGAGGTACTCCTCCTTCCTGCGAGCCGTCATGACGTAGGAGAACATGGCCAGCAGCAGGGCTACCGAGCAAGGGGAAAGGGAGGTTACAATTCCCAAGCCAAACATGCCCAGGTAGTTTACGCCTCTTGTGGATGCCACCCCCTTGAAACCGGAGGCAGAGGCCTCGCCACGCTCCAGGCCTGACAGATCGCGGGATAGATTCTCAACGCTCTGGATGCCGTCTATCTCTCCCTTGCCCAGCTGATAGACATGGTAGAGGCCGGCCACTTTTCCCTCTTTATCTATCAAGATCAAGGTAGGGTTGGCAAAGCCGCCTTCCAGGGTGGAGTAGTCGATGTACTTGCCCGTGAGCGGATAGGGCTCAAAATCCTCAATCCAGGGCCAGGTTACATTGATGTTCCACCAGGCTTTGGCCAGGGTAGGCCCGTCTTTGGAATAGGGATTTTTCCGGACGTTGAGGGTTAGGATTTTTATGCCTGGATCTTTCTTGGCGAGCAGGGAAAGCTGGCTGGTTTGAGCGCTTAGTGCATGTTCGCACTCCCGGCAGAGGGGATTTTCAATGTTGGTGATGTGCAGAAGAACGGCCTCGCCCCGATAGTCGCTAAGAGATACATTTTTTCCATTCTGGTCCACTGCCTGAAAATTGGGAGCTATCGCCGCCTGAGATAGGACAGAGGACGAGCTTAAAAATAAGATAAAACAAAAGACGACAAAAAATTTGATAGACCCTGATATCAGGGATTTTTTACATCTTATTGACATTCTGCCTTCACATATTCCAGTCAGCGGAGAACTCATCATAGTGGCTTAATGCATCCACCACATAATTCTTGACCCAGGCATCGCCCGTGACCTTATCTGTGCTGTGCCAGACCGGCACGACCTCGCCTTCGGAATTGGGAGCCAAAGTTAACAGGACGGTCAGAGGCACATACATGGTGCCGCCATCGGGATCATAGATCTGCAGGGCTTCCTCGGACCTGGCATCACTGCCATCGGCACCTATCTCGAAATATGTGATCTGGCCATTGAATTCATCGGTTATGTTCTTCACGGCCTCTGTCTGGGGCAAACAGGTACTGCACGACTTGTGCACATAAATCAGCACAGGCTTGGCTTTAAGGGCGTCCAAGACCCAAGATGGGTGATTGACATCGCCGCCTGCGCCTGAGGACTGGTCAGGATAAGTCGTCCACCAGTCATCATTTCCTGGTCCTACAGGATACTCTGCTCCCATGGCATTGATGCCGGATGCCAGAAGAATAATTGCAATCAAAGATGATATTTTCTCAATTTTGTCCATTAAACACACTCTCCACATTGCATGCTATTCTTTTCCACACTCATTCCCAATGCCGATAGCATCGACATTATTGGATATAAGTCTTTCGACTTTATGACCCATCTAGCCATACATTAAAAAAATATTGGCTCAAATCCCAATGGATCAACTATATTTCAAAGAGCGGATGTGTTATCAATTGTTAATTTAGATTCGCTTGTTTTGTAATTGTAAATATCAAATAAGTTATATTTAATTAAAGACAGATGTCGTACCTTGGTTTAACTGTATGACGGGAAAATCTTATATATCGAAATAACTGGATATGGATGTCCAATCAGCCCTGAAGTTGGGGCGGATCAAGCTGCATGAGAATTAGGTGAATGACCAAAATGATCCCAGTGAAATGCGAAATCTGCAATAGAGAAGTAGAATCCCTCTTCATAGTCAGTCACAAAGAGAGAGGGAGAATAAGGATCTGCGAGGGTTGCTTGAAGCAAGAAGCGCATAGCCTCCTGGCTCAAAAAAGCTGCGGTTGCTGCTAAAAAAGGATAATTTCATGGCATGTATTCCAAAAGAGGCAGTCAGCAGGATGACGCGGCTGATTGGAGATGCCGATAAGGCCGAGTGCAAGGTCAATAAGCTGCGCTCCATTACAAGCAAGCTGGACGAAAAGGACATCGAAGTTGAGGCTGAAATATTCAAGGCATTGGCCGATCCCTGCCGCCTCAAGATCGTGTCGCTTTTGCGGGAAGGCGAGCTATGCGTCTGCGAGATCATGGTCGGCGTGGACCGACCGCAATCCAGCACTTCTCACCACCTCTCCATCCTCAAGGATGCAGGGCTCATCAAAGAACGCAAGGACGGAAGATGGTCCAGATACCGGCTGTCCGAAGGCGCTGTGATAGATATGCTAAATTTAGTGAAGCTGATGAAAGAATCTAAAGTCTGAGAGAGGCAACAATCAATGACAAAATTCAATGCAATTGGAATTCTGATACTTTCCTTGATAGCTTTTGCTCCCGTGGTGGACGCAGGCTGCAGTTGCAGTGGTGGCACCTGGGATCCGAGCGGTTTCCTGAACTCTGAGATTGGCACAGGCTTGCCAGGCAGCGCCGGGGATAGCTCTGCGGGAAATTCAGGGAGCGGCACGGCCGGTACGCAAAAGCCGTTCGATCGAGTGGCCTCCTTTCCTAATGGTGCGATCCTCAAGGCTATGAAGAGCGTTTCCAGCTCAGATGTGGTAATGGACGTGTCCAACACAGACAGCTATTCTACATCTCACATTAGAAACGCCATCCACATTCCCAGCAAAGACTTCCTTAACGGCGAAGGCAACCTTAAGACAGATGAAGAACTTGCCAAGGTTCTGGGAGATGCCGGTGTCTCCAGAGACGATTCCATAGTTCTGTACGCCGGCAAAGAGAGCTCTGGGGAGGCTGAATTTGCCTTCCTGGTGCTGCGCCACCTGGGGCAAAAGGATGTGAGGCTCCTGGATGGAAGTCTGGCCGACTGGAAAGCTTCCGGCCTGCCTGAAGAGGCTCCTGCAAACATACTGCCGGGCACGGAGTACAAGCCTCTGGTCAAGCCACAGGTAATAGCTGAATACCAATACGTTAAGTCCGGCCAGGCCCAGATCATGGACGTTCGGCCGTTCGTCGAGTTTGGCAAAGGCCGCATACCCGGTTCGATCGCACTGGATCCAGCCAATGTGGTCAAAGGAGATAAGATCAAAACCGGTAAGGATTTGGGCACGGTGTTCAGCAGGCTAGACAAAGAAAAGCCGATTGTGGTCTATTCCGATGATTACAGCCGGTCTGCTCTGGTCTGGTATGCCTTGCAGCTCATGGGATATGAGGCCAGCATTTATACCTGGGAAGACTGGAAGGCCCAGGAGGCAGCGCTGGTGCAGGCCGGGACCGCTCCTGCCGCAGGGCCTGCTGTCGCCTCGAAGTACACTAAGCTGGGCACGACATGATCTATTAAATTCTAATTTTTATCAAAGGAGGGAAGAACAAAATGTCAAATGGTGTCAGTAAGGGCCTGGATTTCTTATCCCGCTACCTCACTATCTGGATCTTTGTAGCCATGTTCCTGGGTGTGGCCGTGGGCTACTATGCTCCCGGAATTACCCGGTTCATCTTAAGCCTGCAAATCGGCACAACATCAATACCCATCGCCATCGGCCTGATTCTCATGATGTACCCGCCCCTGGCCAAGGTAAAGTATGAAGAGCTGGGAAGGGTTTTCGAAGACAGAAAGGTCCTCAGTCTTTCACTGATACAAAATTGGATCATCGGTCCCATTCTGATGTTTGCATTGGCGGTAATCTTCCTCAGAGATTATCCTCATCTCATGTACGGCATAATCCTTATCGGCATAGCCCGTTGCATCGCCATGGTCATCGTCTGGAACGAGCTGGCTCGCGGCTGCACCGAGTACTGCGCCGCCCTGGTGGGGTTAAACTCCATCTTCCAGGTGCTGTTTTATTCCGTTTACGCTTACGTTTTCATCACGGTGCTGCCGGCAGCTCTAGGCATAGCTGAGGGAACGCTGGTCAATGTAACAATTATCCAGATTGCACAGAGCGTTTTCATCTATCTGGGCATACCCTTCCTGGCCGGCATAATCACCAGATTCAGCCTGATCAAGGCCCGAGGAAGAGTCTGGTACGAGAGGGATTTCATACCAAAAATCTCGCCCCTGACCCTCATCGCACTGCTCTTCACAATTGTGGTGATGTTCTCCCTGAAGGGGGATTACATCATCCAGCTTCCCCTGGATGTGGTGCGGGTGGCCGTGCCTCTGGCCATTTACTTCCTGCTCATGTTCTTTGTCAGCTTCTTCATGGCATACAAGCTGGGCGTGAATTATGAGAATACAGCCGCTCTCTCCTTTACTGCGGCCAGCAATAATTTCGAGCTGGCTATCGCTGTGGCTGTGGGCGTCTTTGGCATCGCCTCCCAGGAGGCCTTTGCAGCCGTCATCGGGCCGCTCATCGAGGTACCCATGCTGATCATGCTAGTGAACGTGGCACTGAAGCTGAAGGCGAAGTATTTTGCGGGGGATCGGGCAGCATGTGATATCAGGAACGGATAAAAAAGATATATCACCCCTTTTTTTAATAGCGCAGTGAAACGGCGGCGGCGCACCCGCGCAGCAAGCTGCGGGGCATCCGAGGCGCC
>JBAXWY010000022.1:0-44453 GCA_037128175.1 Methanothrix sp.
AAACGCACTTTTCTCGGAGGTTTCTCTTAAATGCCAGTAAATAGGAATCCTCTAGTGTCAATGACGATTTAAATAATTTTTTAAAGGACGACGCCCTTCTTGCACATGACAATATGACGAGCATCACATATTTGTGCTTTTGGAGAAGGGTAGTAGTTGGATTTGCTACATTGGTTGCCGCTACAATTGAAGTAAAACAGGTGGATGGTCCAAGGATTGAAGGATACTCCCCCAATACATACCCTAGCATAAAGCTTGCCAGATTAGCCGTTGATAAAAACTATACTGGATGTGGAATCGGTCCACACTTGTTGTTTTGGGTGATGGGCAAATTCGAGAAGATCTCTAAAGAAATAGGTTGTAGATATTTGACCGTGGATTCTAAGAGAGAATCAATGTGGTTCTACGAAAAGTATGATTTTATATTAGTTGAAAAAACGAGGAACAAGACATATCCAACGTTTTACTTGGATATGTATCTTACCCGCGGGAAAAAATAATTGATCTATTTATGATAACATCTATTATTACCAGCATCGTGATACGTATTACTCACTCCCTTAAAAGTCAAATAGCGACTTCTGCCGTTTCCCCTGGCTTGGCCTCCGCTTTCCCCTCGCTCTCCGCTCGTCTTCGGTCTCCCCCTCTTGCTGCCCTCGGGCCTGGCCGCGCTCCCCTGCTGGCTTTCGGCAGCCGCCGCAGGCTCCTCCTGCACGGGCGGCACAGCAGCCTCCGCCCTGGGCGGCTCCGCCTCCACAGCGTTTGCATTTTCAGCGCTTACTAGCACAGCCATCGTCACGTCCGTGCCCATCAGTACCGCCGTACGCATCCGCTTGTGCCTGCGCCCGACCCACAGGCGCGCGCCCGCGCAGGCCGAGTCCCAGGAGCGCGCTCCTTTTGCCATGACCGCGACCCGAAATCCTGCTAAATTCTCTCTTTTTTCATCCCCTGTTCGCTTTTCTTTTTCGGCGAAATCCTTGCGGGACGCATCTGCGTTCCCACGAGGGGCTGGAGATAATCGAAGAACGGCTTCATAGCAGCAAAGACCTGCAGGGCATGGTCGGCAAAATCTGGCTCCAGCACTCTCTCATCGCTGAGCTGATGGACGACCAGGAACTGTTTGTGGCGCAGCAGCTCGATCTGGGGTTGATCGGGGGCGTATCCCCGCGGCGCTGTTTTTAGCATCTCCCCGGAGACCTCGCCGAAATATTTCTGGAATTCAGGCGCTTCGATCACCTTCTTTATGGGGCCGGGATCCTCGACGATGGCGGCGCGAATGGCTTGCAGATCCGCAGACGTGGGCATGTGCGCGCCTCCCGCCAGAATCGATCCTCCGGGCATGATGTGGATGTAGTAAGGCAGCCGCAGAGAGTGCCTGCCGCCGGGAGCCAGCACGGCTGAGAAGTGATTCTTGTAGGGCGGCTTGTTTTTGGCGAAGCGCATGTCGTTATGGATGCGAAAGATGGCGTCTTTGGCGGCGAGATCGCCCAGGGGCTCGACGGCATCGAAGCGGAAGATGAGGCCCTGGATGAAGTCTTCGAAGAGCGCTTTTGCATGGTCGTACTCGGGGCGGTGGGCCGCAAACCATTCGTGGTTGTTGTTCTCGCGAAGGTCTCGCAGGAAAGCGAAGATGGGCGTGAATTGGGTCATGGGAATGAATAGGCCGGCAAGCTTTACATATTTTTCACTTCATGTGCAAATGTCGTCCAAGAGTGTATTGCTTCATTTAAGCTACAACTTCTGCTTCATCTTGATCCGGCCTGATGACTTCAGATATGATTACATCCTTAAAGAGGGATTATATATAATACAAAAATTTTTAAAACATTGGGAGGTTTCAAAGGATGCTTGGAATATTTAATTAAACAAAGGTAACATGGTCCACAAGGTAGCACTTATTAATACTCGGCGTACAAATTTTTTGTCATGTCAGGTAACGAGGATTCCATAACCGAAGAATTCATAAAAGCATATAAAGCAGATCGATAAAAACTCATCTCGAATCGGGATGAATTGGTTAAGTTAGTGAAGGAAATAATTCAAAAGGATGAACTAATTGCTAATATTAATCGAAAAATCGAAAGAGACTTGCGTATTCCAATTAGACCATCTTCATTCGACCTCACGGAACAGAATAATTCTGCCTGGGATGAATATTTTAGAGAATCCGACTGGCAAATTCAGAAAAAGAAAGAACAAGATGCAATTGGAAGACAATTAGAGGATTTAGAAAAAGCAAAGGATGGGATCAAATCAAAGATTGCCCCGCTTATTCCGTCCTGTTTCCACGGCATACGGATAGTAGTTATTAACAACCGAGGAATAACCGTCAATGACGAAAACGTGATTATCCATTGAGGTAACAACAAATGAAATGCCCTCACTGCTTTGTTAACTTCTCTAGTGCGGTAAGTAGTTTCACACCAATAGGTGATGATGATGGAGGATGGCGCATCAAATATCAAACATGTCCTGCCTGTAATAAGTTGATTATATTCTTAGATAATGTTAAAATGTCTTTAGGTTACCCACTCATTAGTACAACGCTTATTAGGCCGAAAGGCATTTCTCGGACACCAGTACCCTCAGAAGTGCCTGATAATATCGTAGAAGATTACAAAGAAGCATGCTTAGTTTTGGCGGATAGCCCAAAGGCTTCTGCTGCTTTGGGCAGAAGATGCCTACAGAATCTCTTGAGAACTGCTGCAAAGGTGAAACCCGGTAACCTTGCAAATGAGATCCAACAAGTATTAGATAGTCATGCTTTGCCAACATATCTCGCGGAGTCGATAGATAGCATTCGCAACATAGGGAACTTCGCTGCCCACCCTATGAAGAGTCAGCAAAGCGGAGATATTATCCCTGTTGAACCAGGTGAAGCCGAATGGAATCTGGATGTCTTGGAAGGGCTGTTTGACTTCTATTATGTGCAGCCAGCCATCATAGCAAAGAAACGGGCAGATTTGAATGCAAAACTGGCAGTTGCTGGAAAGCCATCAATGAAGTAGCTCTATTGCTTGCGGATCTAGAGGTAAATATGACCGGAGGTAGCACACGTACACCATCCGCTGGTGAGGGGGATATTTTGGAGATGGCAAAGGTGGCCCTTGGCTTGGCCGCGCTCCCCTCCGGCAGGGGCCCGACCGCCGGTGCAACCGGCTCCGCCTTGGGCGGCTCCACTACCACTGCGCTTGACTTTTCAGCGCTGGCTACCATCGCTTCAGTCACGCCCGCGTCCGCCTGCGCGGCCTGCGTCTGCGCCGAAGCAGATCGTGCCAGCGGCGCCCCCCAGCGGCTGCTGCGCCCTGTCCGTCCAGCCCAGTTCGATCTCCTCTAACTCATAAGCTGCTCGCATCTTCATCGCCTCCTCGAAGATGCTTTGCACATATTTGTGGCGGGAATGCTACCTAAGTGTGAGTCTTTTTCCTCGGCCCCATCTCTCAGGTAGGCAGCAAGGAATGCGTTGAGAAAATTCCACGTATACTATTATCCGGATTCGAGACTATCGAATGAGAGTGCGCAGCATATCTGGGTGGATCACTTTGAGCTTAGATCCTTCCGGCAGCTTATACTGCAAAAGGAGACGATCGGTGGAGACAAAGTAATCCATATCATAGGCCAATGCGTAACCGATATGAAAAACGTCTGTAGGCATCATCCTACTATCCTTATATTTATTAATTAATAAGTCGCACATGTATGCTACAACATCATTTGGATGAAGAAATTTAATGTTTAAGCCGCCCCAGAAGGTGATCATCTCATGAAGCTCATCAATATCATGTTTTTTGCTTTCCAAACATACCATCACGCTCTCGGCGAGAACGGTACTGGATACACATAATTCAAATTTATCCGTATGTGTGCTTATGTGTTGCAAGAGATTCTTAACGCCAGCTGGTGACCCTTTCTTTGAGGCCTTACTGCTATTGGCAATCGAAAAGAAAAATAGGTCTGAATCTATTGCTACCTGAATCATCACTCGGGAAATAGTCGCTTGAGACGATCGAAAATCTCGTCATGCCTTTCTTTGGTTATGACCCAGGCAATTTTGCCGTGGATATCAGTAGCTCCCCCATACGGCATCTGGTTCTTGTTTGGATCGTAGTATTGGCCAACTACATCTTCTTCCATTTCCATTGTTCACATCCGGTATATGATTATTATTTCGTCGAGGTATTAAGGATTATCGATCTCTAAAAGTCAAACAACGACTTCTGCCTTTTCCCAGGCTTGGCCTCCGCCTTCCCCTCGCTCTCCGCCTTCTTCGGCCTGCCCCTCTTGCGGCCCTCAGGCTTGGCCAAGCTTCCCGGCTGGCTTTCGGCAGTCATCTCAGGCACCTCCGGCTTGGGCCCGACCGCCGGTGCAACAGGCTCCGCCCTGGGCGGCTCTGCCACCACGGCGCTTGCATTTTCGGCGCTGACTTGCACAGCTTCAGTCACGCCCGCGCTCACGCGCACCGCGCCCGCATCCGCCTGCGGGGCTCGCGCCAGCGCGAGCGGCTGCTGCGCCCTGTCCGTCCAGCCCAGTTCGATCTCCTCGAACTCCTCTGCGGCCCGCATCTTTGTCGCTTCGTCGAAGATGCTCTGCACCTTCTTGGTGGTGGAGGTGCTGCTCAAAAGAAGCGCGATCTCTTCTGCATCCAGCTCCAGCTCCGCTGCCAGGGGGACGGCCCTCTTTTTGTCGGCTAAAAGCAGACCCACAAAGCCCATCAGCTCCGCCCGCACAAAAGCCGCAGAGACGTGGCAATGGCGGCCTATCTTCTTGGCAGCCGAGTCTCGAACATTGCGCGCTTTCTTGGTCTGGCCCATGCGCCGCCAGCGGCTGGGGGGCCGGAAGGCCACGTAGCCGTGCCGGGCTGTGGCTTTTGCCGCCTGCACCCCGCCCGTCATGAGAAAACTGGCATAACGCCAGAGGCCATAGTTCTGCCTGATGCGAACGCGCCCCAAAAACACATCCGCCCGCGCCAATCGCTCATAACCCTGCCAGAGATCCGCGCCGTCGTAAGCCAATGGCAGGTTCTCGTCCACCCAGTTGATGAGATCCTCCGGGCTTTCATCCAGAGCGTAAGAGGCTTGCAGGGCTTCCTTTGCGCTATTGCCTTTGAAGATGACCTCCAAAACCTTGAAGATGGACGACTTGACGTCGCGCTCTGCGGTGGCCACGTCCTCCTGCGCCAGAGAGGTCTGGCCCTGGGCAGCGGCCTGCAGATCGTTCACGCCGGAGCGCATGTCGCCGCCGGCCCGCTCGGCAATCATCATCAGGGCATCAGGATCGCATTCCACGTCCTCTGCCCGGCAGATATCGCGCAGAGCCTGGGCGATGGTGGTGGAGCGCATCGACCGGAACTGTATGCCCTTGGCCGCATCCCGCAGGGGCTTTTCCATATCATAGTACTCGTTAGCGATTAAAAGGACGGGCTGGCTGGTCTCTCTGACCAGACGCAGCATGGCCGCCGCTCCGCCCCGGTCGGCAGTGCCGTGCAAATTGTCCGCCTCATCTAAAATAACCAGCCGCGGCTTGCCTGAGAAGGTCATGGAGCGCGAGGCCGGCCCGGCAATCTTCTGAATCATGCCTGCTGTTCGCGCATCGCTGGCATTCATCTCGATGTAATCCCAGTCAAATTCTCGCGCCAAAGCCAGAGCAGCGGAAGTCTTGCCCGTCCCCGCCGGGCCATAAAGGATGACGGCTCCCGTGATGGGCGACTTCCTCTCCCAGGACGCCGCCCAAGCCCGTAGCTCCTCTACGGCCTTTCCATTGCCTAAAACCTTTTTGAGGGTATCAGGCCGGTACTTCTCAGTCCACTTTACAGCCGGGGGCATTCTACCTCAAACCGGCTGCTGCTACCAGATGCCTTCTCTGCCGGTCATTTCCAGAATTTCGATCTCCCAGATGGTCATGGGCATCTTCTCCAGCCCCTCGCGGGTGAACTTCTTGCCGGCATGCCCGCCCTGGCCATTTTTGGTGAAGGCATCAAACATCTTCTGCTTGGCCTCTACACTATCGGACAGATGGCTGATGCCAAAGACGACGACGCTCGACCAGTGTTCTTTTTCTAAAACATCTATCTGAAAACACACTCTGGGATTGTTTGTGGCATATTCGACCTTCTTTCCCATGCCGCGGGAGTGAAGGTAGAGTTTTCCGTCTTGATAGACATAGGACATGGGAACGACATAAGGCTGATTGTCTTTAGAAAGTGCCAGCCGGCCGTATCTGGCCGCAGAAAGAAGACTTGTGCACTCTTCTTGAGATAGATCCCTTGGCTTCATGCCGTAGATTTAGGGTCTCATGCATTTTTAGCTTTTGCTTTCAGGACTTGCATTCATGACCGGCCCGATAAAAAAGCACCCGCAATTAGCAGGATCATGCCCAGAGCAATCATAGGTACGCCCGGAAAGGCCGTCTCTACCTGAAACTTGGTGGCCCCCGCCTCTGCTCCTATGAGCTTGAAACTTTCGCTCTGCATATCTTTGCCCTGGCTCTCTATGACCTGTACCCCCACCAGAGCGATTCCGGTAAGAATCACAAGCACCCCCATTGCCACAGTTAAGTTCACGTGAACCATTTTTCATTATCCCCTTTTCACTAAATATTTGGCGCTATAGATATAATGCTTTGCCTACTATTATCACGTTAGATCACACAAGCCGGAACATCCCGGTCCCGCCCAAAAAGGTTTTACCCTGGCCGCGCTTAACACCCTGGAATGTTCAACAAGATCCTGATCGCCAACCGGGGAGAGATCGCCATCCGGGTGATGCGCGCCTGCCGGGAGCTGGGCATCTCGACTGTGGCCGTCTACTCCGAAGCGGACAAAAATGCCCTTTTCGCCAAATACGCAGACGAGGCCGTCTTCATCGGGCCAGCACCCTCCCGCCAGAGCTACCTGAGGATAGATAATATCATCAAAGCCGCTCTTGAGACAGGAGCCCAGGCCATCCATCCAGGCTACGGCTTTCTCTCCGAGAATACCCTCTTTGCCTCGACCTGCGAGGAGAACGGCATCGTCTTCATAGGTCCGCCCTCATCGGCCATCGATGCTATGGGCTCTAAGATCACTGCCCGCCAGACCATGAAAGATGCGGGCGTCCCAATTGTGCCCGGCATCGAAGAGGGCATCACCGATCCAGATATCGCAGCCGAGATCGCCGAGAGCATAGGCTACCCCATAATCCTCAAGCCGGCGGCAGGAGGCGGGGGAATAGGAATGAAGATTGTGCAGAGTCGCGAGGAGCTCTTTCCCGCCTTAATCTCATCTCAGTCCGTGGCCAGGAGCGCCTTTGGCGACGACACCATCTACATCGAAAAATACCTGACCGAGCCCCGGCACATCGAGTTTCAGATCCTGGCCGACAATCACGGAAAGACCATCTATGTCTCTGACCGGGAGTGCTCCATCCAGCGCCGCCACCAGAAGCTGATAGAAGAGTCCCCTTCCCCCGTCATGACTGAGGAGCTGCGCGAGAGGATGGGCTCCATCGCCGTCAAAGCCGCGAAAGCAATAGGCTATTCCAGCGCCGGAACTGTGGAGTTCATGTACTCGCGCGGCGACTTCTACTTCCTGGAAATGAATACCCGCTTGCAGGTAGAGCACCCCATCACAGAGATGGTAACAGGCGTTGATCTCGCCAAAGAGCAGATCATGGTGGCAGCAGGCTACCCTCTGGGATATGACCAGAGCGACATGAAGATTAACGGCTGGGCCATCGAGTGCCGCATCAATGCCGAGGACCCGCTAAACGATTTTGCCCCCTGTCCTGGAAAGATCAAGCGTTACAGAAGCCCGGGCGGTCCGGGCATAAGAGTGGACAGCGGAGTTTACACAGGCTACGTCATCCCGCCTTACTACGACTCTTTGATCTCCAAGCTGGTAGCCCACGGCAAAGATCGTAAAGAGGCCATTGCCAGAATGGAGCGCGCCCTTTATGAGTACATCATTGTGGGAGTTAAAACCAATCTGATATTCCACAAAGCAGTTCTCCGAAATAAGAGGTTCCGCAGCGGGGATATAAACACTCACTTCATCAAGGATGAGAACATCGTCGAGGCCGTAAAGGTTGTGGCTGTTGAGGATTATGAGAAAGGCATGTCGCTGGCTTCGGCTCTTGGCGCGGACAACCGCCAGATTGCCGCCATCTCCGCGGCCGTGGGGTCTTACCTCAGCCAGAACCGGGCCGAGGAGAAGAGCTGAAGGTGGCAGCACTTGATATCCTCTCATTCCTGAACTCTGGAGAGTGGGTATCGGGCGAGGAGATGGCCAAAAGGCTCGCCATCTCCCGCGCCGCTGTCTGGAAGCAGATCCAGGTCCTTCGACAGAGGGGATACGAAGTCTCCGCCTCTACCGGGAAGGGCTACAAATTGGTCAAAAAGCCCGACCTTCTGGATGCAGACCGCATCTCCTGCGGCCTCAAAACAAAGTGGCTGGGAAGAGATATGCGCATCTTTGACGAGGTTGGCTCCACCAATGCCGTTGCCCTCTCTCTGGCTCGCGATTGCCCGAACGGCACCGTCATCCTGGCCGAGACCCAGAAAGAAGGCCGGGGCAGACTCTCCCGGCCCTGGGCTTCGCCTCCCGGTGGAATCTGGATGAGCCTCATCTTAAAGCCAAAAATGCCGCTCAATCTTGTCTACCAGATAAACATGGCCGCGAGCGTAGCTCTCTGTCGTGCGTTCTCATCCATGTTCTGCCTGGATGCCGGCATCAAGTGGCCCAACGACCTCTTGATCCGGGAGCTAAAGATCTGCGGCATACTCATGGAGGTGAGCGCGCAGGTGGACCGGCTGGATTATGCCGTGGTGGGACTGGGCCTCAATGCCAATAATAACCTATCCGGCTTTCCTGCCGAGTGGAGAACGACCTCTCTGGCGGCAGAGCTTGGCCACGACATCGATAGGTGCGAGCTGATCTGCAGGATTCTTGAGGAGATAGAAGTGGCCTACGAAAATATGGGAAGCAAAGATATTTATGAAGAATGGCGCAGCCGATCGCTCACCTTGAATCGGCAGGTGCGCATTACCTCCGCGGCAGGCGACCTGGTAGGCGAAGCCGTGGATCTGGCAGAGGACGGTGCCCTTCTCCTTCGGACCGGAGATGAGCTGAAACGGGTATTAGCGGGAGACTGCATTCATCTGCGCCCTTGCCAAGCGGAGGCGCTGTGAGCCGGAAGTTAGCTATGGACCGAGGGACAGAAAGATGAGGGAAAGATGAGGACGAGAAAGGTGCGCGGCATTGCTCGGGATACGTTGCATTTCATCTTAGAGGCGTCCCGTTCCTCTCTGCCGGTGGAGTTCGCAGGGCTGCTTCAGGTTGATAAAGAGATCATCACTGAGGTTCTCATCCTGCCCGGCACGGAAAGCTCCCGCATGAGCGCCCTGGTTCGCCTCTACATGCTGCCCAACATGGCAGTGGCGGGCTCAGTGCATAGCCATCCTTCCGGCGATCTCAGGCCATCTGAGCCGGACCTCATCTTTTTCTCTCGTACCGGGGACTACAACATCATTGTCGGCCCGCCTTTCGACGAGCAAAGCTTCGCCTGCTATGACGGCGCGGGAAGGCGGCGCGATCTGGCCATTTTGGATGTGGAGTTCAAGGACGATGGCTTTGATGACGATTTCGATGATGATGACGAATTCAAAGAGGACAGGCCTTGACGCTGGTAGTCGCCACGGGCACCTTTGACCTTCTTCATCCCGGTCACGTCCTCTACCTGGAGCACTCCAGATCGTTAGGTGACGAGCTGGTGGTAATTGTTGCCAGGGATGTGAATGTGCGCCACAAGCCCAAACCCATCCTGCCTGAGGAGCAAAGACTGAGAATGGTAGAGTCCCTCAAGGTCGTGGACAGAGCCGTGCTGGGCGAGGAGAAGGATATCTTCCGGACGGTTGAGCAGCTCAACCCGGACATAATCACGCTGGGCTATGATCAGCATTTTGATGAGGCGGCTTTGCAGGCGGAGCTATTTCGCCGCGGCCTCTATCCCCGGATTGTGCGCATCGAGGAGCATGAGCCCTGCCTTCTTTGCAGTTCCAGCCGCATTGTGACCAAGATCCTGGAGCGCTTCCGGGGACGGCGAATCTAAGAGCGCGGTAAGGCCGTCAAGTTCTTATACGGCTCTCTCTTTAGCGGGCTTGATGGCCAGAGTTGCAGTAGGAGGAACCTTCGATCCCATTCATGACGGGCATATCTCCTTGTTGAGGCGTGCCTATGATCTGGGGGGAGAGGGCGAGGTAGTAATTGGTCTCACCTCCGACGAGATGGCCAGAGAGAGCCGAACCCGATCCGTGCGCGATTTTGATGTCAGGGAGAAGAATTTGCGGGCGGTCGTGCAAAGGTGCTTTGGCATCAAGCATGCCAACATCATTAAGATCGACGATCAATGCGGCTCCTCAATCTATGAAGACTTTGATTTTATTGTCGTCTCTCCGGAGACCTTGCCCATGGCCGAGAAGATCAACCGGCTAAGAGCAAAGAAAAACCTGAAGCCGCTGCGGATATCCGTGGTTGAGTATCAACTGGCTCAGGATCTTGTCCGCATAAGCTCTACAAGGATCTATGAAGGAAAGATCGACAAGCATGGCAAAATTTTGGTTGGGTAGCCCTTGATTGAATTTTGAGCCAGATAAAACTCCTCTAACTCCTTTCTATTCGATATATCTTTGCAGGCCAGCACGCTAGATATAGAACTCGAAAATTATCGATTCTCGGATAAAGTTTATTTATATGTTGTCTTACCTACATGATGGTATTATGGTGGGTGTAACATGTTGACAACATCTGATGACTATTGGGGGCCGAAGGCGGTATACGACCACTTTATGGAGATAACAAAATAATTCCATCCTTCTCGTGATAAAATTTAGAGGACTACTATGTACATGTCAGATAAAGATTACAGTCCGGAACAAATGGATGTCGCGTTTGCTGAATTCAGGCGGATTCATCCCACGTTTGAAACTACGCACATCCTTGATGAACTGCGGGCACTTGAGTATGGGCGGCTGGACTGGCAAGATCAAATCTATCTGGATTATACAGGCGGTGGACTGTACGCCGACAGCCAGCTCCAAAAGCACGTGAATTTGCTGAAATGCAACGTTTTCGGCAACCCTCACTCCCAAAATCCTACTTCATCGGCGATGACCCATCTGGTGGAGCTGGCACGAAAGTACGTATTTCAGTTTTTCAGGGCATCATCAGATGAATATGCAGTTATCTTCACGCCCAATGCTACTGGTGGACTCAAGCTTGTGGGTGAAGCCTATCCCTTTACACCCGGCGATAACTTCTTGCTGACCGTCGATAACCACAATTCGGTCAATGGCATCAGAGTATTTGCCAGGGAGAAGGGTGCCAAGGTAACCTACTTTCCTGTAAGAGATCGTGACCTAAGAGTTGACGAGAACGAACTGGAGAATTGCCTTCATAGACTACCACGACCCGGTGGCCATAATTTGTTTGCGTATCCCGCACAGTCGAACTTCTCTGGAGTGCAGCATTCATTGGATTGGATAGACAAAGCCCAAAATAAAGGCTGGGATGTCTTATTGGACTGCGCGGCATTCGTTCCCACCAACCGCCTGGATCTGAGCAAGTGGCACCCTGATTTCGTCCCTATTTCATTCTACAAGATCTTCGGTTATCCTACCGGGATAGGCTGCCTGCTGGCTCGAAAAGATGCACTCAAGAAGTTACGGCGCCCATGGTTTGCCGGTGGGACGATTACTATGGTGTCTACTCAAGATGAAAAATGGTACTGTCTCCATAAGGGAAAAGATGTTTTTGAGGCTTTTGAAGATGGTACCGTCAATTATCTCAACATACCCGCAGTTGAAATCGGATTAAGATATATCGACGGTATCGGCGTTCAGACTATTCATGAAAGAGTAAGATGTCTTACTGGCTGGTTGCTGGGCAACATGCATGTTCTGAAGCACAGTAATGGGCGGCTTCTCGTCAAGATTTATGGCCCTCATGGCTGCGAAGAACGTGGCGGTACAATCGCCTTCAATCTCTGCGATGCTAACGGGAAAAACTTTGATTGCGCTTGGATTCAAGACCTGGCCAGCAAGGCTAGAATCTCCCTGCGGACGGGCTGCTTTTGTAACCCGGGAGATGGTGAAGTGACCCATAATATAACCCGGGATAGGATGGCAGAATGCTTTGAGGGCAACAGTCCCGAAAGAGAAGTCACCTGCAAATTGATACGAGATAAGGAGATGGCCAGTATACGCATTTCCGTGGGTCTGGTCTCAAACTTTCCCGATGTTTATCGCTTCATGAGCTTTGTAAGCGGTTTCAGGGACAAAGAGGCAAATGAAATCCATAACATTGGAATAAGCAGGATCAATCGAGACCGTGGGCCATAGGTTGGTTGATACGAAGCTTCCGTACAGGGACGAGGCGCGAGTACATCAAGGAGCTGAGGAGCGATCGCCGGAAAGAGGCGTTTGATCTGATGGCAGATGCCAACCCTTTTTAAGGAAGGCAGCCACAGTTGATGATATGGCTGAAAAAAACCGAGCCCAAGGCAAAAGCAAAAAAGCCATGACTAATAAGGAAAGGCAAAAAAAGAAGAAAGCTGCGAACCCGATAATAGCGAGCAAGTGAGACTTTTCCTTTTTTGTGCCGGAAAAGTCTATGTCATTTTTTTAAAGAAATGTTAGTTCTTAATCCTCCGCCTGTCCCTGCAGAAGAGTTAATGAGAGAACAAGACAAATAAAAAGCAGAACAGACCCTACTTTAAGATTGATCTTCAAGATATCTTACCTCTTTTTGGTAAGGAGTTAGAAGGGTCGGATTTAAATATTTCGAGTAAAAATATGTAATAAATTTGATATTAATTGTTAAGCGCCATGACAAAGCTTCTCTGCCCTTCTCGCAACCCTCTGAAAGGCGGCTTCCGACCCATCTCGCCAATAAGTCCCTTGTTTATGCCAAACTGGATGCAACCTCTTCTTGCCTTCTGCGACGGCGGTCTCGCGACCAAGGCTCCTCTTTGGCTAAGGGAAGTACTTGCGCGCGTGTTTGCACGGCTTCTCTAGATGATAGGCTGCTGCCAGGCAAGAACATGTCTTCGAGCATGGCAACAAAGCCCATAAAAACATAAGAAAGGTGATAAAATAAAGAGAAAAACGAGAACCCTTGCGAGGTCCCCTCTTCTGACCTGTAAATCAACGCCCGGACCGGGATTCGAACCCGGGTCGAAAGCTCGACAGGCTTTCATGATGGGCCACTACACCATCCGGACAATAGACAGATCCCGCCTCCCAGATTCGAACCGGGGACATCGCGGTGACTGCGCGTAGCACCTCTACGGTGCGAGACATACTACAGCCGCGCACTCTACCAGGCTGAGTTAAGGCGGGCCTCTCGCTACCAGGTAATTCCTTGTACTTAAGCCCTTCGAGCCTAATGCCCTCAAAACGCTTTTTGGTGGGGGCAGTGCTATGGCAAAATATAATTATCGGATGCAATCTGCGGGTGGTTGATGCTCATAGGAATTATGTCCGATGCCCATGACAGTATCCAAGGCGTCAAGGATGCTCTGCGGGTTTTTTCTCAAAAGAAGGTGGCTCTGGTGCTCTTTGCCGGTGACATGATCGGGTCGGGCAACTGCTACACCTTCGAAGGCTTTGCCATTCCCCTCAAGCTCGTCTACGGAAATAACGACGGCGACCGGGTAGGCTTGCAGCGCGAATTTGCCCGCGTGGGCGGTGAGTACCTGGGCGACTTTGGCGAGATCGAGGCGGACGGCCTGAAGATCGCACTCCTGCACGGCACCGAGGAGGCGCTGGTAAAGGCAGTGGTAGCCTCACAGCTCTACGATGTCGTGGTTCGCGGCCACAACCATCGCGCTGAGGTGACTAGGCAGGGCAAGACGCTCCTGGTCAACCCTGGCGAGATCTGGGGCCACTTCACCGGCCTCTCCAGTGTGGCCATCCTCGACACCAACAGCCTTCTGGTGGAGACGATCGAACTGGGCCGCTTCAAGACCATTCAAGAGATCATCAAAGGATGACGTCCGGTGCCTCCGTTCCATCTTTGGGATGCTATCTTTGGATAGAATGGCGCGAGGGGATGGTAACCAGGATCTATTTTTCCCAGGAAATGCCGGTCGATATTTCTGAGCTGGCTCTGGAGATCGCCGCCTACCTGGAGTGGGGCGCGCCCTGCCCCAAGGCGGAGCTGGACATGTCCGAATGTACCGATTTTCAAAAGCAGATTTATGCCCTGGTGCAGACGATCCCGCGCGGCGAGACCAGAACCTATGGCCAGGTAGCAGAGCGCGCAGGCAAGCCGGGGGCGGCGCGGGCCGTGGGCCGGGCCATGACCACGAATCCTTTTGCCATTCTCGTGCCCTGCCACCGCGTGGTCGCCAAGGGCGGCCTGGGCGGATATCTCTGGGGTAAAGAGATGAAGGAGAAGCTGCTTCGTCTGGAAAGGGAATCGAGTTCGCAATAGTCCTCGTGTGAGGCGATTGTCCTATTATGCAAGGGAAGTCTGGCAGCTTGGCGATCGTCCCCTGGTCGGGCCACGATCTACGCACAGCCGCATGAGGCAGCTGCCCACCCACGCGTGCGCAGGCTGGGGGGCGCTCGGAGCCAGCTCCGGGTCTGGAGCAGGCAGCTAATGTCAGTCCAATGATTCATATCCAATCATCACTAAGATTTATATCGTTAGAGCCACATTTTTCCAGTTGGTGAGAGAATGAACGACATCGTCGAGGTATCCAGGGATGTCTTTGAGCCCATCGCCATGCTCGTAAGAGAGGGCTTATTTAAAAACGAGAAGGATGCCCTGAAATGCCTCGTTCTGGATCAGGCTGCATCAAAGATCCGCCAATTTGATCTCAAGATATCGGAGATGTGCGCCAAGCATAAAATGAGCTTTGAGGATTTTAAGAGGCGCATTGAATCAAGGATTGGGGAAGAGGCCTTTGAAGAATGGGATGACTTCATAATTTGGGAGAGCTACGAATCGGCTCGAAGCTACTGGAGAAACGTCGAAGCCAGACTTAAAGGTCTCAAGGCATGAAAGCGCAAGAGATCCTCGATGTCCTGTCAGACAGCGACGTCGTTTTGGAGATTGCAGTAATCGTATTAGTCCAAGAGCCAGGAAGACAAGCACTGCGTGCCATCGCCTCATTGAAGGGAGGATACGTTCTCCACATCAATGAGTCTCATGGCAGGGACTTCAGAAGCTATTCATACCATGTCCGGAAAGGCGACAAAATGGTACAAAGATGGGACAATGCACCCCACTGGCCCAATATGAAAACATACCCGCATCATCTTCATCTCGGCAGTGAGAAGAATGTCTTTGAGTGCAGAGATGTCTTCGTTGAGGATGTTTTGGATGAGATGAAAAAGATAATATAAATACACAAAATCCTGATTCATTTTAGCGAGCCAGTTCGGATGCTGATAGCAATATCTTCCATTTGGCTGAAACTGGCTAGCCGCCCCCGTTCGCCTTGCTTTCCAAGGTCTTGCGAGCCCCGCGCCCCGGCGCCCCTCCGTTGCCCTTCCACGACCTCCCCCTGCATATGCACCAGTCCGCCACACACGCGCACGGGCGGGGGGCGTACGGACAGAGTTATTCAAATTAACAGAAGTATATTGAGCCTCACGCCTTCTCAGTGGAGTGAGTAGCATGGCTGAGGTTTATGGTCAATTCGCCGATGTTCATGATGTAGTCAAGCATGCGCTCCAGACTGCTGGCCAGAACCAGCCGAACCACCATCTCCGATTTGTCTTTGCTGTCGGATGATTTGGCTATCCCCTCCGCATGCTTCTGGACCTCTCTTATTCTGTCTATAAGCTCATTGGCCTTGTTGGAGTTAGTCTGCAGCAAATAGGATATAGAGTCGTCAAGCAGGCCGCACAGCAATGAATCCATGCGGGAAAGCTCCGCTTTCAAATCCTCGGGCAGGTTGTAGCTTCGCAGGCTGGCGATCTCGGCAATGCGATGGGCGTGGTCCGCTATGCGCTCCAGGTTGGAAGCCGCCTGCATATAATTGAATGCCGTAATGGGATTGAGCGTTTCCTGCCGGACAGAGCCCGATCTCAGGATCTCAGTAAACTGGCGGGAGATAAGAAGGTTGAGCCGGTCCACGTCATTGTCCCTCTGGATAACATCAATCGCCAGCTCCTCGTTATTATTTAAAAGGCTGGAGAGCGAATCGGTGATCATGGATTTCACTACGGTTCTGATTCTTTTTAGTGCCCGTTCGGACTGAAGCTCCTCGGAGCTTAATAGATCCTGAATTACCACCTTGTTTATGGTCTCCTCCAGAATCTCGGGGCCTATGAGTTTGTTGACGATCTGGTGCAGGTCCTTCTTCTGCATAGAGGACATGTGCCCTGATGTAACCTCAATGGTTCTATAGCCGCCCACGTAGCATCCGATGATATCCCTTACCAGATGCTCGCCCATTTTGTCGCCAATATCCAGGCGCACTCGCAGGTCGCGCTCGGATCGATCCGTGGACAGTGTGAGAGATCCATTATCCCCCTGATTAATGTAAATTATCGAACCGGCAGAAATGCCGTTCTTTGTCGCCCAGCTTTTGGGAAGGGAGACGATAAATGTCGACTTGCCGGTTCTCTGTACCTTTCTTGTGTCCATAAATAGCCCTAATTGAGATGTTCTCTCTTTGCTTCCACCATGTAGACGATAGTCTCACAAATATTGCAGATATGATCGCCGGTCCTTTCCAGATGCCGGTTCACCATGAGCAGAGCTGTTCCTTCGTTGATCACATCGGGCCTTTCAATAATTATTTTCAGGAGCTTGGTTCTGGCTTTGACATAAAGCCCATCGATCTCATAATCCCATTTGGTGACCTGTCTGGCCAAATCTGCGTCGCTGTTCATGAGGGCCTCCATGGACTGCTCAAGCATCTTTTTGCTGATCTCTGCCATGCGAGGAATGTACTCGAGCTTAGTTATCTGAATCTTATTTTGTGATTGTGTGGTAACTCTGGCCACATCTACTGCCAGGTCGCCGATCCTCTCCAGATCGATGCCAATCTTTAAGATGCCGATAATGCGTCTGAGGTCCTTGGCCATCGGTTGCTGCAAAGCCAGGAGCTCCATGCATAAATTCTCTATCTTCAGGCTCAAATCATCCATTTCTTGGTCCTGTTTGATGACCTCTCTGGCCTGATCCACATTTGCATCAACTAAGGCTAAAACAGATTTATCTATAGCTTCCCCACCCCGATCCGCCAGATCTTTTGTAAGATTCTTCAGCTCCTTCAGATCTCTGTGATACCGCTCACGATACGGGCTCATCTTACCTCTCCTCAAAACCTTTGCTATTAGCCAAATCTTCCGGTGATATAATCTTCCGTGCTCTTTATCGTCGGCATCTCAAAGATGCGTTTTGTCTTTCCCACCTCGATCAGCTCGCCTAGCAAGAAGAAGGCGGTGCAGTCGGATATCCTGGCCGCTTGCTGCATGTTATGGGTCACAATCACCTGGGTATAGTTGTCCTTTAAGGTCTCCATGAGGCTCTCGATCTTGCCGGTGGAGATGGGATCGAGAGCGCTGCATGGTTCGTCAAATAAGATAACATCGGGCTTCATGGCCAGCGTTCTGGCGATGCACAGCCTCTGCTGCTGGCCGCCGGATAGACCCAAGGCCGGCTGGTCCAGCCTCTCGCAAACTTCTCCCCAGAGGGCGGCATCCAATAGACTGCGCTCTACAACTTTATCGACATTTTTCAGCCCGTGAATTCTGGGGCCATAGGCAATGTTGTCGTAAATGGACATGGGGAAGGGGTTAGGCTTTTGAAATACCATGCCTATCCGTTTGCGCAGTTCCACGACATCGACATCTTTTCCATAAATATCGATATCATCATAGAGGACCTGGCCTTCAATGCGAATCTTGGTTACGAGATCGTTCATCCGGTTCAGACAGCGGATAAAAGTGGACTTGCCGCAGCCGGATGGCCCGATGAGCGCTGTAATCTTTTTCTCAGGAATATCCAGGCTTATGTCCTTGAGAGCTTGCTTTTCTCCATACCAGAGATTTAGATTTTTCGAGATGATCTTCGTTGTCACCCTAGATCCCTTTTAATGTCATTTGTTCCAATTGGCTTGACGAAGAGATGACTATATAGATCTTCCTATATAGACTATATATATCTTCTGGTACATACAAATACTGGCTAAAATCATGCGAATCTTTTATATAGAACTTCAAACTGGTAGTATGAAAAAAAGTCGGGGAGGACTATAGGTTTGGCAGGTTTGAGCGGCGTACCGATAATTATATTGAAAGAAGGAAGCAAACGAGATACAGGTAAAGATGCGCAGCGCAGGAACATCTTAGCTGCAAAGGCGGTCGCAGAGGCTGTTCGGACCACCCTTGGACCCAAAGGGATGGACAAGATGCTCATCGCCGGCGAAGAGGCAACCATCACCAATGACGGTGCCACCATTCTCAGAGAGATGGATATTGAGCACCCTGTGGCCAAGATGATTGTCGAGGTGGCAAAAGCCCAGGATGATGAGATTGGAGACGGCACCACCACGGCGGTGATAATCGCGGGCAAGCTGCTGGAAAAGGCCGAAGCGTTACTGGATATGGATGTCCACCCCACAGTTATTGTGCAGGGATATAAGCAAGCTGCAGCCAGGGCGCAAAAAGTGCTTTCCGAGATGGCTATAGACGTCTCGGGCGACGAGCGCGTGCTTTTGAAGATTGCCCAGACAGCCATGCGAGGAAAGGGCATAGAGATCGCCATGGATACGCTGGCAAAAATATCTGTGGATGCAGCACGGGCTGTGGCCGGTTTTGAGGGCAAGGACATTGAAGAGAATATCAAGATCGTCCAGATCCCAGGCGGCAGAATCGAGGACTCTGTCATAAACTACGGCATAGTAATCGAGAAAGAGAGAACAACCCTGGAGATGCCAAAAAGCGTAGCGAATGCCAAGATTATGCTCCTGGAAGGCACTCTCGAGCTGAAGAAGCTGGATACGGATGCTAAGATCACTATTACAGAGGCCAAGAATCTCGCCAGCTTCAAAGAGGGCGAAGAGCTGGTTATAAGGTCTCAGGTTGATGCCATTGTCGCAGCCGGAGCCAATGTTGTCTTCTGCGAGAAGGGCATCGGCGTTTTTGCCCAAAACTATCTGGCAAGGCTGGGAATTTTAGCTGTTCGCCGGGTTAAGAGAGAAGATCTGAAGATGCTGGCATTGGCCACGGGGGCAAGGCTGGTGGGCGATGTGATGGTCGTCACTTCCAAGGATCTGGGATCTGCGGCTCTTGTGGAAGAGCGCAAGATCGGCAAAGATAAGCACATGATCTTCGTGGAGGGCTGCGAGAAGGCCAAGGCAGTATCCATCATTCTGCACGGCGTATCGGAGCAGTTCTTAGAGGAGATGGAGCGCGCCCTGGATGATGCCCTCAATGTGGTAATGGACGTCATTCGCTCGGGAAAGATTGTACCTGGTGGAGGCGCTCCGGAGATCGTTGTGGCTGAGAATCTGAGACAGTATGCATCCACCCTGGAAGGGCGAGAGCAATTGGCTGTCCGGGCCTTTGCCGATGCTGTGGAGTCCATCCCCCTGACCCTGGCTGAGAACTCAGGTTTTGATCCCGTGGACAGCTTAGCGGCTCTGAGGGCCAAGAGCGGGCAAGGCATGAAGAACTTCGGGTTGAACTTAATAACGGGAGAGCCCGCCGATATGCTGGCTCTTGGCGTTGTAGAGCCCTTAAAGGTAAAAACCCAGGCCATCAAATCAGCAACCGAAGCTGCCACCATGGTTTTGCGGGTGGATGATGTCATCGCTGCCAAGAGAGAAGAGATGGCTCCCAAGCCCGGCCAGAGCCCGCATGACTACACCAGGCCTCCCATGCAGATGCCTCACTACTAAAGGAACAAGGAACTGAAAGGCGCCGGCAAAGCCGGCCCAATTCATTCTTTAATAACAAATGTTGGGTGGAGCTTATGGCGGATGCGGATACAGATGCGAAATCTGAGACGAAACAGGATACTTCAGGCATGAATGTCGAGGAGCTGACAGAACTGCTCACCTTTGCCCAGGCCCTGGCAGAGGAACGGCTCGACCTCTTGATGCGCTGTCGGGCGGATCTGGACAATGTCATGAAAAGATCGGCTCGCGAGAAAGAGGATAATATAAGATACGCCTCTATGAAGCTCGTCTCAAAGCTTCTTCCCGTGCTCGACAGCCTGGATGTGGCGGCAAAGCATGACGAGGGCAGCAAGGTGCTCTACATGCAGCTGCTCGATATACTGTCGGGGGAAGGGCTCATGCCCATCGAGGCCAAGGGCGTGCGGTTTGATCCCTATCGGCATGAAGCTCTCTTTCAGGTCACGACACAAGAGCTGGAAGAGGGCATCGTGGCGGAAGAGATACAGAAGGGCTATATCTTCAATTCTCATGTCATTCGCTTCTCAAAGGTTGCAGTGGCGAAAAGATGAATGATGATATGCTTAAATATTCACAAGTTGTGATAACTTTCAATTTCAGGAGATGAGATCTTGTCAAAAATTATCGGCATTGACCTTGGGACCAGCAATTCGGCGGCTGCAGTTCTAATCGGCGGCCGACCCACCATAATTCCCAGCGCAGAAGGGACAAGCATCGGCGGCAAGGCATTTCCATCCTACGTGGCCTTTACAAAAGAGGGCCAGGTTCTGGTTGGTGAGCCTGCTAAGAGACAATCAGTCACCAATCCGGATGGCACCATCCAGGGCATCAAACGCAAGATGGGCACGGACTACAAAGTCAAGGTTTATGGAAAGGAGTACAGCCCTGAGGATGTATCCGCCCAGATCCTGCGCAAGATCAAGACGGATGCAGAGACCTATCTGGCCGACACCGTGGATAAAGCCGTAATAACCGTCCCTGCCTACTTTAATGACAACCAGAGGCAAGCGACCAAGGATGCCGGAACCATAGCTGGCCTAGAGGTTGTTCGCATCATCAATGAGCCTACGGCTGCAGCTCTGGCCTTTGGCCTGGATAAGGTGGGCGAGCACAAGATCATGGTCTTTGATCTGGGCGGCGGCACACTGGACGTCACCATCATGGAGATTGGCGAGGGCGTCTTCGAGGTCAAGTCCACCTCTGGTGATACCCAGCTTGGTGGCAGAGATATGGACGAAAGGCTGACAAATTTTGTCCTGGGGAAGTTCAAGCAGGAGTCGGGTATCGACCTGAAGGGCGATTCCATGGCCATGCAGCGTTTGCGGGAAGCGGTAGAAGTAGCCAAGATCGAGCTATCCAGCGTGATGCAGACCAACCTTAATCTGCCTTACATTACAGCGAACGCGAGCGGCCCCAAGCACCTTTCCATGACTCTGGACCGCTCCAAGCTCGATGAACTCATCCAGGATGTCATTGAGCGCTGTCGCGGTCCCATGACCCAGGCCTTGCGGGACAGCAAGCTGGAGAAATCAGAGATCGGCAAGATCATATTGGTGGGCGGTCCTACCAGGATGCCTATTGTGCAGGAGTTCGTAAAGGGCTTCATGGGCAAGGAAATTGAGCGTGGTGTTGACCCCATGGAATGCGTGGCTATGGGTGCAGCCATTCAGGCGGGCGTTTTGGGCGGCGAAGTCAAGGATCTGCTGCTATTGGACGTAACACCTCTCTCCCTGGGCATTGAGACTTTGGGCTCTGTCACCACCAAGCTGATTGAACGGAATACCACCATTCCCACTCGAAATAGCCAGATATTCACAACGGCTGCAGATAATCAGACAAGTGTTGAGGTCAATGTGCTGCAGGGCGAAAGGCCTCTGGCCAAAGACAATGTCTCTTTGGGAAGGTTTACATTGGTGGGCATTCCGCCCTCTTCTCGCGGCATTCCCCAGATCGAGGTCACCTTCGACATTGATGCCAACGGCATCATTCATGTCTCGGCCAAGGATCTGGCCACCAAGAAGGAGCAGAATATGACCATTACTGCGCCTCACAAACTGAGCAAGGATGAAATCAATGCCAAGATCAAAGACGCAGAGCGTTTCGCTGCCGATGACCTGAAGAGAAAGGAAGAGATTGAGGTCAAGAATGCGGCTGACTCTCTGGCCTACGCCTCGGAGAAGATGCTCAAAGAGGCAGGCGATGTGGCCAGCGCCGAGCAGAAGGAGAAGATCGAGAAGGCCATTGCTGACCTGAAGAATGCCCAGACGGGAGGCGAGATCTCCGAGATCAAGGCCAAGACCGAGATCCTGCAAAGCGCAGTTTACGAGCTGTCTGCTGCCATGTACCAGAAGGCGGCATCGGATCAGCAAGAAAAGCAGCAAGCATCGCAGGGTGCGGGCGCAGGTCAAGAGTCCGGTCAGGGGCAGTCGGATCAGACCGTAGATGCCGACTATGAAGTAGTAAACGATAAGAAGTGACGAAGTAAGTCACGAAGTGGCAAGGCAAGCAAATTGGACCGCTCTAAGAAATGACGTCACAAGGGACTGAATAAAAAATGTCGGAGAAGAAGGACTACTACGAGGTCTTGGGAGTACCCAAGGATTCGAGCGAGAAGGACCTCAAGGGAGCTTACCGCAAGCTCGCCATGAAGTATCATCCCGACAGATCGGAAGAGCCCGATGCTGAGGAGAAGTTCAAGGAGCTATCCGAGGCCTATGCAGTCCTCTCCGATCCGGAAAAGCGGCAGAAGTACGACCAGTTCGGCCATGTCGGAATCAACAGCCAGTACTCGCAAGAGGACCTGTTCCGCGGGGTGAACTTCGAGGATCTGCTGCGCGGTTTCGGTGGCGGAGGAAGAGGTGGCGGAGAGAGCATATTTGATATGTTCTTCGGGGGCGGTGGCCGGGGCCGCGGGCCCGCTCGTGGCCGGGATCTGCGCTACGATGTCCAACTTACTTTGGAGCGGGCGGCTACTGGTCTGGAATCGACCATTGAGGTGCCGCGTACAGAGAGCTGCCCCACCTGCCACGGTAGCGGGGCCAAGCCCGGCACCAGCCCCACCACCTGTAGCAACTGCCGGGGCACGGGCCAGATCACCCGTGCTCAGAACACTCCCTTCGGACAGATGGTCACCTCCGCGGCCTGCCCCAAGTGCGGCGGCCGGGGGCAGATCATCGTCGCTCCCTGCGGGGATTGCTCCGGCTCGGGAAGGGTACGAAAGAATCGCAAGATCAACATCAAGATCCCGCCGGGCGTGGAGGACGGCCAGCACCTCAAGCTGCGCGGCCAAGGGGATGCCGCCGGGCCTGGAGGGGAGAGCGGAGACCTTTACGTGGGCATAAACGTCCTGCCTCACCCCATGTTCCAGCGTGTGGACAGCGATCTGCTCCTGGAGACGCCCATCAGCTTCACTCAGGCGGCGCTGGGCGCAGAGCTGGAGGTCCCCACCTTAGGAGGAAGGGCCAAGATAAAGGTGCCGACAGGGACGCAGACGGGAACCGTCTTCCGGCTGAGGGGAAAGGGCATGCCCCGGCTGCAGGGCCTGGGCAGCGGCGATTTACATGTCAAGGTTAAGATTAAAACGCCTTCCTCGCTGACGGGGCGGCAAAAGCAGCTCTTAGAGGCGCTGGCTGCGGAGTTTGGCGAGACGAAAAAGAAGCAGACGGAGAAGGAGAAGAGCCTCATCGACAAGATCGTGGATGAGGTCAAGAGCGCAGTGCAGTAGTTAGTTCTTTTTCTATTGGACTTTTTTCTTGGGTCTCGTTCAACTCGTTGCCCAAGGAGTCCCCATCTCTTCTGGGTGGGGTAGTTGACTCCAAATCTTAATACGCAAATAATTTAATTATTAATATAATATGTGCAATTAATAAGGCTTTCTAAAATTTTGATAAAGTATTTATCGAGGAAGGATAGCAAGTAAGGATACAGGACTAGCACGAATTTACAGTTAATAGAAAATTCGTCACACTACATGGATGTTTAAAGGAGGATGTGTTTTATGAAACCATTATTTTTGGTCTTTCTAATGGGCATGCTGATTTTATCTTCATCAGGATGCTGCAAAAGCATCGACATAAATCAAAGCCTGCTCGAAGGATACCCGATTGCATCCGATGTTTTTACGACGCTCGATAAGACGATCGTGCCAGGCTCAATACCTCCGGGTTCGGAGAAGGTTCTTCCTTATGAGATTTCAAAATTCAAGCAAAACGGCTATGGCAACTGGAGTTATGGACCTGGTATCGATTCTGTAAAGCGGCTCGACATTATGCCGGCCAATTATAGCGGTCCATCAGTCCCCAATTCTACAAGACTTCTGAATTTCTTTACTATAACCGACATCCATATCACCGACAAAGAATCTCCTGCTCAGGCGATCTATGAGGGCTACAAAGGTGGTTCTTCTTCGGCATATTCGCCGGTCATGCTGTATACAACTCAGGTTCTCAACGCAGCCGTCCAGACGATAAATGCCATTCACAAACAAAATCCCTTTGATTTCGGTATATCTCTGGGCGATACATGCAACAGCAATCAGTACAACGAACTAAGATGGTATATCGATGTCCTTGACGGCAAGAATATAAATCCTGATTCCGGTGCCAAAGATGATCCAATCCCCGGACCTTATAATGATTATCAGGACGAATACAAGGCGGCAGGGCTTAATAAGACGATCAATTGGTATCAGACTCTCGGCAACCACGATCATTTCTGGATGGGCTTCCTGCCGCCCAATGATTATATCCGACAGAGTGTAACCGGTAATGACATACTCAACCTAGGTAATCCGTTCATCGACCCTCTCGGCCTAGATAGTCGTGGCTCTTACATGGGCTCAATAGATGGCCGGTCGCCTTACGGTGACATCATTGGCGTTGGGCCTGCCAAAGACTTCGCAATACCTCCGAAGGTACTTGCAGCCGATCCGAACCGCCGTTCACTATCGAGAGAGGAGTGGATAAGCGAATTTTTTAATACATCATCAAGTCCGATGGGACATGGATTCAATCAATCTAACGTAAAAACGGGATTCGCATGCTATACTTTTGAGCCGAACAAAACGAGTTTACCGATCAAGGTTATCGTGCTCGACGATACCCAAAGGAACGATGACCCCAACGATCCCGATACGCTCGGCTATGGGAATGGATCTCTCGGCTATGGGCACGGTTCTCTTGACAGTGAGCGCTATAACTGGCTCGTAAGTGAACTTGATAAGGGTCAGACTGAAGGTAAGCTTATGATCATCGCGGCGCACATACCGATAGGCGTCGAGCACACAGGTTCCATGATGTGTTGGAACCCAACAGCCGAAGCAGAGCTGATTGCCAAACTGCATTCATATCCGAATCTAATCCTGTGGATCGCGGGACATCGTCATATCAATACAATTACTGCATTTAAATCCCCGGATGATGAGCGTCCTGAACTCGGCTTCTGGGAGGCGGAAACCTCATCATTAAGGGATTTCCCTCAGCAGCTGCGCACTTTCGAGATCGTCCGCAACAGCGACAATACGGTTTCAATCTTTGTAACCGACGTTGATCCTGCAGTCAAAGACGGGTCGCTTGCTGCGATATCGCGTTCTTATGCGATCGCGGCTCAGCAGATATTCAACAATCCGTTAGCGGTAAAGCCTACGGGTTCGTACAATGCCGAGCTTGTCAAACAATTAACTCCGGAAATGCAGGAGAAATTAAGGAGCAAGACCAGTCAATAGGCTGCCTGGGCTCGGCAGCAGATCCCGTGATTCCCTGGGCTCCTTGAAGAACCAGGGCACAATCGATGGAGGCTACCCGAGGATGGATATCAGAGTTAGGCTCGCACAATCCGATCAGATTCTGCCATTTCCTTTCCCTGACCAAAATCTCACCCGAGCAGCGCTCCACCCGCGATCCGGTGCTCGCCCTCGCTATCGTGCACGATGCACTCGCCGTCCTTTCCGGCCTCGCCCCTCTCGAAGTCCCGGTATCTTTCCAAAAGAGCGATGGCCTCCTGGGTCTCGAAGAGATAACGCATAATGAGCTGCTCTGCCATCTTATCCGCCTCGCCGGACGTGATCTTGCCCCCCAGACCCCGGCACTCCGAGCACATCAATTCGCCGTTATCTAAATAGAACGGGTAGGTGCGACAGAGCATGGGCCGGTCACGGTAAACAGAGCACCGGCCATTTTGATAAAACCGGCAGGATTCGCCCTCTTTTTTTAGCCTCCACTCCAGGGTATGAAAGCAGCCGTCTTTGTCCCACTCACCATCCGTCGGCGGGCTCACCACATCCAGCCACTGCAGGCCCGTGGCTATCAGGATCTGTCTTATCTCCTGAGGAAATACGACCACGCTGTTGTCTTCTCCCCGGCAGCATTCCCCGCATTGCAGGCAGTGAAACCCTACTATCTGTATCCGAGTGGCCAGCTCTGCCGGGTTGAGCTTTTTCCCATCCAAGAATGCTTCATTCAGCTCAGAAATCCTATCTTCTCTCATCTCTTGCATAGAGCAATGAAATTGTCCAAAAGCTCCAGGCCGTGCTCGGTGTGCACGACCTCGGGATGCCACTGCACGCCGTACAGCGGCCTTGTCATGTGCTTCATGGCCTCTATCTCGCAGACGTTCGACCTGGCCAGGATCTCAAAGCCTGGGGGAAGCTCCGACACCAGGTCCATGTGCGAGGCCCAGGTCTTGAAATTGGCCGGCAGGCCCTTCAAGATGTCGTCTTCCTTGACTACCCTCACATTCACCTCCGCATAGCCGCCCATGCTGCCTGCAACCACTTTTCCCCCAAGGGTGGTGCCCATGAGCTGCATGCCCAGGCAAATACCAAGAATGGGGATATCAAGGTCCCTCAGATAATCCGCGCAGCGCCCGGCGCGCTCAAGTGTAGGTCCTCCTCCCAGGATGAGGCCGTTGGCGTCGATCTCCTCCGGCGGCGTCTGGTTGGAGATGAGGTCCGTCTCCACCTTTTCCCGGATGGCGCGCCTGATAAGGTGATTGAACTGTCCATAGTTGTTGACTACAAGTATTCGCATTGCCTAATCTTGCAGCGTATTATAATGATATATTTTTTGGCGAAATCTTAGCGTACAAATTTATATGAATACAGATCTTATGTTCTACGTATGATGCAACCTTTTCAAAGCGTATTGATCGGAGAAGCATTGGTGGGAGAAGGGCCGGAGATCGCACATATCGATCTCGTAATTGGGCCCAAAGGCAGCTACGTAGAGCAGGCATTTGTCAGTGCCCTGGCCTCGCCCGCCAAGGGGCATACTCCATTGCTGGCGGTCTTAGAGCCCAACCTGCCCGCCAAGCCCTCCACCCTTATGGTAAACAAGGTCACCATCAAGGGTGCCGGACAGGCAATACTCATATTCGGCCCTGCCCAGGCGGCTGTGGCCGAGGCGGTAATGGACTGCGTGGCGGAAGGGACCCTGCCCCAGGAGCTGGCCGAGGAACTGATGATTATCGTATCCTTGTTCATAGAGTGGGATGCAAAAGACAAGAAAAAGATCTATGAATATAACTATCAGGCTACAAAGCTGGCCATCGAGCGTGCTGTAGCCAGGAACCCCAAGGTCTCGGAAATACTGGCCAAGAAAGACTCTGCAAAACATCCCTTTGCTTAGATGGGATTCATATGAAATTGCCAATGACGGTGTAGAGCTAACAAGCCCTCAATGTGAAAAAAAGATTCATAAATGCCAGGAATAACTTTTGGTCATGAAATTTTCAAGTTCGAGTGAGATAGTGAGAAAAAGGAGAGTGAGGAGATGAAAGAACCGAATAGCAAGTGCAAGAATAATACTAGATTCAAAGGTAAGTACAGAGACGTATTTCTCGTCTTTGCAGTATTAATGATAACGGGAGTGCTATTGGCCGTATCGGCCTATGCACAATTCGATCCGCAGCTGCCGGGAGATTCCGGACCGGTGGATTTCACGACTCCGGACATCATGGGCACAGCCAGTTCCAACCAGCCGCCCATGCTCGCCGCTCTTGAGAGTGATAAATCCAGTCCTCAGGAAGCAGGCAGCTCCATAAAATGGACGGCCAAAGCAGAAGACCCGGAAAATGATCCCATTTCCTTCATATTCCGGCTAAAAGGGCCTTCTACTGGTGACGTATGGAAGCCGGTAAACCAAGACCCTTCCGAAAAGACCTGGAAATGGGACACCAATTCTGAAGATGCTGGAAATTACCAGATAAGCGTCTCGGTTAGGGATGAAACGCATGCTGGTCCCCAATTTACACCGGACGAGAAGATAGTTGACTTTAAATTGACTGCCCCAACGGCACCTGCAGAAGTTCAGGTGCAGCCTGCAGTTGAGCCTTTGCCAGTTGTGACGGCCCAGGAGCAAACATATGTGCCGCCCGTGCAGGAGCAGCAGCCTTCTCAGATGCAACCCGTGGCGCAGCCACAGGAAGTAACCCCTGCCAATTTGGCACCTGTCATGACCAGCTTGACACCGGTTCCAGCCAGCCCCCAGGAAGCCGGAGCTGTGGTGAACTGGGAAGCAATAGCCAGTGACCAGGAAAGCGATAGTCTGCAGTTCCAGTTCCTGCTGGACGGTTCGCCGATGACCGATTGGCAAGATCAGAATCAATGGACCTGGACAACCTCCGTCAATGAAATCGGTGTCCACAGTATTGAGGCAATAGTCCGGGATGGATCACATAATATGGAGGGCGATTCGTCCAAAAAGGCAAAATTTACCATAAATAAACCCAATGAAAAGCCAGTCATTTCCGAATTGGCAGCAGATAAGAACAGCCCCCAGGAGACGGGAAGCATTGTAACCTGGACGGCCAAAGCGTCTGACCCCGAGAAAAATCCAATTTTATATAGGTTCTTTTTAAACCAACTTCCTACTACCGATTGGCAGTCCAGCAACAAGTGGGCCTGGACAGCAGCCGAGGGCGACGCCCAGATAGAGGTCCAGGTTAGAGACGGAAAGCATGCCGAGCAAGATGGGTTTGATGACAGCAAGAGCGCGACGTTCGTCATATTGTCCCCCAACCAGAAACCTGCCATCATCAATTTCAGTCCTGACAAGCAGAGCCCCCAGGAGACCGGTTCTATTATCTCCTGGACTGTCGAATTCATGGACGCAGAGAGCGATCCTCTGCAATTCCAGTTCTCCTTAGATGGAACGGTAGTGCAGGATTGGTCGGAAAGCCCCGTCTGGATCTGGACTGCGACCAAAGAGCAGATCGGGCAGCATATAATCGAGGCCAAGGTCAAGGACAATAAGCACAATCCTGATGGAGACAGCTCTAAGACAACCGATTTCGTCATAAGTGCTCCGCCAAACAATCCACCTGTTGTTACCGATCTGGTCTCAGACCTGGCCAGCCCGCAGGTAGCCGGAGCCGCAGTAACCTTTACTGCAACGGCTTCAGACACCGAGACCGATCCCGTGCAGTACATGTTCTTACTGGATGGCCAGCCCAAGACCAGCTGGACGGAAAATCCGAGCTGGACCTGGACTACATCCGCAGAGGACATCGGATCTCACAGTATCGAGGCGAAGTCCAAGGACAATAAGCACAATCCTGACGGAGACAGCTCTAAGGCGATCGATTTTGCCATAAGTGCTCCGCCAAACAATCCACCCGTGCTTATCGATCTGGCCTCAGACCTGGCCAGCCCGCAGGTAGCCGGAGCCGCAGTAACCTTTACTGCAACGGCTTCAGACACCGAGACCGATCCCGTGCAGTACATGTTCTTACTGGATGGCCAGCCCAAGACCAGCTGGACGGAAAATCCGAGCTGGACCTGGACTACATCCGCAGAGGACATCGGATCTCACAGTATCGAGGCGAAGTCCAAGGACAATAAGCACAATCCTGACGGAGACAGCTCTAAGGCGATCGATTTCGCCATAAGTGCTCCGCCAAACAATCCACCCGTGCTTACCGATCTGGCCTCAGACCTGGTCAGCCCACAACTATTGGGAACGACAGTCACCTGGACGGCCCAGGCCAGCGATCCGGAATCCAATCCAATCAGTTATCGCTTCCTGGTCAACGGCACGCCTGCCACCGACTGGCAACTAGAGAATATATTGACCTGGACAGCCATAGAGCCCGGCACCAGCCAGATCTCTGTGCAGGTTAAAGACAGCCTGCATGAGGGAGCGCAAGGCGTTGCCGGCAATATTAGCCGCGAGTTTTCCATAATTGCTCCTGCGCCTGAAACCAAGCCCGTGCAAGAGCCTGTGCAAACCGAGGTTGTGCCGGCAGAAGTCGTACCGGCCAAGCTCAATGAATCGCCGGTGATTAGTGGCTTGACCACGGAAAGCGTCAGCCCACAACTATTGGGAACAACAGTCACCTGGACGGCCCAGGCCAGCGATCCGGAATCCGATCCAATCAGCTATCGCTTCCTGGTCAACGGCACGCCTGCCACCGACTGGCAACCAGAAAACCTGTGGACCTGGACGGCCATGCTGCCAGGCACCAGCCAGATCTCTGTGCAGGTTAAGGACAGCCTGCATGAGGGAGCGCAAGGCGTTGCCGGCAATATTAGCCGCGAGTTTTCCATAATTGCTCCTGCGCCTGAAACCAAGCCCGTGCAAGAGCCTGTGCAAACCGAGGTTGTGCCGGCAGAAGTCGTACCGGCCAAGCTCAATGAATCGCCGGTGATTAGTGGCTTGACCACGGAAAGCGTCAGCCCACAACTATTGGGAACAACAGTCACCTGGACGGCCCAGGCCAGCGATCCGGAATCCGATCCAATCAGCTATCGCTTCCTGGTCAACGGCACGCCTGCCACCGACTGGCAACCAGAAAACCTGTGGACCTGGACGGCCATGCTGCCAGGCACCAGCCAGATCTCTGTGCAGGTTAAGGACAGCCTGCACGAGGGAGCAGAGGGTGAAGCCGGCAACATGAGCGCAGAGTTCACCATAAATGCTCCTGCGCCTGAAACCAAGCCCGTGCAAGAGCCTGTCACGGGCGAGAATGTACCTCCAGTGACTGAGAACATAACCATACCAGTAGCACCGGAAAATGTGACGCCGCAGCAGCCCGTCAATGAGACGGAAGCTGTGACGATTGCCCCGGAGACCGTTGTACCTCCTCTGGATGAGAACATAACCACACCCCTGGTACTGGAAAATGTGACGCCACAGCAGCCCGTCAATGAAACGAAGTCCACTGAGCCTGCGATTCCACCGGCAGAAAACCGGACACCCGTCTTGAATTCTCTGAGCGCGGATGTCACCAGCCCCCAGATTCCGGGCACCACCATAACCTGGACTGCCAATGCCACTGATGTAGACCAAGATCCGTTGCTCTTCCGCTTCTTCAGAAGTGGACCGGCAACCAGCGGAGTCTGGCAGCCTGTGACGGAGTGGAGCGGTGCCAACACCTGGACCCAAACGACATCTTCCTCGGATGCAGGCGAAAATCAGGTCAAGGCCCAGGTTAGGGATGGAAAGCACGCATCTCCGGATAGCTTTGACAGCGAGCTGTCCGCATTCATGACTCTTCGTGAGCCTGCTCGGAACATATCCGGCACAGCTTATGATGATAAGGACGGCAACTCTCTCATAGATAGCGGCGAGGCCCTGTCCGGCTGGACAATCCGTCTTGCCGGGCCAGACGGCGAGATCAGCGCCTTAACTCGTGAGGACGGATCCTATCGTTTCGAGCAACTTAAGAAGGGAAGCTACACTGTTAGCGAGACACTGCCCTCCGGTTGGAAGGCTACCAATCCCGAGAGCGGATCATATAGCGTGGATCTGTCGGAGGGCGACGCCGCCGACAAGAACTTCGCCAATAAGCTGACATCTTACAGCATATCCGGCATGAAGTATAACGACCTTAACGGCAATGGGGCCAACGACGGCGAGCCTGGAATGGAAGGTTGGACGATCCAGCTCTCCAAAGAGGGCAGCACTGTCAATAGCACCACGACCGGGAAGGATGGTTCCTATAAATTCGCGGACCTGATGCCAGGCAGCTACTCGGTAAAGGAAGTCGAGCAGTCCGGCTGGGCCAGGACAGCACCTCTTGAGGGATCATATTCGGTTATGCTTGCAGATGCCGATGTGACCGGTAAAGACTTTGGCAACCACGGATCGTGGTCTATCTTTGGAGCCAATTTCAACGACCTGAATGGAAACGGAGTCAAGGATGGAAATGAGACCGCTCTTGTCGGCTGGAACATTCAGCTCGCCAAAGACGGCAATATCATCAATGCCACTACCACTGGCCAGGACGGATCCTATGCCTTCAAGAACCTCGCTCCAGGCAAATACACTGTAAGCGAAGTCGCCCAGGAAGGCTGGACTCAGACTCTGCCTCAGGGACCATATAGCATCGATCTATTGGATGCGGATGTCTCAGGAAAGGATTTCGGCAACAAGGGCAACCTATCCATCACGGGCAAAAAGTTCTATGATGCCAACGGCAATGGAGTGCAAGACGGGGACGAGCCTGGCCTTCCAGGACAGGAAGTCAAGCTGGTAGAGAACGGCAAAGAGCTCGCCAGCGTGACCACGGGCCAGGACGGCACCTATACCTTCAGCAACCTGGTGCCGGGAACCTACGAGGTGGATGACCCCATACTGGTTACCGTAACAACGCAGATTCATGTAGTGGTGAACGTTCCGGCATTCAGCCCCAACATAATCTCTGGAATGAAATTCAACGATCTGAACGGCAATGGAATTAAGGACGCTGGAGAACTGGGCGTTCCCAATTGGGGAATCGATCTGGTATATGTGGTGCCTGGCCCCGATATCTTGCTGGCACAGGTCAATACAGATGCCAACGGAGCCTACAAGTTCATCAACATCCCGCCTGGCAACTACGAGATCAAGGAGCTGGCCAGACAGGGCTGGACTGCAACCACACCAACGGTACGCGCCGTTCATATCCCGGGCAGCTCCAGCAACCAAAACTTCGGCAACAAGCTGGCTACCTTGCCAACTTTGGGCTCGATCTTTGGCATGAAGTTCAATGACCTCAACGGAAATGGTGTTAAGGATGGCGGCGACGCTGGGCTTCCTGGCTGGACCATCCAGTTAAAGAATGCCACAAGCCTGACCGTGATCAGTACCACAAACACCGGATCGGACGGCACCTATGCCTTCCTGAACATCACTCCTGCAAACTACGTTGTGAGCGAGGTATCCCAATCCGGCTGGACGCAGACCAAGCCACCTGCGCCTGGTGCACAGGTTTACTCCTTTGCTCTGGCCGCGGGAGAGAATAAGCAGGGAATCGACTTTGGCAACCGCAACAATAACCTGCTGCCTACCAATCCCACGCTGGTCCCGAATCTGGCCGGCCCACGGATGGTGGGCACGCCTGTAATCTGGACCGCTGGGGCCACTGATCCAGAAGGAGATACCCTGCAGTTCAGATTCTTCGTGCGCGGACCGGCGCCATCCCCTGCTGTGAGGGCCGACACCGGATACTCTACGAACAACGTTTGGACATGGAGCACCGTTGGGTATGCTCCTGGACCCTACCAGATTGAGGTCTGGATCAGAGACGGCAATCACGCCGGATCGGCAGGCTTCGACATCAAGAAGACGGTTTCCTTCACACTTACCAGCGCCAACCTGCCGCCACGAGTCAACATGCTGTTCTCCGATCGGCCGGCACCCCAGTTTATGGGAAGCTGGATCAAGTGGACCGCAGTTGCATCCGATCCGGAAGGTGCTCCCCTGCAGTACAAGTTCTATCTGCGCGGTCCTTCAACTAACGGATTTTGGATGGACCAGACCGGCTGGGGAAATAACAACCGCTGGATCTGGAGAACCACTCCCTTTGATGTCGGCTACAGCGAGGTGCTGGTGGCAGTTAGAGACGGCAGTCATGCCGGGCCGGGTGGATCAGACGACTATGAAATAGCCGCCTTCTCTATCATCAACCAGAACCTTCCGCCGGTTATCACTGGTCTGGTCAGCAATGTGTTTAGCCCGCAGCCCATAGGAGCCACAGTGATGTGGAGGGCATCCGCCATGGATCCGGAAGGAAATCCTGTGTTCTACAGGTACTGGCTAAAGGGAGCCGCTACCGGAGGATCCTGGAGGATTGCGCGGGATTGGTCGACCGACCCGACCTTCGTATGGCCCACCTCGCCCGCGGACGCAGGAACAAGCGAGATTCAATTGCAAGTGCGCGATGGCCTGCACTCCAGCCCGTCTGGATGGGATGACGATGCAGGGGCCCTGTTCACCGTGCTGCGGCAAAACCTGCCGCCCACTCTCGTCTCCCTGAAGCCGGACAAGCCCAGCTCACAAGTTGCCGGCACACCCATAAAGTGGATGGCAATAGCCTCAGATCCAGATAGAGAGCCGGTATTCTACAAATTCTGGCTGAAGGGCCCATCGACCGGAGAAGCCTGGAAGGTCGTACAGGATTGGTCGACAAAGAACCTGTGGACCTGGGCCAGTTTTGGCAGCGATCGCGGGGCTTATACCGTCTACGTCTACGCCCGGGACGGAAAGCACAATCCAGCAACCGGTTATGATAGCGCACTGGGTGCATCGTATCTGCTTACACCCAATCAGCTGCCCAAGCTGACGGCTTTGCTGCCCGACAAGCTCGGCCCACTGAGCGCAGGAAACCCAGTGAAATGGACAGCAAAAGCGTCCGATGCCAACAAAGAACCTATCCTTTATCGGTTTTGGTTGAAGGGCCCCTCCACAGGCAACGCCTGGAAGGTGGTGGCGGATTGGTCAATAAACAACCAGTGGACCTGGACCAATTCCGGCAGCGATAGCGGAGAATATACCGTCTATGTCTATGTTCGGGACGGAAAGCATAGTCCAGCAACCGGTTACGATAGCGCACTGGGTGCATCGTATCTGCTTACGCCCAATGAGCCGCCCAAGCTGACGGCTCTTCTGCCCAACAAGAAAAATCCGCAGAGCGCAGGAACGATCGTGAAATGGACGGCAACCGCCACTGATATCAATAAAGATCCGATACTCTACCGGTTCTGGCTGAATGGCCCATCCACAGGCAATGCCTGGAAGATGGTATCGGATTGGTCGATAAAGAACCAGTGGACCTGGACCAATGCACCAACCGATGGCGGCAACTACAGAATTTTTGTCTATGCCAGGGATGGCAAGCACGCCCCGGCAACCGGCTATGACAGCGCGGTAGGTCAGGACTATGCACTGCTAAATCGGGTAGTGAGCCAAAAGGTGGTTGTTGTAAAAAGATAGTGAGATAAACCATGATGAGTGCAACATAGAGCATCGCTTTGAAAAACATGGATGAGGTAGGAAAAAAGGTCCTGCCCATCTCATCTCTTTTTCCAATAGGTTTAAATCCAACAGATGTCTGGGGAGAAACTATGATGAAATATACGATTGCTTTGGCTGTGCTATTAATGCTGGCCGGCACCGGTCTGGCAACGATGTGGCTTTACGATGATCCCATGTTCTTCCAGATGAACTACCCTGCAAAGGCAGCATCCTTTACTGCTGCGGATATGTCTATTCTGGAAATCATAGATGCTCCCTATTTCCCTCTCCTGGGCCAGAGCTTCTACTACAATGCCATTCCCTTTAAGCTTAGCAATAATACCAATGCCATTCAGATCGGCAGCAAGGCTCCCACATCCATGTCTCCCATCTCGGTCACCTTTGGCGGACACCTGGAAAATAACATGAAGTACGCGCAGAGCAAGTCCTCGCTGAGGATCGGTTCGCAAGGTTCCTGGAACGCCTTAAACGCTCCTGGAGTGCTATAGGAGAAGAGGGCGGACAGAACCGTTCCGACCATTTGAAATTTTTTTTATTTTATTCACAATTCATTATATTTGACTCTCGGACGGATAGAGTTACAAGAGTTATGGAAATCGCCAATAGTGTGAAGACATAGATGCAACCGCCAACCCCATGCAGATCCGCGGTCAGTCCTGCAATAAGCGGCCCGATAACCACACCGCTCATGCGAGCTGTATTGAAGATGCCATAAACCTCCCCGCGTCGCGCGTTGCTGGTGGTATCAGCGATTAGCGCCGCGGCTGCCGGGCTTGCCATGCCAAGCCCCATGCCGAGGCCCGCGAAAAGGAATGTGACGGGGATCAATGCATCCGCCTGGGAAAGAAAAGCAAAACTGACGGCTCCCACCAGGCAGCCGGTGAAGATGAGTTTTTTTCTTGTACCTTTGTCGGCCTGGCGGCCAAAGTGGATATTAAAAAGAGCTGTGCTGCCTCCATAAACCAGGTAGATTATCCCCACATCCGTAGCATTAAAGCCCAGGCCGGCGGCAAAGCCTGGCAGCATGGTGAAGTTGAAGCCGCCTACCACTCCTGCCCAGAGGACGACAGAGGAGCAGGCTAGAAATGTGAGCCGATAGCCGGGAGCGATGAGTGCTTCCTTTCCCCGGGACGGAAGAAGGCCCATCTTTACTCTTATTTTCTCAGGCTCTTTTACCCGGAAATAGACAACAAAAAACGAAGCTCCACCCAGAATAGCCCACAAATAAAAAGGGGCATTCAGGCCGAGAAAATCGTAGAGCATTCCTCCGATGAGTGGCCCTAAGGCTAACGCAAAGAAGAACGCGGCGTTGTACCGACCCATGGCCGCCCCTCTATTTTTCGCTTCTGCCTGATCGATAATCAGTGCCATGGCAATAGGCCAGACGGCTGCGGCACCAAGTCCCCCCAAAGCTCTGATGAACAGAAGAGAATTTGCATTCTTCGCATAGATGTAAAAGAGCGGTAGGAAGCAAAATGTGGCCAGGCCCAGGAGCAAGATCTTTTTGCGCCCCATCTGATCGGAGAGGCGGCCTATGGGTATCTGTGTTAGAAGCTGCACCGCTCCGTAGACTGAGACAATAAATCCGAGCATGGTGTAAGATGCGCCCATATCCATGACATAGCGAGGAAAAAACGGCGCTATCAGGGAGAATCCCAGGACAGCGACGAAGACAGCCAGATAAAGGGGCGCAAGTGAGCCGGTATCTTTGAGCGTGGGCATTAATCTCTAGAACTTCAGCTCCATGCCAAGAATCGTCTGAGTATAAGTCACTCCATTGATCTCTCTTACGCTCAGAACAGCCCGGTTTAGGTCGGATATGCTCTCCACATCGGCAATAGCGATGAAGTCTCTCTCTCCGTAGACCGGCACAACCTCCCTAATACCTTTGATGCCCTCCAGGCAATCGTGGACTGCCTTTTCCGTTCCCGGCTCAACGTTTATCATTATGAAGCCTTTCAATGTCTATCCCCCAAAAATTATGCTTTAAGGTTCTCTTTTTGATAATATCACTCTTTCCCCTGAAGGTCTCTCTGAATATCTCTTTGAAGGGCTCTCTGATGGGCTATTTCCGGGGGGGCTCTCTCCTCTGGAACGGGAATGCCTTTCTGTTCCATCAGGCCTTTTACCATCTCAATCTCGTCTTCCAGGCGCTTCAAAGGCATTGCCTCCCTGGCCAGGTACAGGCAACTCAATGCCTCTTCCAATCGTCCTAATGCCGTCAGTACTGCGGCCGTGGATTCCTGGTCATAGGCATCGCCTCCTTTCTGGAGCACGCAGTCGTAAACCAGAAGCGCTTCTTCAAGTCTTTTTTGGTTTCTCAGCAAAAAGCCCTTGTTCCTCAGGGCATCCAGATTTTCGGGGTCGATGGCCAGGCATCGATCGTAGCTTTGCATGGCCTCATCGAAGCGGCCCAGGCCATAGAGGGCCACGCCCTGGTTGTTCCAGACTTCAGGTATCTCCTGGTTCATGGCCAGCACTCTCTCGAAGATCTCCGAAGCCTCCTCAAACTTATTCTGCTTGACCTTGTCCATGCCTCTGTTCAGCAGCACCTTCTCTTTGTTGTTCATAGCCGCCTCACATATATCCCTGGATAGCTGCCGACTCGCTGCCCTTCTCCGCAATGGCAGGATTCTGGGGTACCGATCCCGGCCTCTTGATCTCTCCGAAGACCTTCTCGTAGTCCTTGATGTGCTCTACCAGCCAGTTGGCCAGTTCCTTGGCCGCCAGGGGTGAGAGAATGATCTCCGTATCGATCTTTCTCTCCATGACCGTCATGCTCTTGCCGTCCTCGACCATCGTCTTTGGCGAGTCGTTGTAAAAGGCAATGCGAAAGTCGTAGGGGCTGTGTCCTCCGATCGCGCCTATGGCATAGACCTGGCTAAAATCGGAGCTTTTTGAGATTTCCACTTTAACTTCCATGCATGCGGGATAGGGCTCCAGCTTAAAAAAGATGATGATATCGAAATGTATTTAGATGACTTAGCTTCTTGTGTTGCCGATACTATGATTGGGGTCTTAGGGTTAGAAGACGGTACAAGGGTGGAAGGTACCGGTTTTGGTGCGCCTGGCTTGGTTTCGGGTGAACTGGTCTTTACTACCGTTATGTCCGGATATGAGGAGGCATTAACAGACCCCTCTTACCACGGACAGATGCTCATGTTCACATATCCTCTGCAAGGAAATTACGGCATAAGCGGCGATGATTTCCAATCCGACAGGATGTGGCCGCGCGCCATGGTTAGCCGGGAATACTGGGATCGTCCAACACATCATCGTCACGCAAAAACGCTCAACCGGTTCCTTATTGATGAGGGCAAGCCCGGACTATGTGACGTGGATACTCGCATGCTCACTTTGAAGGTAAGAGAGCTTGGTGTGATGAAAGCCGCGCTTGCCGTTGGCGAAAGGAGAGACGTGCAAGACATGGATGTGGTGGCAATGGCAAGGTCCCAGGCCGATATCTCTCTCCAAAATCTGCTGGGAGATGTGACCTGCAAATCACCTTACCGCATGAAAGGCAATGGCCCTCGCATGGCGGTGCTGGATTTAGGCATTAAGAGGAATATTCTTAAAAGTCTCTCCTGCCGTGGATTCGATATAACTGTGCTTCCTGCACATGCCGACATATCTCTGATCGAGGCTACAGCGCCGCAGGCACTCTTCGTCTCCAATGGACCTGGCGATCCCGAAATGGCCAAGGAGGCCATATCTGCCGTCCGACACTATGCGGGACAAATCCCCATCTTTGGAATATGCCTGGGACATCAGGTCATATCCCTGGGACTGGGTGCCCAGACCTTCAAGCTCAAGTTCGGCCACCATGGTGGCAATCAGCCCGTCAAAGACCTGGAAAAAAGGATCGTCTACATCACCTCTCAGAATCACAACTTTGCCGTTCGGCCCGGCTCTGTGGAGGGCACGGACCTGGAGATCACCCAGCTAAATGCCAACGACGGCACAGTCGAAGGCGTAAAGAGCGACAAGCTCAATGTTCTGGCGGTCCAGTACCACCCCGAGGCCCATCCCGGACCGCTCTGCACGGAAGATCCATTCTTTGGATCGGTCTTGAGAATAATGAATGGCCGGACAGGCGTTGCCGGGAGGCGATAGAGATGCCCAAAAGAAATGATATTCATAAGGTCCTTCTTATCGGCTCGGGGCCCATTCAGATTGGTCAGGCCGCAGAATTTGATTTCTCCGGCTCTCAGGCCTGCAAATCCCTGCGCGAAGAGGGAATCGAGGTCGTCTTGGTCAACTCCAATCCGGCCACCATCATGACTGATCCAGACACCGCCGATAAGGTCTACATTGAGCCTCTGGTGCCGGAGATTTTGGCCAAGATCATCGAGAAGGAGAGGCCGGATGGAATTATCGCAGGCATCGGCGGCCAGACGGGTCTGAACATCACATCTGAGCTCGCGGATATGGGCGTTTTCGAGAAATTCAATGTAGAGGTTTTGGGAACGTCCGTCAAGTCCATTCGGGAGGCTGAAGACCGCGACCTATTCAAGAAGGCCATGCAGCGTGTGGGCGAGCCCGTGCCGAAGAGCAAAGCCGTCAACACCCTTGCTGAGGCCTTGGCGGTCATGGAGGAGCTGGGACTGCCGTTGGTAGTCCGGCCCGCATACACATTGGGTGGCTCAGGGGGAGGCATTGCCAGGACTCGCGAGGAGCTGCTCTCCATCTGCGAACTGGGGCTGAAGAGGTCTCGCATCAGCCAGGTCCTGCTGGAGGAGAGCCTGGGGGGCTGGACTGAGCTGGAGTACGAGGTGATGAGGGACTCGAACAATACCTGTATCACCATTTGCAACATGGAGAACATGGATCCCATGGGCATTCACACCGGCGAGTCTATCGTCGTCACTCCCATCCAGACCCTGTCCGATAAGGAGATCCAGATGCTGCGTAGCTCCGCCATCAACATCATCCGCGCTTTAGAAATTGAGGGCGGCTGCAACATCCAGTTTGCATTCAAGAACGGGGAGTACCGGGTCATCGAGGTCAACCCTCGCGTCTCCCGCTCCTCGGCTCTGGCCTCCAAGGCCACCGGCTACCCCATTGCCCGGGTCACCGCCAAAATCGCCATCGGCATGACTCTCGATGAGATCCGAAACGATGTCACCAAAGAGACGCCCGCTTCCTTCGAGCCCGCCGTGGATTATGTGGTTATCAAGATTCCCCGCTGGCCGTTCGACAAGTTCGTCAAGGCCAACAAGACCCTCACCACGGCCATGAAATCCACAGGAGAGGTCATGGCCATAGGAAGGAGCTACGAGGAGGCTCTCATGAAGGCCATTCGTTCCCTGGATATCGATAAAGATCTGGGGTACGCGGGAAAGTACACCATCTGGACGGATGAGGAGATAAAAAACCTCCTGGAAAATCCCACTGACGAGCGGCTCTTTGCCATCTACCAGGCCTTGAAGAGAGGCATGTCTTCGGAGGAGATCTCGAAGATTACAGGCATTGAGCCTTACTTCCTCTACAGGATGGAGAACATCATCGCCATGGAAGTGGAGATAAGAGCCGGGCTCGATGCAAAGGTTCTGAGGAAGGCCAAACGCACCGGCTTTACTGATAAGCAGATCGCCGGCATCGTGGGCAAAAGCCGGGAAGAGATAACCGATATGCGTATCTTGCAAGGCATCATTCCAACTTACAAGATGGTGGATACCTGTGCCGCCGAGTTTGAGGCCAAGACCCCCTACTACTACTCCACCTATGACACCCAGTGCGAACTCTTGCCCTCAGACAAAAAGAAGGTGCTGATTTTGGGCTCAGGCCCCATCAGGATCGGTCAAGGCATCGAGTTTGACTATTGCACAGTTCATGCTGTGATGGCACTACGCGAGCAGGGCATCGAGACCCATATCGTCAACAACAATCCTGAGACCGTTTCCACCGATTACGATACCTCGGACAAGCTCTTCTTTGAGCCGGTTACTTTAGAGGACGTCATGAACATCCTGGAAAAGGAGCAGCCCTACGGTGTACTGGTGCAGTTCGGCGGCCAGACGGCCATAAACCTGGCCTTCCCCCTGGAAAAGGAGATCGCACGTCGTGGCCTGAAGACAAAGATTCTGGGCACCAGCCCGGACAGCATTGATCTGGCGGAGGACCGGGAGAGGTTCAATGCTCTCATGGACCAGTTGAACATACCTCAGCCTCGTGCCGGCATCGCCTTCACTCCAACCGAGGCCAAGGCGGTTGCCACCAGGATCGGCTATCCCGTACTGGTGCGGCCCAGCTACGTTCTGGGAGGCAGGGCCATGGAGATCGTTTACGACGAGGCGGGTCTGGAGGTCTACATGCGCGAAGCGGTGCGCGTCTCCCATGATCATCCCGTTCTTATCGATGATTTCCTGCAAAACGCTGTGGAGATCGATGTGGACGCTGTTTGCGACGGCACCGATGTTCTGATTGGCGCCATCATGGAGCACATCGAGGAGGCAGGCATTCATTCGGGTGACAGCGCCTGCATGATTCCACCCCAGACCTTGCCTGGTGTGGTTTTAGAGGTGGTGAGGGACTACGTGCGCAAGATCGCGCTTGGGCTTAAGGTCGTAGGAATTGTGAACCTGCAGATGGCTTACAAAGACGGCACGGTTTATGTTCTGGAGGCAAACCCTCGGTCGAGTCGCACCATACCATTTGTCTCCAAAGCCGTAGGCCTGCCCCTGGCCAAGATTGCCGCCAATGTCATGATTGGGAAATCCTTGCGGGAGCAGGGCACCCTTTTAGAGCCCAAGACGCCTTACGTCTCAGTCAAGGAGGTGCTCCTGCCCTTTGACAAGCTGCCTGGGGCAGACGTGCTGCTGGGGCCGGAGATGAGGTCTACGGGCGAGGTCATGGGCATAGACTACAAGCTGGGCCTGGCCTTCTTCAAGGCGGAGCTGTCTGCGGACAATCCGCTGCCTCTGGAGGGCATGGTCTTCATCTCCGTCAAGGATGAGGACAAGGCAGCCGTTGCTGTGGCCGCCAAGAAGCTGCATGAGGTGGGGCTCTCCATCATTGCCACAGATAGCACAGCCGAGTACCTGCGCCGCTCGGGCCTGCCGGTGGTGAGGGTGAATAAGATCTACAACGGCAGCCCCAATATCATGGACTACATCAAGATTGGTGAGGTGAAGCTGATCATCAATACGCCCACCACCAAAGAGTCGGTCAAGGACGGCTTCCAGATTAGGAGAAGCGCCGTGGACTACCACATCCCTTACATCACCACCATTCAGGCGGCTGTGGCTGCGGCAGATGCCATTCTGATGGCCAAGAAGGATCAGATAACCATCAAGGCGCTGGATGAGTATCACAAAGAGGTCTACTACAATTAATTGGTGGGCGGGCCGGGCACGATGCTGGCCCTATCCAAATTTCATTTTAGCTATTCCCAAGTCGGACCGAAGCCTTTATCTGCGAGAAGGCGATAGGGAAGGTGCTCGCGGGCCCGTGGTCTAGCTGGTTATGACGTCGCCTTGACATGGCGGAGGTCATGCGTTCGAATCGCGTCGGGCCCACTTGAGCCCAAGTAGCTCAGTTGGGAGAGCGTCAGACTGAAGATCTGAATGTCCCCGGTTCGAGTCCGGGTTTGGGCATATAATTACTAAGTAATTCGCCCCATTGATATCGATTTTTAGCGATTTTAGATCTTGTCTTGCATCATCTCTCACAGGGTTATATATTTGCCTTTGCATCAAAGTTCATCGCGAAATTTCCCGATGGCGATCTTATCCAAGCCACGTGGGAATGATGAACGGTGGCGATCAGGGGACTGATGTGGATGGCCTCTATTCTCCCAAGGCCATTATCAGAGGCACTTACATGGAGATTAGAGCTTTTGAACTAGCGTATCATAGGGCGGCTAGAAGCTCTCCCTTGATGTTGGATAGTAGGATCGCGATGGAAGCTTAGAACTGCTTCCATTTAAATTCGCGAAGTGCTTTGCTTGCTCGATTTGCGGTTTCGTTTCTATTATAATAGCAGATAAATATTATTTCTCTGGCTGGATAGTTGTTCTCTCCAGACCGTTGCCAAAAGAAACGATCAGTTATATGGTATTTACAAATGCCTTTATAGTAATATTGAGCAGAGCAAATATGGTGGAATAAGATGAAAACAGAATGGAATAAACCACAGTTGGTTGTTGTGGCGCGCGGTTCCAGAGAAGAAAACGTGTTATACGTCTGTAAGGTGAATAATTCTAATGGCCCGTCTTATTACGACACTTTATGTATGTTCCGTTACGGAAGCGGTTGTATAGAATGTTATTTCGATATGCCCAGTTAGCCGGAGGCGTAGGAGAAATTTGCCTATTTTTGGAGCCCTGGTCTCCAGCTCAAATAAAATGCATTGGAGCCGATAGCTGCCCATTTTCCTACTAATAAGAAACTTTTATAAGTATGTAAGATACTGATCTGAGTATATGCAAGAAAAGAGAAACAGAGATCAGATCAGGGCTCAAATTCTTGCCTTATGTGAAAGCGAACTTTCGTTATGCTTCCAAAAAAGTTAAAATTTAACTATTTTTAGAGGCCTGGTCTTGGCGGGGCTAGGAGAGAATAAATGCAGCACATTGATGACAGGCCCCATTATCATATTGATCGCATATTCCAAAATAAGGATATGGGCCTGTGGGCTTGTCATACTTGCACGCGCTAAGCACTCTTTCCTCGGTCGAACCTCTCACAAGTACGATCAATTCAGGTTTTGTCCATGATTTCATAATATACTACCTCTTATGAAAGATCTCATGCGATTCCTCCTATAATGAGTTGTTTATCGTTGGTTATGGCTCGGAGGTAGCGCCAGCTACCAGGGCAATCAGGAGCATCATGGTCAGCATTAAGAAGGCTTTAGTCAGTCTCATGGTTTCATTCCTATCATTGTATGTTATTCAAGATTTCCATTTATGGAAAAATGGTCTATTGATATTGTTTTCCGGCCAAACTACTTAACCTTACATGTAGAATATGTTCTTCATGGCAGGAGTCCTTGAGCAGCTAATCAGGCCACAGAAGAAGGCAATGAGTCAGAAGGCTATGGAGCTGGAAGCCGCGAGAGAGATCCTGGCCGAGGTCTTCAGGGTCAGGATCTCAGAGGTTGATGAAATGATACGGAACCGTTTTGAAGCTGCAGGGAAAGACGATATGGACCCTAAAGAAAGCGGTCCATGGCCACAGGAGTTCTGGCTGGAATAGAGCCTATTTCCAGAATTGCCACCATCCTTTTTTCTTGGCCTCTTCCTGACTTGGTGGTAGGGCTAGTACAGCTGGGCTTAAATAAGCCTAATTTTAGGCTGTAAGTGCCCTCCCTC